>CAZFAO010000001.1:0-162035 GCA_964516875.1 uncultured Burkholderiales bacterium
CCTCCTCTGCCTACGTGATCCGACCGGTCTTCAGAAACTCATCGCGCTTTTCTTTTACATGCAGGTCGCCAATCGCGAACAAAACATACAGCGCAATCACACCAATAACGTCTCGAATAATCCACACCATCAAAGATGGCGTCAGAGAAAACGTATCTGCACTGTCAGAAATGTTCGACGGCCACCACCACATGCGCTCGTGAATAAATGTTCCTTCTAATACAAGACCAAAAAATATTCCGATCACTACGCACAACCATTTGCGACGTAGCAAACGTGGTCGACCAATCGTTACAAGCATGACAACAACCAACGCCACAACGGGAAAAAGAATCGAGTGTCCGAACGATGGTCGGCCAATGACGACATCAATCATGAACGGCAAAAGCGACCCAAGCCCCACCGCGCGGTAGTCGATTCCTTTTGAATTAAATATGTAATACGTCAACAATGCCGAAACACAGGGCAAATAAATAAGCACAATGTTTCTCGGTTATTCATCCACGGTGGGAACCCACGACGTCACTGTAGGTACCGTCGTTGTGGTGGCTTCGGAAACATAGGGCAATGTCCCCACTGTTGTCGTTGTCGAATTTGGATCGACCACTGTGGGGTCGGCAATACTTTCACCCGTTGGAGGAGCACCCTTTCCGCGACCTTTATCCGTTATGTATTTCCCTTTTGGCCACTTCGTTTTATCCGGTGCCGGAAACTGTTCATTCTTTTTATCTGCTGATGCACTCACCATAAAAGCTTTCCAGATCGCAGCAGGATACGTTCCACCAAAAACAGTTCTGCCTCCAACGCTGCGCATGGGCGTCCGCGCTGCAGGATCTCCCATCCACACACACGATGTGTATTGCATTGTCATTCCACAGAACCAAGCGTCACCATAATTTTCTGTCGTTCCGGTCTTCCCCACTGCATCGTGCCCCGGGATGCGCGCACCTGTACCGGTTCCTCCGGTGATAACACCGCGCAACATATCGTCAACGGTGTAAGCAACATTTTCGTTCAGTACTCGCGTGCCTGCGTATTTCTCTTCGAAGAGAACCTCGCCCTGCAAGCCCTCAACTTTCGTAATAAAAACGGGATCATGTCGAATGCCTCCCGTTGAAAGAGTGTTGTACACCGTTGTCATTTCGAGTGGAGTTGCTTCGTCTGTACCGAGGGTAATCGAAGGATAAGAAGGAACATCGTGATCGATGCCAAGCCGCTTTGCCATTTCTGCGGTTTCAGGAATTCCCACTGCTGAAATCAATCGCGCAAATGCACAGTTAACCGAGTGCGATGTTGCGTTTCGCAGTGTTTCGGTTCCTGCACCACCTTCAGCGTTGCTCGTGTTCCACACGGGATATCCCGCCGGATGTACAGCGCACGGCGACGAACCCGATACCGTGTCATTCGGTGAGAACCCATTGTTCATTGCTGCTGCCAGCGTTACTACTTTGTATGTTGAACCGGGCTGACGTTTTCCTTGTGTCGCCAAGTTATATTTTGCATCTTTAAAACCAGGCCCTCCGACCATTGCAACAACTTTTCCTGTCCCTCGTTCCATGACGACCATCGCAGCCGTAAAGGGAGGTTGATTCGGAAGTTTTTCGTCGACAGCTTTTTGTGCAGCTGCTTGGAGATCAGGATCGTATGACGTGTACACCTTCAAACCACCACGCAAAACTTTGTTATATCGCTCTTGAGGAGTGGCTCCCAATCGTTCATCCTCTAATAACAAGCGTTGGACCTCTGCAACTTGATAATTCTCAGGCTTGAGTTCAGCAGATGGGCGAACGGTGGGAAGAGGAACAGCATTCGCTTCCTTTTCATCCTTTTCGCTAATCATTCCTTCGTTTTTCAAGAGGGAAAGAACTTCCGATCGACGTTGTCGCGCACGGTCAGGAAAAACAAAAGGGTTCCACGATTCAGGGTTAGGAATGAGCCCCGTTAACAGCGCCGCTTCTGACAGAGTCATCTCACTCAAAGGATGCTGGAAAAATCGCTCGACGGCTGATTTAATTCCGTAACTTCCTTGCCCAAAATAAACAGTATTTAAATATTCTTGAAGAATTTCCGTCTTTGAGTGTGATTGAGTAATTCGATAAGCAAGAACAGCTTCTTTTATTTTGCGAGAGAAAGTTTTTTCGTTCGTGAGCACGCGGTTCTTTACAAGCTGCTGCGTAATAGTTGATCCACCTTGGGCAACACCACCGGCATCGACGTTGCTCGTCATTGCGCGAGCAATTGCACGTGCATCAATTCCAGGGTTTGTCCAAAAAGTGCGATCTTCCGAAGCAACAACTGTTGTCTTCATGATTTCAGGAACATCTTTCAGTTCGACGGGATCGCGATCCTCAAGCCCAAGGCGTCCGATTTCCTTGCCTCCAGAATCGTAAACAATGGTGCGCGAAGAGAGCTGCGAAAAGGCGACATCGACTTTGTCCTCACCCGTATGTGCTGAGCTCACAACAGAAACACCTGGGGCAAATGCGGCAAGGCAGAGTCCAACTAGCGTTCCGCCGATCACAACGATGGCACAAAAACGAAGAATGAGTCTTGGGCGCTTCATACCCCACCATTATCCCATAAAAAATGGGTAGAAAGGCATTTGTTAATAATGTCGTACCCACGAGGTACCATTGTGGCTTATGGACTTCCCCACCATTGACACGCCGGTGACGCATGTTCTGCCCACGCTCACCGAGAGTATTGCCGAGCTGAGCACACGTCACTCTGGACTGATTACCGTTCTGTGCCCGACAAACACGAGTTCTGTTTTTCTGCGCCGACAATATGAACAGTTGGTGCAGTCAAGTTTGGGTGTTCGATTTACAACGGTCAACGAAGTGAGCGAACTTTTAGAGGATGCCGCGCAAACAACAACGCTCAGTTCTCGTTCACGAACAATCGCACATTTTGATACGTGTACATCGATTGCGCGCCAGCTCTTCCCCCAATCATCTGTCTGGGTCAAAGCGCCGCTCGTGCGTTCAACGCTTGAACTTCTCTATTCTATGGACGATGAGTATTTCGAACAAGCCATCAATGATTACGAATTTGCGAGGTTGTGTTGTGAAGCGTTTCGAAACACAACCGAAACAAAAAAAGAAACACAGACAACCATTCCCATCGAGAAAATACTGGGTCAGTGCATCATCATTAACTATAAAGAACCCAACCGCGCCCATAAACGTTTCGCGTCGCGTTACTCAGAATTCGTTTATACAGAAATTCGCGAGGTCGAAGGTGCCCTTCATCGCAATGTTGCACAATATTCCACTCCTCATGACGAAGTTGATGCGGTTCTTGAAGAATTTTCTTCACTCGAAAATTTTTCGATCAACAAGTGCGCACTGATTGTTCCCAATAACGAATACAAACGCCTCGCTGTCGAAATCGCACAACGCAAAGGAATTAAATTAGCGGGAAGTTCTCCAACGACAATTGCATCACATCCCTTCTGTGAACTCGCAAAATATTTTCTCACAACATGTGGCCAACGAATTACGTATGAAGATATACAGCGTTTCATAGAACTTTTCCCATGGATAAAAAATCCGCAGGGCAAACATCCGTTTATCACGTGCCGAGATGAGATTGCTTCATCGCACACCGTCGGCGAATATTTCACAAAGATTGTTCAGTTCATTCGAGATAACGTCGACGCGACTTTCTTCACAGAGGACTTTGAACGTGCACCAGAAATAGAACTCACCCAATCAGCGTTTTCATGTCTGCAAGAACTCAGTGAAAGCACATCCGTTCTTTCTCCATCAGAGGCTGCGCTTTTATTGGAGCAAGAAACGAGCAGTAACACCCTTCGTATTGGAGCATTAGGCTCTGGTCTCTATGTTTCTTTAGCCACTGAAGTGTTCGGGTCTTGCTTCGATCACGTCTTTATTTGTGGGATGAACGATACGTACATTTCGCCAGCGCCTATTGCATCAAGTTTGATACCACGTGACCAATATGAACGATACGAAGTGAGCGGCAAGAGTGAACGCGAACAAGAAGCACAAAATATCTTGTCGTGGCTACGAAATTGTGCGCATACAATCACAATGTCAACGGCAGAGTTTGGTCTCGACGGAAAATCTGTTGTTCTTCCTCACTGGGCCGAGGTTCACGAGACACCAGCTCCACCAAACATGACAAACGATTTTCTTTGGACCGATGAAATTGCGCAATCGTCTCAACACGTGAGCAAATTGATAAGCCGTGACCTCAATAATGTCAACGCGCTCTCTAGGGTTCCCGACGAAATGCGTGTTTCTGCCACAGGAATCAGTGTTCTCGCTCAATGCCCTTCTCAGTTTTTCCACCGGCATGTCCTCAGTGCAACCACTCCGCAAACCACCGATGATCCTGACGAATTGCTCCCTATGGTTTTGGGAACGTTCATTCATCAGCAACTCGACAACTACGTCACGCAATCATTGACTGCAGAAGAACTCTTTGAAAACATGCGAGCCCACGTTCAAGAAATGTCACGAAAAGGTGAACTCCCCCACAACGCTTCGTCGGTTCTCACCACGGAGCGACTCACAAAATTACTTGAGAATTTTCTCACTTTGCACGAGCAGGCAGCAGCGACTTCTATAGCAAGCGAGGTTCGCGTCGAAAAGAAAATCATCGATAAAAATCGCAGCGTCGACGCACGAGGAACAATAGATCGTGTCCAACACACAAGCGATACAACAACTCTCATCGATTACAAAACTGGCAAGATCGAAGATTCGGCTGATATGTTTCACTTTGGACGGAAATTGCAGCTCGCAATCTATGCATTGATGCTCGAAGACAATGTTGATGATCTCGAATACTGGTACCTCGGAGGCGACACTCCTGACATTGCACATATTGATTGGAACGATGAAAATCGCTCACAAGCACAAGATATGCTTTTCCCGATCAGTGAACTTGCACAGACAGGAACGTTTATTCCACGTAATGAATATGTTGAAGTGAAATCGAAAACTCCTTCGCATTCATCGCGGTGCAGTTCGTGTGAAGTAGAGCCCTATTGTTATGACGAGCAACGGTTACTGTGGCCAATCCATAAATCCGACGGGCAACTGGCCGAGTATGCAAACGTCACGGGTGAAAATCTTTTTGAGGAACAACCATGACGATAAATCACAAGCAAAATGAACTCCTCCATCTTGATGATCCGCTCGAATATATCGTCACTCATTTAGAACAACCCATATCAGTCGAAGCAAGTGCAGGCTGTGGGAAAACATTTACGCTGATTGCCCGAGTCAGCGAATTGCTTAAATCTGGTCGCACCTCAATTGATCGCCTCCTCCTTCTCACGTTTACAGAAAACGCTGCTGCAGAGATGAAAAATCGATTAGTTGCTATTTTGCGCGAGCACGAAACCGAAACATGGGCGTACAATGCGCTTGAAAATCTTCACTTAGCGTCAATCCAGACCATCCATTCATTTGCATATGAAATTTGTACACAATTTCACGACTCACTTGGTCTGCCCGATGACATTTCTATTGTTGATTCACTCGAAGAAAAACAAGCTCTCCAAAATTTCTTTAATGCACACTACGATGCATGGGGTAATGATCCCCAACTCCTCGTTTTTTTCCGATTGTGCAAAATATTGGGCATCAAACGGTCATCGATACAATCAAGCCTGCAGCAGATCCTGGGAAAAATTACTTATCTCCCCGGCGACACATACGAAGAGACCGATACTTCTATCGATGCAATACTCGCCGATCTGCGCATTCACACGCGACGGGTAAACCAAGCTGCTGAATCTCTCATTGAAACTCGGCAAAGTATCAACTTTTCAGACGTCCCAGAAACCAAAATATCTCGGGTGGATGCTTTTCTCGATCTTGCACTTGCAATTTCACAAGCGCACGATGATATCTCTGTTGTCGGAATAGCACGTGATACAAAGAAATATATTAAGGGTAAAAAGTTTGACCTCAAGATAGCGAAAACATTTTTGCCTGACTACGTTGAACTCGAAGAAGCAATTGCACAATTAGGAACAGAAATTCAAAAACTCACCGGCGCAATGGTTGATGCAACACTGCGATTTATTGTGAATCAACTCTTTGATTTAGCTGTGCAATACCGAAACATTACATTTTCATCCGGGCAAATAACGTTTGATGATTCCATTATTGCGGCTCGCCGTGCAATCGAGATTGATTCAATTCGAGAACAACTGTGGGCAAAATATGACAGCATCATCGTTGATGAGTTCCAAGATACCGACATCCATCAATTAGCTATTCTCGATTCGTTGGCTGACGAAGGATCATCTGGTGAACTAGCCCGAATTTTTGTTGTTGGTGATGATAAACAATCCATATATGGTTTCCGTGGTGCAACCGTTGAGGGATATAAGGACTTTGTTCGTACACGACCCATTACACGAGTTGCCCTTTCTTTATCGCGACGCACCGTGCCTTCCGTCATCAACACCATCAATACAATTTCAGAAAAACTTATCGACGAATATCTTCCGCTCCATGGAACGAGAACCGATATTGATAACTCTCGCGACTATCACGTTAAATTTCTCGGCGGTGAAATGGAATCAAATATTGATTCAGTTCGAGAAGCGCAAGCACATGATGTTGTATCAACACTTTCCGACATGTATCAGACATCGCTTGTCTTTGACAAAGAACAAAACATTATTCGCCCGTGCACCTATACCGATATGACCATACTCATTCGGGATAAGAATTCTTTGGGATCAATCACAAGCGCTTTAGAAGAAAGAGCAATTCCCTATTCCATTGATTCGTCTGCGCTTGTATGGGAGCTCACTATGGTGAGGACATTGTTAGCTGTGCTGGTTGCAAGTTCTCAGCCACGCAATGGCTATGGCGTCATCGGTGCGCTCAAGTCACCCATCTTTCATCACACGAATGATGAACTTACCGAATATGCACTGTGGATCAAAAAGCGTAACGAAGAATCTGAGAATCGAATAAAAAATATATGGGACTATCGAAACATCCGGATCGATCTTGCTCTTGCGCCAAACGAGTCTGTTGAGAAAGTTCTTGTTTCGCTGCACACACTTAATGATCTCCACCGCTCGCTCCCCTTCTTCACACCTTCGCAATATATTCATCACCTTCTGTTTGAAAATCTCTTCTTTCAACCTTTTATGTCTGCGCTGGGAGAATCTCATAGCATTTCCGTGACGCAGTTTCTCTTGAGCAACGTCATCTCGTGGGAAGATTCACACCGTTTGGCAAATGTTGCTGATTACATTGACTATCTAGAGAGAAACCGAAAAAATTCAGCCAAGTCAGATTCTTTTATTCACAACACAGGGTTGGATCGCGTTCGTGTCATGACCGTCCACTCATCGAAGGGGTTGGAATTTCCTATTGTTGCTTTAATTGCGTCACATGGATCCCCTAAAGATCGAAGCGTCCAAGTCATTGCGACGGATACCACGTCATCGCCAGACTCGCTTGCCCTCTCTGTGTCATCGAAAATTTATGACTCACGCCTCGACGAACATAAAGATGCTCTCAAAGATCACTTTTTAGAAGAAGAATCACGATTGACATACGTGGGACTCACTCGAGCACAAGATCACCTCATTGTTGCTACGCATCATAAAAAAGCAAAAACGCCCACCAATCAGGCTGCCCTCATCTACGCTGCAACAGCTGACATAAGTAGGTACACGCCCTCGGGTATTCAACGAGCACAAACAGTTCACACTAACTCACACGATATTGATGACCTCGCGAAAACTCATCCAGAGTACGAACGGCGTCAGAAGTCCAGACGTCATCTCGAGACATCTCTTTCCCAATCGCGTTCGGTCAATGCAACGTCAATGAAACCTGAAGAATTTATTGATCTCAAAGATGACGATAGAAAACTTGCCTTTCTGTCGCACAGTGCTGCACCTGCAATCGGCAAAGCAGTCCACCGTGCTTTAAACGTTATCGATTTTGATGCTGATACAACCACAATCGATGGCATCTGCCGCCGATGTTGTGCAAACGAAGGAATTGATAAAGAAACAGATATTGAAAAATGTATTGCAATGGTCTCGCGAGCTCTTTCACTTCCCATCTTGCACACACCCCGCGCAGAGATACTGAGAGAAGTTCCCATCAGTGGATATATTGAAGGTGTCTTTTGCGAGGGGTACATCGATTGTCTTATCAAGACGGATGATGCGTTTATGATCCTTGATTACAAAACAGATACCATCGATGAGAAACGCCCCCTCGAAAAAAAAGTACGAGTTCACTCCATCCAACTTGCGTTCTATTCTCTCCTCCTCAAGCAAACAACAGGCGTCAATACTTGCGGTGCAGCTTTACTTTTCCTCAACCACGAAGATATGCCGTATATAGAAATACAAGATCTCGATCTCCAGGAAAAACTTGTCACTGAGCAACTATCTCACCATACCCACAACACAATGCCTGTGAGCTGAACGATTTCGCATCGTTACTGATTATTCGCGTCATTCGCCTGTAAATAATGGCGTAAAAACAGGATCTACCCTCAGTTCACCCTAATAAAACGACGAAAGTTCATAGGTGAAGGAAAGTCCAGATTTTATCGAGCGCATTTATCGTGACGCCAAGAGGTTTCTGACTGTCCGCGCCATGATCGGCATCACTGTCGGCGCCAGCATTGTGTATTTTATTCAATACTCTTTCCTCAACTCAGCGCCTTCTCCATATTTCTTCCCTACCGAACTTATCCGCAACATTGTTCCCTTTCTTCTCATCATCATTTGCATCCATAAGTACCGAGCGAGCAAATTACCGGGATGGGCAATTCTGTGTATCTCAAGTGTGCTGTTCTTCATTGCACGCACCATTGAAACACTCATTCAAGTTTCGGTAGCGTTACGCGAATGGCTTCCCGTTGACTACAACTTGTTGTATGTTCCGCTTTATCCATTTGCCATCGTGGGAATATTATCCATTGGTTTACATAAACAATCACTCATGACAAAAACGCGAGTGATCTTTTCGAGCGTCACTCTTGCAGCATCTCTTGCTTTTGTCGCAACCTCTCAATTAATAGTTCACGGTAGCCAGAATGCTAGTAACGGTTTGACAACGAATGTCTTTATCGATGTATTCATCTTGGCATTTGCATTCTCCATCACGGTATTTTGTGGTCTTGATCGCGTTATCCTTCCGTTGACGATTGCGCTTTTTCTTAATGCACTCGCAGATATATTTGTTTTCATTTTCCCGTCAGACCACCCGCCAATGCTTCACCCGCTTCCTCTCACTATAACTCTTGCATCCTATATTGCATTCACAACACTCATACTCAGTGAAGAGAACGAGCCTCGCATTTCCATCACGTCACATGGCGAAGACATCCTGCACTATTTCATTCATGCAATTGCCTTTCTTTCATTGATCTATGCGGGCAGTCTTTACTTGACCAATGAGGAGCTCCCTCAAATACTCTTTGTCATGATCAGTGGAGTTTTCATTGCGCTACTCGGCGAACAACTCGTGACATACCATTACAACAAGCTCCTCATTCGCAAAAGTGATCTCGATCTCACGATCGCTCAAGCATCCGAAGAAAAGTTTCGAATCGCATTTGAAAATGGTCCAACGACACTTGTGCTTTTAGATGAAGAAGGACATATCCTCCGAGCGAATAAAGCATTCTTCCGATTTACTGCTTTCGAAGAAGTCGACGTTGTGGGAAGCGCGTTGAGCTACATCATTCACCCCGATGACCGTGCAATTTTTGACGTTAACCTTGCAACAGTTTTATCTGAACTGTCGGGACACTCCATCAACGTTGAGTGTCGATTTCTCCGACGTGACGGTTCGGTGCACTGGGGGTCAGCATCCATTAGCCACATCCCCCTCTCGTTCGTTGGGCAAGAAGACCCTGCAGAATTCGTTGTACAAATTGAAGACATCACCGACCAAAAAGTGCACGAAACGGAACTCAAATCACTAGCAGCAAAAGATCCACTCACGGGATTGTGGAATCGCACGCACATGTTTGAATTAATTACCGAAGTTGTCGAAGAGTCACAAGCTCAAGACGAAGACGATATCAATACAACATTTGCCGTGATGTTTCTCGACCTGGATCGATTTAAAATCATCAACGACACCCTTGGACATGCTGCTGGAGATGTTGTTCTCAACATCACCTCTGAACGAATAACGTCCATCGTTGGTATTCGCGGTGAAGTTGCACGTATCGGTGGTGACGAATTCGTGATCCTACTGGCTCCCCCCACAACAGAAACCGTTGCAAGCCTGATCGCACAAGAAATAAAAGAAACACTGTGTCAGCCAATATTGCTCTCGCAAGGTGAGACCATCATTACATGTTCAATTGGTGTGGTGATGTGTACGGGATCAAATCTTACGGCGCAAGATATTTTACGTGATGCTGATTCGGCAATGTATCGAGCAAAAGAACAAGGTAAGAACTCGATTGAAATTTCCTTTTCAAAAGACAGACAACAAATCTCGACGGAACTTCGATTTTCCAATGACCTTCACCGCGCTCTCGCAACTGAACAGATTCGCGTTTTTTACCAACCCATTGTTTCACTCGATACAAACGAGATCATTGGCTTTGAAGCATTGTCGAGATGGATTCACCCGAAGAAGGGAATCATCAGTCCCGACGAATTCATTCCCCTCGCCGAAGATACCGGATTGATTCTCGATATCGGGTACTACATGATGCAAGAGTCCTTCAAACAACTTGCTCTCTGGCAAAAAGATTATGTCACGTCTTCGGGAAGACCTCTTTCGATGAACGTGAACCTTTCCGTAACACAGCTGCGTGATCCTAAGTTGCTCCGCGAAATCGAACGCATCAAAAATCAAAGCAACTGTACGCCCCATTCAATGGCATTTGAAATTACTGAGAGCGCTGTTCTTGGTGACTCCAAACGCGCCATCTCTCTTCTCAACGATATACGTGACCTCGGTTTTCGACTTCGCGTGGACGATTTTGGTACCGGATATTCGTCTTTGTCTTACCTCAAAAAACTTCCCATCGATGGATTTAAGATCGACAAGAGTTTCGTGGATGGGCTTGACATCGATGAAGATGATACGGCCATTATTCATGCGCTCCTTGGGTTGGCACATGCCATGCACCTGACCGTTACCGCAGAAGGCATCGAGCAAGATTCTCAGCGTATCGCGCTCAAAGCACTGGGGTGCGATTATGGGCAGGGATACCTCTTTTCTGCTGGAATTCCTGCGGAGGATGTCGTTTTGCCCAATCGCTCACATCATCCAAAAATGAAGAATCGTCGAGATAGCGCTTAAACTTTCATCCCCGACGGCAACCACTTGTACAAGCGAACGTACTTGATAGTAGTATGAATTCTCATGGATTCTTTTGATCTTCTCGTCACAACACGCACTGCAACACCAGATGAATATCCGCGCGTTGTTGAACTCACCGATGAAATGTATTCAGCAAGTGAAACGGGAGTTGAAGGAAATAAATTCGAAGGCGATGACATCGACTGGATGGAAGAGGCTGCCAAAGGTGGTAACGCTGAAGCAGCAGTTGCGTATGATGAAGCGACGGAAAATATTGTTGCCAGTGGAATCGGGCTTGTGTACGAAGATGCAATACCAAATGAAAAGGTCGGTTACATTAGGTGGATGTCCACCACGGAAGACTTTCGCGGATATGGCGTTGGTGAGCAAGTACTCAACCATTTGATGGGTTGGTTTCGACGCAAAGGCGTTGATCGAGTCCAACTTCACGCTAACGATAAAGCGTCTGAGTTTTATTCTCAACACGGTTTTCAAAAAGACGCACAAACGAATATGTGGTGGCGTAAGGCGTAATCGCCAATTCGTCGCCCTGAACTCTTCCCCGTCTGCACAGGCGATGTACAGGGTAGATGTACAGGGTCGGACCCTGTACACGTAGCCATCCGTCATCCAGAGGACGAAGTCCGAAGGATCTCAGATTCTTCGCTCCGCTCTGAATGACTGACTCATAAAGGATCTCTAGTCCTTTTTGACCTTTTTACTGCCGTTTTGTAGAATATATGACTATTCTATGACCGATTCCGTTGCTGTCCTCTCGTCTCGCGTTTCCCGTGATTTCCAGCTTTGGACAGCTGAACTCATGGGAAGAGATTTTGATCTGCCGGAAGTAAAGACTCCTGGATATTTAGAGCATTTAGCTCGCACGCGTCTTCAAGAGCCCGAACCCATAACAGCTGGGTACAACAAAAATGGGCAACGCCATCATAAAACTCTACAAGCACGACGCCCAAAAATACATCCCGGCCACTCCGTCATCTTGTCGGGAGTCTTAGAAGAAATTCAACAACTACGCAACCTTGCTGAACAATACGTGAACGGTGACGAAGAAAAACTCGACGAAAAATTTGACCCACAAATAAAAAAACAACTCGTGTCGACTATCAATGATTATTGTGCTGAACGATACAACGGACAACACGTCGTAATTAACGGCAATCAATTTGGCAGGAATACAAACAGGACTTTTTTATCACGGACACCTGAATACTGGCGTAGCTATATTGTTGCGTTAATGAGACAGTCGCAACACCTCACAGGATTTGATTCCTGGAAACCTTCTGTTAAATTTTCACACAAACTCAATGAACCAACGAACGCAGACAAGTACCTATACGAGATATTCTCGCGAGATAACAGCGATCCAGACAAGCACCAGCTCCTCGAATTAATGAACTCTGGATATCGAGGATACGTAGCAATCTCTCGAATATTCCACAGAAGCGACATGCTGAAAACCTATAAAAATGTTTCCGCTCTCGCAACCACGACAGGAATCGACATGCCACAACACTGGCAAGTGTTCCAGGGAACGACCACACAATTCACAGCCATCAAGCAAGCCTTGCAAACCGGAACACACAACGGACTCGACGGATACATCACTTTCGCAAACGAACACTGCAAAGGCGACATGGCAAAAACCTTTTTGAATGTTTCTGCTGTTGCAAACATGACAGGACTCGACATGCCACAACACTGGCAACAATTCATTGGAACGACAGCACAATTCATAGACATCAAATATGCCTTGCAAACCGGAACACACAACGGACTCGACGGATACATCACTTTCGCAAACGAACACTGCAAAGGCGACATGGCAAAAACCTTTTTGAATGTTTCTGCTGTTGCAAACATGACAGGACTCGACATGCCAGAAGGCTGGCAACAATTCATTGGAACGACAACGAATGCACAATCAATAATAGATAAAATTCGCAATCATGAGCTCGTACCTACATCAACAAATACACAAAAAAAGAATCTTTCAGCAATTACAAACATGCTCAACGGAATATCTTCCCAACGAGCACATGACCGGGCAATACGGTGAGAGATTCTTCGTCGCTACGCTCCTCTGAATGACAGAAGGAACGCTCCTCTGAATGACGCGGGACAAAGGGAAGAGATTCTTCGTCGCTTCGCTCCTCTGAATGACAAGGAATGATGGCTCAAAAAATTGAGTGGGCGTTGAGGGACTCGAACCCCCGACCCCCTCCTTGTAAGGGAGGTGCTCTAGCCAACTGAGCTAAACGCCCGCATCGTTCGCGGTATCGCGATGCGAGTCGTTTACTCTATCAGAGACAATGTTTGATCGTGAACACGAGCGTTCGCTGACGCCAAAACTTGTCCATTGAATAGCCAGGCGTTTTCATCACCGGAAAAATCGGTAACAACTCCCCCAGCTTCTCGAACCAGCAATGCCCCTGCCGCCACATCCCAAGGCTTCAAGAAAAGCTCAATGAACTGAGCCCACGTCCCGCTCGCTACCCACATCAGATCCAGTGCGGCGCTACCCACACGGCGCAAATCTTCAAACGAACCATACATCTTAGAAATCAATTCAGCATGCTGAGCAATATATTGAGGTTGTCGAAATGGAACAGACGTAGAAAATAAGTTGAAGTGGTTGCCGTTATCAATTGTTTTCAATGGCACTTCGCTGCCATCGACATTTCGTCGCCAAGCTCCTTCACCAACCGTTGCGTGACATAAATCTCCCATCACGGGAGCTTGGACAATGCCCATCACCAACTCATCATTTACTCGCAAACCAATCGATACTGAAAAAGCATCAAAGGTATGAGAAAAATTGCTGGTACCGTCGAGTGGATCGACAATCCAACAGGTCGAAGGAATTTCAATTTCGACTTCGCGACCTCGCAGAGTAAATTGTGTTGACTCTTCACCCATAAAAGCAATGGAGTCGTCGAACGAACTCAGCTCTTCACGTATAATGTCTTCACACTGATGATCGAGCTCCGTAACAAAATCTGCATGCCCTTTGGATGAAATTGTTAGCTCGGAACCAAAACGCTCGCGCAACACCGCACTTGCTTTTTCAGAAGCAGCACATGCGACCTTGCGGGCATGTACAAGATCAATACCACTTGTCATGCCCGCACACCTTAGGCGATTTGTCGAGCCATCTCGTCATCCGAACTTTCATCGCTTTCGTGCACAGCAGCACCTAACACCATGAGCATTCGAGCGTTGTCGAGTTGTTCTGTTTTACGCGGCCGACCTCGTCCCCTCTTGAGGAGGAGTTCCTCTCCGTTGACGAAGATCACCCCTCCCCAAACTCCAGCGAAAGGTGGACGTGAGCGAGCCTCGGATAAACAAGGCTCGCGCAACGGGCAGGTCGAACAGATCACTTGCGCTGCACGCATGTCCGTGGTCCGTTCTGAGAAGAACAATTCTGTTCGTCCTTCACAAGAAGCACTCGCCACGACAATCGTGCCGTGGTCGTGTACTTCTTGTCTATGTTCTTGTAGTTGTTTCATGATAAAAGTCCCTGTGTGATTTTGTGTCCAGAAATGAAAAAAGCCGCCGGATGAATCCGACGGCTGGAAGAGAAATTTGCTCTGGACTAAAAGTTATGAAGTCCTGTTGGCAAAATCTGCCCGTCGGGGGGAAAGGGTCCACACCGGCTTGGTAATTCGTACAAATGCATAAACTACGCCTGTTGCGTTCTTGCCCAATGCCAGAAAATAAAGCGCTGTGAGCTGGTCAAATACTGAATCAACCCGTGCAGAAATAAACTGCGCGCCATTACTTCGAAGGCTGAGAATACGCGAAACGTAACGCCCCAAGTTCGTGGAATTGATTGAATTCATATAACCAGGAAAGCAGACGCGACAATGCGCGTCAAGTTATTAATGAAAAAAGTGTGGAAATATTGTACTGAATTCGTTTATGAGCGTTTCCGACCTCGTTACGAGAACACCTGTTGCAGCCATCAACCCGTCCGAATCGCGGCGCAGCACCGTACATCCGGCATTGAGAGCAATATATTCTGCCGCAAGAATATCCCAGGGCTTCAAGAGCACATCTTCATCATCGATATAGGCATCGAATCCCCCACTGGCGACATCGCAAATTGCTAATGCAGACGATCCAAAATTTCGCAAGTGGCGAAAGGGAATATCGGGTCCATCGTGCGAATTAAAGCAGATCACAGAGGAAGCAAAGTTATCAACCACTGTTCCTACATCGTGTTGGATAAAAGTATCGGGGTCCAACGCACGCACCGATCCATCTGAAGATACTACCTTCGCACCGTTAAATTTCGTCGCGACAAAAATTCTTCGCGAAACTTGGTCAACGACAACACCAGCAACAACTTTCCCCATATAAACAACTGCAGCAGAAAAACACCAGTATCCAAGATTGTGTGAAGCATTCGTAGATCCATCGACAGGATCAACAACGAGAAGTAGATGGTTGCTTTCGAGTTGCGCCTTGTCGAGTTCGCGCTCTTCGCTGACGATGTAACCTGAAAAATCTGAAAAATCATCGTGCACAATATTGTCGGCAAGAACATCAAGCTCGTATTGATTCGCGAATCGACCCACGCCGAAGGTCTTTGCACGGCGTTCAACGAGATCCATCTTGTCCACTGCACTTCGAATACGCGATGCCGTATCGATGAGCTGATCGACGAGAAGTGCAATTTCCTTTTCCGATGGTTCGCTACTCATGTTTAATCAATCCGAATCTTTGGCGAATCTATTTGAATTGCAGTGATTGTCCACTGGTTAACAATATAGCGGCAGGTAAAACGGAGAGATTCGTCTGGTGCATCAAGCGGTACACCAACAAGGGCATACGATGCATTTGTATCGTCCCACTCCTTGATGATTTTTGCATGATAGGTACGCGCAATTTCTTCATGTTGATCCGCGATCGAGCCAAGAGCATGGTGCACTGTTGTCGATATGGTGTCGAGCGTCATGAGTGTACGTTGGGTGACAACATCATTTCTCAGGATTGCGTCACACAGGGCTTCAACAGTATCAATAGAAGTAGGCGGCTTCGTATTAGCCAAGGCAGCGAGAAGAACCACGCTCAAGATGAGAAAGATTATGAGAGGAACAAGAAGTGGCATGTTCCCATTCTAGAACCACGTGGTCAATACATTTAGGCGGAAGCCCGATTCTGGTATTTCGAGAGTTTCCTTCACCCCAGCAATAACCCTCTATGATATTAACTCTTGAGGGGCTGTAGCTCAGCTGGTTAGAGCAAACGACTCATAATCGTTCGGTCGCGGGTTCGAGCCCCGCCAGCCCCACAACAATGACATACTCCTCATTACACAACGAAGCCCTCATCGTCGAGTGAACCGATGAGGGCTTCGAAGCGTCGAAGATCAATTACATATTGGTGGCGTGTGCCTTACGCTTTTTACTTGACAGCGCAATCACTAATCCCATCACGATCAATGCTGTTGCAATAATGAACACATAGGTTGTTTGCGAACCTGTATTAGAAAGCGTACCGGTAGCTGTTGTAGCTTGCGCTGCTGCACCCGATGTTGAGCCCGATGTATTGCCACCTGTTGTTTCTGTAACAGGCACTTCGTAGCGAATCGTGTTAATACCTAATACGTATGTGTCATTCGTGACCGCTGAAAGATCGACCACCGTACCGATTCCGAGATTAATCGTCAGAGTACTGTTTGGAGTCATACCGTTAATTCGAATCGTCCACTGTGTAGGAGAATCCTGAACAAAACTGTACACGCTTCCATTGTCTACGATGAGATCATCTTGAGTGAATTCGCCTTCATAGACTGGCTTGTTGAACGTCATTGTGAAACATGCATCGTCGACAGTCACAACGTCACCAAGGCCTTCACATCTCGAAACTGTTGCTGTAAGTACCGAGGTATCGTAGGTGAGGACGGAGATATTGTTCAGATCACTAGCGACTGCTTCCGCAAATGGATCGAGACCACTCGTCAACCACTGTTGGAACAAGAACGATTCACCATCATCTCCGGCAAGCGCCAGGGCAATTGATGTATCACCTGAAGCAAAACTTCCCGTTGCAGTCATCGTCACAATGAACTTAAAGGAATCACCAGCACCAATGATGCCTGCTGTCGAAGTAAAGTTACACCCATAGAGTGCACCGTCATAGCCATCAAATGCAGGTCCTAGGCCATGAATATCTCCAATGACAACTGCACATTGTGAACCCTCATCAGGATCGTCTGACTGATCATCACCATCGATCAATATTTCATCGTTGTGATCAACATCAATAATTCGTACGAGGGTTGCACCTGTAGGAAGGATTGCATAAATTCCTGTTGGCAAGAAGGTGCCAAAGTCATAGGCTCCATCTCCGATGTTAGATACTGTCACTTCGTACCTCACTTGTGATCCAGCGGAAATTGTTCCCGAAGTGAGTAATCGTGATTCTAAGAGTAGGTCTGGCGGAACCGTCACAGGAGGACTGAGCAATGTTGCCGAATTATTTGATTCGTTAGGATCAACATTGACCGACAAATCAGACAAGATCACGTCAGTTACACTGACATCAAATTGCATGACATCGCCAACGTCACCCGTTGTAAGTCCTGTGTGAGCAATGGATAAACATTGGGTGGCTTCTAATTCTCCTACCCATATACCTGTTTCGGGGTTAAGAGTTCCATGGTTCGTTGGAGCATTATCATCGCTGTATTTTGGTGAGTTGAGTGTCGCGGCCACATTAAAATCTGTAATTGAGAATGTGTACGTTAAACCAACAACAGTATCGGGACCGTTGTTGCATACATCAGTGCCGAAGACCTGATTACTAAATGCTGAGAGTAAGCTCACGCTGACGTCGGTTGGATTACCCGACGGTTCGACTGTATCTGCATAAGCAGGTACGGAAGAAAATGACAAAAGAGCCACAACGAGCAGGACCTTGAGAATAGTGTTTTTAGCCATGATCTATTTTCGCCAGTTTGGGACGATTTCTGTATGATTTTTCGCTAAATGATTCGAAATACCCACCATCGTTTCGAGAGATCACGCCGTAGGACTGCGGCGAATTCCTCGAGCACGCCGCAGAAGCTTTGTCGCGAATAGCGCGAAAGGCTTAATCTCGTGTTCGACGAATTTTGACCGCGGCAGTGTTGATTTCTACGTGGACCGGTGGCGTCAATTTTTTCAGCGTAATTGTCATTGCACTGATTGAAGTATTGACATCGAATAACTTATCGACAATTGTCTGGGCCATTTTTTCAATCAATGCAAAAGAATTGTGCTCAGCAATAACTTCAATCGCATCACACAGCGGTTCATAGTCAATTGCATCGTCAAGATCATCGCTGTGACCTGCTTTATGCTGATCGGCTTCAATGTCTAAATCGATTTCAATTGTTTGGCGAACGTCACGTTCTTCGAGCGTGACTCCACAATTGGCCAACACCCGTATTCCGCGGAGCTCAACAACATCTTGCATGGTAAAACTTTACTCAGCACGCCTTATGTGCGAAGAAATTTACCTGCCTGAATGAGCTTTTCAATTGCACCCGTCAAAGCTGGATCCGTCAGCGTAGCTAGAGCAGACGGTGAGAACCAGGCCACCTTTTGTGATTCAGATTCTTGCGGGCGAAGCGCTGTATCGAGGGAATAGGCAACATAGCGAATGTCGTAATGGGTATGGCCTGAAGGTGTTTCATGGACATCGACATGAAATATTTCATCGTCACAAGTAATGGAAATTCCGGTTTCCTCATACGTTTCACGGATTGCAGCATCACGGGGAAATTCACCCGGGTCGAGGTGACCGCCCGGTTGAAGCCACAGTTTTATCTTCTTGTGGAAATGCAAAAGCAATCCACCGTGAGCGACGACGAATGCTGATCCTGTTATGTGATGAAGATTCTGTTCGCGATCGAAGATATCGTCGTTGAAGGAATTCGTGAGCAAGTTCCTGATTAACTGTAATGAGGTCTTTCCCCGTTCGTCTCCCGGTTCGTAGTTTTCGAGCTGAGTGAAGAGGATTTTCGACCGATTGGAGTGTTCGGTAATCGTATCGACGGCCATGAACTATCAGGCTAACACGAGCGCCGGTCACGACAACAAAGACCGCAGCAAGTATTACAAGCACTGTCACTGTGAAGTGAAGTGATGTCATGCTGGCTAATACTCCAATAAATATTGGTGTTCCTACACGGGCGAGCGCCTCGCGTTGCATCAACAAACATCCAAATTTCTGGTATTCGTTTTGTATGAGATTACGAGAAGCAATGCGATGAAGGATCGACCGATTCGCCGTTATTGCAATGCCATTAATCACAGCACACATTATTCCCACCTTCACGCCAGCAAATGTTGTGTAAAAAATGCAACTCACAAGACACAATGCCAACAAAACAACAAGGGACCTAAATTCTTGATTCTCGGTCAAGGCAACACGACGTTGCACCCACGGCAAAATAACTAAACCTGTGATCGCGGCAAAAACACCAAAAATACAGCACAATAGAGAATCCATACCCTGACCAACATGACTTATTTCTCTAAAACACAACGGCATTAAGGTCGCAGCAGCGCCCGCAATAATGCAAACAAAAAGATCAATAGATAATAACGTTGAAGGTATTCTTCGGAATCTATGTATACGCGACTGGTGTTCACGGATACATTCATTCCGTCTGATATCACTGAAGCGCCGGTTAAATTGTTCTTGTGTACTGTGTGTATCTAACACTTCAACGTACCCATCATCTCCACATTGAGGATAAAGATAGGTCACGACAAGAACTGCTCCATAGAGCACAGCCGAAATAACCACGGGCAACGCAACATACCCCGCGAAAGCGACCGGTGCGATTATTGCGCTCACAAACAAAATTGCAGCCTGTTGTATCCCTATAAATCGTGGTGAAAATTTTTCATCGTCGACGAGAAACGCATGTGTTACACGAGGAAAGGTTGATTCGATTGCAACTTTAGAAAAACTCGCAACGAGAACTAATACAAGGAAAAGTGCAAGGTTATGAATCCAGATAAGAGCAATACAAGAAACTATTCCAATCACCGCTCCGCTGCGTTGTGAAACAAGCAAAGAATAACGACTCAATATTTGTTGAGATAGTGGCTTCATCACAGTAATAAAACCTTGCCCGAATACACACATCAACGCAGACAGAACAGGCGTTACATTAAATCTCGCCATGAATAGAATCCATGTCGACGCAAGGACTCCAATACGTGCAGCTAGTGCGAAAAATCCGAGTAAAAATATGGGCTGATAGGGATGATTTCGCAACAGGCGCATAGTGGCTATTATGAGCGAGCAGCACAGAAAAGACAATGCGCGAAGGAAGACTCTTTTCTGTAACGCGTTGTCTGCGCAGGGAATTTAAACCGTATCGGCCACCGGAGCTACGCCAATGATTTCACCTGAGATCCCTTTAGCCTTCGATCCCGAACCCTCTCTATCTTGAAGAGCAATCGATACCGTTGCGCAATCAAAGGATGCTGTTTCGGAGAGAAAGACTGTTTCATCACCGAGAGCAATGCACATTCCAGACACCAATCCACGCGATGGCTGTATCTTCATTGCACGCATTCCCGATCCGCCTCGAGCTTGGATGCTCACTGCATTGATGTGCATTCGTTTTGCAAATCCTTTATCTGTCGTGATTACACAGTCATCATCTTCATAAACCGAAACAGCCATAACGACTTCATCATCACCTTTGAGTTTGATGGCACGTACCGTTCCAGCAGATCGAGACGTCGAACGCACATCGGTTAACAAAAACCGAATCCCCTGCCCTTTTCGTGTAACAAGAAGCATCTGGTGTTCTTCGTCTTCATGAACTTCACCGGCAGAAACAAGAACCTCATTGGATCCTAATTTTGCGCAAACAACACCATCTTTTCGTGTTGCAATTTCTGCCAACAGAGATGCATCGACCTTTTTAATACCACCTTTATTCGTCACCATAACGAGAGCTTCAATGTTGTCGATGTCAATAACGCCGACAGGTTTTTCGCCCGAACTCAACGACACCAACGTCGACACTGCTGCAAGTCGGTCTTTGGGAAGTTCATAGCACGGTACTCGGTAGGCGCGTCCTAAGTTGGTGATCACGACAAGTGAATTCAAACTCGTAAGCTCATAAATTGAGGAGACCGAATCACGATCTTTTGTGCTGGTGATTTTCGCACCCTTTGACGATGCGGGTATTGCACGCACATAGTTCCGGGCAGAAACGTTAATAACGAGATCTTCTTCGGCAACAAGCGCCGTTGTTGCAAGTTCTCCTGTGTCTCCCTTTTCAATCTTGGTACGACGAAGAGCAACAAGCGTTGCAGAATATTCAAGCAAATCATTCTTGATGAGTTCGCGCACCTTTGATGGACTTTTTAAGAGGGCGGTGAGCGCTTTGATTTCTTTCTTGAGCGCTGCGAGTTCTTCGTTTAACTCTTTCTGGCCTAATTCTGTAAGACGCCCTAATGCTAAATCCAAAATGTGATTCGCTTGGATCTCAGAAAAAGCAAAAGTTTTTTCCATCAGTTTGGTACGAGCAACCGAGCGATCTTTCGACGCCCTGATTGTCTTGATGATCTTGTCAATCATGTCAACAGCACGAACAAGACCCTCGACAATATGACAGCGATCCTGTGCTTTTTGTAAACGGAAAGAGCTACGACGACGAATAACTTCGACTTGGTGTGTCACCCAAGCGCGGAGCATGTCGTCAAGTGTCAACGTTCGAGGAACACCATCGACGAGCGCAATCATATTGACAGGTACGCTCGATTGCAATGTTGTGTGTTTATAGAGATTGTTAAGAACAACCGAGACATCTGTGCCGGGCTTACAGTCGACAACAAGTCGCGTTTCCCCTTGACCGGATTCGTTGCGGATATCTCGCACACCAGAAATGGTTCCCGCTTCAACAGCTTCCGCTGCTTTTTCCGCAATTGTTTCAATCGATGTCTGATAAGGAATCGACGTAATAACAATCGATGTCTTGCCCTTACCCTCTTCAATAGTATGTTCACCCCGGACACGAACCGATCCGCGACCCTTGGTGTACATGTCAACAATTCCATCGGTTCCCAAGATCGTGGCACCCGTCGGAAAATCAGGTCCCTTAATAATTTTTGCTAGATCTTTTGCTGTGGCCTCTTCGTGTTCAATCAAATACACAGCCGCTTTAATAACTTCCAACGGATTATGAGGTGGAATGTTTGTTGCAATTCCCACAGCAATACCTTGAGAGCCGTTAATTAAAATATTTGGAATACGACTGGGCAAAACAATCGGTTCTTGTTGGGATGCATCAAAGTTATCGACGAAATCGACTGTATCCTCATCAATATCTCGAAGCAGTTGGTCGGCAACAAGAGACAACCTGCATTCGGTATAGCGCATGGCGGCTGCAGGATCATTGGGCGATCCGAAATTTCCATGGGGATCGATCAGAGGTAACGAAAGGGAAAAATGTTGACCCATTCGCACGAGTGCTTCATAAATGGATTGATCGCCGTGTGGATGATATCGACCCATTACGTCACCGATCACACGAGCAGATTTCACAAACGGGCGATCACTACGAATTCCCGCATCAT
Source organism: uncultured Burkholderiales bacterium (assembly GCA_964516875.1). Taxonomy (GTDB): domain Bacteria; phylum Actinomycetota; class Acidimicrobiia; order IMCC26256; family JAGPDB01; genus JAGPDB01. Next base: position 22,910 of record CAZFAO010000001.1, read on the forward strand.
GCATCGCCCACAGGATTCTTCTGTGGACAGGTTTGAGACCATCGCGAACATCGGGCAGAGCACGCGAGACAATAACACTCATTGCGTATTCAAGAAAGGCACTTTCCACTTCATCGACAAGCGCCTTGGAGGGCACCTCAACATCGAACAGAGACATGTCATCATTTTTTGACTTTTTCGACTTTGCTTTTTTGGTTCCTGCTTTTGCTGGTGACATCTCAACTCCTACGACATTATTAAATATCGATGTTTTCTACTTCTTTTGCATTGGCTTCAATAAATGTTCTTCGCGCTTGCGCGTCATCGCCCATCAGACGAGACAACACATCATCACAGATGGAGGCTTGGTCGATATCGATTCGAACAAGTCGCCGTGTCGCGGGGTTCACAGCAGTTTCACGGAGCTCTTTCGCGTCCATTTCTCCCAACCCTTTAAACCGAACAAAGCGCAAGGTACTCCGAGAGTTTTTCTGAATAATTTCTTGGCGCTGTGCTTCATCAGCAACATAGATTTTCTCCCCTTTGATCTCCGTAGAGTACAAAGGCGGCTGCGCAACATATAAACATCCAGCTTCGACCAACGGCAGCATTTGTCGGAAGAAAAACGTAATGAGAAGCGTTCGGATATGACCACCGTCGACATCCGCATCGGCGAGAATAATAATTTTTTTATACCGTAGCTTTTCCATATCGAACTCTGCGCCAATTCCAGCACCAATCGACGACACCAAAGCTTGAATTTCTGCGTTCTTTAAAATTTTGTCCAGAGGTGCGCGCTCGACATTTAAAATCTTTCCCCGCAGCGGCAAGATTGCTTGCGTTTTGGGATTCCGCGCATCTTTCGCGCTACCACCTGCAGAGTTACCCTCCACAATAAACAATTCACACTCGTCAGATTTTTTAGAAGAACAATCGGCAAGTTTTCCTGGCAAGCCACCAGAGTCCAACGAAGATTTACGGCGTGTAAGATCCTTTGCCTGCTTAGCTGCTTTGCGAGCTTTACTCGCTCCGAGCGCTTTATTGACGAGTGCTTTTGCGTCTGCTGGATTATGTTCGAGCCATGCAAGGAAATAATCACTGGTTGCTTTTTCGACAGCCGAACGCATTGTGGCATTGCCCAATTTTGTTTTTGTTTGACCTTCGAATTGTGGTTCGCTCAAACGCACACTTACAACAGCGCACATTCCTTCGCGCACATCTTCCCCAAAGAAGTTGGAATCCTTTTCTTTCAGCAGTCCTGACTGACGCGCGTATTTGTTATACGCACTTGTAAGGGCTCTTTTGAATCCTTCTGCGTGCATACCTCCTTCCGTGGTGGAAATGCCATTTGCAAAAGTGTGGAGTCCTTCGTGGTATCCATTGTTCCACTGCCAGGCAACATCAATCTCACCATCTGCTGTACTGGTCGAAAAAGAACCCACCGAATTAAACAGTGGAGTTTTACTTGCATTGAGATGCGCAACAAAATCAGAAAGTCCACCTTCATAAGAAAACGTTTCTTCGCGCTCATGATCTTTTCGTTCGTCATGAAAACCAATACTCAAACCTTTGTTGAGGAATGCCATAATTTGGAGTCGTTCACAGATTGTCTGAGATTTGAAAACAATATCGTCGAAAACACGTTCGTCCGGCCAGAACGTAATGGTTGTCCCGGTTCGAGTTTTAGGAATTGAAGAGATCTTTTTGAGTTTGCCCTTGGGTACACCGCTCGCGATCTTCGAGCCCTTGGTCACAGGAGCAAAGGACATTTCATACGCTCCGCCGTCACGTTCGATGTGAAGATCGAGTCGTGCACTTAAAGCATTGACCACGCTAATACCCACACCATGGAGACCACCGGAGACCTTGTATCCTCCGTCGCCAAATTTTCCACCAGCATGGAGTGTCGTAAGAACGACTTCTGCTGCAGATTTCTTTTTGTCTCCGGGATACGGTCCCACAGGGATTCCGCGCCCATTATCAACAACGCGGCAACCACCGTCCTTCATGAGAGTGATGTCTATCCGATCGCAATGACCAGCCATTGCCTCATCAATAGAGTTATCAACAACTTCCCAAACGAGGTGATGGAGACCTTGGGACCCTGTCGAGCCAATGTACATTCCGGGTCGTTTGCGTACAGGATCAAGTCCTTCGAGAACGGTGATACTACTTGCGTCGTAATCAGACGCTTTTTTCTTCGTTGCGACCATTTAACGTATTCCATGAGAAATTTTCATGGCTATCAGTCTAAGTCACCTACAGTGCTTATCTCATGATCTCTCGGCTTAATTTTGCAGGATTTCAACGACCAAAATTATCTTGGTGTCCGCCAGACCTCATGTCTCCATGACGCATTTCTTGACCTCCTGGACGACCAAAATCGCGATCGTGATGCGAAACAATACGCGCACCCACGCCAAGAACGATAATCCCAGTAAGAATGACGCTCAAAGCAATCGTTGCAAACATCAAACCCTTGACGGTTTTCTTTACATCAGCAAGTTCTGCCAGTATTGCCGAATCACCACTCGGCTTCACTACAGTTGGTTCAGTTTCCTCGACGTTTGTTTCTGTCGTTGGGGACTCTTCATCCTTATCTGCCATGATTTTCTCCTTATATTTTCCTGCGGTGCACTCTCGAACAACCGCTCGTATCCATAGTATCGGCAATGAAACTGATATTTAGCTGAATAGCTCGGTATAAGAGGTTCAGTTTCTTTTCAGAAATCCCAGTACAATCAGTGGTAATGAAGATATTGGTTGTTGAAGATGAGGCAAAGCTCGCCCGTGCAATTCTGACGGGTTTGGGGCTTGAGGGATGGGTGGCAGAGCATGCCACGAATTCTGAAGATGCTTTTCTTTTTCTCGATCACGATGAGTTCGACGCTGTCATCTTGGACCGAATGCTCGACGATGGAACCGATGGACTCGATATTTGCCGACGAATGCGCGCTAAGGAAAATACGACTCCCGTTTTGATGCTCACCGCTCGCAACGAGACGCGCGATCGAATTGATGGGCTCGATGTGGGCGCGGATGATTACCTGGGAAAGCCTTTTGATTTTGGCGAACTCAGCGCGCGTGTGCGGGCGATTGTTCGCCGCCCAGCTCAGACAGTCGGCCCTATTGTTTCTCACGGCATGCTCACAATAGATATGTCTCGCAAAGAGGTCAGCAATTTTGGCAAGCCCATTTCTCTCAGCAAAAAAGAATATTCGCTGTTGGAGTATCTTCTCATCAATCAGGGCGTCACTGTTTCAAAGGAACAAATTATTGAGCGAGTGTGGGATTTTGATGCTGACATTCTTCCCAACACAGTCGAAGCAACTATCAAGAATATACGCAAGAAATTAAAATCCGATGTCAACAACTCAGCGGATCTGATCGAAACAGTCCGTGGATTTGGCTATCGGATCACGCCGAAAGAAATGGCGTTTTAATGTTTCACTCAGCTGTATTGAAACTGACTGCCTTTTATTTTGCACTTCTTCTCTTCGTCTGCATTACTTTTTCTGTACCTGCCTACTCGATTGCATCACAACGTCTAACCCGCGGTGCAGAAAATCAAGAAGAAATTTTTCGTGAGTACGGCAATCGTCCACCACCCCCAGCCGATGGTGTTGATCCTTTCGATCCCACAGGTGAAATCCGTCGCCAAATTGATGACCAGATCGAACAAGATCAACAACAATTGCTCCGCGCAATCGTATTGAGCAATGTACTCATTCTTCTCTTAGGGACTGTTCTGTGTTACCTCTTCGCTAAACGCACATTAAAACCTATCGAAGAAAGCCATGAGGCCCAATCGCGTTTTACCGCTGACGCCAGCCACGAACTTCGTACACCTCTGACTGTTATGAAAACAGAAATTGAAGTTGCGCTGCTCCAAAACCTCAAGGCTGATGAACTTCGTGACGTTCTGACAAGCAACTTGGAAGAAATCGATAAACTCAGCGCCCTCAGCAATCAACTCCTTGCACTTACGCGCATCGAAGATATGTCTGTCGAAAGACATTCTTTTGATCTTTCCGAGTTAGTGTCCCGCGAAATAGCTGCGTTAGAAAAGCAGTATTCCCTGACTATCGATAAGAGCATCCAAACAAATATTACGTTTGAGGGTGTCGAACCACTCTGTAAAGATCTCATCAATATTCTTGTTGCTAATGCCGTTCAATATGCCGGCGAGAATCCGCCCGACATTACTGTGTCCCTCACACAAAACGAGAAGACCATTACTCTCACCGTGAGCGACAAAGGTATCGGTATCAGCGATGAAGATCTTCCTCACATCTTTGAACGCTTCTATCGAGGCACACACGCTACAAAAAAACGCGAAGCCGGACATGGTCTCGGTTTGTCGCTCGCGTATGAAATTGTGGAACGCCACCAGGGAAAAATCTCGGTAACGTCAGAGTGCGATAAAGGAACAACATTTACTGTCACTTTGTAAAATGTTGAGACGTATTTTTAAGAGTTCTCGCTTCTAAATTTCTCCCACCAATCTCGGTAATGCGTCCAATCATCGGCATATCGCCGTGTGATACGAATCTGAACCTTTCTCCGCGCGAGATACCAGCAGGATTGTTGTGAAAAACTTCGAAGCTTCGGGGTGGACAATTACCAGGATGTTCAATATCAATTCTCGCTGATCCCTGCTCGACGAATATTTCAACATCTTCCTCATCCGCCAAGAAATAATCACTGGTCCCGCCCACCTTGATAATCGTATGGCGTACATTTTGGTCATCATATTCAATACCAACAGATGCTGTGATGACATCGGGGCCCTCGGCGCGAAATTTGGTCACTCCACTTTGTTCATGAATAGATTCCCCAGGATAAAGTCCATAGACAAGATCGGATCGGTGATCAACCACTAGTGCGTCGTTATCACTATCGAGATGTGCGGTACCCATTGATTCGATTAGAACACGGCAATCTTGTCGAGCAGTAATCTTCGCCTGAAAAGACTCTGGAACATAAATAGCATGGACATCCAAACTTAAATCAACATCAACATCCGAAAGATGCGGCTGCATAGGATTGACCACAACAACATTGACCCCGCTTTTCACAACGGCATCGTGCGATAAAGTTGGCTGCACTGTTATCAGTTTGCCATACGGAGAAGTCGTCCACGAATAAACTTCTCCCGTTTGTAACTGTGCTACATAGCCACAGTTGCCTGTCGCGGAAAATTTCGCGGGAGTCTTCTTGTGTTCGCCCATGAAAATCCTTTTTCTTACAATGCGATTAAGTCAAGCTCATTATGAAGTGCTCCGGGGGTGGGGCTCGAACCCACGACAACTCGATTAACAGTCGAGTGCTCTGCCAACTGAGCTACCCCGGAAAGTTCGAATAATCTAGCAGACCGTCCATCTATCCTAAGACCTGTCGATCAGCCGACAACAGCCAGTAATTAGGTCCCATGAAACTCTGGCTTATTTATAGCAAAATGCGCGAAGTCAGTATTATTCTGCTTCGTCGAGGTAATCGCGAAGCTGTTTAGAGCGCACAGGATGACGGAGCTTTTGCAGTGTCTTCGACTCAATCTGGCGGATTCGCTCGCGCGTCACACCGAACGCCTGGCCGACTTCTTCTAATGTCCGCACTTCCCCATCATCGAGTCCAAATCGCAACCGCACAATGGCGCGCTCTCGTTCATTGAGCTCATCCAATGCTTGTTCTATTGCCTCGATCAACAACTTGCGCGCAGCAATCTTTTGCGGAGTCGACCCTGTAGGGTCAACAACAAAGTCGCCCAACATTGAATCGTCTTCTTCACCAACACGTGTTTCTAAGCTCACTGGATCTTGTTGGATTCGCTCGATCTCACGGATTTTTTCGATGGGCAATTGTGCCTTCTTCGCGAGTTCGGCATGTGTAGGTTCACGCTCGAGTTCTTGAGCCATCTGACGACGAATACGCATCACTTTGTTCATCGTTTCCACCATGTGCACAGGGATACGGATAGTGCGCGCTTGATCTGCAATCGCACGCGTGATCGCCTGGCGAATCCACCATGTCGCATAGGTTGAAAATTTAAATCCTTTTGTGTAATCAAACTTATCAACAGCACGCATGAGACCTAAGTTGCCCTCTTGGACGAGGTCCAGTAATGCCATACCTCTATTCGCGTAACGCTTAGCAATAGAAACAACCAGACGAAGGTTTGCTTCGACGAGTTGACGTGATGCCATTTCTCCATCTCTAACAATCGCCTTCAAACTTGATCGCTGTGATGCATCTTTAATGACTTCATTTTCAAGACGATCAGTTGCTGCTGCCCCTGCTTCAATTCTTTTGGCGAGTGTGACTTCTTGCTCAGCGGTCAACAACGGGACTTTTCCGATTTCTTTCAGATACATTCGCACAGGATCAAAAGTTGATGATGCCGTCGATGTGGTGAGTTGCAGCGGACTTGTCGTCCCCATTTTCGGTACAGTCTCGTCAGCTTTACTGAGTCGTTCTTTTCTTTCATCGCGCGATGTTGTTGTTCGCAGTCGTCGTTCGTCTTCTCGTTGAAGTTCATCGATCACTTCATCGATCACTTCAATGCCGCGAGATTTCAAACTTGAATAAATCGAAGCCAGCTCTTCGGTCTCAGGCTCCAAGTTGGCTAAAGCTGCAAAAATTTCACCAGAAGTTACAAAACCGCGTCCCTTTGATGAATCAACAAGATCATCAATTCTCTTCTGCGCTGTTTCGTCGTCGATCTCATCGTCGATTTCGGCAAAGACAAGTACTTCCTCGATTGCACCATCGACAACGTCATCAACCTCTACCTCGTCTTCAGGCTTCTTTTTCTTCATAGTGTTTCCATCCCCACGAAATCATTGTAGAGGGTAATAATCACGCATCGGCGCTATTGATACGACTTGCACTCTCAGCACGTATATCTAAAAGCGCTGAAGCTGTCTGGGTCAATAAATGATTATCACCTTTCTCGAGCGCAGTTGCCATTGCGTCAAGAAGTTTTTTGACTTGTGCAGTATTCTCGGCTCCATTTGCTACCAACTGATGGAGAAAATCTTTCATTTGCGCCTCGACGACGCGAGAGAAAACATCTAGCGAATATGGCGAAATTTCTTCGACGTGAGCGATGTCCTCTACCAATATCTGATTCAAAACATCTTGAGATTTTCCATGGAGAGATTCAAGAGCTTCTTCAATTTTTTCGTGTTCGATCAGCGCGTCAAAAATCTCGCGATACGTCGGATGTGTAAATACATCACCACGAATAAAGCTTGCAACACTATAGGGTTCATGGACACACAATCTCAGAAGTTCACGCTGTCGCGGATCTTCTGGAATTGAATATTCACGCTGTATTTCCACAGGTTGAGGATGGCTATTTTCGTATGCCTGTGCTGATCGTTGATACGAAACCTTCTTCTGCTCGGGTTTGGTCAGTTGCGCAAAAAACCAATCAGGTTCAAAACCAAGACTGGGAGCAAACTGCATGACATAACCTTCGCGCACGAGCGGGCTGGGATGTTGTCGGATAACACGTACGACATCACTTGCCACACGCGCACGTTCTTCAATGGTGCTTGATGCGTTGGCATGTGCGACGATTCGGTTCAATAAAAACTCCAAGAATGGCACCGCATTGTCGATTGCCTTGGGAAGCAAAGCTGGATCTTCCAAAAAAAGATCTGCCGGGTCTTTTGTTGATTCCCACCCGGCAACAAAAATGTCAGCTTCTGTGTCTTTGAGAAATTCCAACCATCGCTCTGTTGCATTTTGACCAGCCGAATCGGTATCAAACGCGAGAACAATCTTCTTGACATATTTGGACATGATCTTGACATGATCGATTGTTGCTGCTGTTCCACATGTCGCTACTGCTTGATCGACACCACTAAGAGACATAGCAATGACATCGGTGTAGCCTTCGCACACAACAAAATTTCCCGTTTTAACAGCAGCAGATTTTGCTTGGTCGATGTTGTAGAGCACATGGGATTTTCGATACAGCTTTGTTTCGCTTGTATTTTTGTATTTGGGTGGAGTTCCATCCAGCGTCCGCGCACCGAACCCGATCACCGCGCTAGCAGGATTTCGAATAGGAAATATTAAGCGATTGCGAAATACATCATTAAGATTCCCTCGCGAGTTTGTGAAACACAGACCGGCATCAATGAGGTGTTTCGCCTGAAAATCTTTCGATAAATGTTTGGCAAGCCCATCGTATGTACCCGGAGCATAACCAATTGAAAATTGCTCAACTGCATCTTTACCGAATCCGCGTGATCGAACATATTGGCGCGCATACTTTGCAGATTCGTCGGTCTTTAAGAGATGATGGAAATACTCATTCGCTGCCGTCAGACAATCAAAGATCGGCGTTAAGGTACTTTTACTCTCTGCGCTTTTAGTGTCGTAGTGCAAAGTAATATTTGATTTTTTCGCTAAAAACTCAACTGCTTCCGAAAAATCCATCTGGAGATGCTCACGCAAGAAAGTAATAGCGTCGCCCTTTTTATTGCACCCAAAGCAATAATAAAATCCCAGTTCGGGGTTCACACTAAAAGACGGTGTTTTTTCTTCATGGAAGGGGCAACAACCTGTATAGCGACGACCCGATCGCTTTAGGGGAACGTGTTCAGATATGAGCGCAACGATATCCGCACTCTCTTTTACCCTGTGTATATCTTCGCTTACTATTCCCATTTGCCGTGATCTTTACGATTTTGCTGTTTGTAGACTTTACCGCATGGGACAAAGGATTCGATAATCACATTAGGTGCAAGGTACCGTGCTCGTGGAGAGGTTGCCCTTTCACTAATTCAGCATGCAGGCGATATGCATAATCATCTGTCATACCAGCCACATATTCAACAACTGCTTCGACCTCACTGCGACCTTCATCGATTGAATTCCGATAACTCTCCGGAAGCTTATCTGTGGCATGGACGAGATAATCAACGAGTTCAGAAAGTGTTGCTATCACGAGGTCATTTTGTTCGACTGACTGAGGACTCTTATAAATTCGTTCCGTATTAAACACACGCATCTCGCCAAGAAGTTCACCCTGTTCTTTCATAATGGCAAGAGATCCTGATTCGAGGGTTCCTTGAATAACACCACGGATGAAAGTATCGATTTGTTCAGCACGGGAACGATTCAAAAACGAAGCAAGCTCTCCTCGAGGAAAATCTCGACGCGTAATCATTCCGCACGAGAGTGCATCTTCGAGATCATGACAGACATACGCTATACGATCAGCAAAGGAAACCACTTCCCCTTCGGGAGTTTGCGGAAGATTAAGAGACCACGAATGATTACGAATTCCATCTAATGTTTCATCACAGAGATCAAGATCGCGCAACGTCACGTTTGCACCAAATGTTGCATGATTAAAACCACCAGGAAGATAAGGATCAAACGCATCTTCACTGGCATGCCCGCCTGGACCGTGACCGCAGTCGTGACCAAGCGCAATAGCTTCGGTGAGCACAACATTGAGCCGCAATGATTTAGAAATTTCACTTGCTACTTGCGCCACTTCTAATGCGTGCGTGAGGCGAGTTCGTTGATGGTCATCTCTATTGAGATGCACTTGTGTTTTTCCTGCAAGACGACGGAACGGTTCTGAATAGCGGATTGAATCTCGATCATGTTCAAACCGGGTGCGAAAATGTGTTGTGGGATAGGGCGTGTTCCCGGCCTTGATCCCCGGCAGCGATTCATAAGCATGGTCGCCAGGCCTCGACGATGTCGCACTAGGCGAAAGCATGAAACGCTCATTGTCGAGACGTGCTTCGAGGTCGAGAAGTGGATGATCGCTCAAGGGATGTCCTTGCGGTGGATCAAAGGCAATATATTCAATTCGACCGCCCTTGTGTGCGTGGATAACGTCTCCGTCAACAAGACCTGTCGCACTCACCCATGTTTGGTCACGAGTGGGTTGGGTGCTTTCGTTCGATGTGTCTGCTTGTGTCATAAGTTCCTTTACATATGTATCGTACCCTAGACCTACGACATTAAAAATATCCTGAAACATCCGCGTATAGGGGCGTTATCCTATTTAGCGCCAGTAACAAGGGGTGTAGAGCGGATCACAACCGCATCAGAATAGCGATCATGGATCCCTTGGTGGCTCTCAGACCAGATCGCAGGGGCCATTACAACAATGGGCCACGCCAGATACACAATACCGATGATAAATTGATAAATATGGTTCTCCGAAATAAATGACATCAGGATTGCGAGAACTGCAGGAGCACCAAAAATAATAAACCACCGTGTCAAGGACTGCTTCCAACTCAATAAGCCTGTCCCCTTTTTATCAATGACAAATATTTTTAGATTTCGACGTCCAAGCGTCTGCCCTCGATATTTTATTTTGGGAACGACATAAATAAGCCCAAAAACGATCTGTGGTACAAAATAGAGAAAAAACGGTGGAGCATTTTGTTGGGAAGCATCACCAAAAACTCGCTCATCGGGCATAATGAGACTAATGAGACCTATTAAAAAGAAAATACTAAATAGACCATAAAAAATTTGGTCGATGATGAGTGCAAAAAAGCGTCGTGTCGATGAGGCAAAGGCTACCTCTTCGACATCAGGACCCAGCCCTTCACGACGTCGATATGCCAACTCTTTACGCTGTTTGAGTTCTTCGCGTCGCGCTCTATTCTTTTTCTTTCGCTCTTGCGCTGAAGACCCCATCGCTCACAGCTCCCCTTCCTGAGGAGGTTCAAGTTCAGGAAGTGTCTCAACGGATTTCTTGGGTATGCGGATGACATAGGTCCGCGCAGCTTTATCAGGAACATTTTGGCGGTGAGGATCAAAGAAAAACCACCCTTGTCCACCGAGAAAAGTAAACGGCCCCACAACAGGAATCATTGCTAACCCCAGCGGAGTCAAGTAACGAATAATCGCGCGGTCCAAACCAATTCCAATTAACCCGTCGGTGCGAACAACACAAATACCAAATAATCTCTTCCCCAGAGTGACCCCCGACATGGCCATGGTGGGCACTTCATAAGCAAGACTAAAAATGGGCAAAAACCAAATCAGATTTCCCACACCCAAGTAAGGATCGGGGTTATCGATTTTGAATGTGAGATGTTCTCCGTTGAGTGCTAAAAAAGCAATGAACATCAATGTTGTCACAAAGTTATCGAACACTCTCGCAGCAATACGTTGTGGGTAAGAAGAATATTCAACGGTACCAATATCTAGTGTGACTCTCATCAACTCAACCTGACTTACTTCGCCTGTATGTAGGTTAAAAGATTATCAATCGGGATACGTTCCTGATTCGTTGTATCACGATCGCGTACCGTAGCTGCATTATCGTCAAGTGTGTCGAAATCGATTGTGATACACGACGGCGTACCAATTTCATCTTGTCGTCGATAGCGTTTACCAATGGACTGCGTGACATCAACATCAATACTCATCTCCGGGCGCAAAATATCAGCCACTTTGTGAGTTATGGGCATCAGCTCATCTTTTTTCGAAAGCGGCAAGACAGCTGCTTTATAGGGTGCTAGGTCTTTATGGAGTTTCAGAACAACACGCTTTTCGTTGTTAATGACATCCTCATGATAGGCAGCCAACATAAAAGCCAACGTCGCTCGATCGCAACCAGCGGCAGGTTCAATCACGTAGGGAACATATCGAGTGTTTGTTGTTTGATCGAAATACGATAGGTCTTGTCCGGAATGCTGCGCGTGCGCTTTCAAATCAAAGTCTGTCCGTTGCGCAACACCTTCGAGCTCGCCCCATCCCCACGGATACATGAATTCCACATCGGACGTGCCTGTGGAATAGTGACTTAGTTCATCGGGTTCATGTTCTCGAAGACGAATCTGGGACGCATCAATGCCATATTTGATATACCAATGTAAACGTTGCTCTTTCCAATATTCATACCACTTGGGTCCCTCATTGGGCGGAACAAAAAATTCCATTTCCATCTGTTCGAATTCGCGCGTACGAAAAATAAAGTTTCCCGGTGTAATTTCATTGCGAAAACTCTTACCAATTTGCGCGATACCAAAAGGTGGTTTTTGTCGAGTGGTATTGAGAATATTGACGAAGTTGAGAAATATCCCCTGTGCGGTTTCCGGACGAAAATATGCAACGTTCGCACTGTCTTCGACAGGTCCGACATGCGTTTTGAACATGAGGTTGAAGTTCTTTGCCTCGCCGAGGACACAGGGCTTTTTCTTTTGCTGAGGACACACCGGTGGCACAATGACACCATCTTCAACGTCGAGTTGATCTTCGCGGTATCGCTGGTGACAGACCGAACATTCCACTAAAGGATCAGTAAATCCTGCGAGGTGTCCTGATGCTTCCCATACAACGGGCGGCATTAATATCGCAGAGTCGAGACCGACCACATCATCGCGATCGTGCACCATTGCTTTGAACCACACTTGCTTCACGTTATTCTTGAGCAACACGCCCAACGGACCAAAATCCCAGGTCGAACGAAACCCGCCGTAAATATCGCTGCTAGGAAAAACGAAACCTCGTCGTTTACACAAGTTGACGATCGTGTCCATCAAGTCGGTTTGTTCAGGTATTTCGGTTGCCATAAGAACTCCAGGTTAGCTGTTTATGTGGACGATCTATGAAACATTCACAGCACGGAGCCCATGTCCCGTGTGATGCTCGATCATCGCTATCGCCAGTGTTTCGATTTCATGGGAGACGTTGGTCGGAATGTTCTCAATCACGGAACCCAGCCGGCCATCAAAGATGGCAGTTATGGATTCTCGCGTGTGATCGAGCGTCTGGACCATCCCCGTGGTTGCACAGTCCTCGCAAAAAAATGCTGCACGAGAAACCGAAAAATAATGAAGGTTCTCTGTCTTTTCACACATCGGACAATGATGTGTTTCCGGCGCAAAACCTTCAAGTCCTAGAATCTTAAAAAGGAAAAGGCCACACACATTCGTGGATTTCTTTTCGTTCATCGTCGACAGTGCACGAATTGTCATCACAGCTAAATCGTTATGAGACGAATGATGTTCACACAATGTATCAACTGCATCGAGCATGCGCGCCGTGCAGTTGAGGAGATCAAGATTTTCGCGAAGATTTCTGTTGGCAAAAACAGTATCGGTTTGCGTAATGCGCACGAGTTCTCGTCCTGTGCTAATCCACTGGAAGTCAACAACGCTGGCAGACTCTAAACGCGCAGAATATTTTGAACCTGACTTGCGTGCGCCCTTGGCAACACCTTTGATCTTTCCGTTGTTTGCTGTGAGGATGGTAACAATTCGGTCTGCTTCTCCGAGTTTGACCGTGCGAAGAACAACTCCTGTGTCTCGAAGCGTTTGGCCACCCATTACAACGCCCCGAACCGTCGATGTCGTCGTTGGAATTCCACAATAGCGTCGAAGAGATCTTCGCGACGCATATCGGGCCAGAGAGTGTCGGTAAACACTAATTCCGCATAGGCGCCTTGCCACAACATGAAATTCGATAATCGATGTTCCCCCGAGGAGCGCAGTACTAAGTCGACATCAGGCATCTGCGAACAGTACAAATGATTCGCTATTGATTTTTCGGTGATTTTTCTGCTCGCCAGATCACCGGACGCTTCGGCGACCATCGATTTCACTGCATCAACAATTTCTGCGCGACCGCCATAATTGAAGGCAATACACAGATTGAGACCGGTATTGTTTTTTGTCATCTCCTGGGCCTCATCCATCCGTTTGATGAGCCGTGCAGGAATACGTCGTTCACGACGTCCCACAAACCGAATACGCACATTGTGTTCGTGGAGTTCCTCCATTCGAGCCAAGAGTAATTTCTCATTGAAGTTCATCAAAAACGCAACTTCTCGTGCAGGACGCTTCCAGTTCTCTGTTGAAAATGCGTAAACAGTAATCCAGTCAACCCCAAGATCTCGAGCACCATAGATCACGTCATAGAGAGCTTGTTCTCCTTGCTCATGACCTTTTGTTCGAGACAAACCACGCTGTTTTGCCCAGCGACCGTTTCCGTCCATCACAATTGCGACATGACGAGGAAGGCTCTTACGATCAATATTCGTAGGAATTCTTTTTGGAGCGGAACGCTCCACGATGTGAGGGGTCCCGCTCACTTCACCACAAGGGTAGCGATCATTTTTTCGTGCCCAGCAATGGGACAAAAGACTGTGTATTCACCAGTATCAAGCTTGATGGGTTGATTTTCTACCGAACCGGGGTTGGCAGGAAGATCAAACCAGTTGAATCGTGCATCGTTGGCAAATTTCAGTCGATGACTACCACCTTTACCAATATAAATAATGTCGATGACACCAGCATTTGCTGTGAACTCCGATGATTGAAAGAGGTTTGTCCCCAAGGCTTCAATAGAGACGATATTGGCGGGATCGGCTGCTTCAAGTTCAGCAGCAGTTGGCCGACCAATATCAGTGGCGACTTCTTGGACGTCTCCCGATCCTGCAAGAACAGAACCCGCCATGATTGTAAGGACGATTCCACCTGCCACGAGAAGCGTAAAAGTTGTTGTTCTCATCGATTTCATCATTGAGACAAGCGCTGCTGCTCCAATAACAAAAAGTGTAATAATCGTTGCCCACATCACAGGTGCACCAGACTTTGAAGCGTGCTCTGCAGCTTCAGCTGCACCTTCTGCTTCTTTTGAACTGCCTGCTAAAAATATTCTCGAAAAGCTAAAACCTAAAAGTGCAACAACAACCGTTCCGACGAGAGGGACAAGGAAAGGGAGTACTAAACGATCTTTGATATTTCGTCGCTCAGAATTCTCCTCATCATGAGGTTCACTCGTCGTGTCAAGATCTGCTGTTTCATCCGTCACTGTATCGTTGGCCATTACTAGGGTCCTTTGGTTAGCCGAGTTCCGGCGTTTGTACCTTCAGTTTATTCGAATTAGATCGTCGATAGCGTAATTCTCGACCACCTTCGTTAGCGCTCCACTGGAAGAAGATAACGGCAATCACACCCCAGATTAGTAAGCCGCCTCCTAGCTTCATCACAAGTCCCGCAATCCGCTGATCTTCTAGGGCAGACAGCGAGAAGAGTTTAGGGAGATCAACGTAGACCTTATACAAAGGCCGTGAACCAAAGGTAAGGAACGATGCTGGAATTGTGGGGATGACAGACATCAAGAAGAGAAATACCATCTGCATGATGGGGGTAGGTCGACGAATTTCTGGAGCGGGTGAAACGATTACCATCCAGATAACGACGAAACAGATCACCATAACAAAGTGCGCAAGGAAATGCATAAGACCATTGTTGACTGTCAGAGTGACAAATGCTGGCCAGTGAAAGAGAACGATGAGGAAGTTAAAAAGAATTGTTGCCGGGATGAAGCGTGTACATTTTCTCACGAGTGGCAGAACATAACGGCGAACAAGAATCCACCTTGCTAACCAGCTGGGAAGTGACATCACAATAAAGAGCGACATGACATTAATAAAAGCCAAGTGCTGTGCCATGTGGACAAAGTACAGAGATTTTTCTCCCACATCATGGACAGGCCACAGAGATCCCATGAGGAATGTTGCTATTGCCGAGAAATGACTAATGAGTTGGACGCGCGTAGGTTTTGTTGGTTGGCGGAGTCGAGGTGCAATACGCGTAAATGCCATCCAGTAGGCACCGCACCACAACAATGCAATAAACCAAACATCGAAGTGTGATTCAAAAGGTGGGAAGTTTCCCATATCAATAAATCTTTAGAAAAATCGGTGGTCGCCGAAAAGCAGCGTCAACAACACAATAGCGAAAAGGAAAATCGCGGCACATCCGCCGATGATGAACCACCGTCGAAAAATTTTAGGATCATCTTTGAGGTGCATGAAAAAAGCTGCGACGAGAAAAAACTTAATTCCTGCAATAACAAGAAGTGAACCTACGTTCAACCAGAGCGGGATTGCATCACCGATGTAGTACAAACAAATTTCAATTGCTGTCAACCCACATAAGATCCCACCGATCATCACATATTGTGCAGGGGAACGATGCTCGTGAACATTGTCGTGAACAGTCTCTTGTGTCGTTGTCGTCATATTTTCTCGCTTACTTCACCGGTATCAGATAAATGATCGTAAAGATAACAATCCAAATCACATCAACAAAGTGCCAATACAATCCAGCTATTTCAACTTTTTCTGAATCGGGCTTCCCCAGTTTTCCTTGAAAACTAAGACCGAGAAGAGATGCAATCCAGATAATACCCACTGTCACGTGAGCACCATGCAAACCGGTTAACACAAAAAATGTTGATCCTGATTGGTTGGTTGTCAACGTGAAACCTTCGCGCACGAAGCTTGTAAATTCGAAGATCTGACCACCCAAAAAGATTGTTCCAAAGACCGCAGTTGAGATCAACCACAGACGAGTTCGTCGGACATCATTTCGTTTGATGGCAGCCAGTGCCAATACCATCGTCAAAGAACTCATGAGAAGAATGAATGACGTTGCTGAGGTGAAAGGAATATCCAAAACATCCGACAGAATTTTTTGGGGCTGGCCTCCTGCCGCAACAGTATTATCGACCATTTCAAGCGCACGTCCGCGGTATAACAAGTACGCGGAAATGAATCCACCAAAGAAAAGGAAATCCGACGACAAGAAAAGCCACATGGCTAATTTGCCATTAGACGGTTTTTCTCGCGTGGAACTCGATTGTGTCGAGATATCATCCGCCACGGTTTCGACTTCGTCGTCGATGGTCGAACCATGAACTTCAGTTACGGGAGTGTCTTCTTTTACTGTCATGCGTGTACAACTTCCTCGTGTGAAGACTCGGTAGGATCATGATCGACATGCTCGGCTTCAGGCTCGAGTGCCCAACCAATCAATGCAAACATGAGAATGATTACACCAACAGCACATAGCCACCATGTCTTGAAAACGATACCGTATGCGACAATAGGCATTCCCAGACCAAGGATGCAAGGCCAGAACGATGGAGAAGGCATGTGGATTCCACGCTCGTTGATTGCAACTTCGAGAGTGACTTCTTCAGGTTGAGCATCAAGATCTACTCCGTCACGCAATACAGGACGGCCGTCAACATCTTCGGTGTATTTTTTGTGCCAAAAGTCATCAACAGATTCGACAACAGGAACTTCTAAGAAGTTGTATGCCGGAGCAGGTGAAGGAATTGACCATTCCAACGTACGTGCATCCCACGGATCAGCTGGCGCGATCTTTCCTCTAAATTTCGAATGCACAAGGTTGATAACAAACAGCAACACAGAAAACGCAATGAGGAAAGCACCCACCGTTGCAACTTGGTTCCAGAACTGCAACCCAAGACTTTCTGGATATCTCCATGTTCGACGCGCTTGTCCAGCAAGACCGAGAATGTGCATGGGACCAAACGTCAAGTTAAAACCAATGAGAGTCAACCAAAATCCCCATTTACCTAAACGCTCATTCATGTAACGCCCAAAGGCTTTCGGGAACCAGAAAAACATTCCACCGATCAAACCAAAGACCAGACCACCAAAAAGAACGTAATGGAAATGGGCAATGATGTAATAGGTGTCTGTTTGTTGAGTGTCTGCAGGAACAACAGCGTGCGTCACACCAGAAAGTCCACCGATGGTAAACATCGTAATGAAACCAATCATGTACAACATCGACGTTGTAAATCGGATCGATCCACCCCACATGGTTCCCAGCCAGTTGAAAATTTTCACACCGGTCGGGACACCAATAAGCATGGTCGAAACACCAAACGCGGAAATCGAAACCGGACCGAGACCCGTTGTGAACATGTGGTGGGCCCACACTCCCCAACCGACGAAACCAATTGCAATTGCCGAGAAAACAACAACGCTGTAACCAAAGAGTGGCTTGCGCGAGAAGACCGGAATAATCTCCGAGACGATACCCATACCCGGCAAAATGAGAATGTACACCTCAGGGTGACCGAAAATCCAAAACATATGCTGATAGAGCAAGGGATCTCCACCCGTTGCGGCAAAGAAAAACGTCGTCCCAAAGTTTCGATCAAAGTACACCATGACAAGAGCCGCGGTGAAAACGGGAATAGCAAACGTTGTCAAGAAAGAAGTCACGAGCATTACCCAACTAAAGACAGGCATTCTCATCAGTTTCATGCCCGGTGCTCGCATGTTGACAATCGTCACGATCATGTTGATTGCCGATGTGGTTGAACCAATTCCAAGAAGGATCAATCCTACGGCCCAGAAATCGGATCCATGTCCTGGCAACACTCCAGTGGAATATGCCGACGATGTAAGGGGTGTATAACCGAACCATCCACCGTCAGGTGCGCCTCCGAGGAAAAAACTGGAGTACATAAAAATTCCACCGAATAAGAAGATCCAGTATCCCAACATGTTCAGGCGAGGGAACGCAACGTCGCGAGCTCCAATTTGAAGAGGAACAAGATAATTAGCAAACCCGACAATGATGGGCATACCAACAAGAAAGACCATGGTGGTTCCATGCATTGTGAACATTTGGTTGTACTGAACTGCAGTGAGAACCGATCCGTTAGGACTAAAGAGTTGTAGTCGAATGAGAAGCGCTTCTAAACCTCCAAGGACAAGAAACAAGAGCGAAAGCGATATATAGAGAAGTCCAATTTTTTTGTGATCGACTGTTGTGAACCAGCTCCACAGTCCTTTTGTTTTTGTCGGCCTTTGTAAAAGTGTTGATGGTCGCCACGGCTTCGAGTCGCTATGCGCGCGCGTATGGATTTTTTCTGTTGCGGCATCAGGAGTTATGGCAGTCATCAGAACCTACTTATTGTTATATAGATATGTTGCGATTGCTTGTGCATCGGCGGTCGTCATTGCAGGCAATGTAACGGCATTGCCGTCTTCGTTCGTAAAAGTATAGGGAACAGAAAAGTTCGGCATACCGTTGCATCGTTTTCCTTCGCCCGGAGATGTCCCCAAACGACAATCATCACTTTGCATAGGAATACCGTTTCCGTTTTCCCAATCGGTTGCGTTGAAAATCCATTTCCAGGTATGTTCTAACGTCTTTTCAATCGAGCCACCGCCCAATACTTCACCGTCGAATTTTGGTCCGTAGTGAGTTAAGTTCGGGCCATACGAGGCTGTACTGGGGTCATCCATTGTGTGACAGTTTGCGCAACCGAATGCTTGGATTGCTTTTTGTGCCGCAGTTGGTGTTTGGCCCGCTGCCGCAACAGAAGATTCCACGGGGGGCTTTTGCAAATCTTTAATCCAGTTCGCATATTCTTCTTCGCTAACAACGCGAACCTGCATGCGCATCACACCATGACTCAAACCACAATATTCGGCACACTGACCAGTAAACACACCCTTCTTCGTGGCTTGGAGAACGAGCTTATTCGTTCGTCCTGGTACGGCGTCAGCCTTACCGCCCAACGAAGGTATCCAAAAGGAGTGAATGACATTACAGGGATTTGCTTCTTTGAGTTCGTCGGTCGTTTTACCAACAACAGGTGTTTCTCCGTCGCAAGCATTGAGGTCTAATTCGATTTGGCGGTTCACGGGAACCACAAGTTCGTTAGCGACAAAAACTTGATTAGCGGTTTGAGGCTTACCTGCTGCATCTAACTTTGCTGTCCCATCAGGATTCATTACGGCATAGTCATCTGTTTGTACAGCAAATTGCCACCACCACTGCTTACCTGTGACAACTACGCGGACAGCATCTGCACTTGCTTTTTTATCAAGATCAAAAACAGTTTTTACTGTTGGAATAGCAATTCCAATAAGAAGAACGAGAGGAAGAATTGTCCACCCAATTTCCAGAATGGAATTTCCATGGATTTGTTTTGGAGATTGATTCTTTTTCGTTGCACGGAATCGAAGTGAAATATACATTGCACCGACAAGGACAGCAATACCGATAACTGTTGCAATCCAAAAAATCGGAGTGAAGAGATTCATGATCTTTGTCGCCGACTCACCCTCGGGACGCAAAGAGTTCTGCTTATTGTCTGGTCCTGCAGCGCACGAGGTCAATACAAGTACTGGAATTAGAGAGGATATAAGTAACCACAATCGGCGTGTTTTACTCAAGCGACTTTCTCCTCGGACTATGTATACAAATAACGGGTCTACTCTAGTGAAAAGATCGGGCCCAAATGGAAATACTGCCCAAAGAATTTATAAAAAAAATGTTTCCAGATTTTCGGCCTTAGATTGCCATTTTTCGTCAACCTCGACATGTGTTCTCATCACAACCTGGCATCCCAGCAACGCCTCGGCTCGAACCCGGGCGCTTGACCCTGCCGTTTCTAGCATGGAGCCGCTTTTCCCTATCACAATGGGCTTATGTGATTTTCTGATGACGATAACCTTGACGTCAAAAAATCGCTTATCTGGCTTGGATGACTCGGTATCTTCCTGAGCGATCACGGCTATCCCCTGCGGGAGCTCATCTCGGACATTTCGCAACAGCGCTTCCCTATAGAGCTCCGCGATAAGGAAATTATCCGACATATCGTGCTCTGCATCCCGATCAAAGAGTGCCGGTCCAGCCTGGAGCTCGTCGATAATTGCTTTTCGGATGAGGTGAACATTTTTATGAGTAAACGCCGACGAAATAAATACGTGCTGGGCGTTGGGAACTAATTCAGAGAGTTTCTGCGCTCGGGCAGCAACTTTTTCGAACGACTTTTCTGCATCAACCTTATTGAGAACCAAAAAGACATGGGGATGATTCTGCAATCGTTCTGCAATATAGGAGTCACCGGTACCTATTTCTCCCGATGCATCAAAAACCGCAACAATAATGTCGACTCCGTCAAACGCGTCATACGCTGCTTCATTCATTCTCTCCGACATTGCGCCACGAGGCTTATGAATGCCCGGCGTATCAACATAAATGATTTGATAGTTGTCACCGTTATCGATGGCTCGGATCTGACGGCGCGTTGTGTGTGGGTGTCCCGATGTGATGGACAGATCTTTTTCGACCAGAGCATTGACCAATGTTGATTTACCAACATTGGGTCGCCCGACGACCGCAACAATGCCGCATTTAAATTCAGTCACGGTTAATGATCTGTACCGGAGTAATCGACGGACGCATCAGCAGATGACGACGAATCAGGAGCTTCTTCTTCGACGTGAGTTTTTGTGACACGCACAGAAACAATTCGTTGACCTTGAACTCGCTCGACAACAAAAATTAAATTCGAGTAGTTAATATTTTCGCCTTCGTAAGGAACATGTTGACACACGTTAAAGACAAGTCCGGAAACCGTATCCCATTCCGTATCAGGAATTTCTTCACCCACAAGATCACTGAGGTCGTCGACGGATGTTCCTCCTGGCACTCGCCACTGGTTCTCGCCTATTTCTTCGATGGACGGCTCCGCTGCATCGTATTCGTCAGAAATTTCTCCAACTATTTCTTCAATGAGATCCTCTAATGTCACAAGACCCGCTGTACCGCCGTATTCGTCGACAACGATAGCCATGTGAAATTGTCCTTGTTGCATGTCACGTAAAAGCTCAGCAGTGCGTTTTTGTTCCGGGACAAAAACGGCTGTCCGTTTGATCGTCGATACAAACGATTCACCGTTTCCATCACGCTCTTGTTCAACAAGGTCTTTCATATAGATAAGCCCCACAATTGTGTCGTGACTTTCTGAATAGACAGGAAGGCGTGAAAAACCGCCATCGATAGAAATGCTTAACGCCTCAGAAATTGAAGTGGTAATTGAGACAGCAATCATGTCGGTGCGCGGAGTCATGACTTCTCGCACAACAGTATCAGTGAAATCAAAAATGGAATGAATCAGTACTCGCTCTTCATGTTCGATACCAAATTCTTGCGCCGCAACATTTGCCATCGTTCGGACATCTTCTTCCGTGACGAAGGGGCCTTCCTTGATGCCGGGACCCGGAAGGATAATGTTCGAAAAACCAATCAAACTTTTTGAGATCCACTTGAGAGGAAGGAACTTTGTGATTGCCCACAAAAATGGAGTGACGGTGAGAGCAACTTTGTCAGGATTTTGCACAGCATAGGTTTTTGGTGCAACTTCACCAAGGACGAAAAATATTGTTATTTGCAAAAGCAAAGATATGGCAACGCCGATTCCTCCATATTGATTTTCAACAACGATGGAGATGATGGACGCCGTTCCCAATTGTGTAATAAGGACAACAAGCAACAAACTATTGAGCGTAGTTTCTGGACGCTCCAACATGATGCGAAGTTTTTTTGCACCACGACGACCTTCGTCTTCGAGTGCAAGTGCGCGAATTCGATTGAGTTTGACGAAAGCTGTTTCAGCTAAAGCGCACACAATGGAAAATACGAAAAGAACAAACGCAACAACTAACAGCGTGATTTCAATTGAATCCATAAGGAAGGCTCTACTTTAGTTCTGCGTTAAACATCATGGCCATACTAATCATCGCTTTGAGATGGGTGAAGCCGGAAAAACTCGGTCAAAATTGCTTGTTCGCGAGCTCTCATCTCTTCGCGCTCATCAATTTCGTAGTGATCGTAATTAAGAAGATGTAACGTCCCGTGCACAACTAACAATCCAATTTCTTCATCAAGCGTGTGATTATTTTCTGCGCATTGCGCCAAGGCGATCGATGGACACACATATACATCGCCAATAAGCGCTGGTACGTCGTCGTCTTCGCTCGGAGTTCCTGGACCTCGGCCACCATTGTCGGGATTGCGACCGGAACCAACGATATCGTCATCGACAGGAAAGGCCAACACATCCGTGGGGCCAGTGGTATCCATATATTGTTCATTTAATCGACTAATGGAATCTTCATCGCAAAAAATCAGTGACATTTCACATATGCCGACGATGTGCTCGCGTGCGAGCGTCAGACGTGAAAGTGCAACATAGCGCGCAACATCGATATCGATATCTTGTTGTTCATTAGAACCAAACACGCTGACTCGTGGATCGCCCACGACTTCTTCAGAAACACTCATCGATGATCGCTCTCGTATGGATTCGGATGCGCTTGATCCCATTTATTGTATGCTTCAACAATTTCTTGGACGACACGGTGACGAATCACATCACTCTTGTCAAAATCGCAAAATGCAATTTTATCCACGCCGTCGAGAATGCTTCGCACAATGCGCAGGCCGGAAACTTTTTGCGATGGTAAATCCACTTGCGTCAGGTCACCCGTAACCACCATGGTTGAGCCAGAACCCAATCGCGTCAAAAACATTTTCATCTGTTCGGGAGAAGTATTTTGTGCTTCGTCAAGAATGATGAAGGAATCATTGAGAGTACGACCACGCATGTATGCCAGGGGCGCTACTTCAATCACACCGCGTTCTTGAAAACGTGCAAACGAATCAGTTCCCACGATGTCAAAGATTGCATCATAGAGAGGTCGCAAATAAGGATCGACTTTCGCGAGTAAGTCGCCAGGAAGGAAACCTAGATGCTCCCCCGCTTCAACTGCGGGGCGCGTCAAAATAATGCGTTGAATTTTTTTAGCTTGAAGTGCTGCAACGGCACTCGCAACAGCGAGATAACTTTTTCCTGTACCAGCGGGACCGATTCCAAAAGTAATGGTGTTGTTCTCGATTGCTTCGACGTATTTGCGTTGACCTTCTGTCTTGGGATGAATCGATTTCTTTCCCTTGAGAACATTGTTCTTTCCCACTTCGCTCGGAGATTCTTTTCGACGAATCATTTCTACGGAACGAATAATGTCGTCCGTGGATAGATGAGCTCCGCGATCAATCACGCTGGTGAGTTCACTAATGAGCGTGACGATTTCCGCAGTCACTTTTTTGTCGCGAGACGTAATAGTAATTTCATTTCCGCGCACAAGAATGGTCGCGTCAAAAGCTTCCTCGATGAGATCGAGGTATTCGTCGTTGTTTCCGAGCAACGCGCTCATGGTTGCATTGTCATCAATAGAGATGACCGCCGAGGATGCAGAAATGTCAGTTACTTTTTTCATATATTACGTTCATTTAATATATCGACATATCAGCAACTGAGCTGAAGATTAGAGAGAAGATAGCTGTTTATCCTGGTCAGCAACGAGATTAATCTCAATAAGGCGCTGTGTGAAGTCTTCGATGGTCTTTCCAAACACTGCCGAGAGGATCCTCATATCGTCACTGCGAAGAGTGAGGAATCGCCCCGAAGAATCGCTTCGTTGTTGATGAACGCTCTGTGCGAAACGCCCAATCACCATTGCTTCAGCGTGGTTATTGTTTGCGATTTTTGAAAGGTCGATCACAACGCGTCGATTCACACCTTCTTCTGTCGTTAAATCGATTGTTGTTTCACACGGAAGAACACTCGCTGGAGAAACGTGATAGTGCTCGCACAAACGGATAAGTCGCGCAACAGAGATCGATCGTTCCCCACGCTCGTATGCGCCGACGACGGATGCTTTGAATTCATGGTCACTATGTTGCTCAACATCGTGCAAAGAGAGACGTTGTTCTTTTCGAATTTCGCGAAGCTTCTCACCGATAGCTTGCGAAGTCTCTACGTTGTCGCTTTCTTCCATCTATCCCCCTGGTCAATCGCCACGATATGTGGCAATTAAGACTAGTCGCTCCGTACACTGCTCCGAAAGACGGAGACCATGCCCTGCAAAAGGGACAAAAGGTCTGTCTTACTTTTTATCCCTTTTAGCGCCCAGCTTCCGCGGCGATAAGGCCTGGAGCAAGCGCCATTGCAGTATCTGCACGCAATATATACGGTGAGATTCTCCAGAGCTTTCCGACATGAGAGAGCTGTTCAATTTCGTCATCAGCAAAACCGCCTTCGGGACCAATCACGAGTGTGACAGGTGCACTCGGCGTTGCAGATTCTCCTTCGGGCGCACAAATAAATACATCGCCGTTGCACTGACGCACATGATCGACAATATTTCCCACCAGAGTGAGAGGAACAATACGTGCACGTCGAGATTGCATGGCTGCAGAAAGCGCAATCGCTTGTGCTCGTCGTAAAACTTTTTCTTTTTTTCGTGCATCAATCGATACTGACGAACGCGACGTCGATCCGATTGTGATTGATGTGGCTCCCGCTTCGATTGCTTTTGCTATTCCCATTTCAAGTCGATCCAATTTAAACAGAGAAACAACAATATGAATTTCTGGTTCTTCAACTTTTTCTTGTTCGCCAATTGCGTGCACTCTCAGTTCGTCACGTGAAACGATTGTTATTTCATATTCACGGATGAACCCGTCACATGCTGCACTGATGTGATCGTGAACGCCCAAACGCATGACTCGAATGAGATGGTGGTAATCATCACCCGCGATGGAAAACTTATCAAGGAGTTCTGGCGGAAAAATATGAGCTCGTGAATTGCGGAGATACGCCTTCATTACGAGAATGCCCGCTTCACCTTTTCGAAAAGTGACGGCGCTTCAGGTGCTTCATGTATTTCTTCACCTACACTTGCTGCATAATTTTTCAACAATTCTTTCTGCTCGTCTGTGAGATCCTTCGCCGCAGGGATCTGAACCGTCACGTAAATCAAAATGTCACCGCGTCCGCGTCCTCGCAAACGACCCATACCGTGATGAGGCAAACGAAACACTTCTCCTGATTTCGTTCCCGCAGGAATTGTCAACGACTCTGTGTTGTCGAGAGTTTCGATGAGAACTGTCGTTCCAAAAATTGCAGAAAGAAAACTGATCTCTTGCACGGAAACAAGATCATCCCCATGGCGTTCGAAACGATCGTGCGCTTGGACCAGGATATTGACATAGAGATCGCCTGCAGGTGTTCCTCTCATCCCGCTCGGTCCTTGACCCGTTAAGCGCAAACGTGAACCGGTCTCAACGCCAGCAGGAATTGTTATTTCAAGTGACACATCTGTTGGGATAACTCCTGCACTATTACATGCTTGACATGGCTGTTCGACAATGTTTCCAAAACCTGAACATGTTGGACACTGCGATGTCGACATCATTTGGCCAAAAAAAGTTTGCTTGACTTGTTGGATAGCGCCCGCACCGCCACACGTTGAACATGTCTGCACGTTCGAGTCTGGTTGAGCACCTGATCCTGAACATGTTTGGCATCCTCGATCTAATGTGAGGTCAATAGTTTTTGTCACACCAAATGCTGCTTCGGCTAACGATACTTCAACCGTGGCTTGCGCATCGTTGCTCGCCTGCGCGCGAGAAAACCCGGTCGAAAAACCCGACCCTCCAAAAAACGATTCAAAAAGATCTGAGATATTGAAATCGAAACCAGCACCGGATTGTCCACCGAATCCACCTGCGCCACGCAGTCCGTCAATTCCGTATTGATCGTATTGAGCTCGCTTTTGTGGATCACTCAAAACTTCATAGGCAACAGCAACAGCTTTAAATCTCTCTTCGGATTCGCTATCTCCATCATTTGCATCAGGATGATGTTCTCTCGCTTTTGCGCGATACGCTTTTTTAATTTCAGCATCTGTTGCCGTGCGCGAAACGCCCAAGACTTCATAAAAATCTTCGTTCATTATCTATCCAAAAATTTCGGAATTGTCGAACTGACAGAATTCAAATACGCAAAAACTTTTGAATAATCCATGCGTGTAGGACCAATAACGCCAACGGCTCCACTTTCCCCGCTCTCTGTGAGAAATGGGGCCAACACCATCGAATGGCGGCTGAGTTCGTGAGTAACATTTTCGGATCCGATTCGAGCGCCGATTGTTTCATCGACACTATTGCGAATTAAATCGATAAGGACCATATGTTGTTCTATCAACGCTAAAAGCTGTGCTGATATTTCCGCATTATCACGCAAAGAAGTGCTGTCGCTTTTAGCAATATTTGCAACTCCCGCGACATGAACTGTTGCATCGGGTGTTGAAAAATTTCCTTCGCGACGAAACGCTTCGACAACACGACCAACAATATCGTTCGATGCAGAGGTATTGTTCAACACATCACGAAGAAGTTGTCCTCCACAATGCTTTCGCAGCGTATCGATGGATTCACTCAAAGAAGTGTCACTCACATTGAACCCATCATCGAGGTCAAGCACTGCTCTTTCAATAGTGGAATCATCGAGAAACAGAGCCACCACAATTCTGCCATCATCAAGTCGTGAGAGATGGACGTCACTGACGCGTGCATCTTTACTGGAATCTTTCATAATCACGGCCGTGTGTTGCGTGAGCGATGAAAGCAAAATAACTGCTTGTTCCAAAAGGCGATCAGGAGTTGATTCCCCTGAACGACAAAGCGCGTCGTGAAGGTGATCGCTTTTCTTCGTCGTGGTTGTTCGAGAATCCTGGTGCACATAATTATCAACAAAAAACCTGTACCCGCGATCGGTAGGAATTCGACCCGAAGACCGATGCGTATGGGAAAGATATCCGGCATCTTCAAGCGCGTGCATTTCGTTGCGAATTGTTGCAGACGAAACATCAAGACCGCTGCGTTTTGTCACTGTTTTTGATGCAACAGGTGTTGGGTCAGAAATATAGGAGTCGACAACAACTTTTAAAATGGTACTTTTGCGTTCGTCAACAGCGTCATGCGTCGAAGGTTGTGTTGTCATATCGAATCTATTCTACAACGGAACCTATTTGGGCGTACTCCTCGTACAAATTCACCATAAGGCTGTGAGCCATTAATCGTCCACGAACGGTCAAGGAGACCCGTTTTTCTGAAGGATCGAAATTGATAAAACCGGCATCGATGAACTCGCTAAGACGATGGGTTGACGCACTCTCCCACGCCACACCTTCGCGCGTTCTGAGTTTCAACGAGAACAACTCTTGGTCGCGATTGATTGATGTTGCATTATCGTGATTGAGAAAGAGTTCATCGGTGATCTCATGAGGATTGCGCACCACGCTGAAACGTTCTAAATATGTATCGATGTGACGAGGTGTCGACCACCTCTTATCATGCGTGAATCCGTGTGCCGCACAACCCAGAGCAATAACATTGGATCCTCTCCAATACGAAAGGTTATGTTGTGATTCAAAGCCAGGTTGTGACCAGTTAGAAATTTCGTACCACTCAAAACCGTTCGCTGTAAGTTCCTCTTCTGTGCGTTCATATTTATCGGCAAGGTCATCTTCATCGGTGGGTTGTTTTTCGTGAGCACCAACAGCGCATCCAAGCGGTGTCCCCGGTTCAATGCCCAGTGCATAAGCTGAAATATGTGCAAGGTCAAGAGCGATGACATCATTGAGGGTTGCTTGCCAATCATCCATTGTTTCATTTGCTGATCCATAGATAATGTCGCCACTGACATTGTCGATTCCTGAATTCGCAATGATCTCTCGAGAAAGAAGTACATGATCTTTCTTGTGTTCACGTCCAAGAAAATGTAAAACATGGTCTTGCGTACTTTGAATTCCTAAAGAAATTCGATTGACTCCTGCACCTGCGTATGTCTGCATTTTCTCTTGAGTGACATGATCTGGATTTGATTCAACGGTAATTTCCGTGGCATTGCTGATCGATGCTGTGTGCGAAATACCGTCAATGATCCGAGCAATATGGGAGGCGTCAATATAGTTAGGAGTTCCGCCGCCGAAAAATATCGACGTGATGTGAGGTTGGTCATGCCCATAGCGTTCATATGAATACGCCCATTGCCGCATAACCGCATCAATATATTCCTGGACGTTTTCTTCCCTGTCCGTCCAGGTTGCAAAATCGCAATAATCGCATCGACGAGAGCAAAAAGGGATATGAACATAGACGCTCACTGCTGCTTGAGGAATGGTGTCCATGCGCCGAGGTTATGCGACTTTGGCTCTCAATGCAGTTCGGGCTGAGAGTCCCTGGCTTTCGCTTCTCCCGAGGCGATCGAGGCGATGTCAAAGACGATCAATAATGACTGCGAGTGGTAAAGACATGCCGCGAGCAATCTCACGGAGATGTCCATCAAGGCCCCATTCCAGGACAAGTTCCCCTGTAGTCACAACTGTTTGCCCAGGTCAGCATATTAATTTTCGTTAGATTACGGTCTCATTCACAAAGTGCTTGCTAGAGTATTTACTTATGTCAAACGCCGATATACATCGCGCGCCGTCACGCGGACGGTTTTTCTTGGCCCTTGCCTGTTCTGTCTTAGTCCTCTCCGTTGCATCTGCTGCGTTTGCGAGTCCTGTTGACGATAAGCGAAAAAAGGCCGCTCAGATCGCCAGCGAGATTGAAAGCAATGGCGACAAGATCTCTGCCATGTCGGAAAGTTATAACCAGACACAAATTCAATTGAGCAGTCTCCGATCATCCGTCGTTGATGCTCAAGCTCAACTCGATGCTGCAGAAGCGCAAAATGAAGAAGTCCGCTCGCGCGTGTCTAAGCGTGCCGTTGCTATGTATGCCGATACTGGCGATACAGAAGATTCTCTGAATACCAAAGTTGATGCCGACCGCAAAGACCGTTACGCGGATATTGCATCGGGGAACGATTCGACAACGTTGCAACAACTTGCCATCACAAAAGAGACCGTAACAGAACGTAAAGAATCTCTTGAAAAAGAACTGTCATCGATTTCAGCACAAGAAGCAAAACTCACCGAACAAAAGAAGGCACTCGAAAGTGCAAATGCACAACAAGAGGCATTGCTGAAACAGACCAAGGGTGAACTCGCAACATTGATTGCGCAACAACAAGCTGCCGCAGCTGCGAAAGCAAAGACGACGAAGAAACCAAAGACGAGTAGTTCATCCAACGCGCAACTTCCCACAAACCTTCCTTCTCCCTCACCTAAAGCTGCAGCTGCAATTGAATTTGCGCGTCAGCAAATCGGGAAGCCATATCGTTATGCAGCCGTTGGTCCTGATTCGTATGACTGCTCGGGATTAACAATGAAGGCATACGCTGCTGCTGGTATTTCAATGCCGCACTATTCAGGCGCACAATATTCAATGTTCCCTAAAGTTCCAGAAAGCATGTTGCAACCTGGCGACCTCGTATTCCGTGGCGCTGGCGGTTCGCAGCACGTCGGGATTTACATTGGTAACGGTTTAATGATTCACGCGCCACAAACAGGCGATGTCGTAAAGATTGCTGGCATCGGTCGAACTATCGGCGGCGCTCGCCCAGGCTGAGCTTGTTTTCTATCGCCGCACCGGCAAAGCCGGATACGGCTCGCGGTCGCTCCTCCGATCGCTCCCTGTGATTTCATCCTGCACGTTTCACCCCCGTCATCCAGAGGCGAAGCCGAAGGATCTCAGATTCTTCGCTACGCTCTGAATGACCCGAAAAAGAAACTCTGAATGATGAATCACAGGGAGCGAAAAATTCGACCGAGCGAGGGACGAGCGACAGAGAGAGCCGATCGCTTTGCGTGAGGCTCGATAATAGACTCAGCTCAGTCGTCTAGCTTGAGGGCAGCAACAAACGCTTCGGGCGGAACCTCTACCCTACCGATTGACTTCATTTTCTTCTTACCCTCTTTTTGCTTTTCTAAAAGCTTCTTCTTTCGGGTAATGTCACCGCCATAACATTTAGCCAACACATCTTTACGTCGCGCTCGCACTGTCTCACGAGCGATGATACTTCCACCAATTGCGGCTTGGATGGGAACATCGAATAATTGACGCGGAATTAGTTCACGAAGTTTTTCTGTCATCTTGCGTCCATATTCAACAGATTTATCACGGTGCACGACAGAGGAAAATGCATCGACCACAACAGAGTTCAACAAGATGTCGACCTTCACCAGTTTCGATGCCTTAAATCCACTCGGTTCGTAATCGAGCGAAGCGTAACCTTTCGTGCGCGACTTCATGGCGTCGAAAAAATCCATGACGATTTCTGCGAGGGGGATTTCATATCGAAGTTCTACACGTTCGGGAGATAAATACTCCATATTGATTAACTCGCCACGACGCTCTTGGGAGAGCTCCATCAATGTGCCAACATATTCTTTCGGCGTCAACAACGTGACTTTCACAAATGGTTCTTCAATGAAATCAATCGCATCGGGCGTGGGCATGTGCGATGGCGCTTCGATCTCTTCACGTGTGCCATCTGTTTTGGTGACGAAGTAAATAACGTTAGGCGCAGTTGCAACGAGCGCCAAGTTGTATTCGCGCTCGAGGCGTTCACGAATAATTTCCATGTGCAACAATCCTAAGAATCCACATCGGAAACCAAAACCCAGCGCGCCCGACGTTTCTGGCTCGTAGGTATAACTTGCATCATTGAGTTTCAATTTTTCGAGTGCTTCGCGCAGGTTGCCAAAGTCATCACCGTCGACAGGATAGAGGCCACAAAATACCATCGGCACAGGATCTTGATATCCTTCAAGCGCTGGTGCAGGGTTTCCAGCAAGCGTCACTGTTTCACCCGAACGTGCTTCACCGACGTCTTTGATACCTGCGATCAAGTACCCCACTTCGCCGGGACCGAGTTCTTTCACCGGAGTAGGTGTTGGTTTTCGAATACCGATCTCTTCGATGTCGTGTTTCGTTCCTTGTTGGACGAACAACACTTTCGATTTTGAATCGAGCGTTCCATCCATCACTCGGATGGAAGAGATAACGCCACGATACTGGTCGTAATACGAATCGAACATCAACGCTTGGAGAGGAGCTTTTGGATCGCCCGTCGGGCCAGGAATTCGTTCAATGACGGCATCAAGAAGATCAGACACACCTTCGCCGGT
The DNA here is from genome assembly GCA_964516875.1 of uncultured Burkholderiales bacterium. GTDB lineage: Bacteria > Actinomycetota > Acidimicrobiia > IMCC26256 > JAGPDB01 > JAGPDB01. The sequence continues at coordinate 54,441 of CAZFAO010000001.1, forward strand.
TTTCGCGCTGATCCGCAACACTTCATGTGCGGGAATACCCAACACCTTTTCGATTTCTGCTGCAACACGATCGGGATCGGCAGCGGGAAGATCTATTTTGTTCATGGCGGCGACGATCTCGAGATTGTTTTCGAGCGCTAAATAACAGTTCGCCAAAGTTTGGGCTTCAATACCTTGACTCGCATCGACAAGCAGAATCGCTCCCTCACACGCGGCGAGCGAGCGCGATACTTCGTACCCAAAATCCACATGGCCGGGAGTATCAATTAGTTGGATCTGATGATCTTGATACGTCAAACGGACGTTCTGCGCCTTGATGGTGATGCCTCGCTCGCGCTCAATATCCATCGAATCGAGGTACTGCGACCTCATTTCACGGGGATCAACAGCACCGCAAATCTCAAGAAAACGGTCAGCAAGGGTCGATTTTCCGTGATCGATGTGAGCAACGATACAGACGTTGCGGAGTTTGTCCAGTTCAATCATGGTGAATGTAATTTAGCGTCAAGGTGAGAAAAACCAGTAAGCCTGCTAAACTTTCTCCTTCGTCATTCGAAGCATTTTAGAGCTATTTCCAGGAGTAACTGTGGCAAACATTAAGAGTCAGAAGCAACGTGTCATCACGAATGAGAAAGCACGTCAACGTAACGCTGCAACAAAGTCTGAATTGAGAACTCACATCAAGGTTGCAACTGTCGCTATCGACGAAAAATCTGACGATAAAGCTGCAAAAGTTTCTGTTGCGCAATCAAAATTGGCAACTGCTGTTTCCAAGGGACGTCTTCACAAAAAGGCTGCCGCGCGCAAGACGTCACGGTTGATGAAAAAAGCGAACGCTTAACTAGCTGTACAGCGACTGTTTGTAATCTTCGCGAATTCTCTGTGCATCCCGTGCCGATCCAGAAGAACATATCTGACACAGAGAAATCACTCCGAGCTCCATAGATATTTCCGCTTCGAGCGCATTGGCCCCCTTGACGGAAACATCGAGACAACCCAGAACATCGATACACGACAGAATCACATTCGACCCTAGCGATCGCGCTTGTTCCCAACTCTTTTTTGCGCCATACGGATTCCCTTTGGAACCTAATGCCACAAACGCATCATTTTGATTTCGAATATTCGGATCATCCACTGTTGCGAGTTTGCGAAAGTGGCTCGACAAAAGAGAGATGATTTGAAGAGGATGCATAGGTTTTGCATTCGCCGATGATGTCGAATGCAACATACGTGACACAATCTCTAATGCTTTGGTTGTGTGTCCTGCGCAAACCTCATTTGCCAATTCATAAAAAGCAACATTTCCTGACTCGCCCAGATAATCAGATACATGATCGAGAGATAACTTCATCCCCGTTCCATAGACGCTGACGAGACGATCAATGATTCCGATGAGCTTGGATGCATCTTCGCCGCAATGTTCAAACAACTCCTCGCGCACACCTGGTTCAAAAGTGAGCTGCGCCTCTCGCGTCACGCGAACAAACACATCCGCTATTGATTCACGTGCAGTTCCCCGCTGTTGGACAACAGGCTTCCAAGCTTTGGTGAGAAGAGTCGAAATTCGGCCTCCACCTTGAACGCACACAAGTTTGCTCGTCGGGGAAGGACTTTCGAGATAAGAAATAAGGGATGCAACACTGTCGGAACTCGCGGCTCCGATATCTCGAATAACAACAATGCGCTGGGATGTTAAAAATGGTGGACTGAGAAGTGACGAGACAGCTGCTTCAATGAGGGAAGTTTTCGTTTCGTCCGTATCGGCATCGGCCAAGTCAAATGATTCAACACACAAACTTCGATCTTCATCACCGAGAAGTTCATCAACAGTTGACGAGAGATCTTTTGAACGAGTGGTTGCATCATCACCGATAATGTAAAACACGTTTGCCACTGTGACTCTCTTCCCTGTTTGCACGCCGTAACGCGCAATATCTATAAGTGTAGGCGATGGCTCCCGCCCCGGAGAAAATAGCTCCCGCGATCGCGCCAGCGTCCGACGCACCTATGTGAGCCACGAGAGTAAGAGCACTCGCGCCCAGGTGAAAAAGCGAAATCAGTACTTGGGCAATAAGATTGACAGGGCTGATGAACGACACAATGACCATGGCCGCCATACCCACAGTGCTCAGCGGTTCGGCCAAAGCAATAGCGACAACCGATGCCCACCACCGAAGCGGTGCACTTAATCCAAAGGTCAACCACAAAACAGGTTGCACACACAATGTTGCTGCAAGAGTGTTCGAAATCAAAGTTGAACGGACAAGGGTGTTGATGACGGGTGAAACGAAATACAATCCACCTGTTGCACATAACGAAAGCCAAAATCCCACGCGGTAGAGAAGAAATGGATCAATCACTAAACAGGCAACCAGTGTTCCCGCAAAGATTGCGATATTGCTCACCTTATACCCGCGCATCATTGCGAGTGCAGGAATAATGACCATCACACTTGCGCGAAGCATCGACGGTTCGAAGCGTGTCGCTGCACAGTAAAACAAAGCAATCGAAATGAGCAGCACACAGCGAGTATTGACTCTCAATCTCGTCATCACAGGAGCAAGAAAACCGACGAGAAATGCAATGTTGGCGCCTGATGCCACCAGTAAATGTGTGAGTTGCGCTTTTTTGTATGTGTCGTAGAGGGGTTTATCGATGTGACTGCGTTCACCGATCAATAGCCCTTCGCATACACCTCGCTCGGCTTTCTCTAATCGCGAACATCCGCGTTCGATGGTATTTCGGAAGCGACTCGTCATTGTGTTAATTACAGAATGCGACCGTGTCAAGTCATGAATCTCATCGACATGAAAGTTCGCAACAATGTGCTCGTGTTTTTTATATGTTTGATAGGGCGTGAGTTCAACAAGATTTCCCGTGACCGAAATCTTATCCCCCACGTTAAGGCTCGCGAGCTGTCCGTTCATGTGAGCTGATCCTGTCGCGATCACACGATGATCAAGAACGGAATCTGTTGTGACAACCTGAGCCGTAAAATGTGAATAGTCCGGATCGTTTTCGATGGTCAGTGTTGTTGAGTACGTTTGTTGCGAATGTAATCTCTCTACAACTAGTGGTGCATCCATGGCATTATTTTCCATATTCAATCGAAAATATATAGCCGCAATACAAAGGACGACCAGAAATACTTTTTTCATTAGGTGGTGACAAGATCTTTAAGATCAGCAAATCGACCGTCACCGATTCCTTTAACTTTTTGTAGGTCGGCAACGCTAGAAAATGAACCGTGTTGTGTTCGATACGCAATGATCGCCGCACCTAAAGTGGGGCCAACGCCAGGAAGTGTTTCGATCTCGCTTTGTGTTGCTGTGTTGAGGTTGATTTTTCCCTGTGGTGCTGAGCCGCCTGGACTCTGTGTTGCAGGTTGAGCGGCGTTCGCTCCACACGTCGAAGCGGTCTGTTGATTCTTGGTCGGAACCCTTATTGTGGTGCCATCGGCAACGAAGGCTGCCATGTCGCAATGAAGGACATCGGCGTTGTTCGTAAGACCACCCGCTTTATCAATTGCGTCAGCAATACGAGCTTTCGAATCGACATCGACAACACCGGGTGCATTTACTTCACCCGTGACGTACACTTTGAAATTCATTGACGCCAGACTCGAAGATGTCGAAGCGAGAGTTGTAACAGTATTGGTCGTAACTGCCTTCGGCGTGCTTGCGGAATTTTGACGCGTAAAAAAGTATCCTGCAAACAGCGCAACAATAACCGCGCCAATACACAATCGGACGAAGGGCTGTGCAGTAAATATTCTCAATCGCTCTGTGGGAGTGAGCGGGGCGAATGGACGAATCGTTTCTCGAAGCTGGCGTGAAGATTCCACAACTTTTCCCTGGGTAAAAATTCAAGGGAAGAACTCAAAGATTAGCTCACGATTTCTTATCCGACAAGGGGCCCTGTGAAAAGTTACCCGTTCAAAGGGTAAGACCCTTTAACTTACGACGAAGTTGATCATACGGCCGGGGACGGCAATGACTTTCACGACATTTTTCCCGTCCAGCAGTTTGATAACAGCGTCATCTGCACGGGCAACGCTTTCAATCTCTTGAGCTGTGGCATCGGGAGAAATGTTGATACGCGCTTTGACTTTGCCCAAGATTTGAACCGGAATTTCAATTGTCTCATCCACAAGATAGCGCTCATCGGCAACAGGAAAATCTTCATACACAACAGAGGTTGTGTGACCAAGTTTGCTCCAGAGTTCCTCGGCAATATGAGGAGTCAACGGCGCCAACATCAATACAAGTGCTTGAGCAACATCACGCGGACATTGTTTACCTGTTCCGATATAGCGCGTCAAAGCATTATTGAGCTCGAATATTTTTGCGATCGCCGTATTAAAACTCAGTGTGTTGTAATCATTTCTCACTGCATCGATTGTTTTGTGCGTGATGCGAATGAGTTCATCACTTCCCTGTTCGTCGGTGACATTTGCCTCGCCGGTTTCTTCATCAATGATGCATCGCCAGAGTCGTTGCAACAATCGAAACGACCCAGCAACATCGGCCGTGCTCCACGGACGCGATGCTTCGAGCGGACCCATAAACATTTCATACAAACGCAACGTATCCGCACCGTAATCGGCACACATATCATCGGGCGTCACAACATTTTTAAGCGACTTACCAATTTTTCCATATTCGCGATTGACTTCTTCGTCATTGTAGAAATACTTTCCATCTCGCTCGACGACCTGACTTGCTTCAACATAAAAGCCGCGTGCATCGGTGTATGCATGCGCTTGGATGTATCCCTGGTTGATCAAACGTTGGAACGGTTCGGGTGTGGACACAAAACCGCGATCGAAGAGAACCTTGTGCCAAAAGCGTGCATAGAGAAGGTGCAACACGGCGTGTTCAACCCCGCCGACATAGAGATCGACAATTCCTGATTTGTCGTGTGTTCCTGCCCAATATTTTTCGATTTCGGAATCAACAAAGACGTCTTCATTAAATGGATCGAGATAGCGCAAGTAATACCAACACGAACCCGCCCAGTTGGGCATGGTGTTCACGTCACGACGATAAATTTTCTTACCGTCACCCAAATCGAGTTCGACATTCACCCACTCGGGAATGCGCGCCAAGGGCGGTTTCGGTTCCGCATCGGGATCATCGCTCGATTCTGGTGCGAAATTGTCAAGATCTGGCAATGTAACCGGCAACAGTGATTCGGGTAACGCATGCACTCGTCCGTTTTCATCAAACACAACTGGAAAAGGCTCGCCCCAATAGCGTTGACGCGAAAAGAGCCAGTCGCGAAGCTTGTACGAAACTTTCGGTGTGGCAAGATTATTCTCCACAAGATAGTCAATTACTTTGTCGCGACTTTTTCCTGAAACAGCTCCGTCAAATTCTTCGGGCTCACTCAAAATACCGTGCACCATATCGTTATAGCAAAATTCCAGATTTTTAACTTTCTCTGCTTCTTCTTCATCTGGAGGAAACAACACTGGCTTTAAAGGAATGTCGTATTTCTTCGCGAACTTAAAGTCGCGCTCGTCATGCGCAGAACACTTAACAATACCCGTACCGTAATTTGCTAACGCAAAGCTCGCAACCCAAATCGGAAGATCTCCATTGCCCACAGGGTCCTGGATATATCGTCCTGTAAAAATTCCGTCGATGTCATCATCATCGGCAAAACCACGACCGTCGCGACGCTTTGCCATCTTGGCTGAATAGTCAAGAATTTCTTGAGCATTATCAACGCCAGCAACGAGTTCCTTCAAGAAGGGGTGATCGGGAGCAATAACAACAAAAACATCAGCGCGAAAAGCTTCAAAGTGAGCAGAAAATGTTTGGATCGTGAGATCGGTATCTTTGACGGGCGCGCTAAACAACATACCGTGCGATTTTCCGATCCAGTTGCGCTGCATCGATTTAATTGCGTCAGTCCAATCCAACTCTTCGAGATCGTCGATAAGTCGATCAGCATATTGTGTGATGCGCATCATCCATTGCTTCATCGGACGTTTAAATACGTCGAAGTTTCCGCGCTCGGATTTTCCATCGGCGGTGACTTCTTCGTTCGCTAAAACAGTGCCGAGACCGGGACACCAATTCACAACAGAATCAGCCAAGTACGCCAAGCGATAGTTGTCGATTTCAGCTGCTTGTTCAGCGTCTGAAAGTTCGTTCCAACTCCGACCTTCGATGTTGCGCACACCACTTTCGAATTCCTTGACGAGATCTTCGATAGGTTGTGCCTTGTTTGTTTTCTCGTCAAAATACGAATTGTAAATCGTTAAGAAAATCCATTGCGTCCATTTGTAATATTCCGGGTCAATCGTCGAGATGCCGCGGCGTTCGTCGTGACCCAAACCCAGTCTGCGCATTTGCGCTTTCATATTGGCAATGTTTGTTTCCGTTGTGATGCGCGGATGTGTACCTGTTTGGACCGCATATTGCTCCGCGGGAAGACCAAAAGCGTCATATCCCATTGCGTGCAGGACATTGAAACCTGTCATACGCTTGAAGCGCGCATAAATATCAGTGCTGATAAAACCGAGTGGATGGCCGACGTGGAGCCCAGCGCCAGAAGGGTAAGGAAACATGTCGAGCACGAAAAGTTTTTCTTTCGTCGCATCGAAAGAGTCCGACATCGGCCCGACCGGGTTCGGAGTGAAATAGGTCTGATCTTTTTCCCACGTGTCCTGCCATTTGAGTTCTATTTCATTGGCGAGCTGCGCGTCGTAGCGGAAAGGAAAATTATTAGCAGCGGTTGTTTGGGACACCTCGGACATGGGGTAAATATTAGTTCAGCTGCACGACAGGACTCTCTTTGATACGTGCGTATAGAAAGCATTTCACAACGAACTGCTAACGTATACAACTTCTTGGGGCTGTAGCTCAGTTGGCTAGAGCGCCTGCATGGCATGCAGGAGGTCGAGGGTTCGAGTCCCTTCAGCTCCACTGGACTTAACGTCGAAGCGCTGGCAAAGCCAGACGCTTCTTCGGATCGTTCGTCCGTCACTCACCTCAATTACTCCGATCGCTCCCTGTGATTAATTGTCGAAGTGTTGGCAAAGCCAGACACTTCTCGCGGTCGCTCCTCCGATCGCTCCCTGTGATTCAATAACACCGGTATCTTTTTTGTAGTCACCTTATTTTCAGCCCTTTAGCGAACATTCCGTGGTTGTTAAATAGGAATCTTTTCTATATCATTGAAATAATTCGCATTTTTAGTGAGGTCACGTGTTTGTAACATCAATGGATCCAGGTCCTACAGGAATTCCGGTTTTTGCTCAAGTGGGCACTACCCTCGATGACAGTCTCCGCATCGTTCCGGTTGATCCAAGTCAATACCATCACGATAAATACACAATTCGTCAGCAGATCGATCAGGAATCCCGAAAAGATGCGCCCGTACATCATGTTCACGATCCCATTGGTATTGTCAGAGGGATACCTCAGTCAGATGTATGTGCCGAAGTTGTCACCGAGACAAATAGATATTTAATTAATCACGAATCAATATTCGACATGAAGCGTAATCTTCGATACCCGCTGCCTGATGGAGAATTAAAACTAACCCCTGGAAGCACATTCACCCTCCCAGGTTTTTTTGAAAGTACCAAAATCAAATACGTAACCCAAAAGGCAAACGTCGTTGACTTTGAAAGCCCAAATACGAACTGGTGGCCTGCCCATGAACTTGGTGTGAATCCACATGCCTTTCATGAGATAAACGCATTACAAGATATTGTTGAAAAACAAACGCGGCTCTTCTTCAACAAAAATGGGTTAATGGTTGGCTACACGCTCGACGGCGCACCCGTAGGTACACTTGAGTATCATTTGATTTCACGAGCACCTGGGACACACTTCGGATTAGAAACTCTCAAATCTGCAGCACGGAATCCAACATACGGCAACGAAGTATTATTTGAAACCGACGACGGCACCCAGTTCTATTGCGCAGATGGCGTCATCACAAATCAAACAACGGGTGAGCAATATAAAATATATCGAGGCATGACAGTTGATTGTGAAATAGGCAAACCTGTTTCGTTCTCCACACAAGACGGCAGCACTGTCGAATTGCCCAAAATCAGCTTTCTCGAAATTCCGCTGGATCATCCAGGAGTATTAACAGAACCTCTGTTAGTTAAGGATGTAAACACAAATGCGCTTGCTCATGGAAGATTACAGAACGGCCCCACAGCACAGCGCGATTTCCGTTAATTCACATTTTCTTCTAGATATCGCAAAATGCCATTTACTTCGGCAATAATATTGGCTTATGCCTATTACTAAACCTGACAATATCAATACAGCGAAAAAAATGAAATTCCATGTGCCACAATTTACATGGCGACCAAATTTCCTCGGTGGCGTGAGCGCCCTCATCTTTCTGCTCTTCTCACTGCTCCCCTCACTTCTGCCTCGACCATGGCTCATCCAAGGTGTCGTCAGTGGTTTAAGCATGGCGATCGGTTATGGCATCGGCCTCGCATTCAGTGCCAGCATTCGTTGGCTTGTCCAAAAGGAAGTGCCTGACAACATCAAGCAGTGGTCATGGAAAGTTTTCTATTTTTCTGCACCAGCATTAACGCTGATCTTGCTCTACCTCGGTCGCCAATGGCAGAACACAGTCCGCGAACTCATCGGTGTCGAGCTGATCGGTCCTAGCCAAGCTATTTTCATCATCATCAGCACTGCGGTTGTTTTTGCTATTGGCATGTCTGTTGGTAAAGGAGCCCGTGGAATATTCCGTTTATGCCAACGCATTTTTAATCGTTTTATCCCACCACGACTCGGACTCGCGTTAAGCACATTTATCACTGTAGCGCTTGTGTATTTTATTGCGAGTGGACTTATCTTTAATGGTTTCATCACAGCGACGAAGGCCCTTTATCTCCCGGGCGAAAATACAACACCTGCGGGAATTTCGCAGCCCACAACATCCTTGCGTTCAGGCAGTGAAGCGTCTGATGTTTCTTGGGATGATCTGGGGTATGAAGGAAAGAACTTTGTCGCTAACGGCCCAACTGTTGCGCAGCTCGAAAAATACTCAAGCAACAAAGCACTTGAACCCATACGTGTTTATTCAGGGATCAACAGCGGTGATACAGCTGAAGAGCGCGCCGATGTTGCTGTCAAAGAGCTCAAGCGCACCAAAGCTTTTGACCGAGAAGTTCTTGTAATCGCAACACCAACAGGATCGGGATGGCTGGAATCTTCGGCTATGGATTCCATTGAGTTTCTTTACAACGGCGACACTGCAATTGTTGCTCAACAATACTCTTATCTCCCAAGTTGGATTGCATTTTTAGCAGACAAAGAAATTGCTCGTGATGCTGGCCGCGCCCTTTACGATGCAGTAATGAATGAACTCTTAGAGCTCCCCGACGAGACTCGTCCAAAAGTTCTCGTCTATGGACTAAGCCTAGGATCCTTCGGTGGCCAAGCTGCTTTTAGTGGGGCGAATGACATGCGTCGTAGTGTCGATGGAGTCGTCTACGTCGGCACTCCCAATGACACAGAAGTATGGGCGCAGATTACACGTGACCGTGAAAAAGGAACTCCTGAATGGCAACCCACATACAAAGGTGGTGAAACAGTCCGCTTTGCTTCTTCTAAGCAAGACATCATCAAAGATCAAAGCGAATGGAAGGGCACACGTATTCTGTATTTGCAACACGCAAACGACGGTGTAGTTTGGTACAGCCCCGAACTTATCATCCATAAACCTGACTGGCTGAAAGAAGAACGTGGTCCCAATGTTTCTCGCGCTACGCGTTGGTATCCGTTCGTCACATTCTTCCAAGTCGGACTAGACCAAGCCATTGCAGGTGGGTCTCCTCCCGGTGATGGGCATACGTACACCGACACAATGGTCTACGCCTGGGCTGCAGTGTTGCCTCCGCAAGGTTGGACGGTTGAAGATTCTGATGAACTCCAAAAGTTCATCAACGGATCGTATCGATCAGGACGCTTAAAAAGAGATTGAATCTCACCATAAAAAAAGACCCCGATTTCTCGGGGTCCCGTTAGGCGGCACTTCTTTAGTGAGTGGTTCCGTGATGCATTGTGTCATCAAGGAAATGATACAAACCAATAAGCGCAGCTACACCAACGACGATATAGGCAACACCTGTGACGGTTGTGTCGGTTCCAAACACTCTTGTGATGGGGTTAAAGTCAAATACTTCGGTGAGACCCAGGGTGAGTCCTCCGAGAATAAGTAGTAGGGGAACAATTTTGTTTAACAACATTGTTTTCATTTCATCCTCCTTAGGTGGATACTTTGATTATCGACATAACAGAATTTTTTAGCAATGCATTCTTCGTTACTGGTTGCAAAAAAACGCAACAAAAATCTAAAAAAAGGAGTATGGTAGAAACCCACTTTTCAGAAAGTTGTTACTAACTGGAAACATTGTTTTTTAAGAATCTGTTTGCGTTTTATCTACTAATATTGTGCAGATCATGGATAGGGTCATCTACGCGTCGTATGGATCTAATATGTGTCACGACCGCTTCATTTGTTACATCAAAGGCGGGACTCTCCCAGGGATGAGTTTCTCCTATCCTGGTTGTCGCAATCGGGAACTCTACAAAAATGATCGCGGAGAATACGCGAGCATACCGCTTGCAACTAATTACGAATTGTATTTCGGTCGAGATAATAAACACTGGGACCCAACTCCCCACGAACGTGGCGGCGGAGCAAATATCGATACCACTCCCCTGGCCGGTCAAGGTTACATCCGGGAATTTAAACCCGACGCTGAGCCAATAGCCAAGCTTGTCAAAGCTCGAGAAACTGTTATGCGTGGACATGTTGTGACTCGAGAGCAATTTATGGATATCTTTCACCAGGAAAACTTGGGAGATATAGATGCACCTCTCGATGCGGAACTCCTTGATTATGCAAATGAATCGCATCCTCTCCTCAACTTGCATAATCGTATTGGCGAGAACGCTATTGGAACTGATGAACCTATCGAAATCAATATCACAAGCGACTATGACACTCTGTTGTATTTGGGAAATATTTCAATCGAAGGCGACAGCCTTCCTGCTTATACTTTCACAACTCGACTTTCCAAACGCGAAGCAATGAAAGATCCCGACGATGCACATTTCATTGCGCCACCTGGAGATGCGTATTTCAATATCCTTGCAACAGGTTTACGGGAAATCGGAGACGGTCACGACGGATGGAACGACGAATCTATTCACTCATATCTTCACAGTAAAATCGACTGATATATTTAACCCGTTGCTTCGTTGAGTGTTTGCCACGACGTTCGAGGAGCATCCTTGAAAAGACGTTCTATTCGATAGAACTGTCGTGCTTCATCAAGAAATACATGAACAACGACGCTGCCGTAATCCATCAAGATCCATTCAGCTTGTCGATGGCCTTCGATACCCAATGGCTTGATGGAAAAAGTTCGTGTTTGGCGCACAATCGCATCGGCCGTCGCGGAGACCAAACGCGCGTTGCTTGCAGAGCAGATCACAAAATATTCCACAATCCCCAGAATGTCACCCACTTCTAAAACAGCGATATCAGTCGCCTTCTTCGATTCAGCCGCTTGAGCACACATTTCTGCGAGTTCGCGTGCTGTGGGCTGAGTATGTGACTTATTAGGTGTCGTTTGTGTAATGGTCGCTCCTTGATAAATGTGTCCTACTTATATAGTCGGCACATTAGAGACCATTATACAAGGATTTTGCCAATATTTCTGCCTCAATGACTGCAGGTAGCAGGCCTGTTATGGGCTTTTTTTCAACTATACACTCTCGGATATAGCTCGATGACGTGGGAAAAATCGATCGTGGAACGATAAACAGTTCTGCCCGTTCAATGACCTCATCGGAGTCTTTCCATGTCGATATTGTTCGTAGAATATCCTCACCAACAATAAGCACGAGTGTGTCGGAAGGAAATTCTTCTTGCAATTCTCGAAGCGTATCGATGGTGTAGGTCTGTCCCCCACGTTTGATTTCCCGATCATCAACAATGACATGAGAATTTTCGGAAAAGTATTCATCTCGGGCTGACGTGGCCCATTTAAGTCTCGTCTGTGCATCGACATTCACCCGATCTTTTTGCCAGGGTTCACCTGCGACGATCATGCGACACTGATCGAGTGATGCCTGTTCGAGTGAATACGCGACTGCATGAATATGGCCATGGTGAATCGGGTCAAAGGTTCCACCAAAAACACCAATGCGCATGAGGTTGAGTCTACTTCGTTATACCGTTGCTCCGTCTGAGCGCACTCGGTACTGATAGGTCGTGAGTTCTTTTAACGCCATTGGCCCGCGCGCGTGAAGTTTTTGTGTGGAAATTCCAATTTCGGCACCAAATCCAAAACGCTCGCCATCAGTAAATCGTGTCGAGGTATTGTGCATGACAACGGCAGAAGTAATACCTGCCATAAAAGTCGCGACGTTTTCAGGGTTATCAGTAATGATCGATTCTGTATGGCCTGTTGAATAACGATTGATCCACTCAGTAGCTTCCGTCAAAGAACCAACAACAGCAATCGACATTTTCAGTGAGAGAAATTCAGCAGCAAAATCTTCATCGCTCGCGAGTGCAACTTCTTTCCCTGAAAGTTCCACGCTGCGGGTATCACCCACCAGTTCAACATCCTTCATTTTCAGTGCTTTGACGATGCGGGGAATAAATTCCGCTGCAACACTTTCATGGACCACTAAAGATTCAGCAGCATTGCACACTGATGTTCGTTGCGTTTTTGAATTGACGACAATTCGTTCAGCAAGGTCAAGGTCGGCATCTTTGTCGACATAAACATGACAGTTTCCTGCACCGTCGATAATGGTGGGAACCGTTGCGTGTTCTTCAATGGCAGAAATGAGTGAGGGACCGCCGCGAGGAATGAGGACATCGATCAATCCTCGTGATTGCATGAGAGCAGTTGCACCTTCGCGGGTTGGGTCATCGATAAACGTCACCAGAGTATTTGGTGCACCGACGGAAGTAATACCATCATGAATGGCGGAAACGATTGCCTTATTGGTGTGTCGGGCACCAGACGAACCACGCAACACACATGCATTTCCACTCATCAATGAAATCGCCGCAGAATCGAGAGTGACATTCGGACGGTTCTCATAGATCACAGCCACCACACCGAGCGGCACACGAACTTTCTCGATTGTAATACCGGAATCTTGTGTCCAGCTCTCGAGGACTTCTCCTACAGGATCATCCAAGTGCGCGATAGAACGAGTTCCCTCCACCATCGATCGAATTCGATCAGGGGTGAGAGTTAATCGGTCGAGCTGGGATGCGTCGAGTCCGTTCTGACGTGCTGCGTCCACTTCCGCCTCGTTCGTTTTTTGAATTGTATCGATATTGGCTTCAACAGAATCTGCAATGTCATCAAGCAATTCGATTTTCTTTTCAGTTGATAGGGCCCGCGCGAAGACCGCGGCTGCTTGAGCATCACGAAGTTGATCCTGAAAATTCATAACTCTATTTTCGCACGAAATTGCCCCGAGAGCGAACACTTAACCACTATCCAAAGTGCAAGTAGAGTGCTGGTCTATACAGACTGAGGAGTTTCTGAAACAGAAATTTTTCCTTGAGAGGCTTTGTCTTCACCCTGCATGGAAGCAACGGCGCGTGCCACTAGCTCAGCAGCAGTTTCGCAGTGATCCCATACCGCAATACCGGCAGTGAGTGACGCTGAGGGAGGCAATGCTTCTTGGAGACGTTCAACGGCTTCGTAGCCTTCGTCGAGCCCAGCTTCGGGAAACAGAACAAAGAATTCTCCATCATCGTTTCGAGCGAGAAGATCTGATCCTCGCACGGCATGTGCAAATGCTTTTTCTGCTTTTGAGAATGCTTCTGGATTAGATTTTTTTGCTTCACCGTTGAGCGTCAGGACACCTATGCACACATCACGTGCATCTCGGTGTGAACGAACAATTTCTCGTTGGAGTGATGAGTTCCATTCACGTAACCCTGTATAGGTCGATTCGACTACAGCATTATATGCATTCGATTTCTTTCTATACAGAAGAAGAGCTGCGGCGCAAGCAGAGCCGACAGCGACAGCAGATGTGGTGATGACCAGAAACTTTTTTAACATGTATTTCTCCTAACGAGTTTTATTATCGCTGAGAAATAGTGGTACGTAAAGCGATATTCCTCATAACAAATAAATACATTTGTAGGTATGCGCATGAGGCGAAACGTCGCGAAACTGATACCAGTTAAGTGAGCGGTTAGGAGATATTTTCTCCTGCCAGTTCTGCTTCGCGCAGCAATTTCACAATGGCATCGCTGGGGTATCTACGGTGACCACCGGGTGTTCTCACCGAGGGGATGCGCCCGCGTCGTGCCCATTCAGCAACAGTGCGTTCAGAGACTTGGAATAACAATGCGATATCACTTGTACGCAATAAACGTTTCACGGCTGACGGCGTATCGGATGTGAGATCACGGAGCAGGGTTGTGCGATCGTACTTTGGCATGTTCGTTGAACTCCTCGAAAAAATGTCTACGCATCCTGCCTCACATAGAGGTCAATTGCAAGCATTTCCGACAAAATATTCTTGAGCGATGAAATGAGGAGGGTGTTTTCACAAAATTTATATTGTGCTTCGGCGATCTTTCATCGTGAAGAAGGGGTTGTCACGCTCCGCTGTTTGTTCGCCCACAATTTCACAAGCCTCTTCAATCGTCATCCCTGTTTTTTCGCGAACAAGAAAACGTGAACACACAACTACGTGCTCAACAACATCAACAAGCGCAGGTGCATGGTCAATATGAGTAATCGCTGTTTCAATTCCCGAGTATCGACAGAGATCACCAACAAATAATTTTGAATTGATACCGCCTGACCCTGCAGCACTCTTGTCCTGAGAAGCGTCAAACATCTCTGGTGTTAAATCGCCGACTTCTTCGATGAGTTCAGCTCCTGGAACATGGTGCGGATTTGCAGACATAATCCCGTTTTCAACAGTGAAGAGGACGAGGTTTTTCGCTTCACACAAAATGCCCACAAGAGCCCCGATGATGTCATTGTCACCAAAACGCATTTCCGCAAAGGACGTGAAATCATTTTCATTGAGTATGGGAACACACCCTAGGCCGAGTAAATCATGAAGAGTGTCTCGCATATGGTCACTGACCACTTCGCGATGGAAATCATCTTGTGTTGGCAAACCTTGCGCGACCGTGATGCCGTATTTTTCAAATTCTTGAGCGTACAGTGACATCAGTTGTGTTTGACCAATGGCAGAGAGTGCACTCAGACGAGTATTTTCTCCAATACCTGGACGCTTTGCAAAATGTTTCTGATGCATTCCGCCAGCTACTGCACCTGACGTGACAAGGATGACTCGGTATCCTTTTTCCTGTGCACGATGTATTCCGCTTGCGATATCTGCCACTCTGCGAGGATCAACAGCTTGTGTTCCATCATCTAATGTCGTTGTAATCGCATTCGAACCAACTTTTGCAATAATAAGATCACCCGTTGGAATGTCCGATGTTTCGCTCATGACAGACCATCTCCATCGGAGAACTCAAATTCCATTTCGCCGATGCGGACAATATCTCCCGGGGAGATTCCATTTTTTCGCATAGCTTTTTCTACGCCCATACGGACCATCTTTTGATGCACGTAATCAAGCGCATCTTCATTTGTGAGGTCCGACATTGCAACGACTCTTTCGATTGATTTTCCTAATATCCTAAACCCGCCATCGTCTTCGCGCACGATCTTAAATCCTTCTGGTTTAGGGGTGTGCACAACAAAACTTTCGGGTGTTTCTTGATTTTTTCGAGCTTCATCAACGAGAGTACCGAGTGTTCCCAAGAATTCTTCGATACCTTTTCGAGTTACACCCGATACGCTGAGGCCGTCGTAGTCGAAAGTCGCCACATCCGCTTTGCTTCCCACAACAAGTCGCGGGCGTTCAAGAAGTTCTGGACGATACTCGCCAAGTTCTTTGAGAAGTTTGGATTCTTGTTCGTGCGGAGAAATCCCATCGACAGGAGCAAGATCGAGAAGGATCACGAGAACTCGTGCGCGTTCGATGTGTCGAAGAAATTGGATTCCAAGACCTTTTCCTTCACTGGCACCCTCGATGAGTCCAGGAATATCTGCCATAACAAATTCATGGTCATCAAACTTCACGACACCAAGATGGGGGGTAAGCGTGGTGAAGGGGTAATCAGCAATTTTTGGTTTTGCCGCGCTCACAGAAGAAATCAATGTTGACTTCCCCGCATTCGGAAAACCGACGAGAGCTGCATCTGCCATGAGCTTCATTTCGAGAGTGATCCACATCTCTTCACCGGGTTCACCTTGTTCAGCAAACGATGGTGCGCGACGAGAGTTGGTAAGAAAGCGTGCGTTGCCTCGACCTGCTCGTCCACCATGCGCAACAAGAACACGGTCACCATGAGAAACAAGATCTGCAATGACTTCGCCGTCGCGGTGTGAAACTATTGTTCCTTCGGGAACGAGAACTATTTTGTCTTCACCGTTCTTACCGTGCATACGTTTTCCAGAACCATGAACGCCCTTCGTTGCTTTCACGTGCGGATGATCGCGATAGGCATACAAACTCACGGTGTTGTGATCGGCTTGGATCCAAACATCGCCGCCTTTGCCGCCGTCTCCCCCATCGGGACCACCTTCGGCTACGTGGGCTTCGCGACGAAAAGACATTGCGCCAGCGCCGCCAGCGCCAGCTTGGACATTCATAAAAACGGTGTCGACAAATTCACTCATGAGATACCTATGTACAGGGTCCGACCCTGTAGAAATGAATTTGTACAGGGTCGGACCCTGTACACCCTGAAATTACGCGTCGACAGGAACGACGTCGACAGTTTTCTTATCTTTACGCTCAGTAAAAGAAACAAGTCCTTCTTCAAGAGCAAACAACGTGTCGTCCTTACCAATACCAACATTGCGACCAGGATGGAACTTTGTTCCTCGTTGACGAACAATAATCGCACCTGGCTTTGCAAGCATTCCACCGAAAAGTTTTACGCCGAGACGTTGTGCATTTGAATCGCGACCGTTTTTAACGGAACCCGCACCCTTTTTCTTTGACATTGTTTTCTCCGATACCTAAATGTTGGCGTTTACGCTGTGATCTTATCGATCGAAATGACATGGTACTTTTGACGGTGACCGTAGCGCTTACGATTATTCGACTTATTCTTATAGTTGAAGCCATCGATTTTCTTGCCTGTTGCGTCACCCACGAGTGAAACAGAAATGGTGGCTTTATCGAGGTCGGCTTTCGCAGAAATAACCTTATCGCCGTCGACGATCATAATGGGGGTAACGGCAGGTGCATCAGCGTTGAGGCGTTCAACCGTAACGTTGTCGCCCTCTTGCACTTTGTATTGCTTTGAGCCATCAGAAATAATTGCGTACATGGTGTGATATCTCCCTATCAGGACCTATCAATACTAGTAGATGGCCCCTCGGCTATTCCACACGAAGATATCCGTGTGAGACGCACTATTTATTGCGAAATACCAGCTTACGACGGACAGCCACTATGCCGACGAACAGGGCACCTAACATCACA
Organism: uncultured Burkholderiales bacterium; assembly: GCA_964516875.1. Taxonomy (GTDB): domain Bacteria; phylum Actinomycetota; class Acidimicrobiia; order IMCC26256; family JAGPDB01; genus JAGPDB01. The sequence goes on from CAZFAO010000001.1 coordinate 72,014, forward strand.
ACCACACCTAATACAACGATTCGAATGCGATGAGACCCTTCCCTCGTCATCGATACATCGGCAAAATTCCCATGGATGATGTGGTGAACCTGCGACGGTGGCTGAGTTTCTATGGTTGTTTGTTCACCATGGTAAATGATGGGTAAATCGAGGAGTGTCACGGACTCGTTGAGTGCAACGGGAAAGGAGATATCTTTTCGTCCCGAGAGCGAACCCGACAATGATTCGCTATCAAAGGCCGCGACAATAAAATCGTTCGGCATTGTTGCCTTGTCAATGCCAAGGTAATACTGACCGTTAACGACGTCGGTAAATTCATAACGACCGTCTCGTTGCGTCGTTGTCGTGAGAGTTGTTTTCTTATCCACCGAAACAAGGTGTACTTTCACGCCAGCGTGACCATATTCTTTGTCATCGTATTGAGCATTCTCATTGAAATCCAAATACACAGCACCGTCGACGGTTGTTCCTTTTTCTATCAGAGCAATCGGTGATGTATGAAATGCTTTCGCTGGAACAAATGCTGAGATAACAAGTGATTTATTAACAGTTGCATCTTTGTGCTGCACGTCATAGCCGCCAGGCAATGTGAACTTTGCTGCGTAATAGGTTGGATAGATGTCGTCGACAGCAGAAAATGCAATATCGCCATCGGTCGAAGCAGCTTGTGATGCAGCGTCGAGCACTTCTCCTTTGTCTTGTTTTTTATTTGAGTTTACGTCTACCCACTTCACGAGACCAACGATGCCAACATCAATGCCCTTTTCCTTTTTATCAAGCCTCCCGTTGCGATTCGTGTCAACAAAAATCTTTGACACTAAGTCATGCTGTTGCGAAATCAAGCCCACATCGAGTGATGTATCGACAACGCCCTCGCCCAAGAGCACCCACCGGGAAGTCAATGTTGCATCCAGCCCTTCGGGAAGATGAGCGAACTGCACTGCGTACTGGTAACCAGGCGAAAGATGTTGAAAGGACGATGTTCCCTTCGACACCCCATAATATCCATTCGCATCCGTTACATCATGAGCAATGGCAGGCGTTTCCCCCGGATCCATTTCTGTATCGCCATTGATGTTTTGGAACTGCACTAGGTCAACATGAACACCTGCAACTCCTGGTTCTCCAGGGTCTGGAGTTCCGTTAGCGTTTGCATCAAAATATACGCGGTCGCCAAGTGAGGTTGAATTACCTACAGGAAGGACTGTCTTATCTACGTTATTCGACACGCTCACAAACGGTGAGGTGATCTCTTCCCCATCGACACTTGATGGTTTCACGCGAGCTGTCAGCAGTCGACGGCTTGATTCTGACGAAGCAACAACGTGCGACGCGACAGAAAATTCAATCGAGCGCGATTCGCCTGCTGCCAAACCGGAGGGCGAAACACATTCCATTTCATTCGATGCAAAACCGCACGGCATGAATCCGCTGGTGTTTGTCATGACAGCACTTTTTTCGTCAAAATCTTTTCCCAACGTTTCGGTCACCACAAAACCAGGCTGCACTGGACCTGGCCCGACGTTGCGAACCGTTATGCGAACGGTGACAACATCTCCAGATTTAAATCCCGTTGAGGCAACGTTAAGAATTTCTTGAGAAACAGAGAGGTCATATTGTCCACCAACAGAACTCACTCCACCGTTGGACGTACCCGACAGTGCACTATGTGACTTTTCCACCAACGTATCGATTGAGTACTTCGATGACACAAGTGAAGACACTCGTCCGGCAGTCTGAACCACTTTTTCATGTGAATCGCTCGTTATGGGAAGACAAGCCAGCACAATTCCGGCGACAGCCGCAGCAACAAATGAATATGTCACGAAAGATAAACGATCACGACGAATCCCGTGTGACGATGCGGAGTTGATAGGAATCTCTTTCGAAACATTTTCAGCATCATCAATACCGCGCGCAATATGATACGGATAAATAATGGAGCAATAGACAGCTAAATCGTCTTGCGCACTTTGGCTGAGCTCTTTAAAAGCCACTCCCACTTGATACTTGTCACCTCGCGCTCCACAGTAAGTGACTTTTCCCACAACAGTAATCAAAGAATCGCCCGTCATTGTGGGAACACGAAAAACCAGTGGAGTGTCATCGCCAATATCAAGTTGCGAGTCCGAAATGTACGCGGCGCCTCGATGGGTGAGATCGACAATCCACATCGATTCATAACTCGATGAACCGGTAATGGACACGTTGCGCCGCGCGAATGCACGTTGGCGAGCAGAAAGATATCGATACATTGCTCTGTAGAGAACAACAACGGCAATACCTCCCACACCCAACGCAAGAGCGTGATGATTAAACGAAGAAGATCCAAAAGTTAATGCTTGCGGCGCCGAAATGAATCGAGCGACAATCGCTGCCAACAGGACACACAAGTACATCGGAACAAAACGTATGCGGTAGCGCTGAAACGACGATCGCGACCGAAGTCTCAGCGCAATCACGTGAATAAATGCTTCGCAATCGAGAACGCTATCTCGCAAGCGTTCGAAAGGACGGCGGTGATCGCCACGTAAGTGACTGCACACATAACTGGCGCTTTGCGCAATGAGGATCAGTCCTCCAAGAACAAGAAAATATTCCGCAGGAACCGAACCAAGCACGACCCCAATCACCAATGCGCCAATAAGGATCAGTTGGATTGAGCGCGCCCAATAAATCCGAGAATAAAAGTGCGCGATATGTGCTCGCATCGAGAGATTACTTTTGCGAGGGAACGCATGCATCCGCCGTGATACTTTCAGCTTTTCAATGCGTGAAGAAATATTGTGATCGATTTCATTATGCGATATGCATTCACAACAAGGATGTGACGTTATTGCACCTTTGAATGAACTCGATGAAAGAAATGCAATGACATCTGCAAATACCGACGCTGTACAGTTCCCCGCCTCGATGAGGTCGTGAGTTTTTGCAAGAACAGGACCTCCCGCATAGACAAGGATTGAATAGCTTGATGCGGAAGTCGCAATCAACGATGCACGCGAGACATCAGCCGCGACATTGCCATTTCCCAACGCATGTGATGAATAAGAACTGTGATTGAGTTCAATATAAGAAACGCTATTGCTGCGCCTACGTTGTGCAACGAGCAAGGCATCGGGATACAAAATGGTATGTCCATTCGTGAAGAGAACATCCTCGGTACTTGCATCGACGGAAAACTCATTTGTGAGATAAGTAAATCCAAATTCGTTACACAGTGATTCAATGTCATATCGCTCTTCGCGACAGATCACAGTTATCTGAGGTGAACCGTGCAAATATTTACTCGACAGCAACGAGATGCGCGCTGTGTCGAGATCTTCATCCTCAATAAAAACGTAAACTTGCGATGAGGGAACATCAACGGATGAAGTCGATCCAGGACGCGTTCGTCCCAACAGATACAGTTCACACGTGCAGGTGATGACCCCCAAGAACTCGATTGCGATGGCAATAAAGAAAAAGGGGTGTTGTGTCTTCGCGGCAGCAACACTGAAAAACACAAGAATAAGCAGCGAGCTAACTACATATAGCCCCAGTGCGCATTTGTGAATCAGTTTCCGTAGCATCCTCACCCCATGTACGTGTCGTGTGAATAAGTATCGACAATTGCGCGAAAAACCTCGAGACAATTTGTCTGATTTTTCCGAGTAGGGTTACACAAAAGCCCAGCTAGGCGCGCCGGGCTATTGAGATTATTTATTAAAGTTACTCGTTTACAGGGTAAGACCCTGCAAATCAGTAACTACCAGGAGGAGAGGTTTGAAAAGATAATCGCACCCAGGGCAATGAACGATGCAGCATACGACAAGAATCGCTTCTCTGCTTTCCCGTTCACCTTGCCAAGTTTGATTGTTCCAACTTTCTCGGCTTCAAAACTTTGTCGAGCTTGTTCATGAGGATAGACAATGGAGCAATATATTTCGAGTGTATCATGTTGTTTTTGATCAAGATCAACGAAAGACAAACCAACTCGATACGAATCATTCCATGGCACCGAAGATCGCACAATTGCAGAACAGGTAAACTTTGTATTTTCATTTCCTGTAGGTAGCGAAGACTCAAATGTGACTGTGCTGTCGATTTCACCATCAGTTACTGAGATGCATCCTGCACCACCAGGTGATAGGTCGATCATCGATACTGGTTCCGAATTGAGGTTCGCTCCTCGAGAAATTTCACGACGCATTGCTGAACGAGATTGACGAACAATCACCATTCCTAATCCAATAAGCAAAGTCACGAGCAATGCATATCCTGCAAAGAGAGAACCGTATTTGAGAAGACGAATAACAACTGTCTCTGCCTCGTTGTTGTATTGTCGCACCACTCTGTAAACGAGAGCAGCATCAGTCAGAACCAAGAGAAAACTCACAACAGGAAGTTTCTTTACAATGGACTTGTCGCTTGCTCGATCTTCTGGTTTGATGAGGGATTTGTATCCGTTGTACATCACTGCTTCTATATCGAAGTAAAACTCGCGAACTCGCGCCAGGATACCTCGAGTATCGCCACTGAGATATGAACCAACCATGACCGCAGCTATTGTTGCTGCCGCCCATGTAAGGTAGCTCGTCGTAACGAAACCAAACTTTGAAGGGACAAGAGTGAAAGCGAGAACCATTGCGACAGTCGCAATACGTCGCACAAGCGAAATGTTCACGAATGCTGACCACGCTTTCACGAAGAGGCCGATCACGCGAGACCCGGAACGTGCGTATGAATGGCGCCAAGCACCTGCCGTGTAAGCGAAATCTAATGCGCGCCATTCGACTTCCGAGATGGTTTGCTCATGAGAGATTTCTTCACTCACCACTTCCTCGGTGATGTATCCATGCACACCATTGCGTTCACAAGCGCGAAAGAATGATACTGCACTGGTTGCTTTCGTGCTTTCAGAAATAGCATGTGCATTGACGATTGCAGGACCTGTTGACCATGTTGATAAACCACGAGATGCAAGAGTTTCACGAATGAGTTGTCTCTTATCGCTGACCTCGATGACGCCATTATTTCCCAGAGCACGTTCGTCGCTATAGACACTGCGCAACTCAAGAAATCCTTCATCACCAATGTCATATGTTCGAGCAACATCAAATGCATCGGGATAAAGAACGTCGGTTCCTCGGCAGACAAGAACTTTATCCGTTGTCGCAACGAGACGTGAATATGATTCAACTGCATGGAAATTAAATTCTTTAATTAGTTGTGCGCGTTCGGAAGAAAGTGATGGATCAATAACATAAACATTTGTTACGTCATTAATGAGATTGAGAGAGAGGAAACAACGTCGTAATTCATCCGTTGTTGACTTTTCAGCAAAGACAACTGCATCAACAGGTGCATGTTCAAAAGAACCCGAAGCTGTTACCTGAGAAGTCTCGACACGGGTCGTCGCTCCACCAGCTTGAGTCTGAGTAGTTTTTGAGGAAAAAAGAACACTCTTCGCAGATTCAATGAGAACACTCTCGTCTTGCTTGCGTGCAACGCGTGCTCGCCCTGAGGAGAGGAGAACTGTTTCGATAACGACCAATGCCAACAATGTGACTTCACACACCGCTGTCAGAAAATTCGCTGTTGAATAGGATCCAGCAACTGATGTCACTCGGTAGGTTGCATACGTAACTGATGCAAGAATGACGAGTGCTGCACCCAACTTTTTCGGGATATTGTTTTTCACGTGAACTCCTCGGGTATACGTTCCTAAGAGTTATCGAACGATTTCGGGCACCACTCAAGGGCAAGATAATGAAATATGTCCGTTTTTGCGCAAATTTCAGTATAAAAGCTGAAAACAAGCGAATATTGGGTTTAGTTTGGCACTGAGAGTAACGTCAGAACCTATTTCTTAGCCTTTTTCGACTTCGACTTTTTCCCTTTATTGCCCGTTTTCTGAGCCTTTTCGGGTGGTGTGGATTTCTCTGACTTCTCTGATTTCTCTGAGGTATCGGAGACCTCGGGTATTGATTCAGTCGTTACGGGAGCAAATCCTCCTACCATCTCTTGATCGATAATGAAACCGCGCCCTTCACACGTCGAGCACACTTCAGCAAAACTTTCCACCATTCCTTCAGACAGTCGCTTTCGTGTCATTTGCACAAGACCAAGTTCTGTCACTTCGAATACTTGCGTTCGTGTCTTGTCGCGAGACAACGCTTCACGCAAACGATCAGTGAGAACAAACCGATTCTTTTCGATTTCCATATCGATAAAGTCGATAACAATAATTCCACCAATATCGCGCAAACGCAGTTGACGTGCAATCTCATCAGCAGCTTCAAGGTTGTTGTGGAAAACAGTTTCTTCCAAATTCGACGTTCCAACGTTCTTGCCCGTGTTGACGTCAATCACCGTGAGCGCTTCTGTGCGTTCAATAATCAACGACCCACCGCTCGGAAGCCATACTTTTGATTCCAATGCCTTTGTCAGTTGTTCTGTGACGTGGTAGCGCTCATAAATATCAAGCTCGTCGTCGTGCGCATAATATTCCACACGGTCAGCAAGTTCAGGCGTAATCGATTCAACATAGAGTTTGATTTCTTCGTACAACGCTTTGTCATCAATTACAATGGAACGAAATTCTTTGTTGAACTCTTCACGAATCATTCGCATCACAAGAGGAGGTTCTTTGTAGAGCAAGGTTGCACTACGCGATTTCTCCGCTTTGGCAGCAACGCTTTTGATTTGTTCCCATTGATCGGTGAGTCGAAGCATATCGCGACGTATTTCATCATCGGTAGCACCTTCTGCTGCTGTTCGAACGATAAGACCGGCATCACTTGGGCGAATGTCATCCAAAATACGGCGAAGACGACGGCGTTCTTCGTCAGGAAGTCGTTTTGAAATTCCATACGTTTCTGGTTGCTTCGGAATGAGAACAACGAATCGTCCAGCGAGCGAAACTTCTTGGGTAAGACGCGCGCCCTTGTGTGCAATGGGGTTCTTGGTCACTTGGACAAGCGCCATTTCGCCATTCTTGAGTGCTTCTTCGATGCGTGGTGGTTGACGAGGATATTTTTCGTGATCGTACATCACGTCTGCTCTATACAACACAGCATTTTTCGGAGTCGCAATGTCAACAAATGCCGCTTCCATTCCCGGCAAAACATTTTGAACGCGTCCCAGATAAATATTTCCATCAATAGAAACTGATTCGTCAAGATCTGCGCGCGACACGTAATGCTCGGTGAGGATTCGGCCTTCGGTGACAGCGAGTTGAGTATTCCCTCGACCATCGACGTGGACGTACATCGAGTAACGGCCCGTTGCTTTCCCCGTCCCTAAGTTTTTTACACGCTTCTTGAGAGTTTTCTTATCGATTTCAAATGCATCATCGACACCAAGGTCCGCTGCAATATGTGCAAGCGTTTCGTCGTCAGATTTTTTTGAACTCTTTGAACGTCGGGAGCGCGAAGACGTTTTTTCATTCGATGATTCGTTCGTATCAGCAGTTTTGCGAGTACGTTTGCGTCCGCTTTTGGTTTCTTTTTGTGCAGGAGCTATTTGCGCAACAACATCAGCAGAAATCGTCTCGCCGATAGAGGGATTAACCGGCAGTGTTGGTTTTGCTGATTCAACAGCTGCCTCTTTGGCCTTTTGGGCAGCCGTTGTTCGCTTGCGAGTACGCGGCTGGGAACTCGATTGAGTTTCCTGAACAACAGGTTCGACGTTCTGTTCAATTTCGTCAGCGAGAACACGACGGGTACGCTTTCGCGCAACGAGAGGTGTTTCTGGCACTGGCTGCTCTTGAGGTATTTCCTCGATAGAAAGGTCGATATCGACCTTAGCTTCATCGAGAATATCTTCGTTCGTAAAAACACGATCATTATCAATATCGAGCTCTTGATGAACTTCTACCCTTCGACGACGACGTCGAGGTGCTAATTCTGATTCAGATACAGCGCTCTCTAGCTCAGTCTCTGGTGTGGTGGCTGACGCAGTTGCGTCAGTAGTTTCGGATTGTATGTCGGACATGGTAAACCTTTGGATGTGTGCGACGTATAAACACGGCGCAAAGAAAAATATTTAAGAGATCGGGTCGTTACCACGTATGCCCACAGCATCAAAGCGAGCGTGAAAGCTCCACTGAGTAAGGCTGGTTCAAAAATCGTGTTCAACGGGTCGTCCCTTCTTGGTTCGACGGATAACGTATGCGTATCACTTAAAAAGCGTAAAAAGTGCATTTATAAGCGGACTGCATTTCTGTATGCGAACTACTTCTATAGTACTCGACACAAACCTCTAAATTCTGAAACGCCGATATTTAGAGGCGTATATGGCTAAATTTCCGTTTTGTCGGGCCCGCCTTCTAGCTCATCCGTTGTTTCGGCACTTGCCTTTGGTTCCTCCGAATGTGATTTTTTCACTTTCACTAATGCAATGATGCCAATGATAAGAGCAACCGCACCGAGAGCAATGGCAACAAAAATCCACGGTGACGTCTCGGAATCTGTCGTGTCATTTTCCGGGGTTGCAGAAATCGGTGTAGGTATAGCTTCGCTATCATCATTCGTCTCAACAATAGATGTTGTCGTTTCGCTCTTTGTCAACGTAAGTGTTGGTGCAGGAAATTCTGGTTCTGATCCATCTGATGATGGCTCTTGAATCCAACTCACTACTTCTCCATTGTCATAGGTTTGGATAACTTTGAAAACCAGCGACTCAGTATCATCGGGAAGTGGCCCCATCGTCACCTGAAATTTTCCACTTTGCTCAGGGGCAATGCTTCCACCTTCCCAGGTGATTTCAGAAACAACTTTCGTCACTTTGTTGCCCTCACTATCTGTTATGGGTGACGACAAAGTTGTTTTTTCAACTGTCGATGTCCACCCAGATGGGTTGCTTTGGGTCACACTTGCAATGGGATGAGCCTCGGGAAACTGCACACGAAGCTTTGTGGTGTTTGCATCGTCAGTTTCATTTGGCACAGAAAAAGTGAAAGTACCCGAGCTGCCCTGGGCTGCTGTACCTGGGTCGATATGCACATGTGCAGACGCCGCAAGTGGAGCAATGGCCAACACGAGCATGAATATGCCCAAGGCGAGACTAATTTTTGCTGATGGGAAAAGTTTTTTCATGACTATTCTTCCTCTAAGGGTGTACCTGTATTTTTGCCGATGTTACTATCTCATCAAATTCGCTCACTCGAACACGAATTGAGATGATCCACTCCCCTGTAAACGGAAAGTTTGCGCCAACAGAAACAAAATGATTCAATCCCTGAAACTTCATAGCAACAGGAAGTGCTGTCACGCCACTTTCTCTATTGCTCATGGTGACAGTCATCACTTCTTTTTTCAGAGACGCACCAGTATCGGATACTTGGAACGGTGTTCCGTTTTTATTCAACATATATACGTGAATATCCGTCGGTCCTACTTTGGCAGGGCTCACTGTTATATCGATATACCCTGTTGATACAGATTTATGGAACGTTGTTGGTGCTGCAAGTGCTGACTTGCCCGGGATTGAACCTACCAATACGGACGATGCAGCCATCACGATAATAAGCAATATTGTTTCCGCATAAATGCATCGCATCAATTTTTTCTTGTGTGGATCATCCGACTTTGTTAACGAACGGACAAAGTGGCGTGAGAATAAAGCAATCGCAATAGTGGCGATAAAAAGAAATGATTTCACGGACACAATCTGGCCAAACCATGTTGATTTACTTGCGTCTATCGAACCGATCTGGCGCCACCAAGCAAAGAGCCCCGACGTGGCGATCGCGATAACACACACCGTTGCTACACGAGAAAACTTTTTTGCTACCTCTATTCCATTGTTGTTCGACAAAAAGAAAGGCAAAGAAACAAGTCCACCGAGCCAGATACTCGCCGCCAACACGTGAATAACATCAAGACCAAGTGCAATGGACGAATACGTTCCCACCGATGCATGTCCAGCAAACGCAAGCGTCGAAGCAAGAAAGATACACAATAATCCGCCAACAACACGATTGATTTTTTGACGAAACTTCCATATGCAATACACAGCAAAACACAGTGCAATGCGAATGAACGCGACGATTCCAAAACGTGACGAGGCTTCATCTGTGAGATCAGTCATTGTTGACAACGAAAATAAGGAATACTCCCGAGCATTAGCAACGTAAACAAAAAGCGATGCCAGCGAGAAGACAACACAGATACTCAGCGCAACATTAAAGATCTTCAGTAAAGGACGCGGTATCTCCGTCACAAGGAAAGTCCTCAAAAATATGAGTGCTATGAGTACAGCGAGGGAGATGAAAACAAAAAATCGTGTAACGCTGAGTCCAACAGTGACCGATCTAGACGACGATGTATCAAGAATCTTTTCAAGATTTTCATTCGACGTAATATCAGAATTAAGTGCAGAGTTAACGGAAAATGTAAAAGAACCCCGGACAGGATGAGTATCGCCAGAAATTACATTCCATGCAACGACGTATGTTCCCCGCTTGAGATCTGGTATGCGTTGGGAAATTGTCTTCCCCTCTGCTTTGAGAGAACCCAACAGTTTTACTTGTTGCGCTTCTTCGTTGAAAAGCCTCAGAGAACCAAACCTCGTCTCAACATTTTCGCTAAAACGAATCGTGATCTGTTCAGGCGATTCAACAAGTTCTTGGCCGTTGTATGGATTTGTCGATTCAACAACAGCATGAGCCGACGCTGGAATCGCCGAAATGCAGAGGAGAAAAAACGCGATAAATGCCACGCACAACGCGCGACGGATAGAGATGCGCACGTTACTTATAAAGGATTTTTAGGCGCCTTTTCTTTCTTCGGCTTTTTCGCTTTTTTACGCTTGTCTTGACCTTTAGCCATGATGGATCCTCTCGATAACGAGACCATTATAGCGTGATGAGAATCGTAATTATGAAACGCGACGGCGACGCGCGCGCAGGATAAAGAACAGCGCACAAGCTCCAGCAACATTGATGACAACTATTAAGAGGTCGAGAGTATTGGATTGCATCACAGACCATGCTCCTAATATAAGATCCGACCTGCCTAGTTTCTGTACAAGTTCTTGAGTGAATCCAACAACGCCAGATCCCACTTTTTTGCGTGCGTTCGGCTTATCTTCGGCCGTAACAACTGCACTTTCGCCAGAAGAAGTATTCCCTGTTGCACGTTCAGATGTGCCAGAGCCGTTCGATTTGTTGGTCTGCTTCGATGATTCTCCCGCAAGGGCATAGCGAACGACGTTTTCTCCGAGAACGCTTGCACCATTACTGACAGCTGAATAATCCCATACTCCTGATTCGTTGAGAAGGACACGCAATGTTTCTCCTGGCTCCATTCCCGAAACGTAAATAGTCCATTGCGTTGAAGAATCTTTCACGAGATTCGTCAACGTTCCCGTTCCCTCAAACACAATATCTTCCGCAGTAAAAGTTGGACCCCAGACGGGCTTATTAAACGAGACAGTAAAACAAGCGAGATCCACAGTAACTTCAGCCCCTTGCCCTGCACATGGGTTGACCGTAACCACAAGTGGATTTCCATCGTAGATAAGGTGAGAAATATTGTTCGTAGCCAGCGAAAAAGCATCCTGTTGACGAGTGATGGCAAAGAGGAAATCTGCGCTATCGGGTTCGCCTCCGCTCAGCGAAAGCGCAACACCCAGCACCTCAGTACTCCCGGATGCAAAACTTTCACTTGCAGTCATATTAATTGTGAATGGATACGATGACCCTGCAGGGATGTTTCCCGTTGAACTAATTAAATCACATCGAATCACTTCGCCTGCGTATGATAAATACGCATTTCCGAGATCTTCCACTTGCCCAAGGCTTGTACAAGAATTGACTGGATCAGTAAGTGAAAGGATGTCAGATGGATCTAAATCCTCAATTCCAGTAAAGGTTGCACCTTCGGGAAGGACGTAGAAAAGACCCACCGTTGCTTCATATAAAGCACCTGCACCGATATTCATAAAGTCAACTTCATAACTCACATTCGAACCTTGGTGAATCTCACCCGACGTCATCAATCGTGTCGCAACACTGATATCTGGTGCAATGACGATATCCATAGTTTTTTCTGCCGAATCATTGGTTGCATTCGGATCGACATTGTACTCATTTTCAGAAAATGAACTCGAGACGAATGATGTGGTGACAGAAGCTTCTTCGCCAACCTCACCAGAAATCGATACCACTAAATTGAATCCGACACACTGATTGTTGTTCAGTCTTCCCGTCCACACACCATTCGCGATCGAACCCAAATCAGTTGCCGTGTTGAATTGATCAGGTATGGCGATTTCATACTGGAGTATTTCCATATTGTTTAATTCATGATTCAGGGAAAAGGTTGTGATCTCTCCATATCCGAAAGCACATATCGAGTGCCAGATGCCCGTAATTCCGCCAGATGCAATCGAGTAGGCACCCGGATCAATGTAGAGTGAAAGGTCTTCCACGATAGGACGCTCAATAATGGGAGCAGAATATGTTGATGAATCATTTGTGTTGTCGGGATCAACATTGACTTCATCGTTATACAAAACACTCGAGATAATCGATAACGTCTCCGAAGCTGTGTCGCCAATTTCTCCTGTCACAGTATCGGTGTGAAATATACTTACGCACTCTCCACCTTCCATTAACCCACTCCATACATTCCCACTGATAGAACCAGGGTCAGTGGCCGTTGACCATTCAGCAATTGAGAGTTCGCCGATATCGATATTTTCTGAAGTGAAACTAAAAGTAATTTCTTTAATAGAAGATGACCAAGGGCTAACACAGAGGTTTGTATAGAAATCGGTGTAGTCAGCACCATCCTGAAGAACAGGAGATCCTTCTCGACCCACGATCGATCCAACGTTTGCGCGAGCAATGATATCTTGAGTGGACGATGACGAATCGTTCGTGGCATCGGGGTCGCTATTAGCGTCGCCACCTACAGAACTTGAAACAATTGAGGCTTCCCAGATTGCACTATCACCATCATCACCCGTTATTGTTCCATTGGGGTTAATAGTAAAACACTGATCATTTTCTAAGACCCCCGTCCATACAAAGCCATTAAATGATCCAGTATCTGTTGCGTTATTCCACGGGTAGTACTCGTCAACAGTAACAAGCGCGGTGATGTTTACGTTTGTTACATCGACATCAAACGTTATACTTGTGATCGGATCTGCACCTACAGCGCATACACTTGCCCAGGCGTTCGTAAACAGTCCTGACACATTGACGGGATCTCCTGAATTCGCAAGGTAAATTTGAACATCGGTCGTGTGCGACCCATCCGCACGAGCAACGGCGATAAATGAAATTTGTGTAAGCGAAACAGTCGCGATGAGAGTCCAGGTAACCGACAACTTTTTGAGTATCTTCACTCTTATGCAATCGGCATTTGTCGTTTTATTTGTTATGGGCCAAAAGGACTAATTTTCATAGCTACGATGACGAATCACGCGAACAAGGTACAAACATTCAACCCCTCTCCGCGCGTAAAAAAGAGTCTAAAAAATCACCCAAACAACACGAAAAAATCTACTCAAATCGATGCATATAAATGTTGTTCACTAACCCCATGGACATAAACATCAATAAGACAGCTGATCCTCCATAACTCATAAAAGGAAGAGGAATTCCTGTGATGGGCATGATCCCCATTGTCATACCAACGTTTTCAAAAACGTGGAACACAAACATGGAAGCAACCCCGATACAGATCAGCGTTCCCGTTGCGTCGGGTGCCGCTCGTGAAATACGCCATATCCGCCACGCGATAATTCCGAGAAGACCCAGCACTGTCGCCGCTCCGACAAAGCCAAGTTCTTCACCAATTGCAGTAAAAATAAAGTCGGTATGTTGTTCGGGAACATAACTCAAGTTTGTTTGTTCGCCTTTGAATAATCCTTTGCCGAGCAGTCCACCATTCCCAATTGTTGTCTTACTTTGGTTGAGATTATACGCGGTAGCTCCCGTATCGCTTTTCTGATTGAGGAAGGAAGAAAATCGGTCCACCTGATACTGCTTGAGCACACCGAGCTGAACAACAAGCACAATGAGAACAACAGCCATCAACGTCAGCGTGAGTAAGTACCGCCCTCGAGTTCCAGCAACGCTAAGGATTCCAAGAACAATGGCACACAGAACCATTGCCGTTCCCAAGTCGGGCTGCAAGAGAACCAATCCAATAGGAATTGCAGCAATGATGAGTGTCCGCGCCAGTGCAGGAATATGAAATTGCTCATGTTGAGAAACATAACTTGCTAAGACAATGATAAGAAAGAATTTTCCGAATTCACTTGGTTGGATTTGAAATCCTCCCGGCAAAATAAACCAACCATGCGTGCCGTTGACAGCAGTTCCTAACGGGGAAAGGACTAACACGAGTGACGCAACCACACCAATGTAAATAAGGGGTGATGCATCACGCATCTTGCGATAATCAATCGACATCACCAGCAACATCAAAATAATTCCAGCCAGGATGAAACCAACTTGTCTCTCGACAAAATATGTTGATGAAATCCCTTTCGCTTCAAGACGCGAACGCGATGCGGAGTAAATCATTACTGCGCCTAATATCGACAATGCTGCAACAGCGCCAACAAGCACAACGTCGATTTGTCGCCAGGGTTTGGCTGATAACTGTTTTTTTGCACTAGCGAGTGAACGAGCGAGAGCCATTAGTCAGCACCTCCCGGCGGTGGCGCAAAACCCACATTCGACAAACCAAGACCATAGGCACCTTCGAATGCACGTCGGACAATAGGTGCTGCAGTCCCTGCTCCCCAACCCGCTTCTTCCACTACCGCGACGGCAACATATTGAGGTTGATCGACCGGTGTAAAACCAACAAACAACGACGTATCTTGTTTCCCACTCACCTCAGCCGTTCCCGTTTTGCCCCCGACAGAATATTGAGAAGGAAACGACGTAAATGCGCTGTGAGCTGTTCCATCATCTTCCGTGATAACACCTGTAAATCCTTGTTTCATCACATTAACTGTCGTTGAATCGAGTTTTATTTTTCTCTTTACTTTAGGGTCAGCATGTTGTGAAGCTTTATCTGAACTTGCAGGTCGAATCTCAACTACTAGTTGAGGTTGATACAAATTTCCTCCGTTGAGAAAGGCACTATAGGCCATCGCGAGTTGGATGGGCGTCACTAATGTGTCTCCCTGACCAACAGACGTGTTCACATTGTCGCCCGGCTGCCACTGGGCATAAGGAAATTCCTCGGGATATTGCTCGTGAATTTCTTTCTTCCACTGCTCATCGGGGACGCGTCCCTTGCTCTCGTTACCAATAGGGATTCCTGTCACTTCTCCGAAACCGAATTCGCGCGCTGTATCTTGAATCGCATCGCCTTCTTTTTTGTTTTTAAATTGCATGGACCACAATTTGGATCCAATATTGTAAAAATACGTGTCCGATGAAATTGTTAATGCTCGTGCTAATGAGATGGTTCCGTTTGCTTTCTTCTGCGCATTATTAAATACCGTGTCCGACACTTTCAACGATCCCGTATCATTGAACGTGGAATACGGTGTGATCACACCACTTTTCACACCCGCTATACCCGTAATCAACTTAAAGGTCGAACCCGGAGCATAAAGACCTTGCACGGCACGGTTATTCAGAGGATAAGCATTGGCAGGATCATTCAACTGTTTCCATATAGGTGTCGGGATTCCTTCCACAAAAGCAGCGGGATCAAAGGTTGGGTAGCTCGCCAGCGCTCGCACGTACCCAGTTTGTGGATCAACAACAGTGATCGAACCGCCAGGAGCTTTAAAGAGAGAGAACTTGGTTTTATCATTGATGTCTTGTTGCGAACGAGTCACTTCGATTTGAGATGCCAGCGATGCTTCAGCGGCACGCTGCACGTTGATGTCAATCGAGAGAACAACATCATGGCCAGGGACGGGAGGCGTGTAGCTCACTTGCCGCAAAACGCGACCCTTTACATCAATCTCAACACGTTTCGTTGAGGGAGTTCCTCGCAAGTCGTCTTCGTTGGCATATTCAATTCCCGATTTCCCGATCATCTCACCGAGCTGATAATCCCCACCGCGCTCTTTGAGTTCCTCATCATTAATTTCTCCGACATATCCAACCGCATGCGCAGCCAGTGTGCCATTGGGGTAACGACGCACCGCGAGAGGAACAGCATCGACGCCGGGAAATTCTTCTTGGTGTTCTTTGATGTATTGAATCTTGTCGAGGGGAACATCTATTGCGAGAGGCACTGGTTTATAGGGAGAAATTCGCTGATCCGCGATTCGTTCGTCAATTTTTTTCTCGTCCAAATCAAGGAGTTTGCCGAGTTTTTCGACAACAACTTTTTTCTTTGTTTCATTTGCCAGTTCTTGACGATCAACAACGATCGATCGAGCGATTCGATTGTCAACAATAACATTGCCATTAACATCTAAAATTCTGCCCCGGGGTGCTTCCTCTTGGATCACTCTGATTCTGTTTTGCGTTGCAGCAGCAGCAAGTTCTGTTCCATTTGTAATCTGTAAATACCAAAGTCGACACGTCAACGTAAGAAATATTGCGATGATAACAACGCCGACGACACCGATACGCTTTTCGCGAAGTTGATCTGTCATCGGTTCTTCCAAGCAGGTGCGCCGATCAAACTTTTCACAATGATAAAAATAAAGGGAGCCGCGATCATGCTGATGAGCGACGACAACAAAATGACATATGCACTGTGTGCACTAAAGAGTCGTTCATAACCAACAAGAATCGAGATCAGCACATAGAGAGAGTTGCCCGCAAGAGTTACACCAAACCCCAACAAAGGCACTGCAAGTGGCGTTGGTCGCATCATTCCTGTTTGCATGACACCAACAACGAGGCCGCATGCCATCATGGCAAGCGCAGACACACCTAACGGTGTGCGATAAAAAATATCTGATCCTAGCCCTGCACAAAATCCAAAAACGACGCCGGTGTTTGCCCCTGCGTAGTACGCAACAGCAGCAACGGCAACATAGCCAAACGTCGGCGACGCGCCGAAGAATCGCCACGATGAAAAGATTGTTGTTTCCATGAGCAACCCAATGATGACGAGAAGAGCTATTGCACTCCATCGCAAAATGGGTGAACGGTCCATGTAATCGCGTGATGCGAGAGGATCAAGCGTGAAGCGACGAGAGTGCGCGGTGTCGAGTCGAGCCTTCACGATCCCCTACTTACTCGTATGCAAAATTGAAACAACAGAAATGCGATCGATATCAACAATGGGAGTGAGAGTGACATCTTTCATCAGACCACTGGAGTTTCGCTTCACTTTTTTCACAGTGGCAACGGGAATATTGGGAGGATAGCGTCCGTCTTGGAGACCCGAGGTAACAACGGTATCGCCCTTTTTGACATCTGCATCAGGATCGACAAATTGCATGGCTAAAGTCGATTCTCCCGATTGACCTTGCGCAATACCCACCACTTCGCTGCGCGCATCTCGCACTCCAACACCCGACGTTGCATCAGTGATTAACAACACAGTTGCGCGCGTATCAGAAACATCGATCACGCGACCAACAAGACCAAAACCTTCAACAACAGGATCCCCAACCTTGACTCCAGAACTCGATCCCCTATCGACTTGCAACGTTGTTTCAAAATTCGACGGAGAACCTGTTATGACATGAGCTGTTGTATTCTTCACATCGAGCTCATCCACCAACTTCAAAAGTGCACGCAAACGATCATTTTCACTGACTGCTGCAACGTAGGTATTATTTATTGTTTTCACTTCCGTCACTTCTTTACGCAGCTTCTCATTCTCGTCTTTGAGCTCCGATGCATTAACTACGCCATCAAAAAAATTACCGACGGGAGACGCAACTGCGTTGATGCCTTTTTGTAAGGGAGAAAACACTTCGCGCACACCCGACCGCACAGCACCGAGAGGTCCTGAGTTACCACCACGCACATCAATTGCGATCAGCGTAAGTGCAGTGATGCATAACAACAAAGCCACACGTTTTTTTACAGCCACTTCTTATGTGAACTTTCTCTAGTGCAAGTTAGAAGAAATGAGAACAGATTTGAGCACATCAAATTCTTCGAGACATTGTCCCGATCCAACAACAACGCTAAAGAGTGGATTCTTTGCGATGATGATAGGCATTCCCGTTTCATCAGCGAGGCGTCGATCGAGTCCATGAAGAAGAGCGCCACCGCCCGTAATAACAATTCCTTTTTCCATTATGTCTGCTGCCAGCTCGGGTGGTGTTTTATCTAATGTCACCTTCACTGCATCAACAATCGCAGAGACTGGTTCGTCGATGGCCTCACGAATTTCAACGGTGGAGACAACCACAGTCTTGGGAAGCCCCGTCACTAAATCGCGACCGCGGATTTCAGCCATTTGTTCGTCTGCCAAGGGGGCAGCTGAAGCTAAACGCATCTTGATTTCTTCTGCAGTTCGTTCACCAATCGCGAGCGAGTACTCCTTTTTAATATATGTCATTATGGATTCATCAAGTTCGTCTCCGCCGATCCGAACTGATTCACTCGAGACAATCCCACCGAGTGAAATGACAGCAACCTCGGTTGTGCCACCTCCAATATCAACAACCATGTTACCCGTTGGTTCATGGACAGGAAGACCCGCGCCGATTGCAGCAGCCATAGGTTCTTCAATAATGTATGCAGGTTTGCGCGCGCCCGCGTATTCAGCAGCCTCTTGCACGGCGCGTTGTTCGACGCCAGTAATTCCACTGGGAACACAGATCACCATGCGTGGTTTTGCCCAGCGCCTCTGGTGAACACGTTGGATGAAATAACGAAGCATTTTTTCGCAGACATCGAAATCCGCAATGACTCCATCTTTTAAAGGACGGATCGCGCGAATGTGTCCTGGTGTTCGACCGATCATTCGTTTAGCTTCGGCCCCGACCGCGAGAGGTCGACCATCACGAGTGTTGATTGCAACAACAGAAGGTTCGTTTAAAACAACGCCGCGACCACGAACATATACGAGAGTATTTGCGGTGCCTAAATCCACGGCCATATCACGGCCCACGATCGACGAAAATATGGAATCAGACACGAAAACCGGCCTCCTTGAACCTCATAGGCTAGGCCAAATAGCTCAACAACGTCCAAAGCAGGTATTTAAAGGGTCTTACCCTGCAAACGGGTAACTTATCCATTTGTAGGGTAAGACCCTTTAAACGAAGTTATCCGAAGAAAATGGAGATTTCACGAGCTGCAGATTCAGGAGAATCTGACCCATGAATAAGGTTTTCGGTAAAGAGGATTCCGAAATCGCCTCGAATAGTGCCCGGTTCTGCGGTTGCTGGATCGGTTGATCCCATGAGCGTGCGCATCACCAATTGGGCGTCGCGGCCTTGTACTTCCATGACCACAACAGGACCTGAACTCATGAACTCAACGAGTTCTGAATAAAATCCCTTTTCCACATGCTCTTCGTAATGCTTTGCAAGGATGTCCTCGTCGAGAGTACGCATTTCAATTTGAGCAATTGTCAGATTTTTGCGTTCGATTCGAGAAATGATTTCGCCGACGAGTTTTCGCTTCACTGCATCGGGCTTGAGGATAATAAGTGTTGTATCTAACATGCGACTATATTACGGGACGAGTCTGTAATATTCCGACTTCGACGGAAATATTAAGCAAGCACTATTCGTGGAGAGCTTTTACCCGAGAGCAGCACGAACAGCGCCAACGACATACAAGCTACCGGTGACGATAATGTGGTCATCATCGAGAGCTAGGGCTTGAGCATTTTCAATGGCGTCTTTCGGACCACCTGACTCAATGACCGTTTCAATTCCAGCATCGCGCAATGCTGTGGCCAACACTGAAATATTCATTGCGCGATCTGTGTCTGGCGCTGTTGCAATCACGATGTCATCGTTATCGATGTCGAGTGCGTTAATCATCGCGGTAGGATCTTTTTCTGATGTCAGCCCAAACACGTAGATACGTCTCGTACGAGGAAATTCTTCTTCGAGCGCTGTTGCCAGCGTTTGCGCGCCGGCGACGTTGTGCGCCCCGTCGATCACAATCAACGGATCGCGTTGCAATACTTCCATTCGCCCAGGAGAGCGCACGGATGAAAATCCTTCTTCAATAATTTCTTGACCTAACGATGCGTCAATGAAACATTCCGCTGCAACAAGTGCACCCAGTGCGTTCACACCCTGGTGAGCACCAAAGAGGGGAAGAAAAATATCTCGATATGTGCCATAGGGTGTGCGCATACTGAGGAGACGACCCCCCACTGCTTGCTCATTGGATAACACTTCACAATCTTCACCGAGAATCACAGGAGTCGCATCTTTTTCTTTCGCAGCGGCAACGAAAATGTCAACGATTTCATGATCGGGTTCACAGATAACAACTTTGTTTCCCTGTTTGATGATTCCACTTTTTTCTTGCGCAATTTTTTCACGAGTATGTCCCAGGTATCCCATATGATCGAGCTGCACATTTGTAAACACAGCAACTTCTGATGCACACACGTTTGTCGCATCGTAGAGTCCACCCATTCCGACTTCGATCACACCCACATCAACAGCTTCGTGACTCATAATTTCGAATGCACTTGCAACCACGATTTCAAAATACGAAGGTTTATCCGCAGCAATGACATCAACAGAATCTTCAATCACTCGAATATGAGAAAGGGCCTGTTCGAGCAGGTTATTATCAACTGCTTTACCATCCAAACAGATCCGCTCATTCATTTCGACCAAATGAGGAGAAGAAATAGCACCAACGTACAGGCCTTTTGTTTTCAACAGAGATTCAGCAATGCGCGTCGTCGATGTTTTCCCGTTAGTGCCCGTGATATGTATGGCTTTGACGTGTTCTTGCGGGTCACCCATGTATCTACACAGCAATTTCATGCGCTCAAGTGTGGGCATCACCGTTCGACGGGAATCAGCAATCTTTTCATTGTCGATATGGGCGTCGAGCCACTCTTGAAGTTGAGCTGAAATCATTCTTTGGTCGCAAATTCCGTGTGAGCTATGTCGAAGAAGCGAGCATCGTCGGTTTTTTCTATCGAATCTGGCGTTATTGAGACATCGGTAATGTTGCATGTATCTTTAATGTCATCGAGAGCAATGATCCACTTGCCTTCGTGAAAAAGTCCGCCCAGCATTTTTGTTTTCACCACTTCTGTTTTCATCGAGATCTTGGCTTCTGATTTGTAGCTGCGCATTTCTGTTACGACCGCAACTGCTGTTTCATACACGTCGCGCTCAGCATCGAACGGCAATTCTTTTTCACGCGGCCATTGCGCAGTGTGAATTGATCCCTCTTGCCACCACGACCAGATCTCTTCGGTAACAAATGGCATGATGGGTGCAAACAATCTTTGAAACACACTCAACGCAATGCGGAGCGTTGTTTGCGCGCTGAGTTTCGCAGCATCGCCTTGACTTCCATATGCTCGCCCTTTGACAATTTCGAGATAGTTATCACAAAAGTCCCAGAATCGAGTTTCTGCAATTTGCAGCGAGCGGGCATAATCGTATGTTGCGAATGATTCGCCACAGCTCACAACATCTTGTTTGAGAAGTGCAAGAAATGATTGATCGAGTTCGTTGGTCACATGAGAAACGTCAACATCTTCGACATCCGATGCTACCGTGAGGACAAATTTGCTGGCGTTTAATAGTTTCGTCGATAGTCGTCGGCCGATTTTCATGATGCCTTCGTCGTATGCGGTATCAACGCCGGGTCGGCCATTGGCAGCCCAATAGCGAACAGCATCAGAACCATATTGTTCGAGCATTCCCATCGGCGTCACAACATTGCCTTTGGATTTACTCATCTTCTTGCGATCAGGATCAAGAATCCATCCAGAAATTAATGTGTTGTAAAACGGTACAGATTTATTTTCATAGTGCGATCGAACAACAGTTGAAAAGAGCCAGGTACGAATAATTTCGTGTGCCTGCGGACGTAAATCCATCGGAAATACTTTGTGAAAAAGTTCATCGTCGATACTCCACTGTCCTGCAATCTGTGGTGTGAGCGACGACGTTGCCCACGTATCAAAAATATCTGGATCAGGAGCAAAGCCATGTGGCTGGTTGCGTTGCGATTCAGTGAAGCCTGGCGGAACATCGCTCGATGTGTCAACAGGAAGTTGATCGTCAGTGGGAACGAGAACTTCATCGTAGATCGGATCGCCGTGGTCATCGAGTTTGTACCAAATCGGAATGGGAACTCCGAAGTAGCGTTGACGAGAAATTAACCAATCACCGTTGAGACCATCGATCCAGTTTTGATAACGAGATTCCATGAAGGGCGGATGCCAGGTCATTTCTGAACCTCTGGCTTTAAGTTTTTCTCTGATGTCAGCATCGCGACCACCGTTGCGAATATACCACTGACGTGACGCAACAACTTCCAAAGGCCGATCACCCTTTTCGTAGAACTTCACGGGACGCATAATTTCGCGCGGTTCTTCGAGCAGTGCTCCGGTTTCGCGCAACAGTTCTTCCATCACTTTTTTTGCCTGGTTGGGATATAGCCCAGCAATTTTTGAGTATGCATCATCTGCCGCGACTGGGTCGATGGCACCCCACTCTTTTGTGGATCCAGGGAGCGGGAGAATTTTCCCGTCACGACCAATAATCGTGCGAACGGGGAGGTTCAGTTCTCGCCACATTTGCACGTCAGAAATATCACCCCACGTTGAAATCATCACTACACCCGAACCCTTTTCTGGATCGGCAATGTCGTGCGTATGAATTTCAAGAGGAATACCAAAAACTGGCGAAAGAACTTTCTTGCCGATCATATGTGTGAAACGATCGTCTTTGGGATTAACCGCAACAGCAACGTCAGCAGCAATGAGTTCCGGACGGGTTGTTTCAATTATCAAATATTGATCGGAAGCTTTCCCTGTTTCATCGTCAAGGAAGGGGAATGCAAGTTTATAGAACTTTCCCCCTTTTTCACGATCTTCAATCTCAGCTTGAGCAACCGCCGTTTTAAAATCGACATCCCATAGCGTTGGAGCATCTGACGTATAGGCTTCTCCCCGTTCGACAAGTTTCAAAAACGCGCGCTGAGAAATTTCTTGCGTCTGTTTTCCCACTGTTGTGTACGTCATCGACCAATCAACAGACAATCCAAGATGACGCCAGAGCTCTTCAAACTTTTCTTCATCGATAAGAACAAGCTGGCCACAAAGATCAATAAAGTTACGCCGAGAAATTGCTCGCGGCGGTTCGAAGGGATCGTCGGGCGCTACGAAATTAGGATCATATTCAACGGAAGGATCACATGTCACCCCAAAATAGTTTTGAACGCGACGCTCCGTTGGTAAACCGTTATCATCCCAGCCCATGGGATAAAAGGGGTGCTTGCCTGCCATGCGTTGATATCGAACGATGGTATCAGTATGGGTGTAACTAAAAACATGTCCAATGTGCAGCGAACCAGAGACCGTCGGCGGCGGAGTATCGACAGAAAAAATTTCTTCACGCGAGTGACTTCGATCAAACGCATAGATATTGGACTCTTTCCACGCTTGCGACCACTTATCTTCGAGGCCATCCGCAGATACTTTTTCGGGAATACGCGATGTCATAAGACCTTATATCCTAGGGGATGCTTATATCTCAGGCCTCATGGTATTGCGAAGAACAATGCTCAAAACTCCCCTGTTTTCTTCGCGCATTGTGTCGAAAATGATGGCATCGCCGACTTGGGTTGTCTTTGCTTCGTTCACATCCACAAAACGATACTCGTCGTGCTCATCGGAAAGGATCACATCGGGGATCCCATCGAGGTCAAACCGTAAAACGATGCGCAAAGCAGTCCGCGTTGGATGAACGAGAACTTCACCTGTTGGTAACTCAGGAAGAACGATCCCGGTTTCTTCCAATACTTCTCGTCGCAGCGCAACGACGATGTTTTCAAAATTATGATTAACTTCATCAACGCCACCCCCAGGGAATTCCCACATTCCCGGATAAGAATCATTGGGTGCACGTCGAACAAGGAGAACTTTATTGTGCACATAAATAACCGCAGAGACCACCAAACGTTCTCGGTCGAGTCGTTGCATCTCGGCGATATAATCACCGTGCAATCGCTCCCAATATTGTTCGGCGCTGTCAGACATATCAGCAATAATAAGTCGGTTGTGACGCGATCACTGTGCTTTTACGATTTTTTAGTTAGCTTATTTCGCGCTCGGATATGAATATCCGTGCCCGACACCTGAACCAAGAAATGCTGCATCACCGAAGGTAAAGACACCACCGTCACTCGCAAATAGCCAATAGCCATTGCCGGTAATTGACTCTTTCATTCCGATGATGGGCTGATTCAATTTCATTCCGCCCGTACCACCATAGAACTGCGCATCACCAAACGTAAAAATTCCACCATCGGATGCAACAAGCCAATACCCACGACCCGACGGTGTCGATGTCATTGCGACAATGGGTTGGTTGAGTTTCATTCCACCAGTTGAACCATAAAACTGAGCATCACCAAATGAGAACATTCCACCATCGGAAGCAACAAGCCAATACCCACGACCCGACGGAGTCGATGCCATCCCCAAAATTGGTCGATTCAATTTCATGCCACCAGTACCGCCATAGAACTGCGCATCACCAAACGTAAAAATTCCACCATCGGAAGCAACAAGCCAATAACCGTTACCCGATGGAGTCGACGCCATACCAACAATCGGTTGGTTGAGTTTCATTCCTCCCGTGCCGCCAAGAAAGTTAACACTCCCGAAAGTAAATATTCCACCATCACCGGCAACAGCCCAACCGCCATTTAAGTTTGGACTCGTAGCGCCACCGACGACGGGACGATTGAGGCGAAGAGGACCACGCGTATAGGGCGCGAAGACGCCTTGTCCTACCACTGCCCCGTTACTTCCGAAAAATGCATATCCACTGTGGCTTGCCCCTGCTTTTCCGACAATGCTGTTCGATACTCTTTTTGACGACTCTCCTGTTGTGTTCGCCGCCGACACCGAATAATGCGTTGCGACATTGAAAGATGTTGCAACATTCAGACTTGTCGTTGATGCTCCAACAGTATTGATCAGTGCGTTCGCGGAGTTATAAATTTTATAACTCGTTGCATTCCCGACCGATGCCCAACTCAGAGTTCCATAACCATATTGTGCAGTAAGAGTTGCTGAACTAGGTGCCGATGGCGCCTGTGGAGCTGGTTCGTCGAGTGCATCATTAATTGCAATGCGTGGACGCGTCACTGAGTTTCGTGAATCGGTGATACTCACACCTGCTAATTCCAAACGCTGCAGACGTTGAGTCCATGACTCGGACGGATTGGCTTCGCGCAAAATTGCAAATGCAGCAGAGACACCAGGTGCAGCCATGGATGTACCGGACTTCAATTGATAACCATCCGCAGTTCCATCGGTTGTATCAAAACTCATAGGAATACTCGAACGAACCGACGATCCGGTTGACCATAAACGGATGAGCGAATTCGAAGAAGTGAAGTCAGAAACAACATCGCTTTTCGTTGTTGAACCAACAGCAATTGCATAACTAAAACATGCGGGCCACGAAACTTGTGTTGACGAGTATGCGTTTCCTGATGCAACAACCGTTGCTATTGAATGCGTTGTAGCAAGAGTTTGAATTGCGGTTGCAGTTGATGGATCCTGACTATCGCATTGCGTTGTAAATCCTCCACCACCGAGTGACAGGTTGACAGCGGCAACATTTGTTGGGTTGGCCAGCACCCATTGCAACGCGGAAAGCACGTCTGTGTCTTCTGCCAAAATACACGTTGAAACACCCGTTCCACATGTTGCAGATCCGCTATAAGTTCCAAATACTTGGATGGAAACGATGTCGGCATTGGGAGCAATACCACCTGTTGGAGCACCGCTCACACTTCGTCGGCCTGCTGCAATACCTGCAACGTGTGTACCGTGACTGCACGAACTAACTGTTGTACACGGCGCGGCTGAGCCTGAACCCGTTTGCGTATCTAATCCATTGGGACATGCACCTGTTCCACCGATTCCGTCGGGACCTTGTGCATAACAGCGTTCTGATACGACAGCACCTGATAAAAATGGATGGCTCGTGTCGACACCGGTATCGATAACAATTATTTTTTGATTATCTCCGGTGCGAGGTGTCGTCCGCGCCCACGCATCGTCTGCTTGTATGAGAGGCACAACCTGATTCAATAACGGTTTCGAATAATCAAGATGATTAATTGCTGATTCAAAGTTTGCTGCTGTGAACGAACCTTCACGAAATTCTTCGAGTGTGTAGCGCTTGCTCAGTCGAATAGATGCAACGCGCGGATCATTGCTGAGCGATTCAAGCTGATCTTCATCAACGGTTGTTGCAAGCGCGGGCAGGCGAGAAAATTCTTTTGTTACATCTTCATCAATGTTTGCATCATCAATAATTTGATCGATGTCTTGCGCTTGTTCATCACGTACCTGTGACGATGCAAGAGAGTGCGTTGTGTAATCAGACAGTTCAACAACAACGTGTGCAGTGTCTTTCGTTTTCAAGACATCCGTAACTGCTCGATCGATCTGAACGTCATCGTTCGTGCTCGATGGGACTTGAGCTGACGTGGCGAATGCACTGGTGGCAAATGAGCTAAAGACTACGCATATTACGAGAGCCACGAGGGTGAATTTTTTATGCACACAATATGTTTCGGCGGATAGAGAGAGATGACTGAAATATAAATTGTGCGAAATGGCCCAAAAGGGAAAATAGCCACCGACAGTAAAGTGACGCTTATTCGCGATTCATACGAAACATGAAGATTATCGTGCTAATAACTCAATAATTACAGGGTTAAGCAGACTTTTTCGCGCCTTCAACAATCAATATTGGAGCGCCACGTTGGGTCACTACTTGCTCATCGACAACGCACTTTTTCACATCTGTACGTGATGGCAATTCGTACATTGTTTCGAGTAGAACTTCTTCCATAATTGCTCGCAAACCACGAGCTCCTGTCTGGCGTGTTTGTGCTTCTTTCGCAATTGCACGGAGTGCTTCTTCTGTGAATTCGAGTTCGACATCGTCGTACTGGAAAAACTTTTCGTACTGCTTCACCAATGCATTTTTTGGCTCTGTAAGGATGGACATTAACGCTTCTTCATCCAAATGATTTACTGCGGAGACAACAGGAAGTCGACCGATAAATTCAGGGATCAAACCGTATTGCATGAGATCTTCCGGCAAAATATTGTTCATGATTTCAGCAATATTTTTTTCTTCGGACTTCTTGAGATCAGCGCCGAAGCCCACACCATGTCCACCAAGACGTGATTCGACAATTTTTTCCAAACCAGGAAATGCACCACCACAGATGAAAAGAATATTTGCGGTATCGAGCTGGAGAAATTCTTGATGCGGATGTTTACGTCCACCTTGAGGCGGAACCGAGGCAACTGTTCCTTCAAGAATTTTGAGTAATGCTTGCTGAACGCCTTCACCAGAAACATCGCGAGTAATCGATGGGTTTTCAGCCTTGCGTGCAATCTTGTCGATTTCGTCGATGTAAATAATTCCCGTCTCTGCTTTTTTCACATCGTAATCAGCTGCTTGAATGAGCTTAAGGAGAATGTTCTCGACGTCTTCACCAACATACCCTGCTTCGGTGAGAGCTGTTGCGTCTGCAATGGCAAATGGAACATTGAGCATGCGAGCCATCGTCTGCGCGAGAAGGGTTTTTCCACATCCTGTTGGTCCGAGGAGAAGGATATTGGACTTTTGAAGTTCAACTTCTGAGTCACCATAACCGCCAAGACGAACACGCTTGTAGTGGTTGTACACAGCAACGGCGAGATTTTTCTTTGCTTGATCTTGGCCGATGATGTATCCATTGAGGTACTCAAAAATTTCTACAGGCTTGGGAAGTTCTTCAAGAGAAACCTGTGTGGTTTCGGCTGCACCGTGTAACTCTTCTTCAATAATTTCGTTACATAATTCAATGCACTCATCACAAATATAGACGCCTGGTCCCGCAATAAGTTTCTTGACTTGCTTTTGACTCTTTCCGCAAAAAGAACACTTCAAAAGATCGCCACTATCACCAAATTTCGCCACTATGTAGTCTGCCTTTCAAAGCCGACGCCTGTGCACCAGGTTGTCGACATAAACGATCTAGGTCCTTGAGCGTATCACGTTTTATGAAGCCGAGTAAGGCCAATTTATTATGACCGCTACAAAAACGACGCACCGTCAGGGGGTCCGACCTCGTGGAGGGAAACCTCGCAACTACATTTGTCAATCGTTTGCGATAGATACGTGTCAGGAGGTCGGACCCCCTAACGGTCAGTTAGAGCTAGTCGAAGACAACGACGCTGCAGCTAAGTCACGGCTCGTGAGCACTGCATCGATCATTCCATATTCTTTGGCTTCTTCAGCACTCATGATGTAGTCACGGTCTGTGTCGAGGTGAATTTTCTCGACAGGCTGACCTGTGCATTCAGCAAGAATGTCATCGAGTGCAGAACGCATACGCATGATTTCTTTTGCCTGGATTTCAATATCAATCGCTTGACCTTGCGCACCACCAAGAGGTTGGTGAATCAAGATGCGCGCGCTTGGAAGTGCAAAACGCTTTCCTTTTTTACCAGCGGCAAGAAGAACAGCTGCGGCAGACGCACATTGACCTACACAAATAGTTTGCACATCAGGCTTGATGAACTGCATGGTGTCGTACATTGCAAACAAACCAGTGATTTCTCCACCGGGTGAGTTGATGTACAAAGAAATGTCTTTGTCTGGGTCTTCACTTTCGAGGTGCAAAAGTTGTGCAATCACCATGTTGGCAACACCGTCGTTAATAGGAGTACCAAGGTAAATGATGCGCTCTTGAAGAAGACGAGACCAAACATCCATAGAAACTTCTTGGCCTCTGTTGTTTCTGTAAACAACGGATGGGTTAGGGATGTAATACTCGCTCACGTAGATCTCCTTGTTGCGATTCGATTATGTCGTGCCGGCCATTCTAGGTGCGATTCTCGCACCAAGCTGACATAGCTAGTGGTTATGGCCTTCGTGGTCGCCGTGGTCGTGGTCATGATCGTGGTCGTGACCTTCATGGTCGTGATCGTGATCACTTTCCGCGCCCATGGCCGAGAGCATTTCTGCCATTCCCGTAATTGCTTCGCCGTCTTCGCCTTCAATCTGAAGGGGAATTTCGTTACCTGCTGAGTCCCGTGCCGACGCGGAATCGGTCACCAACTTAACAGCCTTTGCGCGTGCGATATCAAGCCTTACTTGCTTCTCAACACCGGGTTGTTTGACTCTATTCCGGATTTTGTTGATTTTCTCGTTTGATGATGCGGCAAACTTTTGTATCTCTTCTTCGAGTTCTTCGTCGGTCGCGTCGAGCTCTTCTGCGATGATGATGGCACGCAAAGCCAAGTCAGATTTAATTGCTGACTCCGCATCTTTTTTGATGTTCTCGCTGAATTCACTTTGCGCTTCTTCGTCAAGAGTCGAAACATATTCTTCTAGCTGCGCACGATTCACTCCGCTTTGTTGAGCCATTGAATTTATGCGCGCTTCAATTTCGCGTTCTAAAAATGTTTCTGGAATTTCGTCGGTAACGATGTCAGCTAAAGCTTCAAGAACTTTTTGGCGTGCTTGCATCTGCGCTTGAAGTGTTTGGATATTGCCCATACGCTTTTTTGTATCTGCTTTGTACTCGTCGAGCGTTTCAAAGTCAGTGTTTTCTTTGATCCACTCGTCCGTTGCTTCAGACAAATCTTTCTTTTGAACTTTGGTGACCTTCACGGAGAACGCAACTTCTGCGCCTGCGTTTTCTCCAAATTGCTCGGAGAGTTCGTCGGTGAATTAGAGTTCGTCGCCAGCTTTTTTGCCGATGAGTTGTGCGTCGAGCTCAGCACCAATCAATCCCGATCCGACGGGATAGAGATAATCGTTCGCAGTTAAACCAGGAACGTCTTCATCGTCGATCTTTCCTGAGATATCAATTGTCGCAAAAAATCCGTCTTCAATTTTTCCATCAACATCGGACAGATCAGCATGGCGGTCACGCAATGTGTCGAGCTGCTTGTCGATTGATTCATCGGTAATGGGTTCGACATCTACTTCAACAACGAGTTTGTCGTAACCAGTAACAGTGATGATGGGGCGGACAGCAACAGTTGCTTCGAATACAACGTCGCCCGATTCTTCGCCTTCATTGATTTTGAGTTGAGGATAGTCAACAGGATCGAGATCGGTTTCTTCGACAGCATCGATGTAGTACTGAGGAAGATAATCGTTCAGTGCTTGAGAGCGACCCGCCTCGTATCCGACCTGCTTTTCCAACATTTTGCGCGGTGCCTTACCGGGACGAAAACCGGGGATTCGCACTTGCTTTGCGATGGTCTTAAACGCCTTGTCGATGGATGTGTCGAACTCGGTTTCGGGGATAGTAATAGTGAGGCGAACGTTATTATCCGCCAAGTGCTCAATCTCTGTATTCATAGGGGCTCTATTCTATTGCGCGGTCGTTTCCTAGCCCCAGTCGGCGTTGGGCATTTTGTCGTACGTGGGTGTCATAATTAACTCTGTACTTCCCTTCCAAATGATTTACCCGTTCTAGGGTCCGGAATCCGGAGTCTACAAGGGGGATAGTGCAACTACACTTAAGAAAATGAAAAACGGCCGTGAATATCACAGCGAACATCACAACCTCGACAAACGCGGTTGGCTACGCGCAGCTGTCTTAGGCGCTAACGACGGTATCGTTTCGGTTGCTGCATTTCTGATGGGCGTGGTCGCAGCTGACGTTGCCACCAATACTGTGTTTATCGCAGGAGCAAGCGCTTTAATAGCCGGCGCATTTTCGATGGCGATTGGTGAATATGTTTCTGTCTCTTCTCAAAGAGATATTGAGCGAGCCAACATCGCAAAAGAAACACAAGAACTCAGAGACGATCCAGTCGATGAACTCTCCGAACTTGCAGGCATTTATCGTAACCGTGGACTGAGTCCCGAGCTCGCACTACAAGTCGCACAAGAACTCACCCAACACAATGCACTCGAAGCACACATGCGCGATGAACTCGGCATTATTGAACAAGATCGTGCGCGCCCCTATCAAGCAGCGTACGTTTCCTTCGTCGCATTTTTTTGCGGCGCGCTCTTACCTCTCCTGATGAGCGGCGTCGGCAATCAAATATTTGATACATCTGTAACTGCACGACTGCTCTTGATTGGAGTCGTTTCCATTCTTGCCCTGGCAATGCTGGGCTCCTTTGGCGCGCGCATTAGTGGCGCTCCGCTTTCATTGTCGTTAAGACGCACAGTTATTGGAGGAACGCTCGCACTTGTTGTCACGGCGGCTATCGGTACATTTCTCGGTTAATCACCCCACAAACAATCGCCGTTTCATGCTGAAACTCACACTCGTTGTGAGTTAAACTCTCAAGCTCACGGGATGTAGCGCAGCTTGGTTAGCGCGCCTGCTTTGGGAGCAGGAGGTCCAGGGTTCGAATCCCTGCATCCCGACCAATCGGTGTTTGCTAACATCGTTTTCCCACAGTTCCGACTGTGTGACCTTCGCGGGTGTAGCTCAATGGCTAGAGCACCAGCCTTCCAAGCTGGTGATGCGGGTTCGATTCCCGTCACCCGCTCCATGAGTGACTTCAACACGGTGCAGGTTCAATCCATGCGGGTTCGATTCCCACTGTGCCGTTCACCCCGCTCCATGCTGAGCGACTTATTCACGATGCGGGTTCGATTCCTCTCGTGACCGCATTGTCCTATCGTTCGGCAATGTTGCGAAAGGTTCTTTTCGCTTTAACGTTCTTACTGATTGCTTTTTCACCACTTTTTGTCCATCAGCATTCTGCATCTGCAGCTGAAACATCAGAAACAACCTGTGAAATAAATCGTGTCATTGTCCTCATGGTTGATGAACTTCGCTGGGAAGACATCACTCAACAGAGAACTCCTTTTCTTCATTCCCTTGCAGCGAAAAGTTATATTGCATCGCTCACAACGGGGCGCACATTACAAGATCGCACCGTCATTAGCTCGTTCTCAACAATTAGTGCAGGAACAAGAACGTTCGACGATGGCATGCCGTTTTCAGTTACGAACAACGGTGACGGAAACTACGTTATTGGAATCGATCGACATGTAAAAAAGAATAAAAACAGTCTCTTTGAAGCATCGATTGGAAGTCTTCAGAAAACATTGACAAATAACGGAACGGTTACCGCCCTGGTTGATCCAGGACTAAGTGACACCGCAACGTTAAACAACGCATCGATGTTGACCATCACCGACAACAAAGGAAATGTGTCGAATGCCTTCACGAGCGATAACGAAGTTCTGCGCACGCGTCTTGACGATGCCGCCTCTTCTGTTTTGTTTTCGCATTACCCCGCGCAAGCGATCAGCTCAATTGACGATCAAGCAAGAACTCTCACCGAAAAATACAGCACGGAAAAAACATCTGTCCTTCTTGTGGGGATCAACCGTTTCGAAACAAAAAAAGAATTACTCGTTGTGTCACTTTGGGTTGACGGCAAGCATGGTCTCCTTGCATCAGCAACACGACAGAGAGATGGCCTCATTGAACAAACTGACATTGGGCCAACAATTCTGAACCAGCTCTGCCTTACCCCTTCGAACACCATGGAAGGATCCCCGGCGACAATTCATCAAACGGGAAAATTTGCGCAATCACGAACACAATTCATTCACGACAACCGCGACGCACAACAACGCGAGTCCTACACCGCAGATTCCGTAGCAACGCTACTTATCATCGCCATCATTCTCGCAGGACTCATCCTCGCACAAAATCTCGTTCCTGCACTGAGAGAAAAGCTGCAAACCCCCCAGAAATTCATTTCACTTGTTGCCATAAATTTCTTTACAGCAACGTTTATCGTCAATGTTTTTAATCCGGTCGATTTCAATGAATGGAGATTGCAAACAATTGTAATAACGATTTTCTTGTTCATTATCGCGTTTGTTGTCGAAAAGTATCTTCGCTACGGATACCTGATTTCTATTGTCATCCTCACTTGTCTCTTAGCTGTTGATGTTTTCACAAACAATATTTTTCAGGCTAACTCTGCATTCGGATACTCATTTATCA
Source organism: uncultured Burkholderiales bacterium (assembly GCA_964516875.1). Lineage (GTDB taxonomy): Bacteria > Actinomycetota > Acidimicrobiia > IMCC26256 > JAGPDB01 > JAGPDB01. The sequence continues at coordinate 105,093 of CAZFAO010000001.1, forward strand.
GCAACTCGCGATCATATGGATTTTCAAATATCGGTTCCGCAGCATTTTCCTTCGGTGTTATTTTCCTCATGTTTCATTACCGGCGTTTATTCACACGAACGATGAATAAGCTCGCATGCGGATTCATTTTCTTTATCGCATTAGCGCTCATTGGGCATCCGCGCTTTGGCGCCGACGTTGGTGGCGCGCTCTCATCAGCCCCTGCATTTGCTATCGCTTTTCTCTACTGCGTAAAAATCAAAATACGTCTGCGTTGGATTCTCCTCGCTGGAATTTTCAGCGTTGTTGCAATTTCGCTTTTTGCCTACGTCGACTATTTGCGACCATCGAACGAGCGCAGTCATTTAGGTCGCCTAGTCAATGATGTGAAAACAAACGGGATCACACCGCTCGCGCATACCATCGAACGAAAACTTGGAGCGATGCTTTCAACATTTTCTTCTCTCTGGTTCATCATTGCCATCGTATGTGGATTGAGCCTGGTTGTTCTTCACCAAAAAAAGGCATTTCTCCGAGAAATTGCTATCCCTCTTATAGTCCTTGCCTTTTTTGGAACATTTCTCAACGATGCTGGCTGGCTGGTCGGAGGTTCCATCCTGTTGCTCAGTCTGTGCGCTGCGCTGAGTGCGCCCGAGGTAAGAGTGCCATCAATTCCCCTCCTCGAAAACTCAGCACCTATAGCGCCCCGCGCGTAGTCAAAATTTTTTGTTTAAATTAGAACTATCAATTACCCGTGGGTTTAGTATTGATAAATGACAAAAGACGAAACAAAAGAATCTCTCGCTGACGAAATCGATCATTTAATCGACGAACTTCCATCGCACCAAAAATTTGACCCGCTCGTGGGACACCCAAAGCGCAACGCCATCCTTGCAGTGATGTGCCTTTCGCTGGTCGTCATTGTTCTCGACAACTCGATCCTCAACGTCGCAATCCCCACCATCGCAGAAAAACTCAAAGCAACCGATCAACAACTCTTATGGGTGATCGATGCGTACACTCTCGTCTTTGCGGGCCTGTTGCTCACCGCCGGAACGTTGGGCGACAAATATGGTCGTCGACTTTTCTTACAAATTGGTTTGCTGATCTTTGGTATTGCATCTTTACTCGCCGCGTTTGCAACGACACCGCTGCAACTCATCATCGGTCGAGGACTGATGGGAATTGGTGGTGCTTGCATCATGCCCGCAACACTTTCGATTATCACAAACGTTTTCCCTCCTAAAGAACGCACAAGAGCGATTGGGATTTGGGCGGCGTTTGCTGGAATTGGTGTTGCCATTGGGCCACTCACGGGCGGATTTCTCCTCGAACATTTCTGGTGGGGTTCTGTCTTCCTCGTGAATATTCCCGTTGTCATTTTCGGAGTTCTTGCAAACCAAATTTTGGTACCCGAATCGAAAGCAGAAAAGTCCGAAAAGATTGACGTGGTGGGCGCGACTCTTTCCATTATTGGATTGTCGTCACTCATTTACGGAATCATCTTTGGTTCTGTTGATGGATTCCTCGTACCGACGGTTCTTGTTTCTTTTGCCATCTCTTTTGTTTCGATAGTTGCGTTTTTCATCTGGGAATCAAAAATCGATCATCCCATGTTGCACATTTCTTTCTTTAAGGACAAGCGGTTTTCTGCAGGCGCGTTATCGATTACATTGATTTTCTTTGCGATGTTTGGAATGAGTTTCTTATTAACTCAGTATCTGCAATATGTCCTCGGGTTCTCTCCCCTGGAAAGCGGTGTGCGCTTCATTCCGTTCGCTGCAGCAATGATTGTGACTGCTCCGATGTCAGCAAAACTTTCTGCGAAAATCGGAACGAAGTCCACCGTTGTTATCGGACTGTCATTGGTACTCATTGCCCTTCTCTCGATGACGACGTTGCAAGTCGACGACACTTATTCACACGTCGTATGGATGATGATGCTCATGGCAGCTGGAATGGGACTCACCATGGCTCCCGCAACTTCGTCGGTGATGAATTCTGTTCCGCGCGAAAAAGCTGGCGTCGGTTCGGCAATGAACGACACAACGCGTATGGTTGGTGGCGCGCTCGGACTTGCCATCAGTGGTTCAGTTTTTGCCAGCGTGTACCGATCGACTCTTGAAAAAGAATCAGACATAAAACAGCTCCTCGCCAATACGCCTGCCGAACAACGAGATAAATTATTATCAAATATTTCTGATTCACTTGGAAAAGCTTTGGGCGTTGCGAAACAAATTGGTGTCGACACTCCAGTTGCTCAGACCATTACTAAGTCAGCTCAATATTCCTTCGTGCAAGGAATGCACACAGGGTTGCTTATGAGTGCTGGCGCGACTGTGCTCGCAATCATCGTGGCATTGGTGTGGCTGCCGCAAGAGTCTATGTCCGACGATCAAGCCGCAGGCACCGCCCACTAAAAGCGGGTCTGATCCGCGCACAAATGGGACATTAAGGATGTCCGTTTTGTGCGCGGATCAGACCCCCTCACTAAGGTGGTGGAATGTCTTCACTATTTTCACGCCGCTTCTTCATTAGTGCTGTAATCCTGGCGAGTTTATTTGCCGGCGCTTGTTCTGGCGACAAGAAAGAAACATCGTCGAGCTCAACGTCTTCGACATCAACAACGACAAGCTCTGTCGCGAGCGACAAAGAACCCACATTGTCGACAGAAGTTCTCGTGGATGGATTGCACAACCCGTGGGACACAGCTTTTCTTCCTGATGGAACTTTGATCTTCACCGAACGCTCAGGCGATCTCAGTGCACTCAAAGCCGGCAACATCGTTCTACTTGCACATATGCCCGACGTGGACTCGGTGGGTGAAGGTGGACTTTTAGGACTAGCCGTCGACAGCAACTATGCAAAAAATAATTACGTGTACACCTGTTTTAATTCTTTAGGATCGAAACGCGACATCCGTGTCGTGCGGTTTACTGTCAATAAAGATGTCACAACCGCAACGCAAGCCACTCCCATTGTGACAGGCATCGAAGCAAAATCGAGTGGACGACACTCCGGATGTCGAATGAAGTCAGCTCAAGATGGAACCTTGTTTATTGGAACGGGCGATGCCGCACGCTCGAGCAATCCGCAGAATCTTTCGGGATTGAATGGAAAAATTCTTCACGTCGATCGTGATGGCAAAGCCGTTGAAGGCAACGCCACTTCCCCGGGAGCCGATACGCGTATCTTTAATTATGGTCACCGTAATGTTCAAGGAATTGCGCTGTTCGATAAACCCAAAGATGGCGTGTATGGCCTGAGCGTTGAGCACGGATCGGATCGCGATGATGAAGTGAATCTCATCAAGGCAGGAAACTTTGGCTGGTCGCCCACAGGCAACTATGACGAATCGGTGTCAATGACAGATGCTAAAAGATTTCCAGATGCAGTACCTGCTATTTGGTCGTCTGGATATCCTACGATTGCACCATCTGGCGCAACATTTCTATCGGGCACTCACTGGGGTGCGTTTAACGGCGCTCTTGCTGTTGCGGTGTTAAAAGGTGAGCGCGTCAAGATTCTCGCATTCGACGACAACTATGCAATCACGCTGGAAAAAGATGTTTTAACGGAATTCGGCCGCATACGCAGTGTCACACAAGGCCCCGACGGAAATCTCTACCTCACAACGGATGATGATACCAACGGAAAAATCATAAAAGTAACGCCCTCGTAAATTACGTGGCTGGTGCCGTCGTCGGTGCTGCAGTATTTTGTCCGGGCAAAGTCGATACTGTTGCTTCCGGCAAAACAACCGTTGCTTGCGTTGTCGTTGTCGTGCTTGCATCAACTTGAACAAATAGGTTCGTGACATACTTTGCGATTGCAACCAACTGTTCTTTAGTGATAAATGTTTTCGCACCTTGCAACCAGAAACATCTATCAGTTTGAGAAACAATAATTGTAGGATCAAGCTCATCGTAAAAAATTGCGTTGGGTGAAACTTCGGGCAAAGCTACCTTATGTTTCGCCGCCGCTATCAAGGTGTCGCACTGTGCCGGCGTGTCGATGTATAAAGTGATGTATCCCACTTCCCCACCAATATCTTCGTACGTGCAGCGCTTTTTGTCCGGCGAAGTGACAGCATCAACGTCGGGAACAATGCCGCCGGCTTTGAGCGCATCTTTCGTGAGGAACTCGCATGCTTGAGCGTTCTTTTCGGGGAGAGTCGTTGTCGTGGTCGGGGGCGCGTCGGCCTTCGGTTTTGGATCATCGCCCGAAAAGAAATAACCAGCCAACAAAATTACCGTCAGCACAGATGCAGCGACAATAACAATTACTCGTCGGCTTTTCACGCGGTCAGATATCACTGATACAGCCTATTCGAATAGAAGTGGCGAGTGGGATCGGGTTCGGGTGAGTGGGATCGGGTTCGATCCCCAGAAAAGAATCGAACCCATTCACGGTGGGGTGGCCGAAATGGATTGAGTGGGATCGGGTTCGATCCCCAGAAAAGAATCGAACCCGTTCAAGGTGGGGTGGCTGAGGGGGATCGAACCCCCGACCTCCAGTACCACAAACTGGCGCTCTAACCGACTGAGCTACAGCCACCATGAAAGATATTGCACCTCAGTGCAACGATCTTGCAGAGGTCTACTTTACTTGTTAGCGCGAAAAGCGCTCGAATCTTTCCTTTTCGCAAAGAACGCGTAATAAATCGATAGGCCGCAAGCAACCACGCCTCCTATTACAACACTCACGAACGCCATATTGTCCCAGGGATTATCGGGATAATACGCTCCCCATCGTGTATCAAATGCCCACGGATTTCGATAGATAAGAGCCGCTGCAATAATTGCAATAGGAATAGTACAAAATTTGCGGATTCTTGTTGTTGAAATAATCAAAGCAATTCCCGTCAATACAACACCCCATAAGAGCGACACGCCAAATTCTTGTGCGTATACTTCACCGGGAACTGGCTCGGAGTAACCAATTTCGAAAGTTAATCCCATCATCCCAATAATGGCGACAATGATCAGGATGACCGCCAAGACAATCAAAATTATTCTCGTTAATAGTTTCATGCGCGCCCGGGTGGATTCGAACCACCGGCCTACAGATTAGAAGTCTGTTGCTCTATCCAGCTGAGCTACGGGCGCGAAGGAGAAATTCTACCAGTTGCTAGAGCACACCAAGAAGCTCGTCAAGCACCTTTGAGGGTTCAATGGAACGCACAACATCATGTTTTACAAGCGGAACGGGAACGCGATCCGGGTTCTCCGTCACTTCCGGAATCGAAAGTGGACGATGAGGTATTTCATACGCACGACGCAGAGAACCGTCGGGTTGAATATAAAACTCAATAACTTCTCGCGTGATGGTGGGTGTGTTGAGAATGTCGCAGAAAGGCAACATGGCATTAAGCAATATCTCGCTGTGGTCTTGCCCGTGCTTGTCGATGAGGTAATCGACAAAACCGTCATAGCGATTTTTGAGGAACGGATAATTTTCTTCAATATGAGATCGTGTGTGACCATCAAGAACAAGCGCGCTCGATGCTTCGAATGCGCTTATGGAAATGTCATCGCATTGGGTGAGAACAACTCGTGTTGAATCTAAGTCCGCAGCAAAAACTTCTTCAGCGGTGATTGTTGTTCCACGGTAGTGCACCTCGCGAAATGCGCCACCACGAACATGAAGTTTTCCAAACGGCGCTTCGTCGAGAGCGAGTCGCGCAATGTTCGTGAGTGGACCCAATGCAACTGTGTGCTGCGGCTCGGCAACACCAATGTCTGCTCGGGTAACGTTGTCGCCATGAAAGACAGAAACATCTCCACATCGTCCTTGTTCTAAAACAGCGTGTGCTTCTTCGGCGCGTCGGTCTTGATTTTTCCCAGAGATGCTGACGCCGACAACTTCGATTTTGGGATGCACACATGCAAACAAAAGCGCGGTTGCATCATCGGGGCTGGTTCCAATTGCGGTATCGATCCATACGCGCTGTGGTAGAGAGTGTTCATTCACGTCGATCAGTTTACGCGACACCATCTATATAACTGCGTTAAGAATGTCCTCCACGCTGGGATGATGAAAGGTAAAACCACTCTCGAGAAGTCGCGCGGGCAACACGCGTTGCGAGGGAAGAAGAACTTGATCGACGAGTTCGCTTCCGTAGATCATTCGCAGCGGAAGAAGCGGAGTGGGAAAAATATTCGGACGCGAAAGCCGCTCCCCTAACGCCTTTGTAAATTCAGAATTGGTGACAGGTTCGGGTCCGCCCATGTTGAATGCACCTTCGCGCTTTCCTTCAAGAATAAAAAGAATGGCTCGGATGTGGTCTTCGAGAGAAATACAACTCATATATTCTTCTCCGTCACCCAGTCGTCCGCCAAGTCCTAGCTTGAAAGGCGGTAATAGTTTCTTTAACATGCCTCCTGATTTATCGAGAACGTGACCGGTGCGAATAGTTGCTGTTGCAATTCCTGCATTGCGCGCAGGTGATGTTGCAGCTTCCCACTGTTGACATACTTCGCTGAGAAATCCTTCTCCGGGGGATGAATCTTCGACAAGTTTTTCATCACCGCGCGAACCGTAATAACCAATGGCAGATCCAGAAACAAAAACAGATGGCTTGTTCTGTAAATGCGCAAGTGTTGTTGCAAGAAGAGTTGTCCCCTTCACACGCGATTCAAGGATTTTTTGTTTTTGAGATTTCGACCATTTCTTTTCCGCAACGCCTTCGCCTGCGAGATGAACAACTCCATCAACACGCGCGAGATCAAGTGACGTGCCATCGATTGTTCCATTTTGTGGATCCCACAGTATGTGTTCGTCCTCCATAGGTGATCTGGCAATCCTAAGTACCTCATGTCCAGCGTTGTTCAATTCGCGCACGAGCGCTGAGCCAATAAAACCGTTCGAGCCTGTAATTGCGACCTTCATAGTCCCCCTCTTACTGATTTATACGAAGACAATGCATGCAAAGTATCATTGACATCGTGCGTTAGATATTTCTACCACGCTGTGTGCTAACTTTTTTCGTCACGCGAATTAGTTTTCGCACCACAAATGCGCCTCTAGCTCAATTGGCAGAGCAACAGACTCTTAATCTGCAGGTTCCGGGTTCAAGTCCCGGGGGGCGTACCAATTTCGGTTAGGTAAAGTCCGGAAAGATTAGTCTTTGAAAATCAATTCCTAATACCGTTCTTGATGCTTCTCGAAGCTCGATTCTTCTGACAGTTGGAGTGTTACAAATGCGCATCGCAGATAGTCTCGCCGATGTTTGTATTACTGGATCATCAATTGAAATCACTCCAGGACACGCAAGCAACTCAACAAGTCCATCTACTTCGGATAACTCAGATCCTGGATCAATATCCAATGATGCCGAAGGGGCTGGAGTTGTATTTGTTACAAGATGCTCATGTTTTGTTTCAATTACGGGGTCATTAAGATCAATTTTTAGATCTCGTGTTGACTCCAGTACTAAGCGCAAAGAATCATGATGTCTTCTCTTGTGAAACCCCAATTCTCTAGCAGCCTCAAGCAATCCATCCATATCCTTTACAACAACTTTATGATCACCATTGGGAAGAGCGTATAATTCAAAAAACGGTTGAAGACCCACATACTCAGGTTTTCGAAACCCTTCCTTTCCTTTAAGAGGTATTGCTCCATCGAAGATACGAACTATATGATTTGCTGTGGAATAATTTCCACGCATGGGTTTTCCTACAGCAAGCTTCCAAGCAATAAGACTAGGTATTTCAAATGATTCATCCGTGTTCATAGGCTTTACATTTTAGATTGCTTAAATAATTAAATCAATTGCGGTTCAAGTCGTGTGACGAAGTGAGAAATAATCATGGAAATCGAGATTATCCAGATCATAAGCGTTAATCACGACCAACGAACTCAACTCGTCGATGCCGATCATCCACTCTTCTAAGCAGTTCCCATCAGAAATGCGGGTGCGTACCAATGTCGAGGACCATATCAATACATTCGCTGCCATCTATCCGATCATTGAATCGGCCTACTTCGTAGAACCCCAACTTTTTGTACGACTCGATTGCGGGAAAATTTTCAGCGAGCACCCCACCCCAAAGTATTATGAAATCTTTTCCAAAATTGCGCGCTATATGAATTAATTGTGGCATTGCTGCAGAGAATATGCCTTTTTGTTGTTCATCATCTCGGACGCATGGGCCGAAGCGAATGTAATTATCTTCATTCAATTCGGTTCCATAGTTAGCGAATCGCTCAATATCAAAAGGAACAAGACTGAGACTGAACTCCATTAACCCGAGAACTTTCTCATCCTGGCCAACAACAACGAGTCGCAATTTATCGAAACAGCCTATGGCTTCACACATTTCTAGCGCACCAGCTTTGCCGTAATCATCGATTACCCACCTCTCGCGCGTCCGAGGTGAAAGCGAATCAAGAAAATTTGTCAAAGCATCAACATCGTCCGAACGTAAAGGACGCAAGGTTAACCTTTGCCCAGATTTTGAAATGATATTTGTCGACACTAGTTCTGGATCTTCAGCGACTTTTTCAAGAGTTAGAAACGACATAATCATGTAATCCTACCGCCCTTGATAATTGAAAGCAGCTGAATATTAGTTACCCATACCTCAAACCGGTCCAACAAGAAATTCTTGGGCGCACAATTCTCATTCGCACTCTTATGTTATTGTGTAAAAATGGTACTTAGTCTCAAGAGTGATGCTTTTTTAGGTGGAAACAAGTACCTCAATACTTCAAACTATGGCCTGTTTCCCAAGGATGCCGTATCACTCATGCAATCCGCTACACAAGAACTTGGCCTGGGAACATTTAATACAGACACAAGAGATATTGCAGTAGAAGCATCAAGAAAACACTTCGCATCGATAATTGGTGCAACCAATACTGAAAATATTTCAACTGGCTGCAGCAGTTCTCCCTATGTTGGCCTCATAGCTAATTCACTTCCTCCTGGAAGCAAAGTGCTCATTGCTCAAAATGATTTCACTTCTCTGACGATGCCATTCGCAATCCATAAAGACAATCTTGAAATCGTCGAAGTGCAATTGGATGAATTTATCGAGACTCTTGACAGCTCATTTGATTGGGCCGCAGTCAGCGTTGCCCAATCTGCAAATGGAACAGTAATTGATTTAGATGCACTCGCAAAAAAACGTATTGAAACAGGCGTAAAAATACTTGTGGACGCAACTCAATCTGCCGGTTGGTTGCCTATGAAAGCGGAAGACTTTGATGTTGTTGTCTGTGCAGCATACAAATGGCTTATCTGTCCGCGTGGTGTTGCCTTTGCATATATTTCCGATGAATTAATTAAAAACATCACGCCGATTAACGTTGGATGGTATGCATCCGACAATAGCCATAGCGCTTATTACGGTAGCGATATGTCAATCTCGTCAACAGCTCGAAGATTCGATATTTCACCGACAGGAATTAATTGGATTGGAGCTGAACCTGCTCTACGACTCCTCCTTGAAACCGGAATTAATAATATCAACGAACATAATGTCGGCCTAGCAAACATTTTTCGAGAAAAAATGAATATGCCACAATCAAATTCAGCAATAGTGACAACACCAATTGATGCGGAAAGTATTTTGCGTCTTAATGCAGCTGGCATTCAATTTGGAATCCAAGAAGGCAAACAGGCAGGTTTCGCAAGATTTTCATTTCATCTTTACAACACTGAGGATGATGCACTTTTAGCTGCGTCATGCTTCGAGTAATTCCGGCAAGTCTGATATTCCACATACCCACTCCTCAAAGTGGCTCCAATCAGAAATGGTTGGGCGAACGAAGTTTAAAAATTATCTTTGTTGACCAGGCCCGAGTTCTGAAACTGCGTTCACAGCAAATGAACCTTGATCTAATAACTGATTTAATGGACCATTCGATGCAATGCCGTGCTCAATTTCTGCGGAGCGAGCTCCCACATACTCAAGCGCTTGTTCTTCTGAAATAAGTCCATCGCTAGCAGCGGCAAAGAATACCGAAGATAGATTTTGTTTCGTCGGACGATAGCTATGGCTTCCAGCAAAACGTTCGATAGTGTCTGTATCCCAATTCAAAAACTCCACACCGTAATGACGACCTTTTGGATTTGTTAGCCCTTCTTCAGCCTGTCGATATCCTTCCACAATGTCATCTTGAGTAATTCCCGTTCCACGTAAATCAATAGTGCAAGCAATTTGTGTTTGAAGACGCCTACCCAATGTATAAATCGTGTGAATCGTTAACCCATCAAGAACACTCTCTTCAGGAAGTGAAAGCTGCTTGCGTGACATCTCCATTACAGCACCTGCGATTTGGTCATCGAGCATTGTTGATCCGGCATTTTCCGATACAGCGAATCCACTATAAGGAATCGGACTTCTAGTGGGATTAACTTTTAAATCTGTGTGATTTCCCACAACAAAAACATCACCATCAAGAATGATTGTTGCTTCAATTCCAACGCGTGATGGAATGTTGCGCATCTCCCGGGAACCAAGTGCACTCAATATTGTTCGATGTTCATCGGTCCCGCGCTTCACTTCTTCCGCATAATGTTTTTGAGCAATAGCGAGAGTTGAATAACGCTTTGCCGTTAACGGTGAATTGGGATCACCTAATGCCCACTGAAGTCCGTCGCGAGCATAACTTTTGTTTGCTGGCTCAACATCAGTGGGAACCGGTGGAAATTGGAGATTTAATCCAGTGGCACTTCGAGCAAAAATAAAACAACCCGGCGATGCATTTCCAAATGGCCTATCAAGAAGAGGCGTGTTGCGTCCCGGAAACTCTGTGAATTTAACATCCTTATTCGCCACACAACAATGCTAGTTCATGAATAACAGACCTACAAAAGCTTAAAAACTGCGCTGTAAACACATTTTCTATTCACTTTTACAATAATTTGCCCATAAGTTAGGATGAAATAATGGTGCAAGCGTCAAGGAAGACAACAGGTGAGATCATTAGAACAAGGCGCATAGGTTTGGGTCTTGACCAAAGGCAGGCAGCCGAAATAGCTGGCATGTCTCAAGGACATTGGTCCAATATTGAAATCTGTGCACATCCACTTACTGAAAAATATTTAGAAGGTATATTCAAAGCACTTCAAGCCGACCAAGGATTGAAGGATGAGATATATGACAGTACATCTTATGAGCAAGAACATGGTCTTGTGCGCACAACTGCTAAAAGGAAAAAACAAACAGCAAGAAACGGTCAACGTAAGGTACAGGATGACTCTCTTGCTGAATTGGTCGCTTTATTTGAAGGTATCTCACTAGAAGAACTTACTGACAATGCGCTCACTCATCTTATTGGCGAAAAATTAAGCGATAAAGATTATCGAGCAAATTTTGCGGACTTTTGTCAAAGACTCCTTGCATACAAAATTGATACAACCGTTCCTATGCTGGATCGATAACAGCGACGCTCAATAAAATTCTCCGGAAAGAATCAATTCGTGGTTATAGCGTTCGATCTGGCGTTTTCCCTCTAATCGAACTATCCGGAATTTCCGGATAGTTGAAGCTTTTACAATTTCATTTACATTAGACGTCTTGTCAGCATAACGCACAGGTGCGAGATTCTCCTTGAGAAAATTTTCATCTACATCAAAGTCAAACCCGTAATCTGCAGGTTCCGGGTTTAAGTCCCGGGGGCGCATAAAAATCAACTCGGTAACACGGATATAAAGTTGTTTCACACTTCAATAATTAGAGCAACTCAATATCAGGAACAACCGAAGGATTATATGGTGGAACATCAATAGGTCCATGGACTTTCGTAGGATCATGAGGTAACGCCACCGGATAAATTTCACCCGACGAGCTCTGTTTCCAGACAATCTCCTTGGGAAGTCCATGATCATCAAACACTTCGATAAGGACAGTCGGCATTAGATGCGTAACAGGATCATCTGCGCTGCGCGGTCCACATCCAGGACGCTCCGGCCAAATTTGTTCTTCTCTTTGATCGCTTTCAATCCGTAATGGTGTTAATTGCATCGCAGGTATAGCTGGAGTATTTGGAAAAGGATATATTCCGCTGCCCGAATCGCTTCTATCATCACTCATTTACGTCACTTCACCTTATGCATGGAAAAGTATTTCAACAAATATTTTTAACGACTTAAATCTTTTTGTAATGTAGGCGTAGAAAGCGCTGTTTCGATTCGCATGATCCCTGCACCTATTAGACTCGAGGTAATTGGAGGAACAATTAGCGATGTCGAACCATCTAAAGCGCCGTAATCCTCATTTATGACAAGAGAAGGCACTTTATCAACATCTATTTTTCCTTGAACCTCTGTAACTACTTCTGGCGAGATACTCTTAAAAGTCGAAATCCATTTCAATGCCTCGCTACCAGTAAGATTATTTGGATCAGCTCTCAGCGCGATTGCATCAAAAAGTTCTTGCTCTACACCTTTGAAGGCATTTCCATCAAGTGCTTCAAATGACGCATCTACATGTTGTTGATTATTTGGATCCATCTCACGAAGACCCTGCTTTTGCAATTCAGGATCTTTGCTTGTCAATAAATCTTCAATTCTTCGTGCATCGTCTGCACTACCGGGTATATTTTGCATGGCCATTCCTTCGTTTAGCAATTACAACCATGCTATTCCATATGTCCGTTATGCGCAATAGTGAGAGGTTTCTTTTTTCTGCACTATACCTTTATATTGCAATGTACATAATTGAACCGTCGTTTTTGTATCGTATTTATACGGCGATCAACACCGACGGTCAGAGCACTCAGTTCTCCGATAATGTTTGCTTAGTCCTCAAAGTGGTTGGCATCAGAAATGGCTGAAGCTCACGAACCATTAGTCGTGAATTGACCTAGCTTCTTTCTCCGGCATTAATGTGCTTTGTAATAAATACTCGCAATAGTAAAAAGGATTGCTTATGGAATATGTAGTTGTACAAGTCGTGCTGAAAGAAAAGTTTATTGGTTCAGGTTCTGGGAATCTTACTGAACTTGAAAAGGCTATAAACCAACAGGCATCTAAAGGTTATAGACTTCATACTATTTCCACGACCAGTAGTGGAAGTAAAGGATTTGGGAGCGGCGACAGAGTCCAAGCAACAATGGTTTTTGAGAAAATTTCATAATTGATCTATTCAGCAATGGCTGAAGCTCACGAATTCAACTAATACATTCTGCTAAGCCATTGTCGAAAGTCGTCTGCGTCGTTTCGTTGCGAACGCAATTAATCCACCGATAAACAAGAGGCTAGCGGCAAATTGCACCTCACTCACCAGTGAAGATCCAGTTGCTGCAAGACGGACAACGCTAAGCGAAAGCACAACAGAAACTTCCTGACTACTTGAGTCCAGTCCTGTCAAAATAATCTGATGAGAACCTAGCTCTGTATTTTTCGGCAACGTATAAGTAGCAACAAAACTTCCACTCGCATTCGTTCGAGCAACGCCTAAGCGTACTGGCGATGAATGTAACGTCACAACTACATCAGAGTCAGCTTTGAAATCAGTTCCATGAACTGTCATTGCTTTACCGGGAGATGAAACAAGAGAAGTCTGTGTCCCCGATAGGTCTGATCCAAAAGCGCCCCTCGGAGTATTTGAAGATGAGGGTACAGTCGTTGTAGGTGCTTCAGATATTTCGTATTCAATTGCCATAAAGGGTGTATGGTCAGGATCCATCATGAAATCCCAGTCAGTAATACGCTCATCGTCAATCCAGGAAAGACCACCGCCACCGCCACCGGTATCAGCAGGTCCTCCTGTAAAAGGCGCACCTGAACCTCCGCCACCACCACCATAGTAGCCAGCACCGCCACCGCCACCGCCGCATTGAACACCACCATTTGTAAGACTTGCACCGCCACCTGTGCCGCCGTCACCATTGCTACCGTCCGAACCGGTATACAATCCGACGCCATCTCCTAAACCATCGCCACTCGATGTTGCACCATGGCCGCCTATTGCGCTTGATGAACCATTGCCGCCATCTTGTGCAGCATCCATCAATGAGTTACCGCCATTGCCTGATGTTGTGGTTTGGCCAGGACAACCCGAGCCACCACCGCCACCGCCACCGGCAACAATCAGAGGGTTATGGCTTGCATCTTCTAACGCACTCGAACCTCCGCCGGATGCACCGGTATACGTTGCACCACCACCTACGGTCCAGCCAGTACCTCCGTCAGAAGGACTGATGTTATTTCCATTTGTTGCAACGATGTAGTAGAAAGTTTCACCCGGCGTTACGTCAAATCTTGCAACAAACATGCCTCCATCGCCAGCTTCTCCAGGCGTTGGAGCACCAAAGGGTACATCACCCGCTGCTCCGGCTCCGCCTGAAATGCCAACATTCAAAGAATAAACGCCTGCAGGCACAACAAACGATCCCGCATCGCCAGGTCCATAAGTTTCCGTAGTGGCATGTGCACTACCTGGGAACACGAACATACTAAGTGAAATGATCACTGCCATTGTTGCGCATAACAGAAAAGTTGTTTTAAATCGGAGGATAGTCACGACTAATTTTATACAGCTCTTATCATACAAAGTATGTATGCTGTCTGAATCGTAGACGGAGCACGCGGCGCTCGACCCACTCCTTAAACCGATTCCAAGCCCATATTCGTTTGTGCACAATCAATGAGCGACGTGATCGAATGCGGGTGGATACTGAACTCGACCTTTGAGGTTTTCATGAAAAGCTGGTCCTCGGTAAATTTGAGCACATTCAGGTGGAACATCCAAAGGAATTTTTATTGTGATTCCATATTTTTCTGACCATTCAAATCCGAAACGCGAATAGTAATTATGATCACCCTCTAGAACAATGAGCGACTCGTTCGACTTTTCAGCAGTCTGGATTACCTTTTTTACAAGGGCAGCACCTATCCCCCGTCGTTGATATTGAGGAGAGACTGATAACGGCGACAGGACAAGTACATCATGACGAATTGAGCCATCAATAAGATAAGCACCGCTCAACATTGTATGCCCGACAACGATGTCATCAATTACTGCCACAAATGAGTATTGAGGAAAATAGAGATTGGAACTTCGTATCAACTTTACAAGTTCATCTACAGCACTGCCTTCTTCTCCAAAAGCATCACAAATTACACGACTGATTTCTTCATAATCACTTTCCTGTTCTCGTCGTACACCGAAATCATCCACCGTGTGAGAATATCAAGTTTTGAGTAAAGATTTCCACCAAAACTGTGATGGATGATGGAACAGAGTTCGATATTGTGGCGGGCGATGTTGTTGACATTCCACCTGGTCATGACGCTTGGGTTGTTGGTGATGAAAACTTTGTCGGCATCGACCTCATCGGCGGAAAAGGCATGTAGCACTTTCCCCTTTCTCAAGGCCGGATTCCGGACCCCAGAACGGGGAATCTATTCAGAGCTGATTGGGAACGCCGATTTGTTCAATTGACACACTAAGAGAAGAAAGCCAAACTTGTATTCATGCCGGAAACGCGAGCGGTCGTCTTTGATTTCGACGGAACGCTGTTTAGTCGTGACCAAAGTACGGAATATCTAAAAGATGCTGCACTCAAGTGGAATGCAAAGCATGGTTCTCACATTTCTACCGATGAGCTAGCTGCACAAATTTATCGTGACGCAAATATTCCAGACAGTCTCCCCCATCGCATTTCACTTGATGAAGAAGTGCCTAAAGAAATCTATCGTCGCATGCAGGCCGTTGCCGACAAACTTTTTGCACCAAATGGTTTTGACATAGACCTCTACGCACGCGAAATTGATCCTGAACGTTGGTATCCTGATCTAGATCTAATGCCAACACTGGAAGCATTGCGTTCAAACAATATCAAAATCGGACTTTTGAGCAACTGCGGCTGGGATGTAACTTCGGTGCTCCGTCTTCACAAACTTATGGATTTCTTTGATGCGTGCGCACTGTCGTATCAAATTGGCCATCGAAAGCCAGAGCCTGAAGCATTTCAGGCTATTTGTAACTTGCTTGGCGTGCGACCTGAAAATGCGATCATGGTTGGAGACAAACCCCCTCGCGAACAACCTGCTGTTGATATAGGAATGCATCATCTGAATGTTGATACCTTGCATGGCGGAACTGTTGGATTGTCTGCGGTACTGCCCTATGCGGCTTCACTCGGACGATGCCTCAATTGAATCGCCAGTACATGTTTCAAAGCACAGCAGCCATTTACGAACGTTCCGCATTATGAACACACGCCTAACAACATTTTGCTTCTGCTGACGAGCCAGTTCCACAACAGACACTTGTGTCACCGCCAGAAATAATTTCCAAACCAGTTGATTTCATTTGCTCAGCATTGTGGAGGACTGTATATATTTCCCAAGGAGCGTTGTCTGGGTCATGCACCCACACTTTATCTTGGACTGCATAACAACAAGTCACATTATCTTCGATCTGAGTTTCTAAACCATCTTGCGCCAGACGTGTTTGAGCACTCCCCACTTCTTCAGGGGTTTCTACCTCGACACCTAAGTGGTTCATCGTTCCAGCCGCACCAACTTCAGTGTTCTCAATGAGTACGAGTTTCAGTGGAGGATTCTCAATCGCGAAGTTTGCATCGCCTGGTTTTTGTTTTGCGGGCGTTGCGTTAAAGAGCTTTGAATAAAAGGCCACAGCCTCATCGATATTCGATACGTTGAGGGCTAATTGAAATCTGGACATGAGATCTCCTTGATAGATATATTGATGTCTATCAATATCTTGACATATATATCGATGAGTGTCAATATATAGATATGACATCCACTACAAAATCCACGACTAAGCGTAAAACGATTTCAATCCAATCCGTTGACTGCTGTTCTGTAATATCGGAAAGTATCTCAGAAACGGTTGCGACGGACTTGGCAGAGGGTTTCGCGGCCCTCTCTGATCCCATTCGCCTACGTCTTTTTAATCTCATTGCCTCTAGCGAAGCTGGTGAAGTTTGTGCGTGCGAACTCGTAGAACCATTAGGAAAGTCTCAACCAACGATCAGCCACCACCTGAAAGTTCTCTTCGATGCAGGCCTTGTTACAAAAGAACGCCGTGGTACATGGATTTGGTATTCCATAGTGAATGAAAAGGTCAAAGGTTTACGGGCTGCTCTTAAATAGGTTTTATATTTCACGTCAGGTGGCGAAAAAAATGCTGTGATAACATCCAAATTATGAACAAAGCATGGCATGAAAAACACAAAATGCCAAAAAATCCTACGAAAGCACAACGGCTAGAGTGGCATCTTGAGCACCAAAAACATTGTGATTGCCGACCAATCCCAAAAAGTTTGCTCGAGAATCTGCAAAGTTAGAAACACAGTATTAGCCTTATCTTTATGTGTGGACGAATGGCTATTGCGGCACGCGATGCAGCTATTGCTGAACGGCTGAAGGCGTTTATTGAAATGAATGTCATCATTACACCTCCACCACCGGGAACGAACCAACGGGAACCTTCGTATAACATCGCGCCAAGTGCACCAATACCCGTCATTTCTGAAACTGAAAATCATATTGAAATAAATACATATCGATGGGGGCTAATCCCCCACTGGGCCAAAGACGACTCCATGGCAAACAAGTGCTTCAATGCTCGATCTGAAACAATGGCAGAAAAACCAACGTTTCGAACAGCATTCAAAAGATCTCGTTGCGTCGTTCCTGTTGACGGATATTACGAATGGAAAAAAACAAATGACGCCAAGCAGCCAATGTTCATCCACGGAGAAAATAACGACGTCATCTATTTAGCGGGCCTGTGCGAACCTTCGACACAATCAGCCACTATCGTGACCCGCGACGCACACGGTTGGCTGAAAGAAATCCATGACCGTCAGCCCATTGCTCTCACCCACGACGAAATAAAAGATTGGCTTAACCCGCACGCCACTCCTGCCGACTTGCTCCCTCTCTTAAACATCTCGGAGTATCCACTAGATGCATACGAGGTATCGACAGTTGTAAATAATGTGCGAAATAACGGTAAGCAACTAGTGCAACCGCTGTAGGGAAAGTTCATGCGTTCCTTAACCTGCTGAGTAGGATAGTGACCGTAAATCTCGACGTAAGAAGGTAAATATGGAAGATGTTTTGTTGTACATTCATATACTGTGCGCAGCAGTTTGGCTCGGAGGCGCAGCAATCGGCGTCACCTTTTTATTGTCAACGAAAAGCTTAAGCCCCACCCAAGCACTCCCCATTCTCCGCAACCTTGCAAACCTCGGGAAATTCGTGTTTGGACCAACATCAGTTCTCGTTTTCATTTCGGGAATTGGTCTCATTAGCGTTGCTGGATGGAGTTTTTCAGATACATGGATCAGTCTTGCCTTTATGGGGATCATTGCGAGCATCATTATCGGAGCTGTTTTTCACGCACGTGCTGGACGTAAAGCGCTGAGTGCCGCAGAATCTGATGACGCTCCAGCGACAATCGCCGCCGTCCAAAGCTGGCTCGTTGTTGCCTATGTTGATCTAGCAATCATCGCAGCGGTACTTGCACTTATGGTTTTCAAACCTGGCGCTTAAACTGTCGCGAAAATAATACAGGAGAAGATATATGTGTCGTTGGGTTGCCTATCTCGGAGATCCCGTCAATGTAGGTTCTGTTCTCTACGAACCAAAAAACTCGATCATCCGCCAAAGCAAAGAGTCATACCTCGGTGCTGAAGCAACCAACGGAGATGGTTTCGGCGTTGGGTGGTACACCGATGGTATTGCAGAACCGCTGAAATACCGATCAACACAGCCTGCATGGAACGACGATAACCTCAAGGAAATCACGCGCAACTTAACATCGCAATGTTTTATCGCACACGTGCGCGCAACAACGGGTACGCCTGTCCAACAGACAAATTGTCATCCCTTCCGATACGAGAAATGGCTGTTTGCGCACAACGGTTTGGTGCGGGGCTGGAAAAAAGTGCGTCGAGAACTCACTTTTGCCGTTGATCCATCTTTATATCCACACATCCAAGGATCAACCGATTCCGAAGTGCTTTTCTACCTTGCGTTAACACTTGGTCTCGAAGACGACCCGATCGGTGCAATCGAGAAAACAGTCGGGATGGTCGAAACAGCGTGTGCCAAAGTCGGTGTCGACAACGGAATACAAATGACAATCTGCGCCACCGAAGGTAAAGCTCTATATGCGGCTCGCTATGCAACACAAGATGTCGCGCGATCGCTTTTTGTAACAAACGACGCGAAAACCGTTAAGGAAATGTATCCCGAAAATGAAAAACTCGGAATCTTTCCTGATGATGCACACATGATTGTTTCCGAACCACTTGCCGACCTACCAGACGCTCATCACGAAGTGCCACAAAACCACGCAATCATCGTCACGAACGCTGGCGTTGAAGAACGCAATTTCGCTCCTGCACATTAACGAATTTAAGCGCCACCGTCGGCGAGAAGAGCGCGGTTGTGACAATTGCGAAAACGATAAAGAGCGCAAAATGCTTAACACGAAATTACATGGATGCCTCTCAAATGTGACGGCATCCATACCAAAATAGCGTCATAAAACTAGCAGATAAAGTCACAATGGGTGATTACACGGGCGCAGCGCCGATTCAAACAACTCATTCATCCACCATACCTTGGGCTTTCTCTACAAGAATGACAACCATCTTTTACTTCTGGAGTTGAAATGAAAAAATCTTTGTCGATCTTGGCAGCGCTCGTCCTTGTAGCGTGTGGATTTCTCGGTGTCATTGGACAACAGAGTGCCTTTGCTGCCACATACGACATTTTTGATTGCGATAATCTTCGCGCCATCGACGACAACATGGCTATCGGAGATACAGACACATACGTACTTCAAAACGATATCGTGTGCGATGGCGACTTTGCCTCACTCGACTGGACCAACCCATTCAGTGGAACTTTCGATGGAGACGGATACCGCATCTACGGTCTAGATATTGATGAAACTGCCGGCGATGGTGTTGGCCTTTTTTCGAGGGCTGAGAGCGCGACTTTCCAAGACCTCTATTTGGAAGACGGAAGAGTTTTTGGCTTAGCGAGAGTTGGATCACTTGTTGGTTTTGCAGAAGACATTACCGTATCGAATGTTCATTCAAGCGTTGACGTTGAAGGCACAGGCGATAATGTCGGTGGCCTGATCGGCGATATTGGTGGCGCTGCTTCAACTTCGATTGCTGATTCGTCGACATCTGGTGAAGTTGACAGTGCTGGCATCGATGTTGGTGGCCTTGTTGGCCGAATCCAAACGGAAAGTGGTGTTACTTCGACAATTAGACAAAGTTGGTCGACAAGTGATGTAACTGCATCCAATGGTTTGGGGTATAACGTTGGAGGTTTAGTAGGCGAAGCATCTGTATATGGCGCTAGTGATGTATCAACCGTAGAACTAATTGATACTTACACAACAGGAGTTGTATCAGGAGAAAATTCTTTCGGCGTGGGAGGACTACTCGGAGGCGCAAATAGTTATGGATCCGATTTTACTGCAACAATCACGATTGCATGGTCGTACTCAAGTGCATCCGTGGAAGGTTTTGGCGTGGGAGGACTCCTTGGAGCAGCGGGTGGACTTGTTGATCCCAACGCAATTGTTCAAGTATTAAATTCTTTTGCTGTTGGGCCCCTCCAAGGTTCAAGTGGCGTCGGCGGTGTTGTGGGAACACAATCGGGAACGGACCACTTCGTTGCAGCAACAACAAGCGCTTTTGATTCAGCAACGACTGGCGTCAACGTTTGTATGGGTGGCGGGGTTGTGAGTTGCACCAACAATCCAAACGGATCGACTCAGTGGAGAAGTAATACTCTCGTCACTCCAAAAACATCATGGGACTTTGCTGGTAATCGTTGGCTTCACGAGACTGGTCAATTTCCTGTGCTCGCAACCGATGTCGACCACGACGGCATTTCTAACGCTGTTGAAAATGCAGGACCAAATGATGGCGACGCAAATAACAACGGAGTGCTCGATAGCGTTAATTCCAGTGAAATGAGTTTTGTTAATGACATAACAGGTGAATATATTCTTATCGGCGTTGCCGGCGATCACCCTGTTATCGAAGCAACCACTGAGGAAGAATCAGAGTTCGATCCGCAAGATGATGAATATGATTATCCCGATGGATTCATGAACTTCAGAATACACACAGGTGTCGGTGATGATGCTTTTATTGAACTAGTGATATTTGGTGCACCTGCCGCAGCCGACGTAACTGCTCGCAAGTTCAACACACTTTCTGAAACCTACACCACAGTCATCGAGGAAACTTATGGCGACGTCGAAATAGATTCTCAAACCGCTTTGTTCACCGAGTACATAGCGACAGATGGCGGCGAGCTCGACGATGATGGCGAAGAGAATGGCTTCTTTAGTGACCCATTAGGTTTCGGCGTACTCGTACCGACCGAACCGCCAACTACGACAACCACTCCGACCACTTCAACCGTGGTTCCTGCACCCGGTGCAAATACGGGTGGTAATTCTGCTACTGGTTCATTACCAGCGACAGGTGCTTCAATTGCAGGAGTAATGTTTGTGGCGTCAGTGCTTGTCGGCTCAGGATTAACACTTGTGCGAAAACGTCGCGCAGGACTTGTCCGTTAAAGCTCGGTACGGTAAATAGATTCACTGTTCCATTTTTTATCACACCGATGCAGTAGAGAATCTATCTACCCGATAATTTCTTTGTTGCAAGGATGCGCAAAACAATTCCTAAAACGATGAATGCACTTGCTATAACAATAAGTGTCGTTGTATGAGATCCTGTTGCGGGAAGTTCATTGACCGTTAAAGACAATGTTGAAGAAACGCTTGCATCGGAAGAATTGATCCCGCTGACAACAAGTTGATGGTTCCCAATCGATGTATTTTTTGGAACGGCAAATTTCTGTACGAATGTCCCACTGGCATTGGCCGTCACTGTTCCCAGCAACACAGGGGAAGAATGCAGGGTTGCTGAGATTTCAGAATTAGGTTTGAAACCAGAGCCATGAACAGTAATTTGTCCTCCAGGAGATACAGACGCAGAAGTGTTCGAACCACTTTCACCAAACCCAACGGATGGAGTTTGAGAAAACGTTGTTGTCGTTGTTACTGTTGCGGGAAGATTCACGGTCACACTGTTAGCGAATTCGTCGTAGTATTCAGAATTGGATTCGGCGAGCATCGCGACATGTGCAACAACATCTGAGGAATGCCCAGCAGAAATGTTCGTAATAGTAAATGAACGAGGTTGAGCCCATTCGTGACTCAACCAGGTAAGGCCAGGAACATTTATAGTAATTAATCCAGAATCTAGCGTCAGTGCAACATCTACTTTGCACGTGCTGTCCATCACCGGGCAAATAATTGGTTCATCTAATGAAACTGTAACAACCTGGATATATCCCGTTAATAGCGTGGTTGTTGAGGGATTAGCATTTATCTTTGGATCAGGGAGCGCCTGCGCCGTAGTCGTATTGCTAAGCCCAACAAGCGCTAGGCACGCTGCGAAAAAAGCCGCTGCAATATATTTTGTATTGTACGCCATCGGTGTAGCTTAGCTACACGGTTGAAGATCTAACGCGATATTCCCCCACCGCTACGAAATCACAATGCTCCATGCAGAAGTTCGCAAAAGCCTTTAGGGTTATTAATTGTTGCCATCACATACTCCTGAACGCCAAATAAAAAAGGCTTGCCGAGATTGTCTCGGCAAGCCTTTTTTACAGTTTTCTTGAAGTACGGGTTAGCTCACCACCATGGCAGTAACCATGCCCAACATACCGTTAGGTCCTTCAGCATGCGTAAGAATGTGACAGTGCCACGCCCATGCACCAACTTTGTCCGCTTTGATGAGCACTGAATATCGTTCACCAGGAGCAACAGTTACAGTGTCAGCATAATAGGGCTGCGGGAGTACACTTCCGTCGCGCGCAAATACGAGCTGATCAAATCCGTGCGTGTGCATTGGATGGATACCAACACCCTCATTGAGATAATGGACAAGAATCCAGTCATTCTTCTTTGCAACGATTGCCTTTGTTCCTGGGAACGCTCTACCGTTAAGAGAGAGACCGATATTTCCAGCATCGTTGAGCATCATTGGAATTTCTTGAGCAACTTTCACTCCTTGAGGAAGTTCCATGTTTCCAACCATAAATGTTCCAGCAAGACCGTTAGGAACTTGTACCTGAGCATTGTGGTGTGAATGATACATTCCAACCGATACTTCATTAGTTGTGAATTCATACGTATATGAATCACCTGGTTTCACAGGAGGTTGTGTCACATCAGGTACACCATCGACTGCGTTTGGAAGTCCTTTCACACCGTGGTAGTGAATGACAGTTGATTCTTCTAATTCATTTTTCAGAACGATACGAACCTTGTCGCCCACGTTTGTTCTGATGTTTGGTCCTGGAACCTGCTTGTTATAGCCCCATGCTTTGACGATCTTTCCTGGTTGGACTTCCCAGTCAAAGATACTTGCAGTTAATGCATATTCCTTAGTTCCATCCTCAAGGATTTTTGGTTCCATCCACTTTGTGTCTTCGACGTTTCCTTCTTTTGTGACAAGGGTAAGAAATTTATCCGTAACTTCTTTCATCCTCTTATCCATCTCTTCAGCAGACATATTGGTATGAGCTGTTGAAGAATGAGTGGTTGTTGCAGTCGTCGAACTACTCGAAGAACCTGAGTCGCCCGAATTCGAGGCAAGTGCAACAGCAAAAATACCAAGAATAAGGGCTATCACACTAACCACTAAAGGTATGCTTTTAAGCTTTTCTGGAATTTTCATGGTGACCTCTCCGGTCTTTTCTTTTTAGTCGAACTTATTGCTTCACTTTGATAGCAAAGAGCATGGCTTGTTCTGTATGTCCGGAAATGGAACAAGTCAATGCCATATCCACTGATATAGTACCAACTCTCAACACGACATTGGTAAATGGACGAGAACAATTTTTCAGATTACCACAGACCTAAATTGGACTCAGTCCAGAACTTTGGATAATGTGCTCGCATGACTATTTCGAGTTCTTTCTACTTTGAGGATGTGCTTCGCAAAAAAGGTCTACACGTCACGCAACAGCGCATTGCAATATTAGAGACAATCTCGCATATTCCTCATGCAACCGCAGAAAATATCGTAGAAAAAACACGTGAAAACATTGGGTCCATATCTCGCCAGGCAGTTTTCGACGCACTCAATGCATTTACCGATCAAGGAATCATCCGACGCATTCAACCTGCATCATCACCCGCACGCTACGAAAATCGCATCGGCGATAATCATCATCATATTGTTTGCCGACATTGTGGAGCAATGGCCGACGTGAATTGTGCCGTTGGTTTGCGTCCCTGTTTGCAAGCTGAAAACGACCATGGCTTTATCATCGACGAAGCAGAAGTAATTTATTGGGGTATGTGTCCCTCGTGTCAACAACACGATGCGTATCCTGAAACTATAAACACAACACATAAAGGAGCATAACAATGTCCAACGAAGAAACCGGCCCAATCGTTACCACGGATGAAGAGGATGCTCCATCGGTGAAATGCCCTGTACTTCATAGCACTCACTCATCAGTGGGATCGATGGCGAACCAACACTGGTGGCCAGAAATGCTCAACCTTCGCCCGTTGGGAAAGAACTCTCCTCTTATTGATCCTATGGGAGAAACATTTGACTATGCAGAAGAATTCAAGACACTCGATCTTGCTGCTGTAAAAAAAGACCTTGCAGATTTAATGACAGACTCCAAAGACTGGTGGCCTGCAGACTTTGGCCATTACGGCGGTTTGATGGTTCGCATGACGTGGCACAGTGCAGGAACATATCGCCTCTTCGATGGTCGAGGTGGTGCCAATACTGGAACGCAACGTTTTGCTCCTCTTGGTTCATGGCCTGACAACGCCAACCTCGACAAAGCACGACGTCTTCTTTGGCCTATCAAGCAAAAATATGGTCGAAAATTATCCTGGGCTGACTTATTAATTTTGGCAGGAAACGTTGCTCTTGAAACTATGGGATTCCCAACTTTTGGATTCGGTGGAGGACGCGAAGATGTTTGGGAACCTGAAGAAGATCTCGACTGGGGTCCAGAAACAACATGGCTCGATGACGAACGATACAGTGGCGATCGCGAACTCGCGAATCCGCTCGGTGCTGTTCAAATGGGATTGATTTATGTTAACCCTCAAGGACCTAACGGAAACCCCGATCCCCTCTTAGCTGCACGCGATATCCGCGACACATTTGGGCGTATGGGAATGGATGATGAAGAAACAGTTGCCCTCATCGCCGGCGGACACACCTTTGGTAAGTTCCACGGTGCTGCAAGCGCTGACGATCACGTTGGACGCGAACCAGAAGCTGCTGATATCGAAGACCAAGGTTTTGGTTGGAAGAACGATTTTGGTTCAGGTAAAGCTGGCGACACTATTACTTCAGGATTAGAAGGTGTATGGACAAACAACCCCATTATATGGGACAACGGTTTCTTTGAAAATCTCTTTGCCTACGACTATGAACTCACACAGTCTCCATCAGGCGCATACCAGTGGAAGACAAAAGACAATGCTGGCGAAGGCACTGTTCCTGATGCATTTGATCCGAACAAGAAACTTGCTCCGACAATGCTCACCACAGACTTGTCGCTGCGATTCGATCCTATCTATGAACCGATCTCGCGTCGTTTCTTAGAAAACCCGCAAGAATTTACCGATGCTTTTGCGCGTGCGTGGTTCAAACTGACACACCGCGATATGGGGCCCAAGTCTCGCTACCTGGGTAACGAAGTTCCCGATGAAGATTTGATCTGGCAGGATCCACTTCCGACAGCGGACTATGACACAATCGATGACAACGACATCAATGAGTTGAAAGAAAAAATTCTTAGCTCTGGTCTCAGTGTTACTCAACTGGTGGAAACTGCATGGGCATCTGCATCAACATTCCGCGATAGCGACAATCGTGGTGGCGCGAACGGTGCTCGTATTGCGTTGACTCCTCAAAAGTTCTGGGAAGCCAACCAACCAGAAACGCTCGGAAGCATCCTCGACACATTAAGTTCCATTCAGGAAGAGTTCAACAAAGCTCACGGAAAGACTCAAGTGTCGTTGGCTGATCTTATTGTGTTGGGTGGAACAGCAGCTGTTGAAAAAGCAGCACGCGACGCTGGACACGATCTCTATGTTGCGTTCTCACCTGGTCGTGTGGATGCAACGCAAGATCAAACCGATGTCGATGCTTTCGCATATCTTGAACCACGAGCTGACGGATTCCGCAACTTCGTGCGCAGTGGATACACCGGCAACGCACAATATGCTCTTGTTGATCGCGCATCGCTGTTGAGCCTTACAGCTCCCGAGATGACAGCGCTCATAGGTGGTTTGCGTGTTCTCGGCGTTACTCGCAATGATCGTGGCGTGCTGACCGATCGTCCAGGAACTCTGTCGAATGATTTCTTCGTCAACTTACTCGACATGGCCACTGAGTGGAAAAAATCATCGACGGAAAATGTCTATGACGGTGTTGATCGCGCAACGGGTGCACCTAAGTGGAGTGCGACTGATGTTGATCTTGTATTTGGATCCAACTCACAATTGCGCGCTCTTGCTGAAGTTTATGGATGTAAAGATGGCGAGCAACAATTCCTTGCCGAATTTGGTGCAGCATGGGCCAAGGTTATGGATCTTGATCGGTTCGACCTACACCATTAAAAAGAAAAAGAAGTGAAGTAGCGAAGGACCGCTACTTCTTTTTCTTTGGCGGAAAATCGTTTAAGCCAATTCCATCAAGAATTCGATCGGCGTATTTTTCGATGCGAGCTTCGCGTGTTGAAGATTGTTTTGCGTCGCCAAAATACAATAAATAAGCACGTTGGCGTCCTGGGGTCAACGCTTCGAACGCTTCTTTCAGACGAGGCAGCTCACGGAACTTTTCTTCGAGTTCTCGCGGGGTGTCGAAGTCCTGAGTCTTCTTCATCTCTGCTTTTGCGCCTGATTTTTCAACTCTTATCGCCTCTTTGATATACGCAGCGATAGTTGATTTCTGTGCTGTGATTTCTTTAAGGGTTGAAAAGCGCAGCTGACGTCCCACCTGTACATTTTTCGTTTGTTGCACAAGTAGTTTCTTCGGATCCTTCATCAGCGATCCTTTGAAGAACAACAAAGCGCAGTAATCGTTAAATCCGTGGATCAGGAAAACATTCTTGCCCTCATAGGAATAGCAAGGTTTGTACCACTTGAATTCTTCCGTCAATCCAGAGTCAAGAGCGATCTTTCGCAGCTCTGCATATTCCTTCTTCCACTGCTTATCGCCATTTACGAAAGCAGTGGCTTGAGAATTTTTCGCAGCTACCATAATGCCAAGATACTAATACTTATGCGGTTCCGCCTGGAAATGCTCCTGGTGAGAATATATAAGAATCCAAAGTTTAATTAATAGCACGGATAATTTACCTGAGTTAACCCATTGTTGTGTAGATAGCGGGCACGGTGCTAGGTTCAGAACAACTGATTGAAACATACCGGAGGTGCACCGTGAATCTACCTGCAACATATACAGATATCAACGAAACGGGGTGCTGTAATGTCCCCAATGTCGATGCGTGGGACAAACAAGTGATGACCTTTCACGATCAATATTTCCTTCGTGACTATACGCGGAGCTTCTTCCACTTTCCGCTCAACATGGGTTCAGTCATGACAAAACTTAATCAAGAAGTTGAGAAAGCTGATGCTGCGTTGCCTGCGGAACATTCAATGATCCTGAGTCGTGAAATTTCTCCATGGAAAGCAGAACAACTCTATAGCGTTTCTCGTCCGATAGAAGGAAAAG
Organism: uncultured Burkholderiales bacterium; assembly: GCA_964516875.1. Taxonomy (GTDB): domain Bacteria; phylum Actinomycetota; class Acidimicrobiia; order IMCC26256; family JAGPDB01; genus JAGPDB01. The sequence continues at coordinate 132,846 of CAZFAO010000001.1, forward strand.
ATATTGTCAAACTTGACGGCACATTTCTAACTTTGGTGTTCGAGGGGCCGTATAAGGATGCGAAGAAGTGGTGTGATGAACTCAACAGATATGCCACCGCTGAAGGACACACAGTAAAAAACACGTACTCTTTCTATACAACGTGTCCCAAGTGTGCAAAGCATTACGGCAAGAACTACGTTATTATGCTGGCTGAAATCTAGCGACGAGCTTCTTCAACGCACTATCAGCTATCAAAGGTGAACAATGTCTCACGTACATACTTATGCATATTCCGACGGTGCACTTGTTGCAGAAAGTTTTCCGATCGATGAAGTTTCAGACTATATAAAAAAGAAAAACACAACTGTATGGGTGGATTATCTTAAACCCACATCGAGCGATATGTCACAGCTTGCTCAAGAGTTGGATCTCCACGAACTCGCCATCGAAGATGCACTCCATTCGCACCAAAGACCAAAGGTGGATTATTACGAAGATCATCTTTTTCTGGCAAGTCACGCCTTGAGTCTCGATCCAGATACCGGAACGTTACTTGTTTCTGAGATTGACACTTTCATCAAAGGAAAATGCATCATCACCGTCCGAAACGACGAGAACTTCAACATGCATCAAATCTTGCAACGATGGAAAGTTTCTCCAGAAAATGTCTCTATCGATACGAGTTATCTGCTTTACTGCATTCTCGATGAAATTATTGATGGGTATCTTGAAGTGGTCTCGCATTTTGATGAATACTATGACCAAATCAGTGAAGAATTATTTTCGGAATCAAACATAGATGTCACCCATCAAAAAGTTTGGTTTAACATGCGCCGATCCCTCGTTCAGTTCCACCGCGTGATCATTTCAGTACGCGAAGCAATTAATGTTCTCCTGCGACGTGAACACAATCTTATTGAGGACCGAATGCTCCCCTACTTTCACGACACGCACGATCACCTCGTTCGAGTATCCGAATCAACAGATGTTTTACGCGAACTTGTTGCAACAATTGTCGACACAAATTTAAACCTCCGCGATTACCGCCAAAATCAGATCGTCAAACAGGTCACCAGTTGGGCTGCCATCATTGCAGTGCCAACATTAGTTACAGGATATTACGGAATGAATGTTCCGTTCCCTGGCAGCGGAGAAGTAACAGGAGTGATTTTTTCGAGCACCCTCATGGTCAGCGCTTCGCTCCTTTTATATTGGCTCTTTCGTCGACGAGACTGGATCTAGCGTTCTGGCCAATGGTGCCATGCTTTTCTTTAGCTAAGCAGGCGGCGCGATCTTTTCTTCGCACTCAGAGCTAACACAGTTCCGAGCAATAGCACAGTCATTGCCATAACAACTTGTGGAAGAACATCTGTACCCGTTGCAACAAGTGTTCCAACCGGAGTTGCGAGTCCAAAGGGGTCGTTAATAGAACCGTTAGCCTGCCCATCAAGATCAAACTGACCTCCATCTGTTAATAAAAATGTTCTTTAACAAAATGCTGACCACCAATTGTGCTTTGGTAACGTACTTTCGTGGATATTGAGAGTGCACTCACCGGCGGCGATCCGCGTTCGCTGGGCAACACTGAATTAGTAGTCCTGCACGTCCTGGATCATCCTCAGCAGCTCGACGAATTATTTGCCTGTTTGTTTCAAGAAGATGAAGTGATTCGCATGCGCGCGAGTGATGCTCTCGAAAAAATATGTCGTGTGCATCCTGATTGGTGTGAACCATTAAAAAAAGATCTTTTCACTCGTGTATCGAAAATCAAGCAGCCTTCGGTTCAATGGCACTTCGCTCAAATCATGAGTCAAATATCTTTAACTTCTGCTGAACAGAAAAGAGCAGTCACCATCATGAAGGATAATCTCGATTCATCCGATGATTGGATTGTTCAGAATCTTACGTTGGAATCACTCGCCGTTTTTGCGCGAAAAAAAGTTCTTGATGACCAAGAGTATATTGACATGCTCATTCGCTTCAAAGATAGCGATCATAAATCTGTTGCGAAGCGTTGTGAAAAACTTCTCAAAGAATTTAGCTAACTGTTGATGACTCTCGCTGTTACATGAGGGAAGCAGCAACACAGTAAGAAAAAGACGTGTATGTAATCCTCCGCTTTTCACGTACGATATCTTTATGGCCGAATCACGGGTACGATCAAGCTTCGGTAGAAGCAGCCGTCCGGAACAACCTGCAGATGCGAACGGCTTAGTGGCATTCAGTACTGTGCGCTCACGCCGCTTGATTCAAGAAATTGTCAATAAAATCAATACTGAGCGCGTCGCACTCAACCCTCAATCTCCTCCCTCGTTTCAAGCATTTTTAGGCGGCTCTTTAAGTATGGGCGTCTATGATGCCCCTCTCAATTCCATCTCTCGTGAAGCAGCTCCGCTTTACCAATTTTCAGATCCAAGCATTAGGAGTGCATTTGGAATTGCTCGACCTTATGACACAGGTGCTGATCTCGAAGGTCTAATGAAAGCAAACCCTCTGGGAAGATATAAGTTTTATTTATCATTGAATCTTCCCGATGAAAAATCGAATGAATTAGCAAAGTCTTTGATCCAGGATTTACATAACGCGTGCAACGATCAAAACGTATCGCTCGGGATGAAGGTCGAGGTTCATGATTATGACAGCATGATTGTTTTCACATTTCACCCTAAGGAAATGGCACACATTCTTACTGGGTTGTATGAGAAGTACCCCACCATTTGGCTCAACTCACTCCACCCACTTCAAGGACCCGTTGAAGGTATCGCTCTAGAACATATTGGCGTTGTCCAAGAGCCACTCCGCGGTTTAGACGGATCTTCTCACTCGACACGAATGGGAAAACTGGGAAAAATACTCGATGAAGCACGGGATCGATCTGGCAGTGAAGATATTACTATCGATGAATACCGCGCTGCATGCGAAATAGTTGGTGTCGTTCCCGAAAGACCATGGTCAATTAGTCCTTCAGCTGCGCAACGATATTTACAACAACACGCCGAACGCAATGCGCTACGAGGTCGCGGCGTTAGTGACTAGTTCTTAGCGAGAACGATCAACAAGTCAGAAACTGTTGTTTACGCCACGCTATTTTTGCAACGTTGGACCATCGAGCCCTCTCGAAAGATGGAGACCTTGATGGTGCGTAATAAGAAAATGCCGTAAGTCGCGGATTGTGTCTGCGCGTACTTCTTCGGGAAGTTGATCCGATTTGAGAATGATGCGATGGAGTGCAATTTCTAGAGGCGGCTCTTTCGGTCCCCCATGCATCCGTTTGGTCGGTAACCATTCCAGCGCTTCTTCGGCAGCAAAGAGAAGCAGATCATGAGCGTTGGGATGCCCGGGAACGATCTGATCGATCAACGCAGTGACCACATCGAAATATGCACCTTTGAGGGTTGTGTAAAAGCTGGAGTGATCGAGACTTATTTGCAGCGCCTCTAAATTACGGAACTCTGATTGCGAACGGACTGCAAAGTCGAGTTCTTTCTTCCAGTTATCCGAGCGAGGTGTATCAAGAATATTTACGATGTGTTCTTGTACTTTTTCTTCAGGAACTGACTTATCCGTTGCCACAACGTAACCCTCCATGGATTCAGAATAAATGGTACGTATACGATAGCGTCGGTCAACACTAGTGAGCCAATCCCTTGGTCGAACTTCGCATTATCATGAGGTATTCATGCAGAAATTCTCACAACATAGAACCATCTCCGTGAACGAAGAATACCAGTCCAACTACAGCTACGAATTATCTGAAAAGCCAGGGACAAACTTTCGCTCGGACTTTCACCCTGATCTTTCTCCCCCGGAGATGTTGGCACTGGGCATTTTCGGAGGTGATTATTTTTCACAACCACCTCAAGAATTTCCACAGGAATGGTTCAAGGGCGTTCAGTTTTCACACATCAACACTTCGGATAAAAACCTAAATTATTTTGGAGTGAACGCAAGCCAACCATTACGCGTGTGGGAACAAAACGGATGGATATATCCAGAAGATCCCAAGGGATGGTTCTTATGGTATTGCCGTTATTACCTCGGTCGAAGAATCGACACAGAGGATGATCGCCAAATTGGTCGTTGGAAAAATATGAAGCGCCACATTACTCAGTTACAGAATAATTGTGATGTGGGTGATGAAACGTGTCGTCCTCGACAACGGCAAGCGCTGCTGCACTGGGCTTATGATTCGCGCAAAATGTGACTCAGTCTGTACTGCATAAAATGCTCGTGAGCGCATTCACAAAAAAATTTGGACACAAAAATATTGTGTCCAAACATATAAGTTGTTAATGAAGTGGTGTTATTCAGAAACGGGACGCACGTTTTGTGCTTCATCACCTTTTTGACCGGCTACGACGTCGAACTCGACCTTCGCTCCATCATCAAGTGACTTATGTCCTTCTCCTGCAATGTTTGAGAAGTGTACGAATACATCTTTTCCACCATCATCTTGTGCGATAAAGCCGAAGCCTTTTTCTGCGTTGAAAAATTTAACTGTTCCTGTAGCCAAAATGTACTCTCTTTATTCAGTGAAGGTACTTGTTACCTTCATCCCCCAGTATAGGCGCAAAAGAGTTAGTTATACTGGGACGAACCACTTTCATACCGAGATTAATTGGAGAAATAGTGAAAGTATTGATATCTGACGTCAAAAAAGTCATGCAATCCGCGCTGAAATCCAAAAACTACACTGATGCGGATATCGAATTCATTATTGAGGTTTACCTCGGTGGAGAGTTACGTGGTCACACAACACATGGCCTAGCTCCCTTCCCAGCATTTTCTCGAGAAGATTTTTCACACAATGAAGAGCCCCAAGTCTTGCTCCATACTCATTCGCTCTTCATGATCGACGCTAAGGAAAACCCTGGCGTCGTTGTCGGACGACACGCAGCTGACGAAGCAATTTCAATCGCTCGAACAGAAGGTGTAGGAACCGCAATCATTAAGAACATGCGCGACTGGTCACGTCCAGGCGCAATTGCACAATATGTTGCACGACACAACTGCGTGGGTATTGTCACCAATATTGGAAGTGGTCAAGCAATTGCACCACCCGGTGGATTCGATCCGACGTTGGGAACAAATCCAATTGCCTATGGTATTCCAACAAGTGACGAACCTCTTGTTGTGGAGATGGCGACATCAAAGCGCGCATGGGGAAATGTTCGCATGGCAAATAAATATGGTCACGATGTACTTGAAAATACTTTCTACACCAACGAAGGGAAAGTTGCTATCGATCCCCAGGATGTGCATTCGGTGATGCCCTTTGGAGAGCACAAAGGTTTTGCATTGTCATTTCTTGTCGCCGTTCTCAATGGAACCATGTTGGGTAATCCATTAATTATTGAAGCTGATGCAACAAGTTTCAATAAACCGTGGCCACCTAATTCAGGAAGCATCATGGTGTTTAATCCAGAGATGCTCGGTGGACTTGACGCCTTCACTCAACAAACACAAGAGGGCATCAATTCAATACTGTCCACGCGCGCATTGCCTCATCAAAAAATTCGCATTCCTGGTGAATCCGGGGCGGCACAACAGGCTGAAGCACTGCGCGATGAGTACATGGAAATCAGCGATGATTTATGGAACGAGCTCAGTTCTCTCTAGGATTTCCTGCTAACCACTAGCTTCAATCACGAATTGGCCATCAACCCATATCGTATAATTCATTGGGCGAAAAATGGGGAACCATAGTGGCCGCTTTCGTTGGACGATCACATCGTGCCCAAGCCAGTTTGCTTGCCACGTAACCGTTAATGCTGATTGTTTAAATTGATGAGCTACGTTGACTGCACTGTGAAGCACGACGACGCCAGTCTCGTTGCGAAGTTCTGTTTGACCAAATACCTTTTCGTGATGGAATTCCACGGCCTCGGAATCAATGTAAAAATTTATTCGCATGTTCGTACCCTAGCTGCAGTGTGTTCACAGCGAAGGGATAATTACTTTGAGCGGTATAAGCGAAAGTCGCGACCGTCGGCTTGAACCGTTTCCACAAAAGTAAACCCAGCATTTTGCGCAACACTTTGTGATGCAATATTTTCCGGAGCGATGCGTAGGACGGGATTCTTGCCGTCTTCGATCCATGCTTGACGTACTTGGTCTAGCGCTGACGCTGCATACCCTTTTCCGCGGTAGGGAGAAAAAAGCATGTACGCAATATTGACATCACCGATCTCGGCACCGGGAAAGTTGGTCGAATTCAGTCCTCGAACAAGGTCACCAGTGATGAGACCAACGGGCAAGTATTCGCCTTGCGTATCGCTTTCCACCAAGATGATGGAACGATCAGCAATTGTTTGTTGACGACGAGTTCCCAACGCCCATGCTTCGAGCTCTTCTCGAGTAACCGGCCATGATTTTGGAATTTCGGTATTGTCAGCTTCGATCAGTGGCCACAACAAAGGAACCCAGTGCTCCGTGAGCGGGATAAAAGAGACGTGATCTGTCGTGGACATTTATACATTCTAATGCATAAATGGACATTCGGCCACTTCCTTGACCTATTGACTGTTCAGAAAGTGCATGCAATAATGCATGCATGACGTCTATACAAATTCGAGATGTTCCGGAAGATCTGCACCAACAACTCGTTCGTGATGCGCAAGAGAAAGGCGTGTCGTTGCAGAAATATCTTTTGGAAATAATTAAAGATGGCGCTAGATTAGCGAGACAGCAACGTGCGATTCAAGAAATTCTCGATGCTCCTTCCCTCAACGTTTCCCATGAAGATGTAATGGAGGCAATATATGAGGGTCGTCGAGAACGTGAAGAACACCTTAGCCAGTTTGGTAGTGGACACATCAGCACTGATTGACTTATGCATTTGCGATAAAGAAACTCAACTATCAATTAAAAATGCTATAGGGAATTCTCATCTGATTGCACCCAACCTTCTCGAATACGAATTCTATTCTTGGATCAAACGGTTACAGCGTAAAAAGATAATATCTGAACACCAGGTTATCCAGTGCTTGTATGCATTCGATCAGCTTGACATCAAAATGGTTCCGACGCGGAGTCTTGCGTTAGAAATAATGAAAACTGCAGATAGATCTAGCACCTACGATGCTGCATTCATTACGTTGAGCGTTTCGCTTGGCATACCGCTATTAACAACAGATACAAAAATTATCAATGCTCAGCATGAAGATTGTCAGATCATTAGTCTCGCGTGAATTTATGATGTCACTTCGACAGCAAAAGATCGAAATACTTCTACGTTCACATCACAGTCCTCGACGGTATGCTGAACGCTAACGAGCCACTGTTCATCGAGACCCGGCGGCAATAATATTCCTCGGTTAATCCCCCATAACCATTGAGCATACGCAAGATCAAAATCCGTTGCTTTATAGTCGCGGTAATTCGTCACGCGTGATGTCCTCCACGTAATGCACCCCTTTGCGCCGAGCTGAACAGTGTGCGCTGGCAAATCGTATTCCTTAATGACTTGTTTGATTTTGTCCAGCATCGATCTATTCTTTGCCGTTGCAGCTTCTAGAGCATCTTTTGTGCAGATGTCTTTGAGGACCGCTAACGAAGCTGCCATCACGAGAGGATTACCGTTATAGGTTCCAAGGTGAAGAACCTTGCCGTCCGTAATTGTTTCCATCAATTCGCGTCGACCACCAAATGCTCCCAGCGGTAAACCACCACCGATGGATTTCGCCAAACACACCATGTCGGGCTGCACGCCGAAATAACCGGTCGCTCCATTCCAGCCAGACGTAATACCTGTTTTCACTTCATCAAAAATAAGAACCGTTCCGTACTTGTGTGTGATTTCGCGAACACGTTCTAAATATCCATCGAGCGGCAAACAGATTCCAATATTTTCCATTGCAGGTTCAACAATGAAAGCCGCATATTCGCCCGTCGACAAAACTTCTTCGAGTGCATCGGCATTATTAAAAGGAACAACTGTTGTGATTTGATCGACATGAGGATCAAGACCGCCACTTGCAGGAATCGAAAAGGGATGATCGGCAGGGCCGGCATCTGCAATGGGTGGTTTCATTGACACCATCACATCATCGTGGTGTCCGTGATATCCGCCTTCGACTTTCACAATCTTGTGGCGTCCCGTGAAACCGCGTGCAACGCGAATTGCATCGTGTGTGGATTCTGTTCCCGAGTTTGTAAAACGAAACATATCTTGACCGAATCGTTCACACAACAACTCTGCAACTTCTGCATTGGTGTCGCACGGAGTAACAAACAATGTTCCTTTTTCGAGTTGTTCGATAATGGCTAATTTCAAAACCGGATGCGCATGACCTGCGAGCAACGCGCCGTATCCCATATTGAAATCGACATAGTGATTGCCATCGACGTCTTCGAGCCATGCACCTTGCGCTTTCGCAGCAACAACAGGATGGGGATCGTAATATTGGAATGAACTGGGAACACCCATCGGGAGAACCTTGGCGGCACGCGCGGTGTGGCGCGAACTCTCCTTGGTTCGTTGCGCATAAAGCTCAGCTTCTGATTCAGTAATTTCAAGAGCCTTAGCTTTCAGATCGCGTGTCATATTTCCTCCAAGGAAGGGGTGTGGCTTAGATGCCCTCATTATTGTCCCACTATTATCGAAATGCTAGAGGCGAAACTGAATCTGTGGTGGGATTGTCCTATACTCAAGAGTTCTCGCGAGCGTGGCGGAATTGGCAGACGCGCTAGGTTTAGGTCCTAGTGTCCATTGGACGTGAGGGTTCAAGTCCCTCCGCTCGTACCAGTGAAAATAGGAAGGGTGGGTATCACAAACTCCCTCCGCTCGTACCACTTTTTTTTCGAAGCGCAGGCAAAGCCCGACGCTTCTTCGGGTCGTTCCTCCGGTCACTCCCCTCAATTAACGTCTTCGGAAGGGTGGGAATCACAACCTCCCTCCGCTCGTACGATCTTCCCATTCCCGTGATGGCTGCTATAGGCCGCGGAATCCGCGGCTAAAACGTACACTCACAAAACTTTTTTTAATTGTGGAAGCATTTAAGACAGAGTTATCGGTTCTAACCCCACCACCGGACGCGCTGCATACATATTTTCTTGTCGTGACCAGCCGACACGAACATTGCCATCGAATTCGATGTCGCCTTGCGGCACTGTCACAGCGTTACCGAAATCTTGTTGTTCTCTCCCATCAAAAGGTAATGACTCGACAAGACGTACGTATGCCCCTTCCTCATAAGGACGCTTTTGATTGATCTCATCACGGTGGCCTAGAACACCGCCTTCAAAAAGTCGCGCAGTAGAAATACGAATATCGGGAAACCCTTCACGAAATGCTTCCAAAGCTGCAACCTGTTCATCTCGAGTACGCGCTTTGCTTCCCTCAACAACAATGTGACCGTACGCTGTTGAACCAAGAACAAAATCCCAAGCGCCGTTCAGATCAGGGTCATAACCGGACAGGTCATTTTCAGGAAACATTTCCAAATACTTCGCCTTAGCTACAGGAATGTTAGATAAAGCATATACAGGATTACCGAGATAATAAAAAGTGCCACCAGTATGCTCAGCCGCAGACTTCCACACAACCAAACCTGATTCTCTATGAGACACAGGACTATTAGGCCGCAACCATATAAGACCAGAACTCATGACATCAGGAACAATCTCCAGAGCCGCCTCGAGAATACCGTTTGTAAGGCCGCCATCAACTGATTGCTTAAAATCACCAACAGGAAAAAGATCAAGCTTTTTCGCTCCTGCATCACGATCGGTATTAATGGCCTCAGCTGCACGATTGTAACTAATCACACCAGATGTCTTTTCTAGCAATAGATCCCTCATGCGGGAATACTTTTTTGCCACAATGCCACCTGTAAGCAAAAGAGCCGGACTCACACCAGTTGCAGCATCAACGAGACCCAGACCACTAAAACGAGAATCGTCCACAACAGCACTTGCCAGTCCTTTAAAATCCTCGTCCGATAATGAGGAAAGATACGCATTGATTTTTCCTGGATTACTTGCTTGTGCCATTGAATACTCAACTCTCTGATTCATCCCTGAGTGGGCATGCTAAATCAGTCCAGATATTAGCTGTCAAGAGAAGCAATAAGCAATATATCCACCCATATAGGCAAATATAAGAGATAGCACCTTCTCAGCAACAGCGCTCCAATCGAAATCTCCGAAATAAAACTACTTCAGTCTCTTTTCAGAATCCCGCCATATTGTGTCAATTACAAGTGAACAAAGGACACATCATGGCAAATGAAACAACAGACACAGGGTCATTCCAGACTCTCTATCTCAAAGAAAAAAAGAAAGCGCGAATCTTTCTTATTTCCACGGCTATTGCCTTAGTTGCATTTCTTGCAACTGGTGTTGGCTTAATAACTCAACTCAATGATTCCCCACAATCTCGACCATCCGCGCTCGGACCGAGCGGACAAGATGGCCAAGGCGGTCAAGGCCAGTTCCCCGGCGGAAACGGCGGTCCAGGAAACGGTGGGCCTGGAATGATGCTCGACATTTCTGGCTTCTTTTCCAGCGACGGATCTGTTGATAGCGACAAAGTTGATGAATTGACGGAAAATATTCCTGATGATTTCAAAGATCAACTTTTCGAAGATCTTTCAACGCGCATCGACAATGCCGTCAGTGATGGAGATATAACGTCAGATCAGGGCGACGCCTTAAAGTCTGCACTCGGAATCACAGCGTAAAGGACGTTTATGACACACGTCATTTCACTGGAAAATATTTCGAAAACATACGGAACAGGAAAAGCTCAGACCAAAGCGCTCGATAACGTGAGCCTCACGATCGATGATGGCGAATTTATTTCCATCATGGGTCCAAGTGGTTCAGGAAAATCGAGCGTCATGAACATCATTGGTTTGCTCGATAGCCACTTTGAGGGGAAATATTTCCTCGACGGCACAGATGTTTCTCGAATTGGAAACAACAAAGCATCAGAGTTGCGCAACCGGAAAATTGGTTTTGTTTTTCAACAATTCAATTTACTCAAACGCGCAAGTGTCCTGAACAATGTGCTCCTTCCCACGACATATCGAAGATCAAAAGATGATCTACAACGCGCTACATCGATTCTTGAAAAAGTTGGACTGCTTGATCAAATCAACAAAAAAAGCAACGAACTATCCGGTGGACAAATTCAACGCGTTGCAATTGCGCGTGCACTCATGATGTCTCCTTCCCTCCTTCTTGCCGACGAGCCAACAGGAAACTTAGACACAGTCACATCCAAAGAAATTATGGAGTTATTTGCAACCATTAACTCGCACGGCACCACGATTGTATTGATCACGCATGAATCAGAAATAGCTCAACATTCGTCTCGCACATTGTATCTACGAGACGGAAAAGTCGAAAAGGAAGAGACACGATGAAACCATTTGCCATCATTGGACAAAGTTTCCGAAGTATTTATTCAAACAAAGTTCGCAGCAGTCTCACCATTCTCGGCATTGTCATTGGCATCGCCGCAGTGATTGCTCTTGTGAGTTTAGGAAACGGACTCAAGTCAAACGTTACAAGCAACATCAGCAATTTAGGAACCAAAGATTTGCAGATTCGCTCGCAAGACCCCGAACGTGCAACTGCTCAACGAGAAGAAGGACCCGGCGGTCAAGGACCTGGTGGAGGTGAACGCGGAGGATTCACATTTGGGGGTGGTCAAACATCGACGATCACTCAAGATGATTATGCTGACATCAAGGACAACAAAAATATTGAGTTGGCATCGGTTGAAATGAACCGTCGCTTCGATGTTGCACTTACCCAAGATGCGGATGAAGCAACTGCGTATAGCGTGTATGGAATCGATGGCGATTACGCATCGATCAAGGACTTTTCAACTACAAACGGCGCGCTTCTCACACAAAAACAAATCGATAACTCTGATGCGTCTGTTATTCTCGGCGAAGATGCAGCGTCAACGCTGTTCCCCGATACGAATAATCCCGTGGGACAAACTATTTATATTTCTGATACTGCTTATGTTGTTGCTGGAGTTTTAGCCACGCAGGAATCTGCTTCTCCATTCGACAATCCCTCCCAAGCAATATTTATGGGATATAAATCCTTTCTCACCTTGGAAGAATCATCTGCAACAACAGATGAGCAAAATACAGAAAGTTCAACATCAACGGGTGACTTTTCAACGGTTGTTGCGCGCGCAACGACGGAAGACACAGTCGATGCTGCACAAGATGAAATTCACGCAACTCTCCTCAAGAATCACTCCATCACAGATGAAGACAAAGCGGATGTCGCGATTCAAACCAGTAAGGACCTTCTCTCGACAGTCAGCAGTGTTGCCGAAAGTTTCACCAACACACTTGCGGGTATCGCTGCAATCTCGCTCATTGTTGGTGGAATTGGAATCATGAATATCATGTTGGTAACAGTCACAGAGCGCACGCGTGAAATCGGTCTTCGCCGTGCGCTCGGTGCAAAAAATCGACACATCCTCATGCAGTTTCTTACCGAGTCATTACTCCTCACACTCATTGGTGGCGCGCTGGGCGTGGTGGGAGGAATTATTGCGAGCCAAAAAGCGTCGAGCTTGATTAGTTTCCTACCGCAACGCGGACCCGCTGACACATCAGATGTTCAGGCGGTTGTCAGCCCGTCAACATTAATATTGGCCGTCGTTATTTCTGTGGGAATCGGTATTGTCTTTGGACTCTTCCCCGCATGGAAAGCATCACGCTTAGATCCCGTTGAAGCACTTCGTTACGAATAGAGTCTCCGCAGAGATTTCTTACTCGTCGTCGTCGAGACCCTCGATGAGGTGACCCAACTTCTCATTCTTGGTCCGGAGATATGAAATATTTTCGGGATTGGGATTGGCCGGCACGGAGACGCGGTCGCTCACTTGCACGCCATGGCTTTGTAACTGAAAAAGCTTCGCGGGGTTGTTTGTAATCAATCGCATCGAGGTCACACCCAGCTCGCTGAGAATCTGTGCACCAACACCATATTCACGACTATCAATAGGTAAGCCTAATGCTTCATTTGCTTCGACTGTGTCAAGTCCTTGCTCTTGCAAAGAATACGCATTGATCTTGTGGCCGATGCCTATGCCTCGTCCTTCGTGCCCTCGAAGATATACAAGGATTCCACCTTCTAACGAAATGCGATCCAAGGCATCATGCAACTGCGCACCACAGTCGCATTTTTGTGATTGAAAGACATCACCCGTGAGACATTCCGAATGAACCCGCACAAGAACATTACTTTTATTCGTAATATCTCCCGAAACGAAAGCTAGGTGTTCTTCTCCATCTTCTGATTCAAAAACATGACATGTAAATTCTCCCCACGACGTCGGTACGCGTGAAGTCGAAATGCGTTTGATACTTGGATTATTTTCTGCCATCAGCCCTCGGGTACACACTCGATTTTCAGGTCAGATCCTAACTTCTCAACAGTTTCAAACTTCCCTCGCCAGAGATCTCCGTTGCCCTCATGGGCGCTTGCAAATCGAGCAGTACCCTGTTCGCCAAAAACGCTCGGAGCGATATAAAAAACGTATTTGTCCACGAGACCCGAGGAATGGAATTCACGAGCAATGCTCGCTCCGCCTTCAACCATAAGCTGTACAACGTCTTCCTTGCCGAGCTCATCGAGGATACTCTCAAGATCACCCGCCATTGGTCGACAGGGTTGAACTTTTGCATCGCCAGATACAGGTCCCAAGACTATTCTTTGTGGATCAACATTTCCCGACGGCGGCAGTACGTCAGGCTTCCACTCACGTACTGTTAATTCAGGATCATCGATGCGAACAGTATTTGCGCCAACCAAAATTGCATCAGATTCGGCTCGTAGCTTGTGAACGTCGATCTTCGATTGGTTCCCTGTTATCCATTGATAATTTTTATTCGCGTGCGCAATGTATCCGTCGAGACTCATGGCAAGTTTAAGCACAACATACGGGCGACCCGTCGTGCGGTGTTTTATGTACGGTGCGAGTTGTTCAGAAATTTCTTTTTCGCAAATTCCCACCTCAACAACAATTTTTGCATCTCGAAGTTGCGTGATTCCGGTACCAGAAACTTTGTCGTCTGGATCTTGAATTCCAATGACAACTCGAGAAACACCAGCATCAATAAGTGCTCGCGCACAGGGAGGCGTTTGACCATAGTGCGAACACGGTTCAAGTGTGACATACGCTGTTGCACCATAAGCTGCGTCACCTGCTTTTTTCAGAGCGTGAACTTCGGCATGATCGAGTGTGGATTCATATGTCGCACCCTCAAAAATTTGACCATCCGTTGCGACAATCACACATCCCACCCAAGGATTTGGAGACGTGATACATCGAACACGCCGCGCGGCCGCAATAGCTTGTTGCATATAACCAATGTCGTTCATACAATAAACAATTTAGTTGATAAGCACTTAAAGTGACGTGGACAAGTACAAAGGAAAGGAAATGTATTTAGCTCAGCCGCTCGAAGCTGTAACCCATAAACAGACCGGTATCGACAACACCATCGATGACGGTAATACTCTTTGCGACTTCTTCTGTAAATCCTGCACGGAATATAACATCAGCAATAACATTTCCTGATTCAGTAATTACGGGGCCGTCTTTACCCTCGCCCGTACGCAGCGACACTGAATCAAATCCCATGGATTTAAGTTCTTCCATAACTTCAATTACATTTACTGGATCAATCTCAACTGGTGCCGGAAATTTTTCACCAAGTACAGAAACGTCCTTCGTCGAATCAGCAACAACCAGCCGTTTTTTTGCTGCGTTGAACACTTGTCGTTCACGATGCATAGCTCCCCCGCGACCTTTTAATAAGTTATTGTTCGGGTCGACTTCATCTGCGCCGTCAAAACACCAGTCAACATCGGTTGATTCAAGATCAAGAACATCAATCCCTAGCTTTGTGCATAACCATTCAAGTTCCAAACTCGTCACAACCGCAGAAATCCCTAAGCCGTCTTTGACCGCTTGACCAAAAGCAAGCGCGCACACCATCGACGTTGTTCCACTTCCAAAACCGATCACTTGACCGTCACTGGCACGATTAACAATGTCATTCGCAATTGCTTCTTTAGCTTCTCGGTTAGAAACATTGGACCACAGCGCTTCTGTATCGATAGAAAATGTCTCAGAACTCATTTCTTTTTCCTTTTCTTCTTTTTCTTGCCTTTTTTGTTCGCTTCATCCATTGCTTTGAACTCGGCAAAAAGTTCAGGTGAGATGGCGTTGACGATATCTTCTGCTTCGTCCAAAATCTTTGCTGATGCATCAGGATCTGCATGATCTATTGTGTCTGCAGGCGTAATAATTGGTGCAGCAAGACTTCCGTAATCCCACCCAACATCAACTGTTCTTTTTTCGAAAGCTAAACAGTCTTGCGGACAATCCCACGGCGCGTTGGGAGCGAGATCAAGACGACACTTTCGGACGGTTTCACCTGTGGAGTATGTACGAGAATCAAAATTCTTGCAGTCAAAGCGCATTGCCATGGAAATACCTTAGTTTACAGCGGTAATTAATCGGCCCAACCAGCGTCTTTAACACCCATTGCCAACGCACGAAATGCACGCGCCCGATGGGAAATCATATTTTTGACTTTCAAACCTAATTCGGCGTACGTTTCACCATCTTCATCGTCAGAGGGAATAAAAATAGGGTCGTATCCAAATCCTTCACCGCCGGAGTTCTTTTTTGCAATAAGACCTTCGACATTTCCTACTGCAACAACAGAAGGAGAACCGGCTCGCACAGCGGTTGCGCATGTCGAAAAGCGCGCATGACGATTTGTTTCATTGTCGAGTTTGTCCATTACCTTATTGCAATTATCTGCATAGGTTGCATCTTCGCCAGCGTAACGCGCAGCATAAATTCCAGGTTCACCATTGAGTGCGTCGATAAATAATCCAGTGTCGTCGCTAAGAACAATGCAATCTGAATTTACTTCCAGCCAGGCTTGGGCTTTAATCATTGCGTTCTCTTCAATAGTGTCGCCGTCTTCGATCACATCACCAGGATCAATCCCCGAAATGAATTCCACATCACCCAGCGCGTCACGAAATATTGCTTCGATTTCTTTCACTTTGTCAGGATTGTGTGTTGCAAGAAGAAAGCGCGCCATGTTTTCAACTTTCGGAGCGTAGTTTTATTTTTCTCGGAGTTGGCGCATCCGAAAGAAGTTCATTCTGCAAGGCCATAATTTTTGAAATTCCGTTAGTTGCTAATTCAATCAACTGGTCGAGTTCATTTTTTGTAAAGGCCATGCCTTCAGCCGTTCCCTGAACTTCGATAAGACGATCATCAGCCATGACGACATTCATGTCCACTTCCGCGTTGGAATCTTCTGGATAATCAAGATCAGCAACCGGGACTCCATCAACAATGCCAACAGACAACGCAGCACATTGAGCAGTTAAAGGGTTCGCGCCAATGATTTGGGCTTGAACGAGACGTGTACATGCGTCATGCAATGCAACATAGCTTCCACAGATAGAGGCCGTGCGCGTACCGCCATCTGCTTGGAGAACATCACAGTCAAGAACAATCGAAATGTCAGGCATGAGAGTGAGGTCAGTGACGCCACGAAGCGCGCGCCCAATAAGGCGTTGAATTTCTTGCGTGCGTCCCGATTGTTTTCCCTTGGCAGCTTCACGTGTGACGCGTTGAGGGGACGAACCAGGGAGCATGGAATATTCCGCTGTCACCCATCCCTTGCCAGAGTTCTTCAGCCAACGGGGAACATCCTGCTCCATCGATGCAGTGCACAACACGCGCGTGTTTCCAAATGATACAAGGACAGAACCCAATGCATATTTTGTATAGTCGCGTTCGAAACTCAGTTCGCGAAGTTGTTCAGGGGTGCGGTTGTCGTGTCTCGTCATTCAGCAATATTACGCGCTGAGATAAGGGAGCCTCGAGCTAGAGAGCGCCGACGAGTTGCTCAAAATGTTCTGCGAGTTTGGTGTAGTTCTCATAGCGGTGAAAACTGGGGGCACCGGGCGCTAAGAGCACAATATCTCCTGGTCGTGCATGGGCGGCAGCATGAGCAACGCCATCAGCAAGTTCCTTTGAATGGTGGAAGTTCGTGAGCCTATCTTCAATCATGTGACCTGTTTCGGGCAGAGAAATGATAAAGACTCTTTCGCCTCGAGCATTGAGGCCATCTGCCATCTCATCTAAGTCCACATCTCTGTGCGCTCCCCCGCATAAAAGAAAGATACGTGCATTAGGAAAACGAAGCAGAAAATCATCGATTGCGTTGAGTGCGGCTAATGGTGCAGAACTCAAAACATCGGAAATATAGAGGACGCCGTTTTTTGACGCGATATGTTCTTGACGATATTTCAGCTCCTCAAAACTTGCAAGTTTCTTTTCCAGGGGCTGGCCCTGGAAAGCAGGGAGGACAACGGTGACGACTTCGCGCACCAACGCATGGTTGCGTTCTAGGAGGGAAAGCCCCGCGCTTGGAACAAGAGAGATAACATCGACACCATTTCCTAGATCATTTTCTTTGCGAATGTTTCTCAACAACGGCGCAAAATTATCGATTGTATCCGAAGCAACAATTTCAGCCGGAGAATGCAACGCAAGATTCAGTTTGTCTCTGCGATAATTTTCTGGGGTTCGGTGCCAATCGATATGACAATCAAACAACGACGTCACAACAACAACGTCCGGTGACTCTGTGAAATAACTTCCTTGAAAACTCGACACTTCGAGAATAACGAAATTTTTATCGTATAGCTCAACAATTCCCGTGTCGCCTGCAGGGATACCAAGGTTTCCAACGATGATTGATGAATCGAGAACATGATGAATCATCGATGCCGTTGTACTCTTCCCTTTCGTTCCCGTTACACCTATAAAAGTTTTTGTCGGAAAGAATTGGTGGTTGATCTGGAACCAGGCAAACAGTGGCGTTGTAATTGCATTACCTAATGCAGCAATATCATCGTCGTACCGAGAAATTCCTGGGCTCACAAAAACCACGGAATGTTTTTTCAGTTCTTTGGTGCTCGACACTGCATTGATGGCGACCGAAACATTTTCCACATTATTTTTCGTGAGGATACTGTGAAATTCCTGTTCTGAAACATCATTGTGTTCGGGAAGATATACATCGATGCTCTCAACGGACTGATTGCGATCGAGAAAGCGGATCATTGCTGCAGTATCGCGACCGAGTCCAACAACACCGACGTGCTGGGATCCAATATAGGATCGAACGAAATCACGATAGCGACTATCCAACACATCCATCAGTGCTTGGGACACGTTTGCGGGCAACAACTCACTGTGTTCTTCGTCGTGTGTTTTATCATCAAGCGTTGACAACCCCGTGATCGTTTCGACAAGTTGTTGACCAACAACAGAATGAATCACTGCATCTTGGCGGAGCGCCTTACGAATAAAAATTCGCGACTCCTTAATTGTTCCTACACATTCAAATGGTTTTGCATTCACAGCAATGAGATCAAGAAAACCTTGCGTTTGCGACTCATCATCAAAAAGATTCTTCGAAAATATTGAAGACACGTATTCCACATCACGGAATGCACACAACGCAACAAAAACAAATCGACACTTATCGCAATCGCCACACCACGAACTCGCACGTTTTTCCTTATCGATAGTAAAAACACGATTACAACTCGTGAACACATCATGAAACTGATCGAGCTGAGCGAAGATAGAAAAAATGTAATATTCACTCAACGGACGCAACAGTGAAAAGTAATTGATTCCGATACCGGAACTGTTTAGTGAATTTCGCAACAAAACTTCGGCTTCATACGATTTGGACCACTGGTGATTCACATCAATACCACCGACGACACGCGTTGGCTCGTCGGCGGATTTCTCGTTACTCATCGCAACTGAATCAGCACCCACACACACCGCTGCAACCACAGCAAGACTCGATGTAATTGCAGTCACCGGGACATGGCCGTTCGGTGCACCTGCTTTATTTAGGTCAAAAAGTTGCGGATCAATGGTGCGCGTAACTCGCACGAGGTCAATACCAGCGACGTTGGCAGTCTTGGTGATTGAATCGAATACTCCCACAGAGAATCCCAGAACCTTGACATCTGTGCGTGACAACACTTCAAGTGTGGTAATCGAATCTTTCCCGCCACCAATGGGAACAAGACATTTAGAAATTTTGTCAGAATTTTTTTCATTCTTCAGCAACTTTTCATGTGCAGGTTTAATACTTGTACATGAAAGGTCAACTTTTCGCTCCAGGTCAAGATTGTTCGAAAATCGAAATTCGCGCAGACCTTGATCGAAGAGAGAACGCGCCCACTCATTCGTGGAAGTGCTCGTTGAAAAGTCGATCGTAACTGTCGGTGCAACAGTTGCCTTGTAATAGCTTGGCGCTGCAGCAATCGCCACATGGCGCACTGCAGCTGCGAGCTCGTCAGAATCGCGCACTGACTCGAAGGGAGAATTGAATGTAGTTTCCGGAAAAACAAACTCAAATGTTTCGGTAAAAGAAAGCGAGTTGGAAGTATCGGCATCATCAGCTTTTCCAACCGAATAGTGACACACAACAGAAAGGGAGTGATTATTAATTACGTACTCTGGTTCATGTACGACAAATACCCCCGTGGACTGATAATCGGTAAGGTTCACACTATTCAATGGTCGCCTCGCTCCTCAACGATTGTTTACGCGATGCCTTTGCGAGGCGATCATTAATAGCAACACCAATACCTTCGTCCTCGGGAGCAACGGCAAAAATCGCGGCGCAGCCCTTATCTTCCGCCTCTCGAAAAAAGTTATAGAGCTCATGGGCATACTCGTCATAATTCTGAACGACTCGCACAAGAGAATAGTTATGGATAGGTTCGGAAAAACCAAGCAACGCACAATGGGATGATTCCATTCCGTCAAAAAACTCGATCTCGGATTCGCTCGTGATGACATGCAGAGGAATGCTGGGTGCATAGTGATTCTCCAACGTTCCTGGCGCCGCGATATTTTGGAAGTCCTCGCCAGTTAAGTTACCCGTTTGCAGGGTAAGACCCTGTACGCGCAGAATGTCTTGTGCGGTAATTGCCCCCGCACGAATAATTCGCGGCTTCTCATCCACACACGAAATGATGGTGGATTCGAGTCCCACTTCGGATCGCTCCCCATCCAATATCAAAAGGTCGTCTCCGAATTCGGCTTGTACATGCTCGGCAGTCGTCGGCGAAACCCGACCAAATTTATTTGCCGACGGAGCAGACACAAAAAAACCACACGGTGCTAAAAGTTCGCGTGCAACGGGATGCGAGGGAACGCGAATTGCAACTGTGTCGTGTCCACCCACTGCTTCATCGCAAATTGCATCTGAATGCGCACGTTTAAAAATCAGCGTCATCGGACCAGGCCAAAATTCTCGAGCCAATGCGCGTGCAGCATCACTGACGTCAGGAGAAATTGCGAGCGCAACATCAACATCCGCACAATGCGCAATTAAAGGATGATCTCTTGGGCGCTCTTTAATCTCAAATATTTTTTTTACAGCCTCCGACGAATCAGAACGTGCGCCCAAACCAAAAACAGTTTCCGTCGGAAACGCTACAAGCTCACCGCGAGTCAGCGCATCGATGCATCGTTGAATATCTGATGTAATCATAGTGTTACCAGAAATTGACTGTTTCGGATGTTGTGATGACATCTTCAACGGGGTCGGTCCAGATTCCCACCGAGAGATATTTCCATCCCGCGTCGGGTGAGAGAGCAACAATCGTTCCTGACTCCATTGATTTCGCAACACTGATTGCGCCAGCTACAACTGCACCGGTTGATACACCAACGAATACTCCACAATCGTTTAATAACTTTCGAGTCAGCGCAATTGATTCATCAGAACGTACCAATACTTTTCGATCAATCAGCTCTGGGTCAAAGATTTCTGGAACAAATCCATCTTCTAAAGAACGTAGTCCCGAAACAGATTCGCCTGTCGGTGGTTCTACAGCAACAATCTTGACGTCAGGTTTTGCTTTCCGAAAAAATCGCGACACTCCCATGAGCGTTCCTGATGTGCCGAGTCCTGCTACGAATGCATCAATCTCGGGACAGTCTGCCAAAATTTCTGGACCAGTTGTTTGTTCGTGCACTTTCGAATTCGCTTCATTTCCATATTGATACAGCAACACCCAGTCAGGATTTTCTTGAGCAATTTCACGTGCTCGAATAATTGCTCCGTTACTTCCGAGTTCACCCGGTGAAAAAATAATTTCTGCGCCAAAGGATCGCAAAAGATCGATGCGTTCTTTCGTTACATTGTCGGCAACAACAACGACAAGCCGGTACCCTCGCAAACGGCAGATCATCGCGAGACCAATTCCCGTATTTCCGCTCGACGACTCAAGGACGGTCCCTCCAGGTTGTAATGCGCCGGAGCTTTCTGCATCATCAATCAGTGAAATCGCAATACGGTCTTTGACCGACCCCGCCGGGTTAAAGCCCTCAAGTTTCAAATATATTTTGACGTTGGGATTGGGACTTAATTCATGGATTCCGACCATAGGCGTAGAACCCACAAGATCAAGAATAGATTCAACCTTCACTTAACCACCAGCAACTGCGGGCAAAATGGTGAGTTCTTTTTCGTCACCCAATTGAGCTTCGAGACCACCAATGTATCGAATATCATCGGGGCCGAGGTAAATGTTGACAAATCGGTGGAGCGTTTTATTGTCAGAAAAAAGAATGCCTTCGATATCAGGGTGTTGTTCGACAAGATTCTCGAGAACCTGGCCAACAGTTGCTCCTTTGCAGCTCACCGTTTTTTGACCACCAGCGCTTGCCCTCATCACTGCAGGTATTCTTATTTCAATAGCCATCCGAATAGTTTAGGTCATCGTTACAGTTTTCTCACGTCCGACTCGAGCAGGCAATACGCGTTATTCGCTAGAAAATGGACTTTAGTTCCAGGCCGAAACGGTCGAAAATGTCTGTAATGGATATTAATAAAGATTCTTCACAGGAAAGTGATTCCGTGTGGGGTCCTCGTGTTCCTGTCACTATTGACTCGGATACAGGGTTCATGACGGCTGGTCTTGCAACACGTCCTCTTGACCTTCACGGCGATGTCGATATTGCGTTGTCGAGCTATTTATCCATGGTCTACGAACTCCGTTCCATGTCGACAGGCGTCATCCCATTGCGCGAAGAAGATCTTCTTGTTCTCGCAAACGCTTTTGAGATGGAAGAAACTGATCTTGCCGAGCGTTTAGCTCGTATTATGCACTGTGATGACCTCCAGACTCATCGTTTTATCCAAATGCTGAAAAAAGGACGAGTTCTTGTTCCTATTTCGATGGTTGCTGCAGGAGCCCTGTTCGTTACATCAATTGCGGTGGCGAATCCTACACCTTCACAATCTTCAGTAAATACACAATCGCATGCGCCCGTTGAAGTTGTTGTTTCAACAACGGCGCCACAAGTCTCGGTTGACATTGGCAATGCCACGCAAGTGGAACGCGCCACTGTCACCGACGAGGCCTCCTCTCCGTCAGTTGCTGCGGACGAGGCTCCAGTCGTTGCACCCAATCCTGCAGATGTTGGACCCGGTGAAATTGAAATTGGAGAGAGCGGGGCTGTCATTTCTCGCGACGACGGCATCCAGCGCTAACTTCCCGTCATCCTGAACTTCACCCCGTCATCCTGAACGCAGTGAAGGATCTCGACGTTCGAAGGGTGCTTCAGAGAGATTCTTCGCTTCGCTCTGAATGACAGAGCACAACATCCTGAATAACGTAAAGACTACGTCAATCTTTCGATCTCTATTTCTGTTACTGCTTTTTCCGATAACAAAAAATATTTCATTTCGATGTCATGCTCTGCCAGCGAACATATTGCATAACACCATTTCGGATCGACAGCTTGGGCCACATCGGTCGGAGAAGGATACGCTTTCGTATGAGTATGCGAATGGTACACACCGACAATTTCTATATCGTTTTCCATTCCAAAACGCGTTGCTTCGAACATATCTTTGGGGTCGACGCTGTAGATCCGTGCAGATTGTTCCGAGTTATGAGCAGGCCATGAATGTGTGATCTCTCCTACTGGCGAACCATCATCATTTGTGGGGCCCAACAACAAGCCGCATCCTTCTAAAGGAAATGCAGCCGCACAATCATCGAAAATTTTGGCTTCCAGCAAGGTAGGAATTGTCCACGTCATAAAAATCACTCTAATCGAGTGTCCTCCAGAGAGCGGCCCTCCCGTCATCCAGAGCGCTTTCCTTTTGTCATCCAGAGCGAAGCGAAGGATCTCAAAATCGAACCAACAAAGGGTAAACTCATTACTTATGTCACAAGAACCCGATGCAGCCCAACGCCGAGGTGATGGACTCATTGCGTCCAATCGCAAGGCTCGTCGTGACTACACCATCACCGAGACCTATCAATGTGGCATGAGCTTGCTCGGTCCCGAGGTGAAGTCGCTCCGAGAAAAGCACGTTTCCATCGACGAAGCATTCGCACGCACCGACGGCGATCAACTCACTGTCTACGGAATGCACATTAGACCCTATAAATTTTCACGTGGCGATATTGACCCCGATCGACCGCGCACATTGCTCGCGCACAAAAAAGAAATTTTAGAAATGGCAAAGGCCACAGAGGAACGCGGAATCACATTAATTCCTCTCCGCTTGGATTTTGTTCGGGGAATGGTCAAGCTCACCATTGGAGTGGGCAAAGGTAAACGCAACTACGACAAGCGCCAAGACCTGAAGAAAAAAGATGCCAACCGCGACATCGAGCGAGCCTTCAAGGAACGTCACAAGTAAGTTTTCGACTTTCCCCCTTCTGAAGGCCGGAATCCGGAGTCTAGAACGGGGAAAATGATTGTTGCTACAAAATATTGACGGCTCGTGCGGCAACAAGTCCGACAGTCACCAACGACACGACCGACTGAATCCCCATCACTGCTTTCGCTTTCCACGTGAGGGGAAGAACATCGGTGGGAGAAAAAGCGGTTGCATTTGTTATTGCTAAATAAAGGTAGTCAAAGAAATGGGGTTCCCACCGTGGTGGAACGACATGCTTTGTGGCATCGGTTGATGTGTCGATTCCCATCTGAGGAAAATAAAAGTCAGTGTGCTGCCAACCGTTAAGAACGCGCGCAAGTGGTCCGCCTCGATCAAACTCCCAATAGAGGAGAGAAAATGTGACAACATTTGTAAACCACACCACTCCTGCGGCCATGAGTAATTGCGATGCAGACAGCGAATTATCGTGAATAAGTTTTTCGATGAGGAAACCAGTGATAATTGCATTTCCAAATGCAATAAGAAGAGTGAGCGAAATCGTTATGTGCCTCAACCATAAGTGATGCTGATCAAAAAGTTTTTGCCAGCAGATGAAAACAATTCCTAAAGCGATCTCGATGGGTGGAAGAAATAACCGAAAACCAGGAACCAAGTGGTTAGGCAAGAGAAGCTGTAACGCCGCGGCAGCAAAAAGAAGTGTTCCCGCAGCAACACGACCCTGGCGGTTCACCATATCCAAATTCGATATAACTTTTTTTGAGTTCTTCGCAAGCTCGTCTTGCATGACCTTCGTGATCCGCAATAGATCACGCTTGCGCGCATCGGATTCATCTACGTTTTCGGCCATTTAGATATCGTAGTTATCGGTAAGTGCGTTTTTGTAGCATTGCGCCATTTTCTTTAACCACTTGACGCCTGTTGTACAATAGAGGCCCACGGGGGTGCATGGTTTCGACCTTGGGCTTATCCGTAGGAGAAGCGAGCCGACGTTGCAGACTGTCGTTAAAGAGTCTGTAAACAACATAAATGCAGAAACTACAGAATCGGAAGATTCAGTTTACGCACTAGCTGCTTAATTAATTTTAAGTAGTGCCTGAAGCGATAGGCACCGTCATTGCATCAGGTTCATTTAACGGTGCTTGCTCCGTGCGGCGTTAGCTACGTACGAGGACACATTTAGTTAACTAGAAACGTCGTTAGTGTGACTGGCAGCGGCGGATCGAATCTTTCCAGTCACTGCGCTCGGAGAAGACCTACGCAGGGTTCACAGGGACGGGGATTTCGATATCCCCCACCTCCACCGTACCCGCTGCATTCATGTGGCGGGTTTTTTATTTCACAACAGCAATATTAAATGTGGCGTGTTCACCGCCGTTGCCCGAAAGAAAAATGTTCAGCCACAATGACATGAACATTTCTGGTCCAACGGCGCTTTCAATTCCGCCGAGGTCAAGAATTGCATCTGGTTTCCATCCGAAACTTTCGAGAATTGTTCGCACTGTTGTTTTTGCCGCGGCGTCATCGCCGCTCATGAAAATATTGTGACTTCCTGGCACGAGTGAAGGGTCGACCATGATCGAACAATTCAGCGTGTTGAGCGATTTCACAACTTTCATTTCCGGAAACGCAGCTTGCAACTTCGCACCCAGTGAGTTGGTTGCACTTGCCAAACTTCCCGGCTTGTCTCCCTGGACCGCAAGTTCATTGGCGACATCGATCAGCACTTTTCCTTCTCGACGCGATTGATCAATACTCGAAATCGCAGCAATTGAATTTTGTCCGTTCGTACAATTAAAGAGGACGTCCGACCCGTCAGCAGCGTCATTAAATGTTGCGACTTTCCCGCCCGTTGCACTCGCCCACTCTCGCGCCTTGGCATTGTCGGCACTGCGCGAACCCATTGTCACCTCATGGCCGAGCTCGACCAGCTTGGTCCCAATGGATTGTCCCACCATACCTGTTCCTAAAACTGCAATTTTCATATGCGCTCCTTAGCTATTCTGAAATCTAGTACTCACCGTCGTTTTGTTCCACTTCCCAAGGAACAAGCAAGCACGTGACCCACTCGGTAGAATGGATGGGTGACAACGAGCATTCAAGACACCAAAGGGCTTATTCTCAAGGCTGCTCTCAAGCAGTTTGCCGACCACGGATATGCCGCTGTGAGCTTGAACGACATTGCAGAAGATGTAGGAATTAAAAAGCCGTCGATCCTGCACCATTTTTCTTCCAAAGAAGCTCTCTATCGCGCTGTGATTCTTGACGAGTTTTCTGACTGGGTTTTTCTGATGACCGATGCAATTGGAAATGATCTTCTCGGATGGGCTCAAGTTGAAAAACTTTTGCGCGCAGCATTTACATTCTTCGAGCAGCACCCTTACTTCGTTCGCATTGCACGACGCGAAGCACTTGACCCCGATTCACTTTTTTCTACCGAGCTTGGAACTGCGCTCAAGCCCTTGGTCGACCAGGGTGCAGAATTTTTACAACTGGAAATGGATGCGGGTCGATTGAAAAATTACGATCCGCGCCAACTTCTCATCACAGGGTACGGTGCATCGCTTTCCTATCTCTCGGATGCATCACTAGTCAGCGCGGTGATCGATGGAGATCCGCTGAGCGAGAAGGCTTTAGAGACACGACGCGAACATGTCATTGCTGTTTTAAAAGAGGCAATGGATCCGTCGAATTAGCTAAGCGCTGACGGGTACCGGTGTTTGGTGCGAGACCCGCTGTGCAAAACGAAGCGCAGACCACACTTCCGAGATCGAACAAATCTTTGTATCAACAAGCGACTGGGAAAGTCCCGTTTCTTGCACCACATCAAAACTCAGATCTGTAACGATGCGTGAAGTTTTCTTAGGCCACGCAATCCACAGTGCACCCTTATCGCGAAGTGAACGCGTCAATGTATTAATTCTGCGTGCGAGGTCTGAGTTACGTGTCGCGAAGTACACAACGAGATCGAAACCTCCGCGCAGTGTCGTTGAGAACTCAAGATGAGGAAACTTTTTCTCAAAATATTCGAGGACGTCATCGGACGCGCCAATCAATGCGATACGTTGACCGTCCCGAAATCCCAGCTTGCGCTCTAAACCATCAGCAAAAGTTCCACCCACGGTCGAACAATCTGATCGATATGGACCGCCTAAGTCAAATGCACCGAATTGCCGACCACAGCGAGTGGAGCTCTTTACAAAACGAATAACGAGAACTACGCTTAATTTTTCCTCACAACATTGAGGCGAACCAATACAATTTCGGAAAAATCAATATCAAAGGAAAATTAATGTCATTACAATTAGGCGATATTGCCCCCGACTTTACAGCCAGCTCCACTGAAGGCGACATCTCCTTCCATGATTACCTCGGTGACTCCTGGGGCGTCTTGTTCTCGCACCCTAAGGATTTCACGCCTGTATGCACAACAGAGCTCGGTGCAGCAGCAGGACTAAGCAACGAATTTTCTAAGCGCAACGTGAAGGTGCTTGCTCTCTCGGTCGATCCTCTCCAATCTCACAAGAACTGGGTGTCAGATATCGAAGAAGTGGGAAATGTCACAGTTGACTACCCCATCATTGCGGACGAGGACCGCGCAGTGGCAACACTGTACGACATGATTCACCCAAATGCCAACGATTCCATGACCGTACGCAGTGTTTTTGTGATTAATCCGGACAAGAAGGTCGCATTGACCCTTACGTACCCCGCGCCCGTGGGCCGCAACTTCGATGAAATTTTGCGCGTCGTTGATGCTTTGCAGCTTGGCGGAAAGTACAAAGTGGCAACTCCTGCGAACTGGAAGCAAGGCGACGACGTCATCATCGCGGGTGCTGTCAGTGACGAAGATGCGCAGGAACTCTTTCCCGATGGTTGGGATGCAAAGAAACCTTATCTTCGATATGTGAAAGATCCTTCACACTAAAACGCGGCCTCGTCTTTCACTCGACGAGTGCCCTCACGGAGAAAGCCCTCGCATCTGCGAGGGCTTTCTCCGTGATCAAGCGAATTTTTTTAGAAATAACCCATGGGATCGACAGGTGTTCCACTGACACGCACTTCGAAGTGAAGGTGAGGTCCCGTAACATTTCCAGTCGCGCCCACGTATCCAATGGTCTGCCCCTGCACGACCGATACACCAACTCCAACCGCGAAAGAACTTTGATGTGCATACAGTGTTGAAATTCCACCACCATGATCGATGATGATGACATTTCCGTATCCACTCATTTCACTGGCGTAAATAACTTTCCCGTTTTTTGCAGAGCCAATGGCAGTGCCATAGCTAGCGCTGAAATCAATTCCAGCGTGGAGGCGCTGGTCTCCATATATCGGATGTGTTCGATATCCGAACGGTGAGTTAATCGGCGCTGACACAGGACGCTTCATCTTGCCGGGAGCAACAGGAGTCGTGCTTCCCGCTTGCTGCTTTTTAATCTGCTGCGCCAAAGCATTTGATTCAGCTTGCAGTTGATTCATCTGTTTGGTGTAATCAGCCTTTTTAGCTTTAATTGCATTAACGATTGATTGTTCAGCAGCTTCGTTTTCTTTTGCCTTCTTTTGTGCTGCAGCTAATTCAGCGCGTAACGGCTGCAGCGAAGCTTCTTCGTCAGCAGCGAGTTGTTCAGCAGCTTCTGCACGGATGCGCGCGTCTTCATGTGCAAGTTGTTCAACCTGTGCATCACTTGCTTTGATGTCTGCTTTAGAAATTACATCAATCTGTGTTTGATTATAATTTTCCATTAATGAAGATTTTCGAATCACATCTTGTCTATCTTCTGGCTTTGCACTAATGACTGAGGGAACTGCATCTGGATTTGCTGATTCTTGATAGAGACGAACAATTGCTTTACTTCGTCGATCGTGTGCATCTTGGGATTCTTTCACTGCGGCATCGTAGCGAGCTTGCGCTGCTGCAAACTCGGCACGCGCAGCAGCAGCTTGGTCTTTCGCTGCTTTTTGTCGCGCTTCAGTATCTGCAATTTTTTTATTGATAGATGCAAGATTCGCTGATGCTTTCTGGCTTTCCGTTTTTAGCGTTAAATACTTTTGATATTCAGTCGCCTCTTGTTTGGAAACATATTCAAGATCACCCTTGAGTTTTTCGATGCGCGGGTCTGTCGCCTCCGGGCGGATGATCGGTGCAGCATACGACTGAGAAATGGGCAGCGCGAGAATAACGCATAATGCGAGTCCCAAAAATCTTGCAGGTGTATGTGCCAATGCGATCAAGCCTTTCTTGTCCGAGAGATTATTCGTCATAATGACTCGGAAAGTAAAGAGCCGGAAGAAAGGTTTATTAAGTATTTTTACGCAATATACGTGGAAATGAGGAAATTAGGTGGATGGCGGGTCCTCGCGACAGATGCGGGTCCGACCTCGTGGAGGCTTGCGGGTCCGACCTCCTGACACGGATCTTTCGCAAACGATCGACAAATGTAGTTGC
>CAZFAO010000002.1:0-20306 GCA_964516875.1 uncultured Burkholderiales bacterium
AGGAGGTGGAAACTATTGCTCCCGCAATCAATGGCTGCAATACGCATTATTTCTAAGTGTAGAAGAAAATGACTTCCTTTCACGTGTTTGGCGCGTATGATAATGAATATGGACGTCATGCACGAGATATTGCTCTCCGATGAGAAATTTTCAGGAGTACCAGCACTGCGCGATGTATTGAGCTGTCTCGATTCAGTGAAGTACTGCTCGTTTGGTTCTTTTCTTTCGTCTGTACATTTTACGAGGGCATTTTCTGGGTCATTTGAAGTCCTCGTACGAGATGAAGCTGAAGCACTCGATGTTCTCTCCGAAAATTATGACGTCGACAATTTACATGGGACAATTGTTCTCGATGATCGTAACGGGGGAGATAAATCGTCAACATTGAAGATGAAACTTGTTGACGCAACAGCCAAAAACCAATTGCTTCGCCAGTATCTCATCGAACATTCAGAAAGTCGAACATGCATCGTTGCAAACAAAGCGGGTGATGTCGAAAAATTTGATCTTCAGATTCCACGTCGTGGACCTTCGATATTGATGTATCTTATTGAGCGCGAAAACACTCCTCAATCAACAACATCGGTGGTGGAGAAAATTGTCTGGAGTCTCAACCACGTCGGTGTTGCTCCGCTGTTGAGAGAATCGCGTTTTGTTCCAGCGGAATGTGTTTCGTTAGCTGCCGATGCCATTGAAGACATTTTTGTTGCACACGCCAATAAAACTGCCACCATGTTGCACACGCATTCCACCGGTGAATGTAAGACCATCACAGCGGCTGAGTTGAAAACTCTTGGTCGACCCTATGCCGCACTGTTGCGCGCATAAGCTTGTTTCGTCACTAGAATCGCTTATATGAGCCACTCCTTTTTAGAAGAACTAACCTTTGCGCGCGAACTCTGCGATGAGATAGATCAGTACACGTTGTCGAGTTTTGACAAGCGCGAATTTAACGTCATGACGAAAGCGGATCTATCGCCCGTGACAGAGATTGACCAAGAAACAGAACGTCGTATCCGAGCGGCAATCAAACAACGCTTTCCCGACGATTCCATTGAAGGCGAAGAGTACGGTGTTGAAACGCAGGCGAATAATCGCAACTGGGTTGTTGATCCTATTGATGGAACAAAAAATTATCTGCGCGGAGTTCCCGTTTGGGGAACGTTGATTGCCTTATGTGTCGATGATCAACCCGTGATGGGTGTTGTGTCTGCACCAAGTTTGCATCGACGATGGTGGGCAAGTGTGGGAAATGGTGCGTTTGTGAATGGAAAACAAATCCATGTCAGCAAAATTGACGAAATGGATCAGGTGCAAGCAAGTTTTGGCAACATGGTTCATTTTGCCAAGGGTGCACTCGATCGATTGAACGACAATATTGCTCGTTCTCGTGGTGTCGGAGATTTTTGGTCACACATGCTCGTTGCTGAAGGAGCTATTGATTGTGGGCTTGACGCAATTGTTGAACCCTATGATATTGCGCCTCTCAAAATTATTGTCGAAGAAGCAGGGGGAACGTTTACCTCTTTTGCGGGGGAGGATTCCATCCGCGGGGGAAGTGCAATATCAACGAACGGAATTCTTCACGAAAAATTACGACAGATAATGGTTGGTTAATTAATTACTCGGCACTCACTGCTGGGTCAGCGCTGGCGCGTTCCGATGCAAGATTCATTTGCTGTACATTTCCCGCACGTTCAAAATCTTCAACGGCATGTTGGTAAAGTAAAACAGCGTCTTCGTTTCGTCCAAGAAGAGTCAATGCGTCACCCAGGCTGAGAGCACATTCTGCTGCTCCGGAAAGTTCTTGAAGACTCTGCCAGGTAGCACGTGCGGATTCGAGTAACGCAACAGCTTGCTTGAGCTTGTCGACGTGCATATAAATATGAGCAAGATCCATCTCGACGAGAGCGCTGCTGCGCGCATCCCATGTTTCGAGAAATTCGTCTCGTGCAACAATGAAGTGTTTAATGGCATCGGCAGGATTGATGATTTCTCCATGTTGCCAGGCGTTGCGAAAAATCTTCCCGAGATCGTGATGGGCAAAAGCGGCCATATCGCGATGATGCAAGGTGAATGTGGAAATGAGGTCGCGATATAACATCGTAGAAAATATTGTGTCGTTGATGAGTGCGGACATGGAAAGCATTTCAGCACGAGAAATTGCTGCCATCACGGTATCGTTTGCTGACGCAGCTGCACGCCATGCGTGAGCGTAGGATTTCATAGCTGAACGACGATCGCCTTTTTCTTCACAGCCACGAGCGTGACTCAAAACATACGCTGCAAAATCAATAGGATCTGCTTCACGGGATTGGTTATTCGACACGCGGTGCTCCTCGCAACTGGTTAACCCCATGATATTGCGTTTCGCGTTATTCGTCTAGTGCGTCTTATTCCTAGCGTTATAAATACGACACCCGTTTAAGCGGCTCTAAACCGTTGTTGAGGCCACCAATCGGTCTTTTCCGGCCTTTTTAGCTTGGTAGAGCGCATCATCGGCTGCTTCTACTGTTTCGTGTGTCGTGCGTGATGGGTGGTGTTCTGCCATCCCGATAGAAAAAGTCGTGTCGTAGAGTTTCTTATTGCGCCACAAAATCACGAGGCGCTCTAAGGCTGTTGCGGCTCTGGATTCTGCGTTGCGCAGCAAGATCATAAATTCATCTCCACCAAGACGTGCTGCCATGTCGGGATTACGAATCTGTTCGGCGAGAAATAAGCCGACTTCGTGTAGAAGCGCATCGCCTGCTGCGTGGCCATAAATATCGTTCGTTCCCTTGAGTCCATCGAGGTCGACCATTGCGAGAACATCGCCGGGTTTCATCGTTGCGACCATCGAATCGGCAAAACGACGGTTACCAAGTCCGGTGAGTTTGTCTCGTTGAGATTCATCGGTGAGACGTTCCACAACGCGTCGATCCATTGCGGCTTTTCCGGCATTTTCAAGCGCGCGGCCTGCCTGGTCAGCCAAGAGTTCAAGGGCTTCACAATCGCGTTGCGTAACTTTTACTAACGAAGATGTTTGCACAACAAGTGCAGCAGAGTATCGTCCGTTGATCCAAATAGGAACACCAATAACATCACCCTGACGTGAACGAGTATTTTTTGTTTCCGATTCGTCTGTCGTGATCGCAACGCGTCGGGTTGCCGATGCACGCACAGCGACTTCCATGGCATTAGGGATGGGCACGCCATCTTCAAAGATTCTCTGTCGACGGTCGAACGAGACAACAGAAACAGATATATATCCCAGTGCTTTTGTGACGTTGACGATATTGCGAATTGCTTCTTCTGGTTCACGCGAGTGAAATTCCCGCGACGACTTTGTGATTGTCGAAAAAATTTCTGCACGTGCAAGCGCTTCATTCAAGGACGAGACAACAGGCATGTAACTGTATCGGATGAGACAAAATTCAATCGCAAGTAATGTGAGACACAATGCTGCCACAACGGGTTGGACGATGACAGCGCGTGAAATAATCAGCGCAACAAGAATAGAAATACCAATGACGGCCAAAGACCAGAGTGCAAACTTTTCTGAATTTTGTATCGATGCACAAGCAATTGCTATACCCGCACTTGAAAAGGCAAATGCTGTTATCAAACTTTGGTTCGATGCTTCTGATGCCACAATCATTGTTGAAATCGTTAAACTCGCCAGAATGATTGTAATCATGCGCACTGTGGTGAGCTGTGAGAATTGTGAGTAGATGCTAATTAATGCAGACCACATGCACAGAGCAGTCGAGGCAAGAACGACGAGTGCAGGATGGCCATAGGCATCATGGAAAAAAGTAGATGCCAATGCGCATGCGCCGATCGTTCCGGACGTCACGGAAAAGACAAGCCGATGGCTTCGCAAAGCAGAATTAGCTTCCATATCTCTATTATTCGGCATTCAGATAGCCGATATGAAGGGCCAAAAGGCCTATATCTGCGCTGGAGAGAGGCTTAACCAGGGGTTATGCGAACGTGGGCTGGGGGCCTGTGGCTCCCTGGATCAATTCAACCATGTCGGGCGTTGCCTCGCCAGGATGGGCAATTCCACACGCATAGGACAATAAGAGCAACTGTTTGCGCATTTCAATGATGTACTTGGACGCTCGAACAGATTTTTGAACGGGATCGAGACCGCGATTGAGCCATGCCGATGAGGTGGCAACCCCCGTGGGGCAATGTCCCGTGTGGCAGCGTTGAGCTTGAATGCACCCAATGGCCAACATAGATTCCCGTGCCACGTTGACCATGTCGACGCCCATCGTGAATGCTCGGAAAGCGCGGTCGGGTAATCCCAGTCGTCCTGATCCAACGAACACAATTTTCTCGGCGAGACCCGCGGTTTCGAAAATAGAATAGACGCGAGGAAATCCGACCATGAACGGAAGTGACACGTGATCGGTAAATGTTAACGGTGCAGCTCCTGTTCCGCCTTCGCCTCCATCAATTGTGATGAAATCGATTGCGCGATTTTTGTCATTGCTCATATGCGTTGCGAGGTCGCTAAAAAATGACGTGTTACCGACTGCGGATTTAATTCCCACAGGGATGCCCGTTGCCTCGGCGAGTTTTTCGACGAAATCGAGAAGGGAATCAGCATCAGAAAAAGCACTGTGTCGTGACGGGGAATGGCAATCAACACCAACAGGGATGCCACGGATGGCAGCAATTTCGGGTGTGACTTTTTCTCCCGGAAGCATACCGCCCAGTCCGGGCTTCGCGCCTTGAGATAGTTTTATTTCTATCGCACGGATACTTGGATTTTTTCCAACCGTGTCGAGAAAACGTTCGAAAGAAAACGTTCCGTCATCATTGCGCGCACCGAAATATCCTGTCCCTATTTGCCAGACGAGCTCGCCTCCGTTGTGATGGTAGGAACTTATGGAACCTTCACCCGTCGATTGTAAACATCCTGCAAGCGCAACACCTTTGTTCAGTGCAGCAACGGCATTGGGGCCCAGTGATCCATAGCTCATCCCAGAAACATTCACAACAGATCGCGGTACAAAGGCATGGGTGCGTTCGCGAGATTCACCTAATGTTTTTGCGCAGGGGAGTTTCCATTCGGGTGCAATTCCAAAGGTCGAATCAGCTGGTGGTTCGTAGGGAAAGGTGGACTGTTTGATGATGATGTAGTTCGACGTGCTTTCGATGTTGTTATCCGTGCCGAATCCAAAATAGTTATTCTCACTTTTTGCCGAAGCGTAAATCCAACGTCGTTCATCTCGGGAAAAAGGTAACTCAGAGTTGTTGTCCGTCACAATATACTGACGAAGTTCAGGACCGACTTCTTCAAGCAAAAAACGCAGTCTGCCCACCAGAGGAAAGTTGCGTGCGATGGAATGCTTTTTTTGAGTGATGTCATAAATGACGATAATGACAACAACGATGCCACACCCAACGAGGACCCATTCCCACCACGTGATATTCATAGTGCAATCATACTCTCAAACGTTTTAGTGAAAGTTTGCTGCCGCTTGTCTCGATGATTTATGTCGGATCAGAATTGCTTTTGTTGTTACCCATCCGATCTGTATGAGAATCATGACAGCGGTTATGACGATAAATATGAGTGAATAGGAACCCCAGGAAAATAGGCTGCTGCCGTAGATGACGTCAGGGAAAACGTATTGCACGATTGCAGAAATAATTCCAAAAAGAATGCTGAGTGTGGATAATCCAACATCAATGAGTCCTGCGGTGATTCCATATTTTCGATTGTTGAGGATCCCGATGGCTGACGTAATCGCACACGCACCAATTCCGAGATTGAAAAGTATCGAGACGAAACTAGAAATATATGTGAATAACGAAGGAGATATATAGGCATCACTTCCATAAAGTCCGAGGATGCCCGTAAGACCACTGCATAATGCCATAAGACAATAGGCAAACGTGATCCACTCTAAAACCATGAATGCTGTGAGCGTCCCAGGCCGTGTTGGACGTGACGCGTATTGTCCATACGCATTGTTGTAATACGCACCCGGAAGTGGTGCGTGATTTCCTGGCGGTGGCGGAGGTGGAGGAGGCGGCGTTGGTGGCGGCGGTGGCGGTGGAACGGTCATGGTGATCTATCGTTTCACGTCCGTGTGTACTGGAGCGAAATTATGAATTTATGCGCTTGATAGAGGTGATCTGGTCTGTTTTATAGCTCGCCAAACGCGTCGACCACGACGATAAACGCTGCGTATGGCCATCGGAGGTAAAAAAGGTCGTGAGCGGGCCTTCTAACTCGTATCCATCAGCTTCGGGAACTGTTTCAATGATTTGGTCTGCAAGGGTGATTTCAAATGTCATAGGTACACAATCTCATGGGTTGCCTGTGGATCGATAGAGTGTCTTCCTGTGTATTTGTTGTGTACAATATTCTCGCTTGTCCACATT
The DNA here is from genome assembly GCA_964516875.1 of uncultured Burkholderiales bacterium. Taxonomy (GTDB): domain Bacteria; phylum Actinomycetota; class Acidimicrobiia; order IMCC26256; family JAGPDB01; genus JAGPDB01. Next base: position 6,385 of record CAZFAO010000002.1, read on the forward strand.
ATGCTGATTTAGCTGGGGACAACGGACCAAGGGGGAGAAATGAGTACACGGACGAGTCTGGATCCAAGAAAACCAATCGGAGATGGTGATGAGGTTGTTATTGAGCCTGATGCCATCAAGGTGTCAGAACTCACAAGAATTGCACAGCGTGCATCAACTGGGGAACTGGATTCATTTCCATCAGCAGTGCAGTCTGTTGGTAGCGCAGCTGGCGATATTGTACAAAAAATACTTCAAAAATTTAATGATTCTCTCGAGCTGACGCAGTGTTGGGCAGTACTGGATCCTCGTCAGCAAATTCGTTCTGTTGTCGCAGAACAACCTGAAGAACAATTTCGAACTTTTCGTTTTCTACGACCTGCATCTTGGACGCCAGAAAATATTGGAATCATTATTTGTAATAGCTATCCTGGACGCAGTACCCTTCTTGATCTGGCAGAAGCATCTCCGCAACCAAGTATCATTGATCCGTCGAGAACTGTTGGTGAAGCACAGGTCGAAAAGCTGTTGGTATGGACAGCACAACGACTCGGTCGACAAGTCATTACTGATGATGCAGTTCCACGGGTCTATGTTGTCATTTCTGATCACGTGATCGAGAATGCTCGCACACTTGCGAACAAGGGAGCGAAAGCCGCACCCAGCAAAGCGCCCGATTCATCGTTTCCCAATGCACCCAAGAAGCGGCCACACATCATTGATGTTGAATCGGAAGTGCTGAGTGGTGAATCATCTGAGGTCGATGATGCCAAGCCCGAAACAACTCGGCCTCATGGTCTCAATCCATCCTTGGCCACCTTGGCTCGCGGGGGAGTCACCTTCGAGGTGATCTCACACGTGATACCACCCTCAGATCCTGATCCGGGCCGGGGAACTCATCGCTGAATTACAAGTGAGTTGTTTACTAACACAAAGTGTTGATAGTGATAAAGTGCTCGGGTGCAACCAACTGCTGAGCTTGTCAAAACGTTACGATCGTCCGGTGGGCGAGTGACGCCTCAGCGTATTGCTGTGCTCGATGCCATCAATGACAGTATGACTCATCCCACAGTAGATGAACTTTTTGATACTGTCGTTGAAAGTCAACCTTCGCTGTCACGTAAAACGGTATATCAAATCGTCAATGATTTAGCTGATATCGGTGCTATTTCTCTCGTTGATGTCGGCACGGGTCAAGTGCGCATCGACCCTACAGTCGAGCATGCGCACGATCATTTTGTATGCTCGAGTTGTAAACATGTTTTCGATGTGGACCGTCGCACAAGTGCGCAGCCCACACATGAAGTTCTTGCCTTCGGTGAGATCGAAAGTGTTGATGTTGTCTATCGCGGTATCTGTCGCGATTGTGCAGCCTCGCATAATTAACCACCCCCAATAAAAGGAGAAAAAATGGAGCTCAAAGGTTCACGAACCCATGAGAACTTGAAACATGCATTTGCAGGAGAGAGTCAAGCGAACCGTCGTTACCTCTACTTCGCACAGAAAGCAGACGTCGAGGGCTACACCGATGTGTCCGCGATTTTTCGTTCCACTGCTGAAGGAGAAACAGGCCACGCGTTTGGTCATATGGACTTTCTTTTAGACGCTGGTGATCCTGCAACAGATGAGCCGTTCGGTTCTACAGAAGATAACCTCAAGTCTGCTGTTGTCGGTGAAACGTATGAGTACACAGAAATGTATCCAGGTTTCATGAAATCTGCTCGCGATGAAGGCTTCGACGAAATTGCTGAGTGGTTTGAAACACTTGCTCGTGCTGAAAAATCACACGCTGGCCGATTTCAAGGAGCGCTCGATACTCTCGATGCGTAATTAAGTGAAGCACACACACATAGAGCTGCATGATGAATCGAATCATCATGCAGCGAATTCTGACAACGAAAAAGAATACGGCAAGTTAGTTATTGTTTTTGCTGTGATCATCGGCATCACGCTCGTTCTTAATCTTGCTTTCGATGGACATGGTCCTTTTGCAGAACTCTCTGCATGGCAAGCATTGGCCTGTCAGTTTATGGGCGTGTTCTTTATTGTATTTGCTTCGTTTAAGCTCATTAATTTATCGAGTTTTGTTCACGGTTTTTCGATGTATGACATCATTGCTCGGCGCAGTCGTGCCTATGCGCAAGCGTATCCGTTTTTGCAACTAGCAGTTGGTGTGGCGATGTTTGCATTTCCCACACTGCTCGTGACACAGCTCGTTGCTGCAGCGCTTTCTGGAATTGCACTGATGGGTGTTGTCCTTTCGTTGCGTGCAAAAAAAGAATTTCAATGCGCATGTTTGGGTAACGTCATCAAAATGCCTTTGGCAACAGTTTCTGGAATTGAAGATGGATTAATGTTTGTCCTCTCGCTTCTTATGTTGATATCTATGATCGGATAGTTCCGTGACCGTTTCTTTATATGCCCCCACGGATGACTTGTACTGGGATCGTGACGATGCCAGAGCAGAACGTGATCGCACTTTTGATCAGTGCTCGGACTGTCGTTTGTGTATCAAGTATTGCTACAGCTTTAAAACTCTCTTTAAGCTCATCGATGATAAGTATGACGACCAAGCACATGCTTTAGCTGAATCCGAGCACGAACAAATCGTAAACGAATGTTTTCAATGCAAACTGTGTTATGTGAATTGTCCGTACAACACGGAACAAGATGCTGAGTGGAAGATCGATTTTCCGCGACTGATGTTGCGTTCATTATCGATCATGCAAAACGAAAAGAAAACAACGCGCAGTTCGCGATTACTTGCTCGCACTGATTTGCAAGGGAAAGTTGCAACGACGTTTTCAAGTATTGTCAATCGCAGTAACACCATTAAGCCTGCGCGTTCCATCATCCAAGCAACAACGGGTATTGCTAAAGAGCGTTTGTTTCCGACTTTTTCCAAGCAACGATTTTCAACATGGTTCAAAAAACATACTCCACGAAAATCGCAAAAATCACGGGGCATTGTTGCACTTTTCCCCACGTGCCTCGTTGAATATCAGCAGCCCAGTGTCGGTCATGCCATGGTTGATGTTCTCGAACACAACGGCGCCCTCTGTGCATTGCCACAAGGTCAAGTGTGTTGTGGAATGCCGTGGCTTGATGCTGGCGACGATGACAAATTCCTCGCTCAAGCACGAAAGAACGTTGAGGTTCTTGCACCGTATGTGAAGGAAGGGATCAAAGTTATTGTTCCACAACCAACGTGTGGATATGTTCTCAAAAAAGATTATCCTGATTATCTCGATTCTGATGACGCACGACTCGTGGCAGAAAACACATACGACATTTCTGAATATCTTATGATCGAACACAAACAAGATCCGCTCGACAAAGATTTTACTGGGCAAGTATTTTCTACTAATACGTGGCATCAACCCTGTCATTCTCAAGCGCAAAATATGGGACCGCGTTCAATGCAATTGATGAAACTCACCGGCGCCAAAGTCGAAATGACTCAAAGATGTTCAGCCATTGATGGAACGTGGGGATTGCGCAAAGAAAATGTTGAGATGGCGAAAAAGATTGCCAAACCGTTGATGGACTTTATTAATAAGAAAGATTCTGAATTAGTTGCGGGCGATTGCAACTTGGCAAATACGGCTATTAAAGAAGATACGGATCGTGTCCCCGTGCATCCGATTGAAGTATTAGCAGCAGCGTATGGATTTACGCACTTAGCGTTGAAGGAAAAGGAAGGCAACAATGGCGAATGAATTAGTACTGGAAGATATTTCAGATCAGCGAGCTTACGAACGCGAGCGCGATGAGTTTCGTGCGCGCATCATCGCGATGAAAAAGAATCGTCGTGTACACGTCGGGGAAATTGTGACATTTATTTTTGAAAATAAAGAAACAATGCGATTACAGATTCAAGAAATGGCACGAGCAGAGAAAATCAATTCGGATGAACGTATTCAACATGAAATTGATATTTACAACGAATTGATACCAACGCGAAATGAACTCAAAGCCACGTTGATGATTGAACTCGTCAACGATGATGAATTGCGTGAATGGCTACCCAAGTTGCCGGGAATTCAAGACCATATCGCTCTGACATTCGGTGAGATTTCCGTGAGTGCTTATGAGCCCGGTGCTGATCGACTCTCGCGCGAGGAAGAGATCACCACGACGGTTCACTACGTGAACTTTGCGTTTACGGACCAACAGCGTGAAGCCTTTCTTGCCACAAGCGATGTCGTGGCTCTCGAAATTAATCACCCTGCTTATGAGCGAAACCAAGTTCTCAGCCAAGAAACGATCGATCAGTTGCGGGTAGACTTAACAACATGACTCACGACGCAACCAACGACACTCTCACCATCCCTCTCAAGCTCATCGATCCAACGATTGAGCCACCAGCTGCACAAAACAGAGGGGACGCAGGGTACGATTTACGCTCAGCAGATCATTACAAAATAGAACCCGGTCAACGTGTCCTCGTGTCTACGGGTATTGCATTAGCTATCCCGCAAGGTTATGCAGGTTTCGTGCAACCGCGAAGTGGACTCGCCATTAAATCGGGTATCACTGCGTTGAACTCACCCGGTTTGATCGACTCTGGTTACCGTGATGAAATTAAGGTCATCCTCATCAACCACGACCCCATGGAAACGTTCGTTATTAATAAAGGCGATCGCATTGCGCAACTCGTTATTCAACGATACGAAACCATCAACTGGGAAATTACCGATGACCTCGAAGATTCAGATCGTGGTACGGGTGGTTTTGGTTCTACTGGCGTTTAGTTTTTGAGATAGTAACGAACCCAGTCCACTTTCATGTGGGTATCAACCAGCTTCACGCTATCGTCGCGTCCACCGCCTGCATATGCTTGTTGATCGCCCGTGGTCTGTACCATCACGCGTGCATCCCATTTCCCTTTAAGCATCGTGAGGAAATTCTCTTGCGTGAGGCCAGCAATTGAACTTGCCGTGTGGGTTGCAATGAGTTGTCCATCGAAGTAATAGCGCACTGCACCGCCATTGTTGATGTCGATTTCTGTTGCGTAAGTGTGCATCCCCTGATCGAGAGCTGAGCTTGCTGTGAAGAGGTTTGCTTTTTGACTTGATGCTTTTGTGAAGTGGGACGTGACGACAACAACGGATGACGCTGCTTCATTTCCCCATTGTTCAATCAGGTCAACTTCGCCATAGAGAGGATCGCCGCTGTTGTTGCGTGACCAGAGTCCAGGCCAGATTCCCTTTTGCCACGTGGGCATCTGCGCGTGCATTTCCATGCGCAGGACACCGCTGGCAGATTCGGTCGGACTGACGAGTTGGTTGGCGAGTTCTGTGTTGCGGATATATCCCGAGGAATAGGGTTTGCCGCATGCTCCATCTTGTGATGTTCGAATGTCGAGCACGCCCGAACCGACGGACACATTGTTGGCGGTGTAACACGAACGGTCGTAAGAAAGTTGCCATGGGTAAACAAACCACTTGGATGTATCAAGGGATGTTCCGTTGAATTCATCATTCCAACGCAATGAGAATCCCGCCCTTGTTGATGGATCAGCGGGTGGTGCTGTGGCGGGAGCGGTACTTGAAGTGGTTCCTAGTGAGGGGTGCGACGTTGTCGCAGTTCCCGATGGCGGTGTTGTGGGTCCTGTGTATTGCGTCACTGTTGGATCCACGATGACGTTGTCGACGGAGAATTGTGCAGTGTGGATTGTGTATGTTCCGTCTTTGTAGTTCACTCGTGCAGTAATTGTGTGCTCTCCATCCAAAATAGTTCTTGAATCTGCAGGACGTGGAGTAGCTCCTGGAGCGGTAGCGAGGTAATCGTATGGGGATGATGAATCGTTCATCCAGGGGTACGGTGTTGAATACTTACCTTTATAATCGAGATAAAAATAAACGCTTGAAACACGCGTACCTGGCTTTGGGGTTGGTTTGGCAAAGACGTAGACGCTTCGATTAATAACAGCACCATTGAGTGCTGCGGGTTTCGCTCGGTTAGCTGTGCGTGAATATTGCAACACGGTATCTGGTCCTGGTTGAACCGGCTCAGCGGCAAAAGTAAATGACATTCCCGCAATTGCAACAATCGCGATGATGCATAAAACGATACGGGCATAAGAACGTCGAAAAATCATAAGGTGCCTTCCGTGGTGCGCGATGGGCGCTACTCCGTACAGATTACCATGAGCGCCTTCAATCGAAAATCAGTCTTTTTTAGGTGCGTTTCGCATTGTGCGCGACAGTGCTTTTCGTAAACGTGTAAAGTACACCGATGATTATTACTGCTCCTGCATCCACAGCAAATATTGGTCCAGGTTTTGATGCACTAGCACTTGCGCTCAGTCTTGATTTTTCTCTTGCTCTCAACGAACAACCCAAAGGGGGAGCGTGGGAACCAGCAACGCAAGCTCATCCCTCCGTGAGTGCTTATCGCAAAGCCGATGGTGTTACTCCGCTTGAAAAAATTTGGACACAATCGAATATTCCTTACGCACGCGGTCTTGGCTTTTCTGCTGCTGCTCGCGTAACTGGTGCATATGCTGCGCTGCTACAAAATGGAATGACCGAACACGATGCGCGCGATCATGCATTTCGTATTGCGGGAGATATAGAAGGCCATGATGACAACGCGGCAGCATCGACTTACGGTGGTTTATGTGTAACAACGTCTGGTCATGTGATGCGTTTCGACAGCAATCCTGAAGCGCAAGGTTTACAGCTTGTTCTGTTTATACCTGAGTTGACGTCGTCGACAGAAAAATCACGCGAATCAATTACAGAAACATTTACGAAAGCAGAACTTGTTCAGTCGGTGGGTAATGTTGCCATGTTGGTTGCGATGTTGGCGTCGAACACTTTTAACGACGAAGTTTTAGCCATTACAACCAATGATGTTATTCATCAGCCCGTGCGTTTTGAAGGATGCCTTCCCTCGAAAAAGGCCTATGAAACATTTTTGGAAGCCGGGGCAGTCGCGAGTTGGCTCTCTGGTGCAGGGTCGAGTGTGGCAGCATTGGTTGCTGACGAGAACGTTGCCGATGTCATTTCAACAGTAGAAAAACTCGAGTTAGATTGCGCATTTAGTTGCAGGGCAATCCCTGTCGAGCAGCGAGGAGTGCGCGAAACAACGCCAGAATAGTCAGTTGCTTTTTACGAGCGACTCCGTGCTATCGTGGTCGTTCCAATGCGGACGTGGCTCAGTGGTAGAGCATCACCTTGCCAAGGTGAGGGTCGCGGGTTCGAATCCCGTCGTCCGCTCCATTCCTCAGGAGGCCAGGCCTTCCAAAGTTCTTAAATCGGGCAAATTGACCCGGATGGTCATTCGTGAGAAAATCGTTGTTTCATTTTCAAAGGATTGATTATGGCGAATCGGCCAGTGAGTACAAACAAAGCACATGCTTTGGCGTATCTAGAATTTTGTACGCAACACGAAGTTGATCCCTTCGTACTTCTCGCGGAAGTTGCGAAACGTACTTTTTCAAATCCTGTTCCTCAAAGAGACCTCAGGGATTATTTACTCTCGGATTGGATCAATCCATCTAATCATGTAAAAAGAGAAGCGATCCTATAAATATGGTTCACCCAAAGCGCCTGTTGCTGCTTGCGCGATATTTATATTCACGTCGATGACAGGCGGTCGCACTGGTGTGATCCAGGGAAATATTTTGGCGTTAGTAGCATTTTGGAACGTTCTTCCCGCTGCATTGTAAGCGCTGAAATAGCTGCGTGCAAAAGAAGATATTTTATCCAGCCACTCCTCTTTATCTTCTTCGTCAGGAATTGGGTATGCTCCAATCGTGCGGATGTCGACAATCCCGTCGAGAAGTAACGTCGTCTCGAGCAAATCGTCAATAGCTTTTCTGATGTCTTGTTTGTCGACATGAGAATAATTTTCAACAAGTGTATCGAGTGTGTGAGGGAAATTTTCATCGTGGGAGAGTTGATAAATTTTTCCTAATTCTAAGTTGAGAGAAGGCCATACATTGTCAAATGCCTTCGAAGGAGATTCTGCACAATTTTTTTGCCAGTCTTTGCAGAGCATCACGGTTCGATGTAACGCCGTATGGAGCTTGACGAGCCGGATAGCAATTATTGTAGGGTCAGAAATTATAGGATCTTTTCCGTCCGTGGAAGTAGTCATTTATACGTTCTAATCCAGCCAGCTAGAATGTGGAAATGCAAGTTTCTTTTTATATTGACCCTATCTGCCCCTGGTGTTGGATTACATCGCGGTGGATGATCGACGTTGCCAAAGACCGAGACCTCACCGTTATTTTTAAGCCATTTAGTTTGGCTATCAAGAATGATGTTCTCCATAAAGATTCTGATTCACCGTATGCTCCTGCGTCACGTCAGACGCACCGAATCCTTCGTGTGATGGAATCAGCGCGAAAAGAATATGGCGACGAAGCAGTTTCGCGTTTGTACACAGAAGTGGGTCACAAGATTCACAACGAGGGTGAAACGACAATCGAGTGGTTGAGTTTCCTTTTGGATTCCTTGAAATTCGATACAGCGCACTTGCAAGCTGAAGATGATGAATCATTTGATGTGGTGATTGAAGAATATATGCAAGAAGCATTTGAGGTGTGTGGCACAGATATTGGAACGCCGGTGTTGCGTATTGAATCGGGAGATGGCCCGCGTGGTTTCTTTGGTCCTGTGATTTCGGTCTTGCCCGATCACAAAGAAGGCTTGGCGCTATGGGATGGGATATCTGCAATGATTGCTTTCCCGAATTTTTACGAGCTCAAGCGCACACGCGAAAGCGGTAGTGCCGATGTTGCGTCGACCGAACGATTGTTTAGTGAGTCGTAGATATACGTCTCACGTTTATCTTTTGCTGCAATTAGTCGCGACGTCGCATACATAAAAGCGTAGATTTCTATTCTCGATCGCGGGTCTGATAGATTCTTCCATCCAACCAGGGGCGATTGGCTCAGCCTGGTTAGAGCGCTTCCTCGACATGGAAGAGGTCACAGGTTCGAATCCTGTATCGCCCACAGACATAAGTGCAGGTTGTGGATACGTATTTTGCGAAAGATTATTCTGTAGGTTCAGGTTCTAACCCTTTAGATTTTGCATATGCGTCAAAATCTTCCCACGAGTCTCTTTCCTCTTGCGAAAGGTCATTCCATTCATCGACAATTTTATTTCGCTTTTCCGTATAACTTTCCTCAAGATTTTTCGCTAGCTTTGAATTAATTTTCCACTGTTCTTTATCTTGAATAAGTTCATAATCCTCGTTGGAAGCATCATCAGATTTAATAGTTACAATTACAGTTTTGCCAACAATTCGTCCTGAATATTCAAAGCTAGGTGAATCAAAGCCAAAAGATTTGGCAAGCTCACTCCCTAGTGTCACTTGGGCTTCGCAGGTGTCAGGCGCGTCGTCATCTGTTACCCGTTCTTTATTGTAATTATTAGTTACAAGCTCGCAGGCTTCCTGAGACTTTCCTGCAAAATAAGCAGTAAGGTACTCTTCCATACTGCTAATTGCACTGTCTATATCATCTTGGTTTAACTTTTGGATGGTTGTTGAAGTTTTCTTCGAAGCTGCTTTGTTTTTATTGGCATTATCGGTAGACGAGCTACATGCAGATATAGCTATGCATGTCAAAATGCTTATTGCGAGGATCTTTGTAGAGTTCATATGGGTTCCTTTGTTAGAAATGTTGCTTTCTCCGAAACTATCCCAAGATTACTAAAGACAGCCACGAGATTGTCTAGATCCCCAGCAGCATGATTAATGCCCACTGTTTTGGCTGCCCATTACTGGACTTAACCACTTATGCAAAGCAATGAAGCTGGAATTGTAGGCGCCTCAATGATAATCACCATAGTAATTGACGCGCAACGGTGTTGTGTTCCTAAAATGTGGACATGACTAGTACACAAATAGATATTGAAGCGATAATCGATGCAGATGTGAGGAAGGTGTGGGAGTTTTATAATTCGCCTGAACACATCACGCAATGGAACCAAGCGGATCCGAGTTGGCACTGCCCAAGCGCACAAAACGATTTACGCGTTGGCGGAAAACTCCAATCCCGCATGGAAGCAAAAGATGGAAGTTTTGGCTTCGATTTTGAAGGCACGTACAACTCCATCGATGAATTCAAGCATATCGATTACACAATTGCTGATGGGAGAAATGTCAGTATCAGCTTCGAAGATGAAGGCAACTCAACGAAGGTCTCAATCACCTTTGAAGCCGAATCTATCAATCCAATCGAAATGCAGAAAGACGGCTGGCAAGCCATTCTCAATAGTTTCAAATCATATACTGAATCGAATGCATAATCATTTCCGTTCAGTTTTCTCTTACGTCTAGCGTGTCTCGTTAGAATTCGACCATGACATCATCACGCTCCACTTTCGCCCAAGACGTCTATCGAGAAATGCTAGTCGGCGCGCTTATCTATTCTGTCGTGTTTGGATTCTTTAATGACTACACCGACATTCTTGCGACCAAGAGTTATTCAACGACATTTTATGCCGCGCTCGTGATGCAGTCCTTGGTGTATCCCACGTTTATGTTTAAGGGATGGATCGTGCGATATTTTACGCGCGAGGATGGGACGAAAAATACAAAAGCATTAGTCCTGTGTGTATGGGCGGTTATGTTCATTTCAAAATTCATATTTCTTGGAGTGCTGAACGTTGTATTTGGCAGCTCGATCGAGATAAGTGGTTTCATTGGATTGGTCGTCATTATTATTTGCGCAACAGTACTAACCAAGGTTGCAGAAGCCGTTTATCAAAAGTTGTAAGGAGCCGTTATGTCGAAAGAAATTACACCGTGTCTTTGGTTCGTGGACAATGCCGAGGAAGCAATGAACTTTTACGTGTCGCTTTTTCCTGACTCAAAAGTTTTAGAAGTGAGTCGCTATGGTGAAGGTGGTCCCGGAGAACCAGGAGCTGTGCTCACGGCAAACTTTGAACTCAATGGTCGCCCCTTCCAAATCCTCAACGGGGGTGATGCGGGTTTTCATTTCAACGAATCGATTTCCTTTTCCGTTCGATGCGAAACGCAAGAAGAAGTCGATGAGCTCTGGGATGCACTCACCCGTGACGGAGGTCAAGAATCACAATGCGGGTGGCTGAAAGATAAGTACGGAATATCGTGGCAGATCGTTCCCCAAGAACTCATTACCTTGCTGCAAATTCCAGATCAGGAAAAGGCGCAGCGTGTCATGATGGCCATGTTGAAAATGAGCAAGATCGACACAGCAATATTGCGCGAAGCTGCTCACGGATAAAATCTAAAGTAATCTTGTAACAATGATTACGTCCTTACTCTTTGATTTTTTTGACGTTATCCGCGTTGACCCCTATAAAAAATGGCTCGCCGATAATAATTACAAACGCGAAGGCTATTGGTATGACGCTGCAGCTGATTATGATCGCGGAATCATCACTCGTGAAGAATTCATCGAGCTTTTGAGCAAAGAGAGTGGTCAAAGCGCTGACGATATTAATACTGCATTTCGATCTACAAATATTTTTGATGACGATGTGATCGATCTCATTACACGAGCAGGTGATGCGTACAAAGTGGGGTTGTTATCGAACTCGGGTGGACCTGGATTGCGTAAACTCATGAAGGAAAAAGATCTTGAGAAACTGTTTCACGAGATTGTCATTTCTGGAGAAGTGGGTTTTATTAAACCGGAAAAAGAAATATTTGAAATCGGTTTGCAACGCTTAGATTGTTCGCCGCGTGAATGCGTTTTTATCGACGACAATCCACATAACGTCGAAGCTGCAATTGAAATTGGCGTTAACGGAATTATCTTCACCAGCGCCCCTCAACTCGTTGATGCGCTCGTCGAATTTGATGTGAAAGTATAAGGAAAGTCATTCTGGGAAATGCAGATGAGTAACATGTTGGACTTTAATGAGCAAGTCATCAAAGAGTTTCGTGAAAACGAGGGAGTCGTGGGTGGCCCGTTTGATGGAGCGAACATGCTTTTGCTGACCACGATCGGTGCGCAAACAGGCAAATTACGAACCACACCACTCGTATATCTCCGTGATGGCGATCGATATATCATCATTGCTTCGAAAGGTGGAGCACACGACGATCCCAAGTGGTACAACAATATCGTTGCAGCTCCGCAGGTAACTATTGAAGTGGGCAATCAAAGAATCGATTGCATTGCAGAAATAACACAAGAACCGAAGCGGACGCAATTGTACAGTCGGCAAGAAAAAGCCATGCCGGGATTCAAAGAGTATCGAGAAAATGCGAATCGAGTTATCCCTGTCATCGCACTCACTCCTGTGCCTGCTCAATAGCTGAGGTGAACCTTTGCAAACACCGTCAAGCGCCAGAAATGCCCCTTGAAGCCTGGTTTGATCTAGATTTGTAGCCCATGACACAACTCCCCGATGTGGACCCAGATGAGACCGCCGAATGGCTCGATTCCGTTGACGCAGTCGTTCACGAGCGAGGGGTTGGCCGAGCTGACTATCTCCTGACGCATTCCATTGATCGCGCTCGAGCATTGGGTGTTGATCTACCCGATCTCATCACCACGGATTATGTCAACACCATCGATTCTGCCGATGAACCTGAGTTTCCTGGCGATGAAAATATGGAACGCAGAGTTCGCTCCATCATCCGTTGGAATGCAGTTGCCATGGTCGACCGCGCCAATCACCGATTCGATGGTCTGGGTGGACACCTTTCTACGTATGCATCGGCTGCTTCTTTGTACGAAGTTGGATTCAACCATTTCTTTAAAGGAAAAAATGCTGACGGTCCTGGCGACCAAATTTTTTATCAAGGGCACGCTGCACCGGGAATATATTCACGCGCATTCTTAGAAGGTCGTGTTTCGACAGAGCAGATGGATTATTTTCGTCGTGAAACGCAAGGGAAGGGATTGTCAAGTTATCCTCACCCTCGACGCATGCCCGACTTTTGGGAATTTCCGACTGTCTCGATGGGTATTGGCCCGATCAACTCTGTCTATCAAGCGCGTTTTAATCGCTATATGCACAACCGCGGAATTGTTGATACTTCAAATTCTCGCGTGTGGGCATTTTGTGGTGACGGCGAAATGGACGAGCCCGAATCTGTAACTGCATTGCGCATCGCCGCGAACGAAGGACTCGATAATTTAACATTTGTTATTAACTGCAACCTGCAGCGTCTCGATGGACCCGTGCGCGGAAACTCGAAAGTCATTCAAGAACTCGAAGCGCTGTTCCGTGGGTGCGGATGGAATGTCATCAAGGTTGTGTGGGGACGCGAATGGGACACACTCTTTGATCTGGATACCAACGGTGTTCTCATCGACAAGCTCAACAAAACTGTCGATGGTGAATTCCAAAGTCTCGCCACCAAAACAGGTGCAGAGATTCGCGAAATCTTCTGCGGTGACAACGAAGAACTCAAGCGTATCTTTTCTGCTATTTCGGACGAAGAAATCCAGCGTCTTCCTCGCGGTGGTCACGATTACCGCAAGGTGTACGCTGCTTATAAGCAGGCAACAACACCCAACGGGAAGCCAACTGTTGTCTTAGCGAAAACAATTAAGGGCTGGACTCTTGGTGAACAAATTGCTTCGCGCAATGCAACACACCAAATCAAGAAGCTCAACATCGATGAGGTTAAGAGCTTCCGCAATACTTTGCGTCTCCAAGATGACATCACCGATGAAATGATCGAAGCAGAAGGTCTGCCTCCATACTTCCATCCTGGTTTTGATTCACCAGAGTATGAATACCTTGTTGCACGACGCAATGAATTGGGTGGATTTTCACCCGAGCGTGTTGTGCGCAATAAAACGTCGGTCATTCCCGACGACAAAATCTATGCCGATGTACTCGTGGGCACGGGTGACAAGATTGAAGCGTCGACGACAATGGCGTTTGGTCGTTTATTGCGCGGGTTGTTGCGCGATAAAGAAGTGGGCAAGCGTGTTGTCCCTATTATTCCTGACGAGGGACGCACATTTGGTTTCG
>CAZFAO010000002.1:20316-53411 GCA_964516875.1 uncultured Burkholderiales bacterium
TGCACTCTTCAGTGAAGTAAAAATTTATGCGGCTCACGGCCAAAAATATGATCCTGTCGATTCTGGTTTGATGTTGTCGTATAAAGAAAGCCAAGAAGGCCAGATTTTAGAAGAGGGAATTACCGAAGCTGGTTCGTTGGCGAGTTTCACTGCTGCGGGTACAAGTTATTCAACGTTGGGTGAAACAACGATTCCTTTTTATATCTATTACTCCATGTTTGGTTTCCAACGTGTCGGCGACCTGATCTGGGCCTTTGGTGACGCACGCGGAAAAGGTTTCTTGCTCGGTGCAACGGCAGGACGAACAACTCTGACAGGTGAAGGTTTACAGCATTGCGATGGTCAGTCGTTAGTCTTGGCCTCGACATTCCCGAACTGTCGAGCGTACGACCCAGCATTTGCATACGAAATGGCTGTCATTATTCGCGATGGTATCAAGCGAATGTACGGTGACGAACCAGAAGATTGTTTCTATTACTTGGCGCTGTACAACGAGAATTATCCTCAGCCTGCAATGCCTGGTTTGGGGACGGTTGCTGAAAAAGAAATCGAAGAGGGAATCGTTAAGGGAATTTATCTCTACAAGCGCGAAGAGAAAAAGTGTGAGCACAACGCCAACATTTTGGCTTCGGGTTCGGCAATGCTCGGCGCGTTAGAAGCGCAGAAGTTTTTGGCGGAAGAGTTCGATGTTGCAGCTGATGTTTATAGTGTGACGTCGTATAAGTCTTTGAGTGAAGATGCAATGGAATGTGAACGCTGGAATCGTTTGCATCCGGAAGCTCCTGCGAAGGTTTCATATGTGCAAAATGTTCTCGGTGGGGTAGAGGGTCCGTTGGTCGCCGTCAGCGATAATGTCAAGACGTTGCCGGATATGATTTCTCGTTTTGTTCCTGCGCCATATTTGGTGTTGGGTACAGATGGTTATGGTTTTTCGGATACGCGCGAAGCGCTACGTCGACACTTTGAAATCGATGCAGGGCATATTGTTGCAACCGTGTTAGAAGGATTAGCTCAACAGGGCGATATTGATCCGCACATCGTGACAAAAGCTATCGAAAAATTCAATTTGAATGTCGATGCCGAGGATCCTCGCCACCGCTAGTTTCTGTATATCAATATTGATTGAGATCAACCCGTTCGCGCCATGGGTCTCGGTTTTTGTTTTAATTTCGGTATTGTTCGTTCAGCAAAGCTTTTGTTGTTATGCATCATTTAAATGGTGCCGTCGACAAATCAAAGCGAGGTTATCGAGTGAGGTTATACCTCCGTGGGCCCAATGTTGAATGTGGTGTGCGTCGCACCATTTCGCGGGAGTGATACATCCATCGATTGAGCAGGTGCTTTGGCCGAGAAGTAGTTGTTTCTTTAAGCGTGGAGGAGCAGTTCGAACACTTCGGCCGAGATCATAAGTTCCATTGGTGAACTTGATCGGTGCTTCCATTGCACAATCGCACAGGATTTGTTCGAGATAACCTCGTGAGTGTGCGCTGATAAAAGGAGTGACTTCCGTGAGACATTTCTTAATGAATGGTTGCGTTGATTTCGTGGGTTTGAGATCGTTGATGTCGATCACAATATCGGCAATGAGAGCTGGCGATGCGTGGTAGTGGAACGTTTTGTCCTGAATGGATTCAGGATCGGCGACTTTGTAGGCGAACCAGGGTTTGTGCTCTGGATTATCTCCTTTGGGAGTACTCGCTGCGATTGATGCGGTGACGTACCCTTGTGCGAGATATCCAATTGCATCCGCTTTTTGCATTTCCGACGTGTATACATCGTCGGATTCGGCGGATTGAGTCTGTTGTGCTTCGTGATCTGCTTGCCACAATTGGCTGCGAATATCGTCGATCGCTTTTTTGAGAATGGTTCCTGTTACAGGATCGAGTTTTCCTTCGATTTTCCAGTAACCCAACTCTTCCTCATAAATATGCAAGAAGCGTTGTTCATAACGACGTTCCTCGTCATCATTTTCGATGAGCTCGTCGACAAAATATCTCCATTGCCTTATTGCGCGAGAAAATTGATTGGCCGGCATGAGTTTGGCCATCTCGATGAGTTTCGTTGCATCGTCGTCAAAAAACTGTTGATAGCGTTCTTCGACCAGCGGAACGAGGGGAGTGAGATGATCGTATGAAATCACAGTGTCGTCGATTGCTTGTTTGAGAGCTGGATGACTATTCAAGAAATGGCCTCGCTCTAATGAGCGTTTCACTGACCCTGCAGCACACCCCATCGTGTACACAACGGTCTGTTGGGCAGATAAGAAGCCTTCCTCGCGCCATTCATCTGACTTTTCATACCTGGCGAGGAACTGGTCACACGTGGAATTTAACAACTCCCGGGTGGAAACGAGGGCTGTAATATCTGAAGTTGTAGGTGAGGTTGAGACCGATTTCTCAAGTTCCGCGAGAGCTTCACGGATGACTTTGCAGGTTGATTCAACATCATACATATGTACGTATTATAACAAAATAAGCGCAAAAAAGTCAATAAAAATAAGGGTTTTTTGAAACAAAAAAAGATATGAGAACTATACCCGATTTGTTCGCGGATCAGACCCGCGAACAATTCGGGCAAAAGCGGTATTTGTAGTAGACTGTTCATCTTCTCTCCTGTGCGAGTAATGATTGTCATATCAATTCTTTTGTTATTCGTTTTCTTTTAGAGAACCGCTCAACCGAGCAAAGCCCCTCGAGATTCGAGGGCAACGAATAACTAAATAGAAATGAGTATGGCATTATGCCTTCTGAAAATACATCTGCGCGCACATCTAGTGAACGCGCTCCTAAAAAATCATCGAAAAAATCATCTTCCCATGGCGGCAAAAAACGTGCCGGCGGCGCTCGCAGCGAACGCACCCCAGGTTTAGGTTCAAGCCGAAACGTTCAACGCGCAGACGGCGCCAAGAGCGCAAGCTCGCAACGTTCAGAATCTCGTGGTGAACGCAGTAATAACTCACGCAACGATCGCGATCGCAATAATTCTCGAGGCGAACGTTCGGGATCATCTCGTGGCGATCGTGATCGTAACAACTACCGCGGCGATCGTGACCGCAACAGCTCACGCGGCGAACGATCACAGCGCTCAGAAAGATCCGAACGCTCAGAACGCTCTGAACGCTCAAGCTCCGGCAGTGGTGCACCTCGACACGGTCGTGGTGAAAAATCACAACGCAACAGTGGCGGATTCCGAAACCATCGCGGTTCAACCGGCGGCCCACGTGGCGGTTACTCGGGAGGACGCGGCGGCTCAGGCGGCGGTGGACGTGGACGTGGCGGCGGAGGTCGTTATGGTTCGAAGATGAAAGCGCTCGATCCAAACCTTTTCATCAACGACGTTGTCGAAGTAACACCCGAAACTGAAGTTGAAATCACGAACTCGTTTGCTGACTTTGCATTCGACGATCGACTGACCCAAAGCATCATCAAAAAAGGATACGTCACACCAACACCTATCCAAGACCAAACAATTAAGTTTGCTCTCGAGGGTCGTGACATTCTTGGTATGGCAAATACGGGTACGGGAAAAACAGCTGCTTTTACTTTGCCGATCATTAACACGCTTCTCAAGACGCGCGGTCAACGCACTCAAGTTCTCATCATTGCGCCCGTGCGCGAACTTGCACAGCAGATCGATCAAGAGTTCCGAAGTTTCACCGCCGGAATGAAACTGTTCTCCACACTCTGTGTTGGTGGACTTTCCATCCATAAGCAAAAGATGCAACTTCGACGTGACCCCCACGTTGTTGTTGGAACTCCCGGACGCTTGAAGGATCTTTACCAACAGGGCGTCCTCCACTTGGATGATATTTCAATGTTCGTTCTCGATGAAGTTGACCTTATGCTCGATATGGGTTTCATCGATGACATTCGTTTTCTCGTTTCCAAGATTCCGCAAGATCGACAAACGCTCTGCTTCTCGGCAACGATGACAGATACAATCAAGCGACTTGTTGACTCTGTGATGGATAACCCCGTAAACGTTTCTGTTAAAACAGGTGACACGTCTGCAAACGTTCAACAAAATGTTGTCTACGCGAAAAGTTCCAACGAAAAGTGGAACAAGCTCATCACGATGTTTGATGATGACGATTTCGAAAAGATTCTCATTTTCTGTGAAACAAAATCATTTGTGCAACAGTTGAGCGATAATCTCAACGAACTCGGTGTGCACGCAGAAGCAATTCATGGTGACAAGAGTCAACCTCAACGACAAAAAGCATTGCGTAAGTTCAAAGAAAACCAAGTGCAAGTTCTTGTAGCGACCGATGTTGCCGCGCGCGGGCTCGATATCCCGAATGTGAGCCACGTTGTTAACTACGATGCTCCCCGTGCTTATGAAGATTATGTTCACCGCATTGGTCGAACAGGTCGTGCCGGGAAGCTCGGAAAAGCGATCACATTCGTTAAAAACTAGAGTTATTAACACTATTTCACGGAGGAAATATCAATGGCGTTAGTAGTGAAGTTCCCGCCTTCAAACGGGGCGAAGGTTATGCCCGATGAGCCTGTTACGGTCAAGGGTCTTTCCATTGCGCGTGACGGGACTGTTTCTGTTGATTGGCAAGAGCTTGGGTTATTGCGCGCTCCGACGCGAGATGAACTTCTCGTTGCAAAAATCTTCGTCCTTTATCAGCGCGTGCATGGAACGCTACCAACGTCAAAACAAAAATTAAGTGTGATCCAGAAAGGGTGTAAGCAATTAGGAGTAACTGCACCCACTCGAGATGAGATTGAAAACGAACACTGCATTGGTCTCTTTCCCTACAATGAAGAGATTTCAGCAATGACGGGATACCGTCGTCTTGCTGGTGATCTTCAAACGCTAATGTCAGTAGAAGAGTCTGAAGCGTCCGTGCGATTTGTATGCGACCATATAACAAAGCTGGCTAATCATGGCCGAAGAGTTATCCCCGTAAAGAAAGATTTTGATGATGCAGTTCGTTTAGGACTTATCGTGCCCGGGACACTGCACATTGTTCCAACTGGCAGAAATGTTTCGGCGTCATTACCGAACGAAACGTGGTACGAAATTTGTGTGCGTGTTCTTAACGCAACGAGGGAAGAATGCTTAGCCACTCTGAACATGACTGATATTGGACTCGACGATCTCGTGAATGATTACAAGTGTGCATTTGCGGCGAAGTTTCCTGAGTATCAAGAAGGAGATGCGTCATATCTCACCTTGAACGATGTAGAAGAATTTCGCGAACTCGGAGGAATGGGCAAACATAGATATAGCAGTGTCTTTTCGCGACTGTCGAAAGAGCAAAAACGTCGTATCGCTCTTGATGAAGTTCAAAAACGTGCGGGACTGCCAATCAATCCTGCTATTGCGAGCCGCACACCCCGTGCAAAACGTGTGAACGAATGGTCTAAACCTAAAATTCATTGTGGATTTCTCGCGCTATGGGATGTTGATGGTTTATCAGAACCGCCACCAACAAAAAGGCTCTATGAAGTAAATGCTCTTCAACGCGATCTCATTAATGCTGGACAATATCGTGAAGTCGAAGTAAAGCGAAATGGTAAAACCGAAAAAGAATTAATTATTGACGCTGACGCCGCCCGTGGTGCTGGAGTGCCGAAAGAGATTGTTCCAAGTGTTGAAATCATTAATGAGTATTTTGGATCTCATGCGCACTTTCTTGGCTTTGTTGGTCAGTGCAACGGCCGATCGGTGGAGATTCACAATAATCGAATGAGGAATACTGAACTTGCAGAGGGCGCCATCGATAAGATCAAGCGAGAAAATGGCGGCACACTTCCCGATGAATCAAAAGTTGAACGAGAATTAGAGAAGGTTCCTCGTAGCGTTGCTCGAGTAATGCGAAAGAAGTTGGGGATGCCGCTACCGTCCGAGCATTCATCTCAGGATTTGTCGGAAGGTCCGAATCCACATCAAGGCGAGGAATCCGATCCTCTGCATTTACGCTTTCCGTCTATTTGCTAAATAAAACAGCATGAATTAATGCATCGAGTTCTGGCTTTATCGATCAGGACTTTGTATCTCGGTGCCTCGATCCAAGCGTGTTGTTGAAGGTGGAGTATTTGGTGTTCGCACTCGCAGCGGGTACACCTCGCGTGCCTGCGCAATTCCTGCATCACGTTTTTCTTTGGCTTCTGGACTGATTGTAGGCACTTCGGTTACGAGGCGTGCATTGCTTGAGTTGGCTTGCGCAATTTCACACGTACCAAATTCTTCCTCAAACGCTTGTTGCTCTTTGCGCCACCCCGTTGTCATTGTGCTAACAGTATCTAAGTACGCCACTAACTTCTTTTTCTTACTGCTGGCTGCCCGGAGCAGCTTCCACTTTGTGGTGAGTACTTCTGGCGGGATAAACAGAAGGACAGGTAGTTGGTTATCGATTTCCGATAGTTGTGTAAGTCCTGTGATTCCACCTTTAATATGCCGGCCTAAAGTATTAGCAAATGCTTGATAGGACGGTGTTCGTTCTCCGGGTGGATCGAGAGAAGTGTAATCGGTAAAACAGAACCTAGCTAGTGGTGCTAGGGGCATGTCGCCCAGCACTCTTTCAAAAAAATAAGATTCTTCGAAGTACGCTGAATACTTTACATCGGAGGGACCACGAAAGAATTCACGACAGGTCATATCACCAAAGTCTGGACGCAGATCAGAAACAATCCATCGCGATAGCGTCTCGGTCATTGCTTCGTCTAAATCCGCGAAGAGATCGTGTCTGCTTCTCATTTCGGGTCGTAATGCTTCAAGTAAAAGAGCATTTTTAGCATCTAGATTCACGATATTATGAGTAGGGCTCTGTTCGTGGACATTGAAATACTCCGATGGCATCCTATGTCCTGAAATTACATGAACGAGTTCATGTATTAACGTTCGCGGTCGTGCTTCTAAACCGCGGTGAAAGTCTTCATGACCATCTGATACGATCCGAAAAAATTCAGGTCGGTATATGGCAGTTTCAGATTCTTTCTTGCGACTCGCTCTTTCTTTTTTATGGAAATCGCTGATTTTGATGATCGTCGCAAGTTCGATCATTTCATCAATACGATCAAGTGGGAAAGGAAACCCGTCCTCAGCCATCTCTCGTATTCGTTGCGCGAAAAACGGAAGGACAACACGATTTTTTGTTTCCGTTTTCTCTGCATTCACGGGAAGAATGGTGTTCTCGTCAAAATAAACAGGCCAGTCAGCCCTTTCCCGACATACTTCAATGGGATCGCGGTGTGGTGGGAAATGCTGAGGCCCGTCCATGATTTTCAAGTTTTAGAATCTAACAAACTAGAGAGTCAAAGACAGATCGGTGAGAAGAAGATGTGTAACGTTTTCGTGCCCAATTGCCTGACTCAATTTGCGTCCTACCTGACTACCATTCGCGGTGAGTTCTGCTTGTGTAGGAACCCAAGCAATTCGTTCTTCAAGAGTTTTGATTGGATTTTCTCCTGCGTGTATTTGCGTTGGCTCGGTTATCGCAATGAGTTTTCCTCGGCCCGGTTTAGAGTCTTTGTCGCGAAGAAATAATGCGGTGAGGTCGTATTCGGAACGGTGATTTGATCTAACTGTCTGCAAATCAACAATAAATCCGAAGTCGCCCTCACTGAACTCAGCTGATGATCCGAACGCATAATGAAGCGCATAATTCGCAGCGCTTGTTCCCGTGTTTGCGATGGATCGCAACGTTGACTCGAGAAGTCCTGCATCAGCAAGATGTTTGATTGCTCCATCGTCAAGTGCTGAATCGAGAGCGTTGTATGCGGGATCTCGGTCAATAGTTGCTGCCGTGACGAGAACAGAAGATAATGTTTCCGGGCTGAGAAGAGTGGTTCTTCCATCCTCGAGCACGTAATCAAGTGAATGGATCATTGTATCGTCGGAAACAAAATCTGATACTAACTGATCGAATAGTCCAGCTTGTGCTAAACGTTCAGCAGCACCATTGCCAAGTGCATATATAATTTCACGAATTCCTTCGCCGTAACAATAAAGAGCAGCGGTTCTAAAGGCACGGTCATAGTCTTCGATAGTTTTATCATCAGGTGCATGCAATATTCCGTATGCTTCGTAAAAGTTCAAGCCGTACGCGAGCTGTGTATTCAAATATTTAGTACGGTGATCTTGCAAGCGTTGTCTAATTGCTTGTACGTCTGGATCGTCCGGATGAAAAGTTCCCATGGTTGCCTTCCCTGAAAATCATCCAATTACTAAACATCCAGAGTAGTTGAACTAGTGCAAATCGGTCAATAGGTCTAAAAATCCTATAACGTGCTGGATTGTAAGCCTTGCAGGGCTAGTCCATCAACGGGTCGTAATCCTCGTCCGTAGTATCGGTGATGCGTTTTCCGTCATGAGTGGAGTCGTCTTCATCGTGGTCAAGGGTCTTCCAGCCTTCGTTTCCGACTTCAACGTCAGCAAGGGATGCACCGGGTTTTTCCTCGAAAAGACCGTCGTCAAAGCCCTCTTTTAACTCGCGCGCCTCACGAAAACGTCGCGCTCTGCCTTTTCTGGCCACTTTTCACCACCTGGTGTTAGATCTCAATACAAGAAAACCATTCTAGGGGATATGTCAGCCACTAAGCACAATTCGCCCACGCCTTTTTTTAGCGATTTCCAGGTGTTTCTGGGGAAGGCTGCTATCTTGGCACGTGACTGAAAGGGTTCCGATGCGTACACGAAGAATAGTTTTGATATGCATGAGCGTCGCGCTGATTGTGCTTGTGAGCGCATGTAGCGGGAACAAACCAAAAAAGTCTGATTCCACGACTCAACCCAACCTCTCGGGTTCCGTCAATATTGCGAAAACTGATGTGGGTAAGATTTTGGTTGATTCGAAAGGCATGACTTTGTATGGTTCCATCAAAGATGTTCCCGATCTCAGCACGTGTTACGGCGATTGTACTGAAACGTGGCCACCTCATTCGGGCGACTTCACGGTAGGCAAGGGTTTGGGTCTGTTAAATCTAAAAAATATTTTGCGCACTGATGGAATCTCGCAGCTTGTCTACAACGGACATCCGCTGTATCTCTATACGGGCGATAAAAAAGCAGGCGACATAAACGGCCATAATGTTTCTGGATTTTTTGCTATCACGAGCGAAGGTGAGTTTGTCGCAACAAAGTAGTTACGACTTGTTCGACGCAATCATTTCCAAAAATTCGATCGGATACAGGGGAGTCTCTTGTGCCAGTGCTTGTTGAAAGAGAACAGTCGACGGTGTCAGCGCCGGTAAAGAATTCGTTTCGATAATGTGGAGATCTCCATTATCACAGTTTACGAATGCATCGATGCGACTGTATCCTTCCAGCCCAAGTTCTTGAGCTAAGTGTTCAATGCGCGTGCGCACACTTTCGCGAATGTCATCGGACATGACGGACGTGGGTGGAGGGGTGAGGTTGATTCCTGTACCGCCTTGAAATTTTTCTTCAACGCTCAGTAATTCTCCATCAGAAATGGTGATGCTTGGATTGAACGCGTGAATTTTTCCGTCGAGTTCGACAATCCCGATGGTGATTTCCAACAGATTTGTTTTAACGGTGTGCTTGAGGTGTCCTGCTTTGACACGAAGAGAATCTGTGGTCATGTATTTCTCAAATCGAATGGATTCCGGCGGTGAAAGTGGAAGTTCTATACGTTCAGATTGTCCTCGGAATGATTGTGCAGGAATGAAACCTGCACTTTGGTTGAGTAGTGAAACGTAGCGAGATAAATCGTTGCTTTCGTACAAGTGAACAACACCGGACGAACATCCATCAGTGAGTGGTTTTGCAATGAGCGATCGTGCGCCTATTTTTTTTGTGAGTTCGGACCACAGATCGTCTCCATGCGAAGCGATGCGATTCGTTAAATCACTCAGCGACATACTCGTGCCGGGAATTGCGAATGTTGACGGCAGGTTCAATGCAGCAATTGCATCGGCTGTTGCTTGTTTGTCCATGCTGAGTTGTGATGCGACAGAACCGGGACCATTAAATGTCACACCATTGTCTTCGAGGATCTTTTGCAATCTTCCATCTTCGCCCATGCCGCCGTGAAGGGCGAGAAAAACATGCTTGTGCTTGTCGATGAGTGCATCGAGAGTTGTTTTGACGGGTTGGCCAAAATCGATTGACATATTGTCGGTATAAAAACCAAGGTGTTCGCGCGCCCTGATTTCAAACTTTTCGATGCGTTGTTCATGGATGGCAGCAGCGCGACAGTTTTCAATAATTTCTTCCACCGTATGATTGAGAAGTAATTGGTAAGGAACTTTCCAGAGACCGCCATTCATATCAATGAGATAGGGGATGGGTCGATACTTCTTTGAGTTGCGAAGTTTGAGCCACACATTTGTTCCACTCATCAAGGAGACTTGACGTTCGGATGTGTCACCGCCGAAGAGAATGGGGAGCTCTTCGCGGGTATCTTTCTCCGGTGGTGTGCGAAGGATAGAAAAGGGGTGGGCAATATCCTGTCGATCGCATGCACGACCAACGATATGTCCTAAGACATCGCTATGTGAAAATCCAATGCGACTTGCTTGTTGAAAAAGAAAACTGTTTTGTTCCATGCCGCTGATCGGATTGAAATCGGAAAACCAAATGGAGCCATCGTCAAGAACCCATCCGTCGAAACGCGAAAAGTCGTGCATGCCGAGTGTCACAAATAGTTGTTCTGCTTGAAGTTGAATGCGCTCGATGATGCGGTCATCAAAGCGAGGGGGGCAGTGGTAAACAACTTGGCGCGTGGGGAGATACTTTTTGCGGAAGTCGAACACTTGGTGTTCGGTATAGTCCGCTTCAATTTCCGTGGGCAAAATTGCAACAGGTAATCCGAATTTGCTTTCCAAAATAATGACAGTGAATTCGCGGCCATTAACAAAGGGTTCGATGACGACTCGAGTGTCCATGCGCTTTGAGAAAATGATCTCTGCTTTTTCCAATGCTTCTTCGGGTGTGTTCACAGAAAAAACGCCAATCGATGATCCGCCTGCCGCAGGTTTAACAATGGCACGCGTGATGTTGTGTTCTTGGAAGAAGGTGCGCGTTGTTTCTGCATTTTCTTCAGACTTAAATATTTTCAAAAGACATGATGGGCGAGTGTAAAAACCCTGCTCTTTGATGAATTCATTTGCGCGATATTTATCAAACGATTTTTTACATGCAGCCGACGATGCGCCAACAAACGGAATGTCTCGATCTTCAAGCCACTTTTGAATCGTTCCATCTTCACCAAAATGTCCGTGCATGGCAGGAAAAACGATGTCAACATTTTTCAATTCTTTTTCTAGCTGTTCATCACTCAGAGGTAACGATGTCTGGGCGAGTTTGAAGTCAAAGTCTGCGGGAGTGTTGGAATAGAGCTGCGTGGGCGACAGGACGTACGCATTGCGCTTTTGGTCAAAATAGATGGGACGTATCGTGACGGAATCGCTCTGGAGATGGTCGAGCACCGAGCGCGCGGAGTTGAGCGATATGCCTCTCTCGAGGGAAGGACCTCCACAGAGAAGGGCGAGAGTGATGTGGTTTTCTGGAGAAGTCATCTCTTTAGACTACTCGTTTTCTCTCTGAAGATTATCTTTTTGCAGAAAAAGATGAAACCTAAAAAACCTGCTCATGCACCATATCGGCGTCAGGTTCAGGTAAATCGTGAATAAATATCAAAAAAATTTGAGAAAAATCTAGGCAATACTCGCTGAGGGGCGAATGCCTGTGTGTAAGGATGAAGCTATGACAAATTACTCAATCCGTGCGGTGCCTGAAGAAGATCTTCCGCTTTTAGCCTGGACGGGAGAAAAACGTCATCAGGAGTATCTTCGCGAGTGGATGGAGAAAACCAAGACAGGCGAGATTGTCATGCTCGGCATTTATGACGGTGACGAGATTATTGGCATCGGTCATATCGACTTCACTGTTGTAGATGATGCGGGAACGTTGTCTGCTTTGAACGTGCGCGAAGACAAACGCTCCCAAGGTTTAGGTTCTCTCTTTGTTGATGCATTCGAAAAAGAAGTGCATCGTCGAGGATTGAATGCAATAGAACTTCGCGTGGAAACAAACAATGATCGCGCGCGGAAACTATACGAAAAACTTGGGTATGAACAATGCGGAACAGGTGTTGAATCGTGGGAACAATATGATGATGAAGGTAATCGCGAAATTTATTCAACAGATGTAATCATCATGCGTAAAAACCTCTTTCCAGGGTCGGACCCTGGAACGCAATTCGTGACGCTCGATCGTAAAGGCGAAAAAATATTATGCGGTGTGCGTCGAGGTAATGGAGACAACGTGGCTCTCCATGTTCATGGTTCCGGAGGTAATTTTTACGAAAACCCGTTTGCACTCGGTGTGAGTGACACGTATATCAGTGCAGGATATTCATACGCATCGACGAACAATCCAGGACATGATACAAACGTCGTCACCGAAAACTTTGATGACTCTCTTGATGCAATTGTCGACTGGTGTAACCAACTCGCTCCTCAGGGACGGATTATTTTACAAGGCCATTCGCTAGGGGCTCTCAAAATATTACGGTTGGCCACCCATCGAGATTACGCTGAATTTTTTGAACGAGTCGCAGCAATTGTCTTGCTTTCACCGTTTGATCTGGTTGGTTTTTATGGTGGGCCCAATAGCGAACGTCGTCGTGAGCATGCAAAGGAATTTCGAGATCAATATGGTGACACGGCAATTTTGCCGCAATCCATTTTCGATGCATGGCCTATTTCTGCACGTACATTTCTTGAACTCTCGGAAGCGGGATCTGAATACGACCTTTTCCCTACGCGAACACTCAATCGAGATATCGGCGCCGTTGCGCACGTAACAGTTCCCACATTGGTTGTCTTAGGGAGCGAAGATATTTATTGTATTCCCACAGCGCAAGAAGTCGCTGAATCTCTTAAAGCCTCTCGAGCAAAAACTGTTTTGATCGAAGGTGCACCTCATAATTTTGCTGGTTATGAACAACAGCTTTCACGAGCCATCGCGGATTTTTTATCTATTCAATAAATGAACGAGTTGTGGCGTATGAGGAGGACGCTTCGTTCTTTGTGTTCGTGCAAGTATTTGATCCCAACCATCGACGATGTGATTGAGACGGTCGAGCTGGCCTCGTGTAATTGTCATTTGAAGATCACGCACGGGTGCAGGATAATTTGATTTACCTCGTGCTGGTTTTGGTTTTTTTGGTTGCGTTTCGCTTGTAGCGACGTATTTTCCAAGTTTTAAATGATGGATGTGTGAACGAATGGTGCACACCGGCAAATCTGGTTGACCCAGTATTTCCCTCACGCCTTCTTCGAGCTGACCTGTAGTAAATCGACCGACGGGTGTGGTAGCTCGTTTAGGAACTGGTTTACCTCCAAACCGATCATCGAGCCAGGTCACCATTGCGCGACGTATGGGATGTGAATTCTTTGCAAAGAGGGGGATATTGGGATCTTGAACGATAAAGCGTTGGGCCATTTGTCCATTTTAGTGTTAATAGAACTGTTTGTCATCTCGGAGAGTAGTCGTTCCAGAATCGCATTTTTAGTTTAAATACCGCTTGGTCGATATTGCATTTAATGCATATGGAGGAACGGAAAATGCGCACCATTGATGGACATTTCACAATAATTAACGAACCGGGGACAGCACGCGCCCTGGCAACAAATCTTTTAGGGATGTTTGAATCAGTCCGTGCGCCCGAACACATCATTATCACGGAAGCTCTCCTTGACCAAGGAGCGACTCGCGCTCAAGCGGTGCTCTCCAACACCCTTGGGCAGTCGATTGTGAAAGTGGAAGCCGAGATAGAAGCTATGGATACACCCGACGACAAGGTGATGTTCCCCAAAATCGACAAAGCACAATCACTCGTTCTTGAGGCAACGAATCGTGCCGAGCGCGCATCGACAAAACGACATTGGCGCAAACTTGATAAGGCTCGCAAGGCTCTGGCAAAACAGCTCGATAAGTCTGGGTTTTCAAGCTATACGACGTATGCAGATTTCATCAATGCGCAGAGCATGGGTGGCGCGCAGCGTCGCGAGCTATTTCTTGCACGCGATGAATTGATTGCACGAAAGAAAAATGCTGACAATTCTGATAAGTCATTGAGCTCGTTAACGCCGGAGCAAATAATTACTGTTCTTGCAGATCTTCTTGCGCGTGCACCACGAACTCAGGTTGGTCCGTTGCCCATCATCATCGACGATGCTCTGCGCAACTTAGATGTTGCAACAAAACTTCGTGCGTTAGAAGTATTGAAAGCGCATTCGTCGCATTATGCAACGTGGTATGTCACCGATGATCCGCTCGTTCTTGGGTGGGCTGGTTTTATTGAGAATAATAATTCGATGCACTCGCAGAGTTCTCCGGCGATCTATGACAACGAACCAGATATAGCTTCATAATTTATTGAAATAAAGTACGTATTCTCACGTGATGCAGGCGTGACGTAACGTAATCGACTCGCGCGAACAGCACTTTCTGTTGTAGAATATATGGCTAATGATTGTTGAATCTCGCGACTCCGTCTCCCTTAAACCGGCTGAACTTGACGAATTTGGTCAATTGCTCCGTGACACTGGATATACCATTGCCGACCAGGTCATTGATGATCACGTCGAGGCGTACCCGCTCATTCTTACTGTCCGAGATGCAGCTTTAGAAGGTTTTTTGTTTGGTTCACTCGAGCGCATCGGCGGAACACCTGCAACTCTCTGGAGTTTTGGAGCTGTGCGAAAAGGCAAGAACGCAAAAGCGTCTGCCGAGTTGCTTATTTCTGAACTGTACCGTCGCAGCGCGATTTCGTTTCCTGATGAAGATGTCCTCATCGGTACACGTCTAGCTTATCCATCAACGTATGCGTTTGTTGCACAACGCCATGATGTTGTTCCTCGTCCGGGTTATGTTCCCACAGGTGAAGAGCGAAACTGGGGTCGCCATCTTTCGAAGCGTTTCGGATGCGAAAAAACTTTCGACGACCGTACATTCATCACCAAAAAAGGTGGAAAAGGTTCAGCGCCGCTGTTTTACACAGCACCTATCAAGACAACATCAAAAGTTGCTCTCGATATTGTGGGCGAGCGCGACTACACCAAGGGTGAAAGTGTGATTGCTTTTGGTTGGGCTACAGCGGATGAACTCTACGGAGAACTCGGTCATCCCACTTTTTAAGCATGGGCGTAGGGCACTGAGTTGCTCTCCAGCTCCGTATTGAGGTGCTAATTCAATCTCCAGTTCCTAATCTTTACTGTCGCTAGTACTCGTCACCATCCTGGTTCCTCGTTAAGCGACACTATGGATTCGTCAAAGTCGATTGAATTAGCACCTCAACACTCGTCTGGCAGTTGTGATACCTCCAAACTAGAATTGGTTGGTGCTAACGGATATAGCGGACAATGGTCGAAGTGGATGGCCGCGACGAACAAGTGAACTTTTTCTCGTTGGAATCCCCGTTGCTGCCCATCAAGAATCCTGGGAAACGATTGAGCGCACTCTTGATTTACTACGACTACAAACCTCGAACCCTCGTCATTACCGCGTATTCCTGTTATTGAATTCGCCGGAAGACCAGTTTCACAATCAGCGGTTCGAAAATACACGCATAAAGATTGATCAATACAAACACAAACACCCAGAATTCAGGCTCAGTATTGATGAACAAGCGTTTCCCGTTGGATCATCTATTGGGCGTATACGCGCACACCTATGGGATGGCATCATAGATTGGACGCAGTCAAAAGGTAATGGTCGATTACCGAAAAATTTGGTGGGACTCACCACGGACATCGATACGTGCAATATGTCGCAGTCGCTCATTTTTCAATACCAATATCAGTTTGACGCACATCCTTGGCTCGATATTGGCTACGGTCGGTTATCGTTTGCAAAACCGTTTCCCGATTGTTTCGAAGTTCCTTTTCCGCCAAGACAGATGCCTTTCTCCTACTTTGAACCTGATGAAATCATTCACGATGCATACATTGTTAACCGTTTTGTTGTGTTACTCAACCGAGTACAAAGCGCAATGAATGCCAGGGCGGGTGGGCGCACTGTAGTGGAAGCAAATATTGCCTTTCGGTTGAGTGCTTATGTAAAAGCAGGAGGAATTGATCCTGAAAAACGAATGGGAGAAGTGCTTGACCTCCGAGAACGCATTCTTGTACGACCAAGGAACGGTTCGAAGAGAGCGATTAATGAAGGGTACATTCCTTACGCTTTTATTTCAACAGATTCACGTCGCATCATTTCTGCGCTTGCGAAAGGGATTCCAATAAAAGATACGTGGAATCTCAAAAAACATGATTTCACACAGGACGACCAGTTGCGAGAATCTGAATATTTAGCGCATCTTGTTCGAGGTGCTGCACTTAAAATTGTGCAATATGCTGATCGTTTGGCATACAAAGCATTTCCTGATGATTTCATGAAGTTTTTTATGGGTCTGAGTGGGATGTACGGGATGGAGTCTCCAGATCCCATATCGCGAACTGCGACAAAAGCAATCGAACAATTTCTCTGTGATGTCGAATGTGCATACAACGACTGGATGAATATCGGGGCCGATGAAGAGTTGTTGAGAAGTATGTTGCCAGAACTTATACCGAACTGGTTGAAAGAAGCGACCGATGGTCCCATGCATCGTCTGCAAGAGCTCGCAGGGCGTAACGCATCAAATGCTGAGATTTTTGAAACAATGAGAAAGGCTGAGAGCACGGTGGCACAGCTAGATCGCCAATTTCTTTACGAACTCGCAGGTGCACCCTAATTACGGAATTGTTTTTTCGAAGTTTTTCTTTGCGTAGTTCCGAGACATCGGGTGGAGCAACAGGCATATAATTGCGATCTGGAACATCAAGTTGAACAAATTATTTTGTGATATTAATAAATCGAAAAACATTCTCATCGGAATTCGTTGTGTTAAGCGACCGTTAAAAGTAATGAGTGATAAAACGGAAATGACGATCGAGAGATAATATCCCCACAGGCGAACATTGGCGATACCGAATGCGCCGAGAACGCCAAGCCCGACGAGCATCCATCCAAATGATGTGTAGTTGCCGAAAATGGTCGGCATGATGAGTCCGACTAACGCAAAAATTGCACGGAAATATGCAATCATGACGGCGACGGCGAGTGTCTGTGGAAGGTATTGATTGGTCCATACCCATTTATTATTCATAGTCACACGATGTTAGTTGGCGTCGGTGACTCTTTCGCGCAATTGCCCGCACGCCGCATCAATGTCTGTTCCGCGATTTCGTCGGATGGTTACCGTTGGTCCATATTTACGAACGATCTCGGCAAAACGATTGATGGCATCCAAGCTGGGTGCTGTTCCGTCAAAATGCGAAGTGTGATTGAGGGGAATGATGTTGACGTGTGCTCCACCTGCACCTTGAAAGTCCTGTAACAAACGGCCAAATTCATGCGCGCATTCATTGGTGATGTTGGTGTGGTCAATCGCAGCATATTCAAAACTGACGCGTCGACCATGCGCGTGCGACACTTTATTTGCAGCTTGCAATACATCGGCAATGGGGTAGCGCTTGTTGATGGGAACGAGTTTGGTGCGCATATCATCAAACGGTGCGTGGAGCGACACAGCAAGGGTGACGGGCAAACTCCACTTGCTCATCTCATTCATTCCCGGAACAATACCAACGGTCGAAACGGTGATGTGTCGTGCAGAAAAACCAAAGTCGTCAACGAGTCGTTCACATGCTTCGCGCACAGGGTTCACATTCGCAAGTGGTTCGCCCATTCCCATGAACACGACATTGCCAACGCGGACATCGGTTGCATGACACGCGCGTGCGACTTGTTCAATAATTTCTTCCTTCGTGAGGTGTCGATCGAAACCTGCCTGACCTGTGGCGCAGAATGTGCAGCCCATTGCGCATCCAGCTTGGGAAGAAATACACACCGTCGCTCGGTCGCGATAAATCATCAACACCGTTTCAATGAATTTTCCATCATTGAGTTTGTATAACCACTTGTGAGTTTTGTCGCGTGACACTTGATATTTTTCTTGTGTGAGTGCGCATCCATATTCATGAGCAAAGCGTGCGCGAAGTTTTTCAGGCCACGTTGTGAGAGTCTCAAAGGGTTGGCGTTGAATATAGATGTGTTCGAAAAATTGCTTTTTGCGATAGGACTTTTCGCCAGCATTTTCGAGCCATGTATCAAGTCCTTGAGGCGTCAGACCATAGAGAGAACGCGCGGAGGGAGAGGGCTTGCGTGGTGAAAAAGCAACCTTCTCGGAGTTCTGCGATTCTGACATTTATATAGTCTCCCATGTAACCTGTCGACCATGCCACGTCCACGAGGATATAAACAGAGAACCGAGTTGGTGATTGAGCGATTAACGGAGCTTTATCCTGTCGTGAAGTGTGCTCTCGATCATAAAAACCCGTACGAATTGTTGGTGGCAACCATTCTTTCTGCTCAATGTACCGATGTCCGTGTCAATATTGTGACCCCTGCATTGTTTGAGAAATATCCGACTCCTACAAAAATGGCTCTTGCTTCACAGGTCGATGTGGAGAAGTTGATTCAATCCACAGGTTTTTTTCGTAACAAAGCGAAAAACATCATTGGGATGGCTCAAGAAGTGATGGCGCGTTTTGATGGTGAGATTCCGAGTGCGCGAGAAGATCTTGTGACGTTGCCGGGTGTGGGACGCAAGACAGCGAACGTGATTCGCGCCGAAGCGTTTGGCCTGCCGGGGTTGCCCGTCGACACGCACGTGACGCGATTAGCAAATCGTTTGCGATTGACAAATGAAACGGATGCGGTCAAAATTGAATTCGAACTGATGAGTATTATTCCCGACGATCAGTGGGGTGCTTTTTCGTTGCGACTGATCGAGCATGGCAGGAAAGTGTGCGATGCAAAAAAACCTCGATGCGCCGAATGTATCCTCAACGACTTTTGCCCAAGTGCTTTGCAGATTTCAGGGTAAGACCCTGTAGCTAGGCGTGTTTTTTTGCGCGATCGAGGGCGCGAATTGTTGTCATGAGATGTCTCTCCGCAGTGTTGCACTCGGAGACAAACTGCGAATCAGGGTTGGTGCGAAATTCGTCTGCAATTTTTGTAACACGTCCCATGAGTTCTTCAATTTGGGATGTGATCGATGAAAGTTCTGCTCGTGTACTCGAATTCATGCATGAACATTAGCGATCAGAAATGCCACCAAAAGAATTAGGCGCCGCTCGAAGAGGTGCAATATTTCCCGATATCGACTCATGATGAAGAACAACTGGTGGAACATCAATGCGGATTCGAGTTAGTGGATCAAACGCTTGAATTGTTGTAATGGGTTGATTTCCATACGGATCTTCCGGCGAGCCATCCAAAGGCATGATTTTTACGGAATCGCCATCGCGTTGAACTTTGTAGTTCGCACCGATGCGATTGAGCAGTCCTGCTTCGACGACGAGATCATCAACATATACATCGAATTGTATTTCTTGTCCATCAAGATTATGAAGGGAAAATGAATTGACGCTGTTGAGGGAGATACCCTTCAGGGGAACAACATGTGCACCAGCCGAACCAGAACCGTGACTGAGAAATCCAGAATAATGCCCGACGGTATCGTCACTGTTCACAGCAGCAATGTTGGCAGTAATGTGTCCGTCGGGCATATTTTCTATGATGAGATGGAAAGCCAGAGGTCTTCCATCTTTCCCGTGAGCCAATCCATGGACGTGAAGATGAGTGTTGTGCGATACATCGATCAATCCATTAGCAAGCGGAGAGAGCGCAACGTCTCGAAGCTCATCAAAAGTGCGCAGATCGTTGAACGTGCGTGTTGTGTCGTGGGGAACGGCAACACCGACGTGATATTTAACATTTCCGTTCCCGTGTTGTTGACTCCCCAAGAAGACAAATTTCGGTATTGTCGATGCAGCGACTTCGGTGGAGGGGTTCACTGCAATAGGCGCAATCAGGGACGTGGTTAACCGCCCATTACTCGGATTTGTTTGCCCCTCCACCTGCATGGTTTTACTAATACTACCGATAAGTAATACCGTAAAGACAGTACTACTCTACGTAGTGCAGATTCCGTGAGATGATCGATAAATGGAAATGAAATCTTCGTTTGAGTGTTCAGACATCATGAATCAAAAATAGATGTGAGAAATACATGACGCTACAACTACAACCCGGAGTGCTCGACATTCATGGCGCAGATGCGCGCAGTTTTCTTCAGGCGATTGTTTCTTCTGATGTTGCTTCGTTAATGAAAGGAACCTCGCAGGCATCGTTGCTGTTGACCCCTGCGGGAAAAGTTGTATCGACAATCTGGATTGTTTGTATCGAAGATGAACAGTTCCTCATTGTTTCTCAAAAGGAAAAAATTGATGATGTCCACGACGCATTACAGCGATTATTGATTCGCACAAAAGCAGAAATCGAAAATGTTTCCGATCGCTATCGAGCACATATTCTTCACGACAGTGCTGAACCTTCTGAAGATGCAATCATTGTCGAAGAGGGGCACTTAGGTTTGACCGATGCTGTTCTTGTTCTTGTTCCATTTTTGAGTGAACATGAAACGCCCGATGAGAGTGAACACAGTTACAACGAACTGCGGATCTCGTGGGGAGTTGTATCTGCTCGTGATGATTTTACCGCTGACATTATTCCGCAAGAAGCACACTTAGAACGAGCAGTGTCCTTTACTAAAGGGTGTTACCTTGGACAAGAATTGGTCTGTCGTATCGATTCGCGAGAAGCGTCGACACCTTTTTCTTTCTATGGTCTGACGCGAGACCTCGGTGAGATCGGTACGGTCACATCAGCTCGAAAAACAGACGTCGATTCGGTCGATGGCTTTGCATGTGGGCCGTATAAAACCATTGTCCGCGTGCCTCGAAAAGCGACTTCTGATCTCATAAGTTCAGACGCGCAGCAAGTTTCCGGATATTTCGCCATCTAACGTGACCATTGCATCTAGGCTTATCCAGTGACATTTCTTTCGACCATCCTTGAATCAAAACGCGAACACGTTGAGAAACTCGATACCCTTGCCAACCTTCAGAAATATGTGAACGATCATCCACGAAATGATATTCGCACACCTGTATGGAATGATTCGCTCGACGTCATTGCAGAAATTAAAAGGCGTTCACCCAGCAAGGGCGAACTTGCTGAGATTGAAAATCCAGAAGAACTCGCAAGCAGCTATGACCGTGCTGGTGCTGTCATCATTTCAGTGTTGACCGACGCGCAATATTTTGGTGCACGCGAAGACGATTTAGCTTGCGTACGAAAAGCGGTGCGTGCTCCCGTTCTGCGAAAAGATTTTATTATCGATCAGCGTCAGGTTTATGAAACCTACATGATGGGTGCCGATGTGATGTTGCTTATTGTTGCAGCGTTCGATGACGTGTCGGTTCTTCGAGACCTTCATCAGTGTGCGGTATCGTTAGGTTTGTCTGTCCTTGTTGAAGCGCACACGCACGATGAACTCGCCATCGCCCGCGATCTCAATGCGCAGATTATTGGTGTGAACGTTCGCGACCTCGGGACTTTCGACGAGAATCCTGAGCTTGGCGATGATTTGATCTCAGAAATTGGTGAGGGTCCCGTATCAGTATGGGAATCGTCCATCTCGAGCGTCGATGACGCACGCAGAGCCCGACGTGCCGGCGCAGATGCAGTTCTGGTCGGTCAAGCGCTTGTCCAGCATGACAATCCTGAAGGATTTATCGCGCAAATACGGAATATATCCTGATAACAAGGCGTAAACTGGGGAGCATGTTCGTCAAGATTTGTGGGATCACCAACGAGGAAGATGCTTTGTTGGCTGTTGCTCTTGGTGCTGATTGTATCGGTTTCAATTTCGTTCCCGGATCGCCTCGACGCATCACTCCACAAATTGCTGAAGCTATTGTTCGTCGTCTGCCTCACGGCACCGTAACAGTAGGCGTGTTCAAAAATGAATCACCTGAAACAATTGTTTCGACGGTGACTCAAGCAGGATTGAGTGGAGCGCAACTTCACGGTCGTGAACCCGTCAGCGAAGTTCGTTGGATTCGAAAACGATTACCGTTTGTTATTCAAGCATTCGCAGCGGACGATCCTCATCTCGCCTCCGCAGGAAATTCTCCTGCCGATATTATTTTGCTCGACGCAGCAACTCCCGGTTCAGGACATGTTTTTGATTGGAGACTAGCGAGCAACGCGCCTGCTGGTGTGCGCCTCATGGTTGCGGGTGGACTTAATCCCGATAACGTTGGAGATGCTGTGCATCAACTCAAACCATACGGTGTTGATGTTGCAACGGGTGTTGAATCTTCTCCAGGAAAGAAAGATGCTCGCAAAATGCAGAAATTTATCGACCTCGCTAAGGCATCGGAAAATTCTCGTGAACACAAGAGTGATATCGATTTCGACGACGAGACATCCGCCTCACGCTCCCATGCTTCGCAACGTACGCTTAGAGACGAACGCTCGTCGTCTCCGCAACAAGTGAAGTCCAGCGCCATTTATGATTGGCAAGACGATGGTCAATAAAATTTTGAGTGACAAGTAATAGAAGAGAAGGAAATGACAAATCTAGAGATTGATGTAGCTGGCGTGCATTTGGATGCGCCCGGACCAGCACCAGATGACCAAGGTTTTTTTGGAGACTTCGGTGGACGATACGTACCGGAAACTCTTGTGGCAACACTCGATGTTATTGCTGAAACATTTGATCGCTGCTGGCACGACAAAGCGTTTCGAACAGAATATGCAACGCTATTAGCAACATATGCTGGTCGACCATCTCCGTTGACGCATGCAAAAAATCTCAGTGCCTTTACAGGTTTTGATGTGTATCTCAAACGTGAAGACCTCAATCACACCGGCTCACATAAAATTAACAATGTTCTCGGCCAAGCATTGCTCGCGCGCGAAATGGGAAAGACTCATCTCATTGCCGAAACGGGCGCAGGACAACATGGTGTGGCAACGGCAACAGCAGCAGCGCTTTTGGGTATGGACTGCACGGTGTATATGGGAGCCGTCGATGTCGCGCGACAAGAACTGAATGTTTTTCGAATGCAGCTCTTAGGTGCACAAGTGATTCCTGTCACCAGTGGAAGCTCGACGCTCAAAGATGCAGTGAACGACGCTATGCGCGCGTGGGTATCGCGTGTCGATGATTCGCATTATTGTTTGGGTTCGGTCATGGGGCCTCATCCTTTTCCTTATATGGTGAGGGAATTTCAACGCGTCATCGGCGATGAAGCGCGAGAACAATTTGGGACTGCGCGAAGCGGAGATCCGCACTATGTCGTGGCGTGTGTCGGTGGCGGAAGTAACGCGGTGGGAACGTTTGCTGGATTTGTGAACACGTCGTCGAAATTGATCGGCGTTGAAGCAGCGGGTGAAGGACTCAACACAACCAAACATGGTGCAGCGATTTTGCGAGGTTCAGAGGGCATCATGCATGGTATGAAAACAGTTGTGTTGCAAGACGATGACGGCCAGATTCAAGAGGCGCATTCGATTTCTGCCGGACTTGATTACCCCGGCGTTGGTCCTGAGCATGCATTTTTGAACAGCACAGGTCGCGCGCAATATGTTTCAGCAACTGATGATGATGCACTGTACGGTTTTGCCGCAGTGTCGCAACTCGAAGGAATTATTCCTGCACTCGAATCTGCTCACGCGATTGGGTGGTTGATTCGCAACGGACACGATGTGTGCGCACCGGGATCAACGATCGTGCTTACGGTGTCTGGCAGGGGAGACAAAGATGTGTACTCCATCCATCACGACCACTCTGATGCGGTCATGAAATATGTTGAAGAAGTATCTGCTGCACGAGGTGCGCAGTGAAATCATTGACTCAGTTCACAACAGATCGCAAGAACAACAAC
This sequence comes from uncultured Burkholderiales bacterium, assembly GCA_964516875.1. Lineage (GTDB taxonomy): Bacteria > Actinomycetota > Acidimicrobiia > IMCC26256 > JAGPDB01 > JAGPDB01. Next base: position 44,145 of record CAZFAO010000002.1, read on the forward strand.
AAAAAAACTCTTGTGACATATATAACAGCAGGTTTGCCCGGATGGGTTGACGCTGTTCATGCTGCGTGTGACGCGGGAGCAGACATTGTAGAAATTGGTTTGCCCTTTAGCGACCCCATCATGGATGGACCTGTTATTGCTCATGCTTCTGCACTTGCGCTGCAAGGCGGAGCAAAAACGCTCGACCTTCTCGAAACAATTGCGAAAGAAAACTTTGCAGCACCAATTGCAGTCATGACATACACAAACATTTTGTATGTTCACGGAGTCAGTAATATTGTTGCAAAGCTCAGTGACGCAAACGTGACGGGTCTGATTTTGCCGGACCTTACTTTTGAACAGTCCACACTTTTCTCCGATGCACTCAAAGATACAGATATTTCACTTGTACAACTTGTTGCATCGACAACTGGTGAACGTCGTCGCGCGGAAATAATTTCTGCATGTGAAGGATTTCTCTATTGCATTGCGATCAAAGGAATTACTGGCCAAAATGTTGATCTCGAAAGTTCGTTTACAGATTTCATTGTGGACATTCAAAAATCGAGCACAATTCCTACCTACTGCGGTGTCGGCGTGCGTACTCCGGATGATGCACATGCGCTTGCTCGCCTCAGTGATGGTGTGATTGTGGGGACATCGATAGTGGAAAAAATGATTGATCAACCACATTCTGCAAACGATGTGGGAAAGTTTGTTGCTGAACTTCGCGCAGCAATTGATGCATAGAGGTGGTTGATGTGGATTTAGTTGCATGGGACGATATGAACAAGAAAAAAGTGATCGGTTTAGTAATCGGGCTGCTTTTTTGCTTAGCGATTGTCTATAACGTTTTGTTTGGTTTTGGTGGCGACGACAAACCGTCGACAACTTCTGCGAAAGCTGTTGCAGTGCCTCAAGCAATGAAAGAACTAATTGCTTCGAAAACATTTCCTGTTTCTCAACCAGCAAAAGTACCCGAAGGATATAAAAGAACCAATGTGGAGATTGTTGCAGCGTCGCGATCAGGTTCAGGTTGTGAAGAAATACTTCAAAACTTTCAAGCAACAAAAGATTCTGACGTGCAATATATTGATGTGTATTCGTACGCGCCAACGTGTTCGTATCCTCGACCGGATGATGCTGAAAAATATCTCGTAGGAGATTATGAAGGATGGGTGTCAGCTCCTAGTAAGCCGGATAAGTCAGGGACACTTGAAAGTGTGCTGTTTGAACTTGCCGTCAACCAAGGGTTAGTGAGAGTTGAAACAGACCTCACCCAAAAAGACATCGAACCTGTGCTCAAAAAATTCGTTCCTTTCGACGCAACACCGCCTCGAGACACGTTGCAACTCTCGTCCTCTGGATGATGGCACTAAAATAAGAAAACATTGACAAGGAGAACCATGACACTCAACGTTGGCGACAAAGCCCCAGCATTTAAGACGCCCGATCAAAACGGTGATATTAAAACGAACAAGGATTTTGCTGGCGCGCCGTATGTTATCTATTTCTATCCGAAAGCAGATACGCCAGGCTGCACGACACAAAGCTGTGCACTGAGTGATGCGTCACAAGATCTCAAAAAGCTCAAAGCTGCAGTAATTGGCGTGTCGGGCGATAGCGTTGCTAAGCAAAAGAAATTCGATGAGAAATACAAGCTTGGTTTCACACTCCTCGCCGACGAAGAGCGCAAAGTTTTGGAAGCATATGACGTGTGGGGTGAAAAGTCACTGTACGGCAAAAAGTATATGGGTATTAACCGTTCCGCATTTGTTGTTGACGCAAAAGGCAAAATCGCTGGTGCGTTCTACAAAATCTCTCCGAAAGACACTGTGCCGAAAGTCCTCGAAACTCTCAAGAACCTCTAGTCCTGGGGTCCGTCACTTGTCGCACAAATCCGACATGTCCGTTTTGTGCGCGGATCAGACCCGCTTATAGGGGGGAGTTGCCGTGTTTGCGATTGACGGGTGTTTCTCGTTTGGTGGCAAGTGACGTCAACACCGTAGCGAGAAGCGCGCGTGTTGATTCTGGTTCGATAATCGCATCGACGTAACCAAGTTCTGCAGCTTGATGAGGATTCGAAAACTTGTCTTCGTATTCTTTCACGAGTTGTAAGCGAAGCTCTTCGCGCTGTGCTTCGTCTTCGACGGCGCTGAGTTGTTTGCGATTCAAAATCGCAACCGCACCTGATGCACCCATCACAGCGATTTCTGCATTAGGCCACGCAGCACACCAATCGTTGCCAAGATTTTTTGAATCCATCACAATATATGCTCCACCGTAACTTTTCCGCAGAATAATACAGATGCGAGGAACAGAAGCTTGTGCGTATGCATAGACGAGTTCTGCACCGTGGCGAATCATTCCGCGCCATTCGAGATCTTTTCCTGGTTCGAAACCGGGTGTGTCGACAAAAGTTACAATCGCAATATTGAACGCATCACAGAACGCAACAAAGCGTGCAGCTTTTCGCGATGCTTCAATGTCGATTGTTCCGGCACGCGCAATGGGTTGGTTTGCAATAATTCCAATACTTTTTCCACCGATGCGAGCAAAGGCAGTCACGATGTTGGGAGCATACGACGGACGAACTTCGGTGAAGGAATCAACATCGGTAATATCAGCGATCACTTCACGGACGTCATAACCGGCATTAGGGTTGTCGGGAACACAGCTGGCAGCGACATCGCATGCGCGGGTGATGTCATCGTCGCAATCAAACACGGGAGCATCTTCAATGTGATTGTTCGGAATGTATTCAAGCAATGTTGAATAAATTTCTAATGCAGATTCTTTTGAGTCCGTGATAAACGAGGCAACACCCGATGTTGCGTGCAACTCTGTTGAACCTAGTTCTTCGCGGGTGACATCAATGCCCGTAAATTCACGAACAGAATCTGGTCCAGAAACATAAGCGAACGCTTCAGTGGTCATGATGACATGATCGACTAAACCAAGAACAAGAGAGGGGCCAGAAACACATGCGCCCGTCACGATTGCGGTGGTGGGAACTACGCCAGAAAGCCGAGCGAGTTCTGCAGCGAAAGATCCCCAGGCGTGTAATCCTGCTGGTCCTTCGGTGATATCGGCGCCGGATGTATCGAGAATCAGTAAAAAGGGAATGCCCAAAGTTTGTGCGAGTTCAGCGCTGCGCTTCATTGAGTCTGCATCGGAAGATGTAATTGCGCCGTGATGTTTTCCTCCGCCAACTTCAAGTACAGATACTTGACGATCATCGATGATTTGTATGGTGCTTTGAGCAACCGCGCAGTGGTGCTGAAGAAAAGGAGCGCTGGTCATGGAGGTCCGTCCTTCCTTTTCGCCCATAACGGACACTGAGGTATCCGTTTAACTTACTGGCGCGATGAGAACACTTGCGTTATGTCCGCCGAAACCAAACGAGTTCGACAACACAGGGCCGCCGTCATACGCGCGTGGTTCACCGTGAACAATATCAAGATCGATGTCATCGCCAAGTTTGTTGAAGTTTGCCGTGGGTGGCATTATTTTGTCTCGAATGGTGAGTGTTGAAATAACAGCTTCGACTGCACCAGCTGCTGCAATCAAGTGGCCCGTGACACCTTTTGTTCCCGACACAGGAGGAACGCTGCCACCAAAGACATGGTGCATGGCTTGAGTTTCGCCGGAGTCATTCAGTGGAGTCGATGTTGCGTGTGCGTTGATATGGGAAACGTCGCTTGCTTGCAAACCAGCGCTGTCGAGTGCCATTTGCATCGAACGCGCTGCACCGGAACCATCAGGAAGGGGAGCAGTGATGTGGTGCGCGTCACCTGAGCGACCATAACCAACAACTTCCGCCAAAATGTTTGCACCGCGCTTTTTCGCGTGCGCGAGTGATTCCATAATCACAAAACCAGCACCTTCGGCCATTACGAAACCGTCGCGGTCAGCATCAAAGGGGCGAGATGCCGCTGAAGGATCGTCGTTGCGAGAACTCAATGCGCCCATGCGCGCAAACGCTGCCATCACAAGAGGAGTTACACCTGCTTCAGCACCACCGGAGAGAACAACATCGCATGTTCCATCCCAAATCAATCGTGCCGCTTCACCAATGGCGTGCGAGCCAGCAGCACAAGCAGTTGTGACGTTGAAGTTCACGCCACCAAAACCTGTCATAATCGATGCGTGTCCTGCAATAGCGTTGGCCATCATGGTAGGAACGAAGAAAGGCGTTACACGCGACGGACCTTTTTCTTGAAATACAGTCCACTGTTCTTCCATCGTCAAAATTCCACCGACACCCGTACCTGTGACAACACCTGCTCGGTTGGGATCAAAAGTTCCCTCGGTTAAACCGGAATCTTTGAATGCATCCAATGCTGCAGCGACTCCGAGTTGAGTGAAACGGTCCCATCGACGAGCTTCTTTTGCATTAACATAATTTTCAATGGCCAAAGCGTCGTCGTCGACTTCGCATGCGAAGCGTACCGATAGTTCCGATGCATCGAAGTTGGTGATCTCGTGGGCGAGACCTTTCCCCGCTTGTACGGTGCTCCAAAACGTGTCGATATCACAGCCGGCAGGGGTTTTGACTCCCAGACCGGTGATGACTGCGCGGTTCTCGTCGTTTCGTGTCATAAATATCTCTTTCGAGTTTACTTAAGCTTGCTCTCAACGAGGTCAACTGCTTGACCAACAGTAGCTACGCCTTCAACTTCGCTTTCGGGAAGTTCAACATCGAATTTTTCTTCCATGCCCATAACGAATTCAACAATGTCGAGGCTGTCAGCATCAAGGTCTTCCTTGAAACGTGCTTCGTCCGTAACTTTATCTCCATCGACGCCGAGTAGTTCGACAGCGAGTTCTTTAATTGTTGTGAAGGTTTCTTCACGTGCCATGTGTGCTCCTTTATTGGTTTTTACAAATTTTGGTGATCGATAACATTATTACAAACATCTCTTATGTTCCCATTCCAACGCCACCGTCAACGGGTAATACAACTCCGGTGATGTAACTAGCGTTTTCAGAAGCTAAAAAGACGACGGCATGCGCAATTTCTTCGGATGTACCGAATCGAGCGAGGGGAATGGTTTCATTCATTTTGTCGCGCCACTCCTGCGAGGTTTCATCAGTCATTGCTGTTTCAATCACTCCAGGGGAAATGGCGTTTACGGTGATGTTGCGTGATGCAAGCTCGCGTGCAACCGAGCGGGTCATTCCAATGACACCTGCTTTGGCTGCTGCGTAGTTGGCTTGTCCAACAGGTCCCACGTACGCGTTGACAGACGACATGTTGATGATGCGTCCCCAGCGATTTTTCATCATGTTCCGAGATGCGCGACGCATGGTATAAAAAGTTCCCGATAGATTGGTGTTAATAACATCATCCCACTGTTCATCTTTCATGCGCATGAGAAGAGTGTCGCGAGTAATTCCTGCATTATTGACGAGAATGGAAACAATTCCGATTTCTTTTTCAATTGTGTCAAAGAGTGCGTCAACGCCATCGACAGAAGACACATCACTTTTCATCGCGATGGGAGTTTCACCTAGTCCTGCACATTGTGAAACCGTTTCGTCCGCACCAGAAGAATCAGAAGAGTAAGTGAAGACAACTTTATGACCTGCCTTGATGAGTTCAATCACACAGGCGCGTCCGATTCCACGCGATCCGCCAGTGACGAGTGCAATGCGTTTTTCAGTCTCTAATGTTTCTGTCATAACTTCTTTGTTGGTGTCTAACCGTTTGTGTACCAGCGCAAGATGGTTGTTCCCCATGTCATTCCCGCACCGAATCCGCAAAATACTAAGAGATCTCCGTCGCTAAAGCGATTTTGTTCGGCAACTTCGGCAAGCAACAGCGGTATTGACGCCGCTGACGTGTTGCCGTATTTGTCGATATTGGTCAGAGCTTTATCTCTGTCGATATCGAGACGTTCGCAGATGGCATCAATGATACGAACGTTTGCTTGGTGAAGTAATAGCCAATCGACATCGCTGCCTGCGATGTTGGCAGCGTCGAGAGTTTTTGTGATGGACTTTTCTACAGAACGAACTGCAACTTTAAAAACTTCTTGACCGTTCATGGTCAGATGCGATTGCGCGTTATTAAGAATGTCGGGGTCGAGTCTGGATCGCACTTCCAAAATGGGTGCAAGTGAAGAATCTCCGCCAAGGTCGACACCGAGAAGTCCTGCACTGGGATTATCCGTTGCGCTCAACACAACAGCGCCGGCTCCATCGCCGAACAAAATGACGGTGGAACGATCATGTTTGTCGATGAAAGTTGAAAGCGAATCTGCTCCGATGAGTAAAACGTTTTTGTACATTTTCTGTGCGAAGAAACCAGCGGCCACGGAGATTCCGTACACAAAACCAGAACATGCTGCATTGATATCGAATGCAGGACCCGAGATTCCCAATTCTTGTGCAACCAAGTTAGCTGTCGATGGAATGGGTTGCACAGGCGATGCGGTCGCAACGATGACACATTCAATATCGTCAACAGATTTTCCAGCATTGCCCAGAGCTTCGCGCGCAGCGTCAATAGAAAGAGAGACAGTATTTTCAATGCCATCACCAATAATGCGGCGTTCTTTAATTCCTGTGCGCGATGTAATCCACTCGTCGTTAGTGTCGAGGTACTCGGCTAAATCGTCATTGGTGACAGTGCCTTTAGGGATTGCTTTACCTGTGCCGGAAATATAAAACATAGTGACGTTTATGCTCCCGCAACGCGGAGCCACGCAACAGGTTCGTGTCGACGGAGTCGTTCGCCTGAGTGTGCAATGAGTCCGTGAACAATTCCTTCAAAAGGAGAAGTGACAGGAATCGATGAACCAACAGTTTCTACGTACCCAATAACGTCATCAACGTTAACTATTTCACCAATGAGATCACCGTTGTTCGATATTGCTCTGTATACACCGTCGGCGGGTGAGACAATCATTCGTTCTGGAATAAGGATGCGTTCGCCTTCCATTTCAGTCATTGTCCTTTCCCATATAAAACGGTTGTACCGATAACTGCGGCGTGCATCGTTTTGCTAAGCCTGTCAGTGTTGAACCGTAACCCACTTCATAAGCGACGTCTGGCTCTAAAAGATTGACGGCATCCATGCAGTCGCGCCATAACACAGGGCGAGCAACGTGAATAGAGAGTTTGTCTTTCCACACATCTGCTGTTGTATATGCACGGCCATCGTCATTGGAAGCAACACCGGCGATTGGTTTGTGAAACGTCATTTTTGCAAGGACACCTTCGAGTTCCGTGGCGGCATCATTCATATAAGGAGTGTGGAATGCGCCGTTGACGGGAAGAGCAACTGCTTTTTTGATGTCATAATCGCGAGCAACTTCCGTTGCTGATGTGATGCTTTCTTTTTTACCAGCAATCACAATTTGTCCGGGAGCGTTATCGTTCGCAATCCAGAGTTCTTCAAATGCATCACAGAGAAGTTGCGCGCTTTCTTTGTCGGCGCCGAGAAGTGCAGCCATTGCTCCGTCTGTTTTGTCTGCGCATTCTTGTGTTGCTTGTGCTCGTCGTGCAGCGAAGGTGAGACCTTCTTCAAGCGAGAGGACACCCGCGCAAATAAGTGCCGTGACTTGACCGAGAGAATGTCCGGCAAAACAGATCGGTGTAATTTCTTCTGCTTTAAAAACTTCATAACTCATTAACGATGTAATGAGGATGGCGAGTTGCGCATTTTGTGTAGAGGATAAAGCGTCAGGAGATTCGTCGCACAAGAGTTCTTTGACGTCGATGTCGAGTATGTCGCCGGCTTCGCGAGCGATTGAAAATTCAGGTCGCGAAAGAAACGGTGCACCCATCCCCGGTGATTGAGTTCCTTGTCCAGGAAAAAGCATCGCTATGCGTTCCGCCATAAGACTTAATACTCTCACGAGTGTGACGAAAATTTTTGCTTGTGTGCTTGCACTAGTTCACAACGCTAGTGACTAGATTGGTAGCTATGACAGATCCATTTGCTCCCTTACCTGTATTAGAAAACTCGGATGAACTTGTGAGCTTGTTGCCACATCGCGACCCATTCCTCTTTATTTCACGCGTTCATGAGCTGGTCGAAAACGAATCCATTAAAGCGTCGTACGATGTCACGGGAGAAGAATTTTTCTTTCCCGGTCATTTTCCTGGCAACCCAATTATGCCTGGTGTCATTCAGTTAGAGGCTTTAGCTCAGGCTGGCGCAATTGCTCTGTTGTCGCAAGAACGCTTTGCGGGGAAGTTGCCGTTGTTTGGCGGCACGGAAAAAGTTCGATGGCGAAGGATTGTTAAACCGGAAGAAACGTTGCACCTTGAAATGACACTCGAGCGCACAAGTGCACGTGGCGGTTGGGGTCAGGCGCGCGGCCATGTCGATGGTGTGACCACCTGTGAAGCGAGAATTCTTTTTGCATTAGCTGATGCGTAAGTTTTACTTCGATAATTGAAGTCGTCGCACGTAAATCATCGCAGCAAATAATGCGGAGATAATAATCCACACCACTAACCACAAGCTCGACAGCCACGTGTATTCATGTACGGCGAGCAACGTGATGGTGAAACGGATTGTATTTGTAACAAAGAGCGACAACGTTTCGCTGTGAGGTTCAACCCAAGTTTTTCTTACCGTGGGTATGAACGCAAAAACATCAGCAGTGATGACAAAAAGTAATGCGACAAGCGGTTGGTCTGCAATGATCCAAAAGGCAAAAGCTACTAACGATAGGACAGCGAGAATTTGATCGAGTTGAGTTATGTTTTTTTGTTCCAAATTTGATGCTGAGAATTGCAACAAATAAACACAACGTCGTGACAATCAGCATAGGGATGAGTGCATATCCAACTTTCCCTTCAATCATCAGCGCAATAAGAACGATGTTGAGAAAGCTCCAAAGCCACCACGTGTAGAGGTGAGGATGAGTTCTTCTGGCGAGGATGTCTCGGATGTAGGGATAGTACGAAACGAAGGAAAGAATCGACGCAATGATGCTTAAGAGTGACTTCACTGTTGCTCAGCATACACTCAGTGCACGGCTGAGGTTTGCGCTCGGAACGATCAAATTCACATCTTTCGTTTCATCTCTATCTTGATCTTCAAGTAGAATTTTAGATCCACACGGCCGAGTGGCGGAATTGGCAGACGCGGCAGATTCAAAATCTGTTGATGGCAACATCGTGGGGGTTCAAGTCCCCCCTCGGCTACGAATGTAAACAGTTATCCTGAGGTTATGCGAAGGATGACTTGAACCCCGAGGGGCTGAAATATTCAGGTCCCCCCTCGGCTACGAATGTAAACAGTTATCCTGAGGTTATGCGAAGGATGAC
>CAZFAO010000002.1:53511-123099 GCA_964516875.1 uncultured Burkholderiales bacterium
TTGAACCCCGAGGGGCTGAAATATTCAGGTCCCCCCTCGGCTACGAATACATACAACTACTTATGGAGGAGTTGAGATGGCAAAGGACAACATTCCCAAGGATGCCATTAGTGTTGCAGCTCGAAGGAAGCAGTTAGCGAAAGACCTTGCACTTTTAGAGAAAAGTGTTGCTGCTGTTGCAAAGACATACTCGAAAAGGAAAGTTGCGCCCACTCTCACAAAGACGTTTCAGCAGGTCGATCACATGCAGAACCGCTTGAAAAGAATCAATAAAAAAGACGTGAAGGGTATTTCTGCTATTGAAGCTGATTTATATTCATTAGCTTTTCGAATGCGCTCGATTTTTCCCGATCCTGGTCTCGGAAGCAGCTTTTCTATTAAACAGAGGAACGGCGCACAAGGACTTTCGAAAAAGGAACTGAAGCAACTAACTAATGCGCACCGGCAAATTGCAAACCTCGTGCATCGATATGAAGGTGTTGGACGTTCCGTTGGGAACTCGGCACATCTAGGAAAACACCACTGATGCGGCAGTAGATATGTTTACGCTCCGCAAATAATGCGCAGCAGTGGATAAGGATCGACGCGTTGGCTTCCGCCAAGTCGAATTTCGAAGTGAGTATGTGGCGCACCACCTTTTGCGTTGCCCGAATCACCGCTGTAGCCAATGACATCACCTTGATTCACGCGTCGATTTTCTCCGGCGTAGGCACTGAGGTGTGCGTAGTAATACATCGTTCCATCATCGGCAAAAAGATTGACGCCCATACCGCCGAGGTCATCCATGTTGTGCTCGATTCGCCCCGCAACAATTGCGACGTTGGGCGTTCCGAATGCGTTGAAAATGTCGTTACCTTTGTGAGTGCGTCCACCTGAACGAACATTGCCCCAGTCGGGAGTGTGTGTGAGAGGTCCAGCTATGGGACACATCTTTCCATCGATGGCGAGTCGAGCCCCGATAATAGCGTTTGCATCAAGAAATAATGTTGCGTTCTTTTCGTATTCCTTTTTCGCGGTTTCGAGTTGCGCTGCAAACTGCACAGAGAGCTCTTCGAGATGTGCTGCTTTGACGTCAGCATCAGTTTTTTGCGCTTGAAGTTCTGCTTCATACTTCTCCAGTTTTTCTTGTTCGGTACGAAAAACTTTCAGTTCAGTAACGTTTGCGTTTTGTGCTGTTCCTGCTAACGCATTGACTTTGTTTTGGTAGAACTGAGACATAGCATCTGTCGATGTTCCATCGCTTTCTTGATACATCGTGACTGCGCGTTTTTTGATGATTTTGGACAATTGTCTGAGCGGTAGTGCTCGGATAGCGATAAGCGCTTCATTCTTTTCGATCTTATCTTTTAAGTCGGCCAACAACGCTTTCGTTGTTTGAATGTCTTGAGTAGTGATGTCAGCGGCAAGTTGTGCGTCGAGAAGTTTCTTTGTTGCAGCATCTAATTTCGAGTTTGCTTTTTTAGCATTTTCTTGCGCGACAGATTGTTGTTTGGTCTGTGCAGCGGGGATGGTTGTTTCGCCAGGAAGTGGAGCATCCAATCCACCAATAGTTGTTGTCGTGATGGGTAGGGTAGTTGTTGTCGTCGTTGTAGTTGTGGTCTCAGCGAAAGATGCAACGGGAAAGACACAGAGCGAGAGGACAAGCGCGAGAACGAGAAAGAGGCGTCGAGAAATAAGCCCTGCATGATTATTCACAAGGGATGGTCTTTTCTTGGTGTGATATGAGGCCGTGCTCAATCCAATAGCTCCTCTCGATATATATAGTCAGCCGCTACACATATCTGTCCCTAGTGTTTTCGGCTCACAGGCGCTGTATCTGAGATGGCCCTTACCCAGCGTGGGGATTTAGGCATAATCCCAGCGTAAGCACTGTATTTATCACCACATTGCGCGTTTGCCCCTTTTGTTGTGTCTGGCATCTGGGGTATTGCGGCGGTGTGTACGCTGGGGCGATCGTTGACTAGAGTGAACGTCACATTGGAGGGGGAAAAATGAGTTTACGAATAATCGTCGCTGAAGACGAGGCCATCATCCGTTTAGATCTTGTTGAATTGTTGAATGAGTCTGGTTTTGACGTTGTTGCTCAAACAAACCGCGGTGATGAAGTGATGGATCTCATCATTGAGCATAAGCCCGACGTAGCTATTCTTGACGTGAAGATGCCTGGGCTCGACGGAATCAGCGCAGCATCACAAGTCAGCGAATTGGGAACAACCGCTGTCATTATTTTGTCTGCTTTTTCTCAGCAAGATCTCCTCGACCAAGCACAACAAGCAGGTGCTCAGGGCTATCTGGTGAAGCCGTTCCACAAAGGCGAGCTCATCCCTGCAATTGAAACGGCTTATGCGCGTTTCGCCGAGAAGCGATTTATTGATACGAATTCAGATTCGCCAGCAACAGCTGCTGAACTTTCTAAAAAAATTGCACATGCAAAAGCTATTCTCATGGACGAACACGGAATGACCGAAGCAGGTGCATGGCAATTCATTGGTGACACATCGACATCAACAAATTCATCCATCACCGATGTTGCGGCAGACGTGATTGAAGGAACGATTGCTCCACAAGAAGCATAATTTTTGTGTCTGATGAACTTCTCCTAACTATTGATGGCCACTCAATGGCCTTTCGCGCTTTTTATGCATTGCCGCCAGAGATGGTTGCGCGCGATGGAACTCCGACGAACGCGGTGTACGGTTTTGCGTCGATGATGAGCAATGTCTTAGCGCAGTTCAACCCCACACACTTTGTTGTTGCTTTTGACACGGCAGCTCAGACTCTTCGTGCAGAAAAACATGAAGCATACAAAGCGCAGCGTGATGAAACACCCGAGCTGTTTGTTCCTCAAGTTGAACTTATTTACGAGATGCTCCGAGCGATGAATGTCACAGTGTGCGAACAAGATGGTGTCGAAGCAGACGACATTCTTGCAACGTATGCAACACATGCTCGTGATCAAAAAATGGAAAGTATTCACGTCACCGGCGACCGTGACTATTTTCAACTTGTCGAAGATCCTTACGTCAAAGTGATGTATGTGCGACGCGGCGTGAGCGACACTGTTTTGTATGACGAAGCAGGCATTATCGAGCGCACGGGAATTACTCCTTCGCAGTATGTCGACTACGCAGCGATGCGCGGAGACCCCAGCGACAATCTTCCTGGCATTATGGGGGTCGGCGAAAAAACTGCAGCAAAATTGTTGCTCGCGCACGATCATCTCGAAGGGATCTATGAGAACATCGATTCGATGTCACCCAAGCAGCGAGAAAAGTTTGAGGAAGGCGCCGAACGTGTTTTTTTGAATCGCGAATTGATGACGCTCGATCGCGATGTAAAAAATTTACCGTCGTTGGATGAACTCAAACGTTCACCGGGTGATGGGGCGGCGATTCAGGAACTATGCGACAAGCTTCAGTTCAGATCAATGGGGTCAAAGCTATTAGCAGCTGCCATGGTGACGTCGAAGTCATCGGGTACTGGCGATTCTCTCCATGCTGTTCCTACGCAACGTCGTTCATCGTCAGCACCCGATGACTCCGACACGTCCAACGAGACTGTTAATGCTTCTCCGGCAGAGGTGGCGGATATCGAGGAGGCAACTTTAAGTAAGGTGACGGTGGCCAAGTTTGTTTCGGGTGTGAAGGCGGCCAAGTCGGTAGTGGGTATATATATGGAACCGCAAGTGCCGAGCGCACATGTGGATGACGCAATTACATTCCCAGTCAAAATTTTGAGCACCATTGATGATGTTGTGGGAACCACGTCAGTCAAAGACGTTGCAGAACTCACAAAAGTTCTCGACGTGTTATTAAAAAATTCCGACAATGTTGTGGGTTATGACATTAAAACGTGGGGGAGTTACTTCGCGCTGTGTTCTCTTCCTCAGATTGCTGCACATGATTTATTTGTGATGGCATCTCTCGATGATGCATCGCGAGGCAAGAAAACATTTGAACAGTTGTGTGCGTCCTATCTTGGAATTGCACCCATTGAAGCACCTTCGCAACTTGGTTTCGACGGCTTCGATGGAAACGACACTGTGAGCGGAGACATCGTCGATATTTCTCACGTGTTTTATCTTCGTGAAATGTTTGGTGAACTCATGCAGCGGCTTGCATCGAAAAAACTTGAAAAACTTTACGCTGACATCGAACGACCTTTAACTCCTGTCATTGCGGATATTGAAACGCATGGTGTTGTTGTTGATAAAAAAACGCTCGCTGTTATTTCGAAAGATATTCACGCGCGTTGTCAGCGCTATGAAGAAGAAATTCATTCGTATGCGGGCGAACCTATCAACGTTAACTCCACCAAACAGTTGCGCAAAGTCCTTTTCGATGATCTTGGTTTAACGCCGGTGCGAAAAACAAAAACTGGTCCGTCAACGGACGCGGCAACACTTGAAGCGTTGAAAGATGAGCATCCGATTGTCGACGCAATTTTGCGTTATCGCGAAGTAGAAAAACTTCGCAGTACATATATCGATGCGCTTGGCCCGTTGATTGGTTCCGATGGTCGCATCCACGCAACGTTCAATCAATCGGGGAGTGCAACGGGAAGAATTTCTTCCGAAGCTCCAAACTTGCAAAACATTCCTATTCGAACTGAAGAAGGAAAAAAACTCCGTACAATGTTTGTAGCACCACAAGGTTCCGTGTTGTGTTCCATTGACTACAGCCAAATCGAACTTCGCATCTTGGCGCACTTGTCAAAAGAGAAAGCACTCGTCGATGCTTTTCGTCGTGGCGATGATGTTCATGCAACAACAGCCGCAGAAGTTTTTGAAGTTGATCTAAAAGACGTCACGCATGAACAACGCAGCTTTGCAAAAGTTGTGAACTTCGGAATTGCATACGGGATGGAAAGTTATGGGCTCGCTACGCGCATGGGAATCGATCCGGGTCATGCAAAAGAAATTCTCGATTCGTACTGGTCAACATTTTCTTCCATGAAGACCTACCTCGATGATGTCGTCACGCAGGCCAAAAAAGTTGGCTATACAGAAACGCTGTTTGGTCGACGTCGTTATTTCCCTGAATTGTCATCTTCTATTGGTCGGGTCAAGATCGCGGGCGCGCGTGCAGCGACGAATGCTCCCGTGCAGGGCACTGCTGCTGATGTCTTCAAATTAGCAATGGTGCATGTGGGGAAAGTGATTGCTGTGCAGGACTTACCTGCCCACATGGTGTTGACGGTCCACGACGAATTGGTGTTTGAAATTACTGAGGATTCCGCAGACGAGGTGTCGGCCATTCTTGCAAAAACGATGGAAAATGTTGTTGAACTCGATGTTCCTCTCGTGGCCGATGTGGGAATCGGACCCAACTGGGCAGAGGCGAAATAGATCGCCAGTTCTCACTTTCGGCCAATAAGCGCTAGTATGTCCGATGCCTGTGGGAACTTCACAAGCCAGACTATTTTGTCTGCCAACGATAAATATTTTTAACAGGAGACCTCGTGTCTGACAATCCATCAACAACAGTCTCGGACGAGCAGGAAACTGCATCCGAAGACGCAACTACATCCGCAGCAACTGAATCCGAAGTAGCGGGTGTTATTGAAGATGAATCTCCTATTGCGGTCAATGACCTCGGCATGAGTTTTGCCGACGCAATCAATTCGACCATCGTGGAATTCGATGATGGTGATCTCGTAAAAGGTACTGTCGTTAAGATCGACAAAGACGAAGTTCTCCTCGACATCGGTTTTAAATCTGAAGGTGTTATTCCGGCAAAAGAACTTTCTATACGCAACGACGTCGACCCCTTCAAAGAAGTTGAGCTCGGTCAAGAACTCGAAGTTCTCGTTTTAACAAAAGAAGATAAAGACGGACGTCTTATTCTTTCGAAGAAACGTGCACAGTATGAAAAGGCATGGGCCAACATCGAAGCAATTAAAAATGCTGATGGTGTTGTGAAGGGTATGGCTATTGAAGTCGTCAAGGGCGGTGTCATCGTTGACATTGGTCTTCGCGGATTCTTGCCAGCGTCGCTTGTTGATACACGTCGCGTGCGCGACCTCGCATCATTTGTCGGCAAAGAAGTTGAATGTAAAATCCTTGAACTCGATCGCAACCGCAATAACGTTGTGCTTTCTCGACGCGCATTCCTCGAAGAAAATCAAAAGGGTAACCGCGACAACTTCCTCGTCAACTTAAAAGTTGGCGAAATCAAAGAAGGTGTCATCAGCTCACTCGTTCCATTCGGTGCGTTCGTTGATCTCGGTGGAATGGACGGACTCGTTCACGTTTCTGAACTTTCCTGGAAGCATATTGATTCACCGGGACAAGTCGTAAAAGTTGGCGACGAAGTTAAGGTGAAGGTTCTCGAAGTTGATATGGACCGCGAACGAATTTCACTTTCTCTTAAAGCAACGGAACGTGATCCGTGGACAGAGTTTGCAGAAGGTCACCAAGTGGGTGAGCTTGTTTATGGTCGAGTTTCTAAAGTTGTTCCATTTGGTTCCTTCATTCAAATCGGTGAAGGCATCGAGGGCCTCGTGCACATTTCTGAAATGGCAGAACACCACGTTGATTCAGCAGAACAAGTTGTTCAACCAGGTGAAGAGCTGTGGGTAAAAATTATCGAAATCGATCTTGAGCGTCGACGCATTTCTCTCTCCATTAAGCAGGCTGCAGAAGGTGGCGTTGTTGCTGCCGAATATGCAGATGCATATGGTGAGCATGCTTATGATGCGGAAGGTAACTTGCTGGAAAGTGTTGCCGAAGCGCACGCTGAGGCTGCTGGAGAAACCGTCGAGCCAGTTGCAGATGAAGCTGAGAAATCCGAAGAGTAACCGCTTTTCCCCCTTCTAGACTCCGAAATCCGGCCTTAAGACAGGGGAAACTGCATAAGCGCTATTTGTCGCGATTGTCCTAAATCGTACATATGCGGTAGAATGTCCACATGGCTAAAACGTGGGCTTCGGTGAACTCACCAACATTCGACCGACTTGATCCTCACGCACAAGCACGAGTGGAAGCAAACATTATGCGTCGTCGTGATCGACGAGATTCGGAGTTGGATTCCACGGTTAAATATCGTTCACGACTGCATCCTGATCTCGATTTATTTACAGATGAAGAGTTGCGTCCTGAAGCTTTAGCAGGTGATAAAGATGCGTTAGAGGCACTCTTTGATCGGCACTCAGGCCTTATCGCTTATATTGCGCAAAGAATTTATCGAACATTAACTGCAGTGCAGAGAAAATCAATCGATCCCGACGATGTATATCAAGTCGTCGCTGAAAGAGCATTGAAGAGTATTGGAAATCGACCTAAAGCAGATTTTAAAGCGGTTGCGTTTGGATATGGATATCAAGCTGGACTGCATCACACCCGTAAAGAATCGGGTACTGTTCGAATTCCGCCGGAGATTGATGCAAGACTGAAGAAAATTCGTGCAATTAATAATGCAACGAAACACGAAATGTCCCTAGATGAAATCGCCAATCTGTTAAAAATCCCTGCGCGTACTAATGGAAATTTTGATCAAATAACAGCTGAAAATCTCGTTTGCGCGATGAGGCTTCAAGCAATGGGGTCGCTCAACACAGGATTTTCTTCAGGTGCCTATGATGTTTATGGAGCAGACTTCGGTTTTGACGAGGGATCCAACTTAACTTCGATGACGATGTCAGAAGACGAAAGTGTTGAAGAATTATTTGATCGGGTCGAATCACGAGAACTCGTATGGGGAGTAATGCAACAGCTTGATGAGAAGTGGCGCGAGTTATTAATAGAACGTTTTGGGATGCGCGACAACAAGCCAAAAACGCTTGAAGAGGTGGGTGAAGGACTCGAACATCCAATATCAGGTGTGCGTGTGCGACAAATTATTTCAAAAGCATTAAGAGATTTTCGATACTCAGAAACGCCAGAAGCTAAATCGCTCAGATCAGCTCATTCGGATGCGCCAGAGTTCGGGCTTTAACGGATCTCGATAATTCCTGTGCGCAATCCCATGAGAACTGCTTGTGTGCGGTCGCGTGCGTCGAGCTTGTCGTAAATCGAAGCTAAGTGATTCTTCACTGTTTTAACGGAGATGAATAAATCGCTTCCCACATCATTGGTGCTTCGACCATCGGCAATGAGTTGCAAAATTTCTTTTTCACGCTTGGTAAGAATTCCAGTATCGGCATCGGCAACTTCGTTTGATTCGGGAGTGATTGATGAACCTGTGTCGAGCATCTGCTTTGCAATAGACGGAGAGATGAGTTCCCCCTGCGAAACTTTTTTGACGACTTCGACAACTTCTGCCATTGGTGCATCTTTTGTCATGAACGCTGTCGCGCCTGCATTGATTGCTTGATTGACAACAGTTGCTTCACCGTGCATGGTGAGCATCACAATGCGAGTGTCGGGTTTGTCGGCCTTCATGATTTTAAGTGCAGATAAACCATCCATCACAGGCATAGTGATATCGAGCATGACAATATCGGGGGAAAGTTCATTCACAAGACGAACGCCTTCTTCGCCATCTCCAGCTTCACCAACAACGTCATATCCATTATCGGTCAATGCACGCTTGACCGCTTGGCGGACGAGCTTGTGATCATCAACTAGAACTACGGTGGTCATGAAGGTACCTCAACTTCTGCTTCGATGATTGTTCCCTTCCCGGGTTGGGAGGTGACGTTTAACTGGGCATGAATGGTATCGGCCCTTTCTCGCATCCCTATAAGGCCAAAACTCTCTTTCTTGGCCCCTGATTTAGCGAAACCCTTGCCGTCATCACGTATTGTCAGGTGAACTTTACCGCCATCAACCAACCATGTGACCCATGCATGAGATGCTTCTGCGTGTTTGTACACATTATTCAGACCTTCTTGCATGATCCTCCACATTTCGCGTTCGATCTGAACAGGCAAAATTCGATCGTAAATATTGGTTTCAAATTGCACGTCGAGTCCTGTGCGATCTCCGAAACGGGGGAGATATTCTTGTGCGAGCGAGTGGAACGGGCGATCGGTATCGACTGTCGCGCGAAGTTCATAGAGAGTTTCACGAAGTTCGCCGACAACTTCGCGAACAATGTCGCGCAGCTCGCCGAGCTCATTGATATCTTCGTGATCGGGAATGAGTCGTTCTAATTCAAATGCAACATAGGCAAGTGCTTGTGCCAGACGGTCGTGAAGATCTCGTGCAATGCGCGTGCGTTCTTCTTCAGCGCCCATGTTGCGTAGACGTTGGAACCACAACGCGTTATCAATAGCTAATGCAAGTGGCTCGGACAGTTCTTGAAGAAGTGCTGCGTCGCTTTCGGTGTAGGTGTGTTCATCGGAATGTTCGATAGCAACGATTCCAACAACGCTTCCGCGTGCACGAAGAGCAATGTACATTCCAGAATGCGCAGTAGGCGAACATCCCACGTATCCATCTTCAGGAAATGTATGCACAACTGTGTTTTGTGTTCCCAACGTTTGTGCCAGTGGTGCAGGAAGTTCATGGACGGAGAGAGGCGTATGCAATCGCAGACCTTCAGCAAGTTCGACACGCCAGGTATTGTGCGTTGAGTCGGCAACAACAATAGCCATATATTGCACGTCGTAGAGGTCGTGAAAACGGTTGCGCGTCGATGCAATAACTTCGCCCATGTCGAGCGATCCGGGCAACGATTGCGCAACGTCGTGGAGTGCGAGGAGGAGTGAATTTGCTCGACCCATACGCTTCATTTCATCGACGACGTGTTGACTGCGTGCTTCCGCTTCGCGTGCAAACACTCGCATGCCTGCTCCAACGACAGCACTAATGAGAAGTACAACAGCATTTTGAACCATCGATTGCGTCGTTGTTTTCTCACCGCTGATCGCAAGATCAATTCCTGTAACAGAAGCGCTAATGATTGCTGCGGTGACAAGTGCTGTAACGATCCCGCTGCTCAAACCTGTGACAACAAGAAGAGGAATTGCAACAAGAACGAAAGGACTAGACCATTGATTTGTTAACGCAACTGCACAGAGCAGCGACACAACATCAAAAATAATGTTGAGATATCTCTCCCAAGGTTTCCCTCGCAATGGAATGGGGTAAAAAGTTCGAATCAGCGCATTGGCGAATAATATTGCAGCTGCTCCAAGGAGCGATGTGATGTCATTATTATGCGAATCGGAATAAGCCAAGCCGACTGATATGACAACAGTTACCCATCGCAAAATAATTATCATGATCGCAATTCCGCGAGAAGATAACAGCGAATTAGAACGCGTCTCTGAGGCAGGCATAGGTGTGTCCATAGGTTGTTGATAGCATCGACTTAAAAATCCCAGTGGTAAAGGGCTAACGCGTAAACTTACAACATGCATAAAGTCGCAATTATTGGCCCTCTCGGCAGCGGAAAATCGGAGATAGTGCGTATTTGCTCAGAGATGGACTTTCCCACAGTGTCCGCAGATCATGTGGCTCGGATGCTCCTTGAATTACCCGGAATCGCACACGATGATGTTGCTAGAGCATTCCCCGAAGTCGTCGATTCAGTTGGTCGTATTAACAAACATCAACTTGCCGAAGATGTTTTCCATAATCATGAACACCTTGAATTGTTGGAAAGCATCATTCATCCTCATGTATGGCAAATTGTTGCGTCATTTTTTATGGAGTGTGAAAACAAGAACGAAGATATTTGTTTTGTCGAAGTTAGTGCGCCCGATAGTTCTATCAAAACTCGTTTTGATGAAATGTGGTGCGTAACAGCAGATATATCCGTTCGTCAGCAACGATGCATCGATCGTGGAATGACACAAGAAGATTTTGTGGCGCGCAACGAATTTCAATCCGAACATGTTGATTATGAAGACTTATCCAGTCGTACAATTATCAATGAGGGGTCAGTGGAAGAACTGACAGAGAAAATTCGCTCAATGTGTTCGGACCTAGCTGAAATACGAGGACAGTAGTGTTTGAACTCAACAGTGAGTATGAACCCGCTGGCGATCAGCCCGCAGCAATAGAAGCGCTCGTTGATGGAATCGAAAAAGGTCTCAGTTACCAAACACTTTTGGGTATTACTGGTTCTGGCAAATCGTTCACCATTGCGTCTGTGATTGCACAACTTGATCGGCCTGCGCTTGTGATGGCCCCGAACAAATCTCTTGCTGCACAACTCGCAAGCGAATTCCGTGGTTACTTTCCCAATAACCGTGTGGAATATTTCGTTTCTTATTACGACTACTACCAACCCGAAGCGTATATGGCTCAAACAGATACGTTTATCGAAAAAGATTCGTCGATTAACGAAGAGCTCGACCGACTTCGTCACGCTGCAACATCGGCATTGATGACGCGTCGTGACACCATCATTGTTTCCAGTGTGTCAGCGATTTACGGTCTTGGTTCGCCCGAAATGTATAAGCGCAATATGTTATTTATTGATAAAGGCGAAGAGTTCGATCAGCGGTCGTTGCTCAATCGTCTTGTTGAACTTCAATACGATCGCAATGATATAGGTTTTCAGCGCAACAAGTTCCGTGTACGCGGAGATACGATCGATATTTTTCCAGCTTATGAAGAACGTGTCATCCGCGTTGAACTTTTTGGAGATGATATTGATCGGATTTCGCTGATTGATCCGCTGACCGGTGAAATGTTTCAAGAAGTAGATGCTGTAGCGATCTATCCAGCATCGCACTATGTTGTCGACCCAGGCATCATGGCAACATCGATTGCTGAGATTGAAAACGATCTTGATGATCGGCTGGCTGAATTGAAAAGAGAAAATAAACTCGTCGAAGAACAACGCTTGCGGTCGCGAACGGAACATGATCTTGAAATGATGAGAGAAATTGGCGTGTGTTCCGGTATCGAAAATTATTCGCGCTACCTCGATCGACGAAAACCTGGTCAGGCTCCCTATACATTGCTTGATTATTTTCCTGAAGACTTCGTTACAATCTTGGACGAAAGCCATGTGACCGTTCCGCAACTTCGCGGTCAACATGCCGGCGATTTGTCCCGCAAAAACAATCTTGTGGAATATGGATTCCGTTTGCCCAGCGCAAAAGATAACCGCCCTCTTCGTTTTGAGGAAGTCATGGAACGTCTTCCCCGAATTATTTTCATGTCTGCAACTCCCGGCCCGTATGAAAAAGAAGTCTCGCAACAAGTTGTTGAACAAATCATTCGTCCCACTGGTTTATTGGATCCAGAAATTGAGGTACGTCCAACGAAGGGCCAGATCGATGATCTCATCGATGAAATCCGCGACAGCGTTGATCGGGGAGAACGTGTGCTTGTCACGACGCTGACAAAGAAAATGGCGGAGGATCTCACGGACTACTTGCAAGATGCATCTATGAAAGTGCGTTATCTGCATTCTGATATTGACACAATTGAACGTATTGAAATATTGCGCGATCTCCGCATGGGTGAATGTGATGTTGTTGTCGGTATTAACTTGCTGCGTGAAGGTCTTGACTTGCCCGAAGTAAGTCTCGTTGCGATTCTCGATGCCGATAAAGAAGGTTTTTTGCGATCACAAACGTCGCTCATCCAAACGATTGGTCGTGCTGCTCGAAACGTTAATGGTCGCGTCATTATGTATGCCGACAAGATGACTGATTCCATGCGCTATGCCATCTCCGAAACGAATCGCCGTCGCGCGCTACAACAAAAATACAACGAAGAAAATGGCATTAACCCCATGCCGATTGTCAAAGCCGTCGCAGATATTCTCGACATGTTGCGTGGGGGAGACTCGGAATCTTCCGTCGACGAGCGTATCGATGTTTCGTCTCTGGCAAGTATGGGAAGCGACGAAATTAAGCGTCTTATTGTTACCCTGGAAGACGAGATGCACGAAGCCGCGAAAGAACTCAACTTTGAAGAAGCCGCTCGTTTGCGCGACGAAGTGTCCACAATCCGCAAAGAACTCAAAGACATGATTGGGCTCTCATAAATTTTCTCACAGGGGGAACTTTTCTCCGATTAGTATCGTCTCACACGATATGAAAATATTTTCCACGCTTCCTCGCCCCGTTTTATATGCTGCCGGAATCGTTTTAGTTATCCTCATCGCATCAACGAGTTACCTTGTTGGATCTAATGCAATGAAAGATAAGGACAACAGCAATGCAGTCAAAGAATGTCCGTATACCCAGGACGACTTAGAACGATTGTACGAGAAAATTAAAGATCGAAAATCAGAATTATACATGGAGTCAAACGGGATTGAAGCGCCATCACTCATTGATGCGAAAGCTATTGCTGCACTCGAAGGTGAGTGTGTCGACGTTGGTCTTGAAAAGGCGTATCAGTTGGGAATAACAACTCTGCGCGATCACACCGATTGTTGGCCTAATTGTATGATCACTTTGGAATTTTTAGATACACGCATGAATTACGTGATTGAGGATCGACGATTAACCCAGGTGCATAACGGATAAGGTGGCCACGTTCGATTCCCAAAAAAGAACGTACGTTCGTGTAGGCTAAATGTCTATGGCTTCGAAGATCAGCGTCCGCGGCGCACGCGAACACAATCTCAAAAACGTCGATGTCGATCTTCCACGCGATTCGCTCGTTGTCTTAACGGGACTGTCGGGATCTGGAAAATCATCGTTAGCGTTTGACACTATTTATGCTGAAGGTCAACGCCGTTATGTTGAATCGCTCTCGGCGTATGCGCGCCAGTTCCTCGGTCAAATGGAAAAGCCCGATGTCGACCTCATTGAAGGTTTATCTCCTGCAATTTCCATCGATCAAAAGTCCGCATCGCGAAACCCTCGCTCGACGGTGGGAACAATCACAGAAATTTATGATTACTTACGTTTGATGTACGCACGCATTGGACATCCGCACTGTCCTACGTGTGGACGTTCCATTGCCCGTCAAACTCCACAGCAAATTGTCGATCGAATCATGAAAATGGAAGTGGGCACAAAGTTTCAAGTGTTAGCGCCTGTCGTTCGCGGTCGCAAAGGTCAGTATGACAGCTTGATAAAAGATCTGATTTCACAGGGTTATACGCGTGCGTATGTCGATGGAGAAATATTTGAGCTGAGTGAAATCGACCCGCTTGCTTTGGCGCGATATGAACAACACACGATCAAAGTGATTGTCGATCGTCTTGCGATTAAACCATCGATTCAGCGACGATTAACTGATTCTTTAGAGACCGCGTTGACCCTTGCCGAGGGAATCGTTGAAATCGACATCGTCACGGGCGATATCGAAACCGTCGACCAGACTGATGATTCTTCTGTTCTGACGTTTTCGGAACACTTGGCGTGTAATCACTGTGGAACGAGTTTTGATGAATTGGCGCCTCGCAACTTTTCGTTCAACTCTCCTTATGGTGCATGTCAAAACTGCGATGGTTTGGGAACTGCTTTTGAAGTTGATGTTGAACTTGTCGTTCCTGATCCTGATTTATCGCTCGAAGAAGGCGCGATTTCCCCCTGGAGTGGTTTCAAAGGCGAGTACTTCAAAAAAGTTTTGCATTCTGTGTGTGAAATCTACGACATTGACATGGATAAACCGTGGAAGAAGTTACCGAAGAAAGAACAGAACGTCATCATTGAAGGTACAGGCGATGAACAAATTGATGTGACGTTCAAAAATCGATACGGAAAGAAGCGTTCTTTTACTACCAAGTTTGAAGGTGTGTTGCCCTGGCTTCTTCGTCGATATGAAGAATCAGAATCGGAACGCGCACAACAAGTCATTGAAGGATACATGCGTGAAGTTCCGTGCACGGTGTGTAAGGGTGCTCGTCTCAATCCCGTTTCGCTGGGTGTAACGGTATGCGACAAATCAATTTTTGATGTGGGTGAACTCTCGATTCATAAATGTAATGAATTCTTTCAGAACCTTGTGTTAAGTGAGCGCGAATCTTCTATCGCTCATGAGGTTGTTAAAGAAATCAGAGGGCGACTCGCGTTTTTGAATGATGTTGGACTGCAGTATCTCTCCATTAACCGAACGTCGTCAACACTGTCGGGTGGTGAAGCACAACGAATCCGACTTGCATCACAAATCGGGAGTGGTCTTGTTGGAGTTCTTTATGTATTAGACGAACCGTCCATTGGATTGCATCAGCGCGATAATGAACGTTTGTTGGGAACCATGACACGTCTCCGAGATTTAGGAAACACCGTCTTAGTAGTCGAACACGACGAAGAAACAATCATGGCTGCCGATTATGTCGTCGATGTTGGTCCGGGTGCAGGCGAGCACGGTGGTGAGATTATTCATGCCGGTTCCGTTGCTGCGTTACTGAAAAACAAGAAGTCGGTCACGGGTCAGTATCTCTCAGGAAAAAAGCAGGTTGTTGATGAGGTTGTTCGTCGACCGTCAACGGGTGTCACCATCGACGTCAAGGGTGCACGCGAACATAACCTCAAAAATGTTGATGTGTCTATTCCGCTTTCCCAGTTTGTTGCCGTCAGTGGCGTGAGCGGGAGTGGAAAGTCTTCGCTCGTCAATGACATTGTGCTGAAAAGTCTGATGAAAAAGATTTACAAATCAAAAGACGTGCCCGGTCGACATAGCAAAATTCTGGGTGCCCACAATATCGACAAAGTTATTTCCATCGATCAATCGCCCATTGGTCGCACGCCTCGATCTAACCCTGCAACATATACGGGAGTGTTCGACAAAATCCGTGCGCTCTTCGCACAAACACAAGAAGCAAAAGTTCGTGGATATTTAGTGGGACGCTTTTCGTTTAATGTCAAAGGCGGACGCTGCGAAGCCTGTTCGGGTGATGGAACAATCAAGATTGAAATGCATTTCTTGCCAGATGTGTATGTTCCTTGTGAAGTGTGTAAGGGAGACCGTTATAACCGCGACACTCTGGATATTACTTATAAAGGGAAAAACATCGCAGATGTTCTCAATATGTCGATCGAAGAAGCGCATGAGTTCTTTATTAAAATTCCTGTCATCGAACGTCACCTGAAAACGCTGGTTGATGTAGGGCTGGGTTATGTGCGACTCGGACAACAAGCGCCCACTTTGTCGGGTGGTGAAGCGCAGCGCGTGAAACTATCGAGCGAACTGGCAAAACGAAGTACGGGGCGCACTCTCTACCTTCTCGATGAACCGACTACGGGATTACATTTTGATGATGTAAAGAAATTACTGACGGTTCTTCACCGACTTGTCGACAGCGGCAACACGGTGCTTGTTATCGAGCACAACCTTGATGTCATTCGGAGCGCCGATTGGGTAATTGATCTTGGCCCTGAAGGGGGAGATGGTGGAGGAGAAATCGTTGCCCAAGGAACCCCGGAAGATATCGCAAAAAATAAGGCCAGTCATACGGGTCGTTTTCTCAAACAACTAGTCTAAAGGTATGACAAATACATCTTACCCAGCCGCTTGGCATCCAGATCCCGCACGCCGTCACGAATTCCGATACTGGGATGGCGAGCAGTGGACAGAAAATGTTTCCAATAAAGGCGAAGTTTCCATCGACGAAGAGGGCAAAATAATGGCCAACTCCGGCGAAACCGCAGGAACCGGCCTCATTGACGGTGGAGCATACGGATATACAACTCCGCAAGAAGTTCAAGCACAAGTCGCTCAAGCGCAAACACAAGACGGATCGATCGCATCAGCAATCCGTATGCCTGAAGTTCCGTCAGAAGTAGTTCCTCCGCCGTCGTACACACAAAATATATTCACGGAAAAAATTCTTGTGATTAATCAAGTTGCAAAATTTATTGAACTCACCGCAGAATATGGAATTTACGATCAGAACGGTATCCAAATCGGTGCAGTACGTGAAGTGGATCAAACGCAATCGAAAAAAATTGCTCGAGCATTGTTGCCGGGCGATTCCATGATGTCGCATACGCTTGAAATTACGGACATGAACAATAGCGTGCTGCTCGTGATTAAAAAATCTGCCGGATTACGCAAGACGCAAATTGTTGTTGAACGCGGAGACGGGACACATGTTGGTTCACTTGCCTACAAGATCCAAGTGGGTAAAGCAGAAATAAAAATGATGTGTGGGGA
The DNA here is from genome assembly GCA_964516875.1 of uncultured Burkholderiales bacterium. Lineage (GTDB taxonomy): Bacteria > Actinomycetota > Acidimicrobiia > IMCC26256 > JAGPDB01 > JAGPDB01. The sequence continues at coordinate 70,472 of CAZFAO010000002.1, forward strand.
TGAACATGCCGGCACGATCCTTGCGGAAAACTATCGAGCATGGGACTTTTCAATACAGGATTCTGGAGAAACAGAAATTGCCACGATTACAAAAACGTGGGAAGGACTCACTCAGGCAATCTTTTCCTCTGCGGATAATTATGTTGTCCAGCTCAAGCAAGAGATCGAAGAGCCACTGCTCTCGTTGGTGCTCGCAGCATCTTTGGGTGTGGATCTCATCCTCAAGCAAAACGATAAGTGGCTTTTGTGAATGCGGGTCCGACCAGAAAGTGGGTCCGACCTCGTGGAGGGAAACCTCGCAACAACATCCGTCAATCGTTTGCTAAAGATCCGTATCAGGAGGTCGGACCCACTTTCAGGTCGGACCCACTTTCAAGTAGTCCCAGAACTCGTGATGTCCAGCATGCGCTGAAGGCTGATGCGTGACCAGTGGCGAGTGTTGTCATCTACTCGAATTTCATTCACAGGATTACCCTCCGCCAAATGTTCAATGCACCACGCAAGGTGTGGCAAATCAACACGAAACATCGTCGAGCACGGACAATAAAGTGGGTCTAAAGATAGAACGGTTTTATCTGGATTCTCTTTGGCGAGTCGCTGGACTAGATGAACTTCCGTTGCAACACCAATGATTGATCCTGCCGGAGCAGCAACGACGTAGTCAATAATCTTTTCTGTCGATCCCACGACATCGGCCAGTGCGACAACTTCATTTTTTGTTTCCGGGTGAACAACAACTATTCCCTCGGGATAGCGAGAACGGAAATCAGCAATGTGGTCGGGAGAAAATCTTTGGTGAACACTGCAGTGACCTTTCCACAACCAAAAAGTAGTGTTGGCAATAGTCTGCTTGTCGTGTCCAATGCTCATGCGAGGATCATAGAGATAACAATCCTTTTGTGTATATCCCATTTGATAAGCAGTGTTGCGCCCAAGGTGTTGATCGGGAATAAAGAGAATATGTTTTCCCTTCTTCAAACCCCACTCAATTATCTGGCGTGCATTCGATGATGTGCACACAGCGCCACCGTGTTCACCCACGAATGCCTTAATCGCTGCCGAAGAATTCATATAGGTGATAGGAACAATGTCATTTTCATCGACGACGGATGTAAACATGTCCCAGGCATCGAGGACTTGTCGTTCCGATGCCATGTCCGCCATAGAGCATCCAGCGTTGAGGTCGGGAAGATAGATGTGTTGTTCTTCCTCGGTGAGAACATCTGCACTCTCGGCCATGAAGTGTACGCCGCAAAAAATAATGTGTTCAGCATGTGCATTGTCCGCAGCGTATCGTGCCAGCTTGTATGAGTCGCCGCGTTCGTCGGCAAATTCAATAACTTCGTCACGCTGATAATGGTGTCCAAGAATAATAAGTTTATTTCCCAACTTTTCGCGGGCAGCACGGATTCTCTGGCGGAGCTCATCCTCTGACGCACGGCTATAGTGGTCGTCTAAGGGAATCTGTATTCGTACAGGTGTAGGAACAACTTTGGTCACATATCTAGTGTAGGGAATTTATAGGTCAATGCTCGCGCCCAAACCCACGGACATCCCAACTTCCCCTGGCTCCTATCAGTTCTATTCGGCTGATAACGAAATTCTTTATGTGGGAAAAGCCAAGAATCTTCGGTCTCGGGTTGCGTCGTATTTTCAAAATGGTCCGAAACACAATATGCGGATCGATCAAATGCTCGAGATTGCAGATCGCGTTGAATGGATTGTTGTTTCCAATGAGACAGAGTCTCTCTTGCTGGAATATTCACTGATCCAACAACATAAGCCCCGATATAACGTCCGGCTCAAAGATGATAAGTCCTATCCCTGGTTGGCAATCACCATGGGAGAGAAGTGGCCACGTGCGGGATTGCATCGAGGAAAACACAAACGTGGTGTGAAGTATTTTGGACCATATACTTCTGCTTATACCATTCGTGAAACTCTTGATGTCTTGACGACGATCTTTCCGGTACGAACATGTTCGCCAGCAAAATATGCAGATTACAAACGACGCGGTCGCGGATGTTTGTTGTATGACATTGGGAAGTGTTGTGCTCCCTGTATTGGTGCTGTCGAGAAAGAGCAATACGATGACTACGTTCACTCGCTGACTGCGTTCCTCGGTGGAGACAATCGAGATGCAGCTGCCCAAGTGCAGGCGCAGATGGAATTAGCATCACGCAATCAAGAGTTTGAAAAAGCGGCAATTCTTCGAGATCGACTTGAGCTGCTTCAACAGATTATTGAACGTCAAGAAATTTATGGCTCAGAACGCGAAAATTTTGACGTGCTGAGTTTTGTTTCCGACAATATTGAAATCTGTGTAGAACTTTTTCGTGTGCGTCGCGGGCGACTTTTAGGCTCACGTCGTTTTATTTTGGAGCCACAAGAGATCTCTCCCGACGAAACACTGATTGATCAAGTGTTGATCCGTCTCTATGAGGGCCAACTGCCTGAGGTGATTCCATCGACGGTCTTTGTTTCTGAACTGCCGAGCGACCATCGGGCTTATGACAAGTTACTTTCTTCACAGCGCGGCGACAAGGTCACTCTCAAGGTTCCGCTGAAAGGATCAAAAAAGAAATTGCTTGACCTTGCTTCTGAAAATGCGCAAGATTCGCTTTCGCGACGAAAGAAAACTCGCATCAATGATATTGAACAGCGGACGAATGCGTTAGCTGATCTCGTGAAACAACTTGATCTCAAACGTGTGTCGTTGCGCATTGAATGTTTTGATATTTCGCACATCCAAGGAACAAATACTGTTGCTTCAATGGTTGTTCTTGACGATGGTCTCCCGAAAAAAAGTGACTATCGCCATTTTACAATTACCCATGGACAGGGCAATGATGATTTTCTTTCGATGGAAGAAGCCATCACCCGCCGTTTTACTGCTTTCCAGGGTCGGACCCTGGAAAAGAATAAGCAGGATTCGTTTTCAGTGTTACCAGACCTCCTTCTTATCGATGGTGGCAAGGGGCAGCTGAGCGCTGTGATGCGGGCGTTAACATCTTTGGGGATGGAAGATAAGTTCGATGTCGCATCGTTAGCCAAGCGTGAAGAAGAAGTTTTCCGTCCGAACGAATCATTGCCACATGTTATTCCTGTCGGTTCACTTTCTCTGATGTTGCTTCAAGTGATCCGCGACGAAGCCCACCGGTTCGCAATTACTCACCACCGTAAAAAGAGAACTGCTGCAATGACGGCCAGTATTCTCGATGAAGTTGACGGTCTCGGTCCGAGTCGCAAGAAGAAATTGCTGCAGTCGTTTGGCTCAATTAAGCAGCTCAAAGAGCAGAGTCTCGAGACATTACAGAGTTTGACCTATCTTCCCGATAACGTTGCACGTAGTGTTTATTCCACCCTCCATCCAGAAAGTTAATCAATGGCGCGCATAGTACTTCTCACCGGACTAGCTGGAGCAGGACGAACAACCGCTGCGGACATTCTCGAAGATATGGGGTATTACGTCATCGAGAATCTTCCAGCACCGATCATCGGCGATGTTGTGGAACAGATGCACAACCGCAACGATGATGATGGTCATTTAGCCATTGCTGTTGACTTGCGAGATCAATCGTCTATCGACAGCTTGTTGCAAGTGCGTCTCGACCTTCGCGAACGTGGCGATAGTGTCGACATTGTTTTTCTTGATGCCGATGACGACACAATTATTCGTCGTTTCGAACAAACGCGTCGACCTCATCCATACATTTCTGCTGGTGTTCTGACAAAGGGTATTGAAATCGAACGAGAACTTCTCGGCGAAGTATTGGCTTATGCTGACATCCACATCGACACAACGATGACTAATCCGACGCAGTTAGGGCAGCAGCTTGCGATGTTGTTTAGCGGAGAAGCGACAGGGACAACAGTTGTTGTTAATTCGTTTGGATTTAAGTACGGCTCACCTCGCGATGCTGACTTTCTTTTTGATGTTCGTTTTCTCCCTAATCCTTTTTGGGAACCAGAACTGCGAGAACATTCTGGTTTAGAAAGAGTGATACGTGATTACGTCAGCACGTTCGACGGGTACGAGAAATATATAAGCTCTCTCACTGAGATCCTTGATATATCTATCAAGGAATTTACCAACTTAGGGAAAGGGTTTGTGACAATTGCCTTTGGGTGCACAGGTGGCGTGCATCGTAGCGTGACGGTTGTGCATGATGTTTCAACATGGTTACGCAATGCAGGATATAAAGTCATTGTTGTTCACCGAGAACTCGATGGAGATGAGTTCGAATGAAAAAAATTGTTTCGTTGGGAGGTGGCCATGGTCTTTCCATGGTTTTGCGTTCGTTGCTTCCCTGCAACGTGGATCAAACAGCGATTGTGAGTGTGGCAGATGACGGGGGTTCGTCCGGGCGATTGCGTCACGATCTCGACATTGTTGCACCCGGCGATATTCGATCATGCATCCTTGCTCTTTCACAAACCGATGAAGAAGACCTTGACGCCGCGATGACAAAAATTTTTGACTACCGATTTGATAAAGGTGAACTCGACGGCCACTCGTTAGGCAATCTGATCCTTGTGGCACTCGCTCGCGAATTAGGTTCGTTTGAAGCAGCCGTTGCTGAAGCGAGTCGACTGTTGAATGTCCGTGGACGAGTTCTTCCCGCGACAGAATCGAGTGTTGTGTTGTGTGCTGAAACAAAAAGTGGGTTAGTGCGTGGACAAGTTCAAATTGAACAAACGAAAGATATCGATCGAGTGTTTTTGGATCCCGATGACGCATTGCCTTTAGCGGGAGTCGTCGATGCAATTCTTGACGCTGACCATATTCTCTACGCACCAGGAAGTTTATTCACATCAGTGATTCCCGTTTTTATTATCCCTGAGATTTCTCACGCACTGAAAATAACGAAGGCAGATGTCACCATGATTATGAACCTTGTTAATCGCGGTCCCGATACGGAATCGATGACAGGCGACGATCATCTCGCAAAAGTACTTGAACATAATGGTCGTGTCGATCGTGTCATTTGTGATACAGATTCACTGCGGGTAAAAAATCCACCCGACGGGGTCGAACTAGTTGAATCTATGCTGAGCGAAGAAACTGATACTCACGATCCATTATTACTGCGTCGACTTCTTGTCGATATCCTTAAGCTCTAACAATATTCATAATTTTCTTGGCCGAGGCGTCTTTCCCGCTAGTATCGTGACGCAGTATTTTTTGAGCAACCGTGAAAGGTGATGATATGAGTCTTCGTGTAGGAATCAATGGATTTGGAAGAATCGGACGTAGTTTTACTCGAGCAATTTTGGCGAGAGGCTTGATGGATGACGTAACCCTTGCTGCGATTAATGATCCTTTTGGCGATTCGGAATCGATGGCATTTCTCTTAAAGCATGACAGCGTGGGGGGAACACTCGAGCACCGTATTGCTGCGACGAGTTCTGGTTTAGACATTGATGGTTTTTCTGTAACAAAGTTTGAAGAAAAAGATCCTGCCCAGATCGATTGGAAAGCAGCAGGCGTTGATATCGTCATTGAATCAACTGGTATTTTCACGGCGCGTGAAGCGGCCGCTGCACACCTCGTTGGTGGTGCAAAGAAAGTTATTATTTCTGCACCGAGTCCTGATGCGGATGCAACAATCTGTATAGGTGTTAACGATGACGTTTATTCGCGCAAAGATCACCACGTAATCTCGAATGCGTCCTGTACAACAAACTGTTTGGCGCCCTTGGTAAAAGTTCTTGACGATAATCTCGGCATCCAACAAGGTTTTATGACTACAGCTCATGCCTACACGTCTGATCAGCAACTCCAGGACATGGCGGTAACAAGCCGAAAGGGCAAAGCTGATCTTCGTCGCATGCGAGCAGCTGCACTTTCTATTATTCCTTCGTCAACAGGGGCTGCAAAAGCTATTGGTGTGGTATTGCCTCAGCTCGACGGCAAACTCGATGGAATTGCGTTGCGTGTTCCAACACCCGTTGGTTCGATTACTGACTTAACCGTGCAAGTAGATAAAGCTGCATCCAAAGAAGAAGTCAATGCGCTCTTTGAAAAAGCATCGAATGATAAAAGTTTCCGAGGAGTCTTAGAGTACACAACGGAAGAACTTGTTTCCAGCGACATTGTAGGAAATCCTTCATCGTGCATTTACTCAAGTCCAGACACGATGGTTGCAGGTAATTCCATCAAGGTTCTTGGTTGGTATGACAATGAGTGGGGATATTCCAACCGTCTTGTTGACTTAGCAGTTTTCTTAGAAGAGAGCGGTTTGTAAATCAATGACTGAAGGTCTTCCTCATCTTGTTGATGCAACGATAAATCCAGGCGATGTTGTTTTCGTTCGTATCGATTGCAATGTTCCTCTGACTGATGATGGCTTTATCGCTGATGCATTTCGTCTTGAAGCTGTAACGCCAACATTGCAGTACCTGAAAGAAAAAGGTGCGAAAATCATTATTGCTGGAGCGATTGGTCGACCCAAGGGTAAGCGTGACGAATCGCTGACGACAAAATGTATTGCACACTATTTTGAAGGACGCGTTTTTGATAATTGCAATTACGTCGATGTCATGCACGGGCCAGTGGTCCAGGATGCTCTTGCTGGAAGTTTTCAAGGCGATGCAATTGTTTTAGAGAACTTACGGTTTTGGTCGGAAGAAGAATCCAATGATTCTGAATTCGCACGATTACTCGCAGCCGAAGCTGATGTGTATGTCAACGATGCTTTTGGGCAAAGTCACCGCAATCAAGCCTCGATTGTAGCCATTACGGAATTTCTTCCTTCGTACGCGGGGCTGTGCTTAGAAAAAGAAGTGTCAGCACTTGAAAGTGTATTGAAAAATGGTAAGGCGCCCGTGGTGGGCATAATTGGTGGTGCAAAAGTATCAGACAAGCTTGGAGTGATCGAAGCGCTGATGGATCGATGCGATTCGCTATTGATTGGCGGAGCCATGGCCTACACATTTCTCAAGGGCCAAGGAAAAGCAATCGGTCAGTCGTTGTGCGAAGATAATTTTGTTTCTACAACAGCCGAATGGATGAAGTCAGGGAAAATAATTCTTCCGACAGACTCGGTTGTTGCCGAAACAATGACCTCAACGGACACAAAGATTACTGGTGAGATTGCAGACGGGTTCGCAGGTTTCGATATCGGCCCAGAAACGATAAAAAGATTCTCAGACATTATTTCCCAAGCGCAAACAATCCTCTGGAATGGCCCTATGGGGGTCTTCGAACAACCCCAATTCGCACAAGGAACGCAAAGTATCGGTCAGGCTGTTGCTGATTCGAATGGATTTAGTGTTGTGGGTGGAGGAGATTCCGTTGCTGCCATTCGCGCAATGAAACTAGAAGACAAAATTGATCACGTATCAACAGGTGGGGGAGCCACGCTCGAATATATCGAGACCGGTTCTCTCGTGGGTGTGGATGCACTAATGAACACACAAGTAAAAGGATAAAGATGAGAAAGCCAATTATTGTCGGTAACTGGAAAATGAATTTGACGCACCTTGAAGCAATCGCTTTAGTGCAAAAACTTTCTTACCGTTTAGACGATGCCATATTTGATGACTGCGAAGTTGTTGTTTGTCCTCCCTTTACTTCGTTGCGTTCTGTGCAGACAACAATTGATTCCGACAAAATGGAAATTGCTCTCGGTGCGCAAAATGTCAATGAGAATGAGAAGGGCGCCTATACCGGTGAAGTTTCAGCAGCGATGCTTTCCAAACTGACTGTTCGCTATGTTCTTGTTGGTCATTCAGAACGACGAACGCACTGCACAGAAACGAACGAACAAACAGCGGCGAAAGTCAAAATCGTCCGGAAATTCGAAATGACACCCATCTTGTGCGTGGGTGAGACACGTGAAGAGCGCGACGCGGGTGAATCTCAAGCAATCGTCGAGGCACAAGTTCGTGAAGGTTTAGCGTCCATTGCAAAAAGTGATGTAGAAAACTGCGTCATTGCGTACGAACCGGTCTGGGCAATTGGAGCCGGTGAGCCTGCAACAGTTGAGCAAGCAAATGACATGATCTTTCATATTCGAGGAATTCTCGATTCGATACACAAAGGTGCGAGCGAATCGACCCGAGTGATCTACGGCGCCAGTGTCGATCCTGGAAACGCCAAAACTTTCCTCTCTCAAGATGGAATCGATGGACTCCTCGTCGGCGGTGCGAGTCTGGAAGCAGACGGATTCTCGCGACTCGTTATCTCAGCAGTGAAGTAAACTCCTGTATAACCATGTCATTCAGAGCGGATCCATCGCGTCATTCAGAGCGAAGCGAAGAATCTCTGCCGATACACTCTACGTACATTGAGATCCTTCGGCGTTGCCTCAGGATGACGGCCTTGTCCTCCAGGATGACCAGATTCCCACTCTGTTGCGGCTAAGATTTCCTCGTGTTTATTATCGCATTGATCGTGTTACAAGTTATTTCAGCAATATGTTTGCTCGTCTTTGTCCTTCTCCACGCTGGTCGCGGGGGTGGATTATCTGATTTGTTTGGTGGAGGATCCATGGGTGGATCGATGGCGGGTTCCACTGTTGTGGAGAAAAACCTTGACCGTTTGACCGTTGTAGCAGCCATTGTCTTTGTTTTTTGCTGCATTATCTTAGGGATTCACTTTTCCGGCTGAAATTTCAGTTAGAGTACAAACCACGCGTGACCGCTGGTTTTCTTCGGTTGCGCTTCCGACGATAAACAAGGGGGTCTTTTCGTGAAGTTTACGAATAGAACACGTTTAGTTTCAATTGCTCTCATCCTTATTCTTGCTTTGGCCGCATCTGCCTGTTCGAGTAATGAAGAAGCATCTGGTGGTTCAGTAACAATTGGCGCAGAACAAGAACCAGATTGCTTGAACTTTATTGGTTCGTGCTCGGGTTCATCTTGGGGATTCTGGATGGTCGCGGTCAACACACTTCCTCGTGCGTATTCAGCAGAGCGTGTGGGTGATGAAGACAAGTGGGAATACAAAGCAACAAGCTTGTTAGCTAAAGAAGCTGAACTCGAAACTGATCCTGTTCAAACGATCAAGTACACCATCAGTGATGATGCTGTTTGGTCGGATGGCGAACCAATCGTTGGTCAAGACTTCGTGTTCACATGGGACCAAATTGCAAATGGATCTGACGTATACGATTCGACTGGTTATGTTGACATCGATTCCGTCAAAGTCGATCCTGACAACGAAAAAGTTGTTACGGTCACAATGAAAAAGAATTATGCTGCATGGAAATCATTTTTCGGCGGTAACTACGGTGTTCTCCCTGAGCACTTGCTGAAGGGAAAAGATCTCAACGACGCAATGGGTAGTGGGTATACCTTCTCGGGTGGACCGTTTAAGTTGACAGAAAATGGTTGGGAAAAAGGTAAATCAATAACTCTGATTCCTAACGATAAGTACTGGGGCGATAAGCCGAAACTGGATAAAGTCGTATTCCGTTTCCAAGCAGATACAACTGCTGAATTCACAGCATATAAAGCAGGCGAAGTTCTTGCGATCTATCCTCAACCTCAAATGGACGTGATTGATGCACTGAACGGTGAATCGCTAGAAGGCGAACAGATTGTTAATGCTGTAACGGGAAACACGGAAGCGCTCTGGATAAACAATGACGCTGCGCCTTTTGATGAAGAAGGTGTGCGTCAAGCACTGGGCTACACAATTGATCGAAATGAAGTTGTCAATTCATTGTTCGGCGAAATCGGAGTCAAGAAAGCTGTTAATAGCTTTGTGCCGCCGGTTGTCTCATCATATTCAGACCCTAAGGCGTTTGCGGATTACAAACCTAATTCAACAAAAGCGGATGCTCTCTTAACTGATGCAGGATATGCAAAGAGCTCTAACGGTAAATGGGCAAAGAACGGTAAGCTGCTTTCGTTTGAAATCCATACAACTGAAGGAAACGAACGACGTAAGTTGACATTGGAAAATATCCAAAAGCAACTCAACGATGAGGGCTGGACCGTGGATCTCAAGTTCGTCCCTGCCGGCGACTTGTTCGGAGACCTCGGCCCAACTGGTCAGTTCCAGGTTGCGTTGTATGCTCAAGTTCTCACAACGCTTGATCCATCGAACTGTAATCTCTTCTGTTCAGTCAATATACCAACAGATGAAAACGAAAACACAGGAAATAACTGGACGCATACAAACGTGAAGGGAGCAGATGAACTTCTCGGAAAAGTTGATTCTTCGTTGAGTGAATCTTCCCGAGCCAAAGCAAGCAAGGCCGCCGAAAAGCTTCTTGCAGGTGCTGCGACATCATTCCCTCTCGACCCACTTCCCAATATCTTCCTCTGGAGCGACAAGCTTTCAGGAGATATTGACGAGAACCCTATTCAAGGACCTTTCTGGACTTTGAATAAGTGGAGCTTGGATGAGGAATAAATAGCAAATGATTGCAGTGGGGATCCTTATAGGGTCCCCACTTTTTTTATGGATAAGTCCTAGTCTGATTGCACCATGGGTGTTTTTCTTTACGTACTGAGACGCTTAGGTATAAGCATTTTGCTTTTAATACTGGCTTCATTTCTGGTTTATGCAGGGGTAAGAGCGACTGTTGATCCAACCGCTGGTTTTGCAAATGCAAAAGATAAGGAATTGCGCATTCGTGAACGTGAACGACTCGGGTTAGACCGACCACTCATTACTCAATATAAAGAATGGGCTACAGGCGTTATGAGCGGTGACCTGGGAAAGGGAGATCGCGATCAAGAGTTAGTATCAGCAAAACTTAAACGTGGATTTACGAACACGATCGATTTAATCGTGTGGGGTTCTCTCCTCGCTGGCTGTTTAGGAATATCGTTTGGCCTGATCGCTGCAATTAGGCGCAACAAGCCTGCCGATTACACGCTTTCAGCTTTTTCTTACTTCGGTATCGCAATACCGACATTTGCATTTGCATATGTTTTGTTGAATCTTTTTTCTCTATGGCTTCCACATTTTTTTGGACAAAAAACTCCATGGTTATCAACAATAGGAACAACCGATGGGAGCTTTGGTCAAAGCGCAACAGGCGGATGGTCATGGTCAAGCATTGTCGACTATTTTCGACATATGGCGATGCCCGTCATGGTGTTGTCTATCCAACTGATTGCTAGTTGGAGTCGTTATCAACGTGCATCGATGATTGAAGCATTGCAAAGTGATTACATTCGGACCGCACATGCAAAAGGAATGTCCAAGAGACGCGTGTACTTTCGACACGGCTTGCGCAATGCCGAGGTTCCGATGGTGACAGTGATCGCATTAGATATTGGGTTGCTCTTTTCTGGTCTCATTATCACCGAGTACGTTTTTTCTATTCCTGGAATGGGTTCTATATTTTTGAAAGCACTCGACAATGGTGATGCAACAACAATTGCGGGCTGGACCATTTTGACGGCATTCTTTGTTATCATTGCAAACTTCATTGCGGACCTTTTATTGCCCGTTATCGATCCAAGGATTAGAACACAATGAGTGATGTAGATAACGTCGACCAATTGCGCGTGGGAATATCCAAAGGGGAAGTCATTGCTGCCCCCGTACGGCATCGAGCATTGAAAAGATTTTGTGCGAATAAAGCAGCACTGGTTTCGTTGATATTTATTGTTCTCTTCTTGATTGTTTGTTATTTCCCTCGCATCATTACCGATTTTCCTCAAAACGATATTGTTACATCCCGCAAAAGGCTTCCACCGAGTACAACGCATTGGTTGGGAACTGATTTGCAAGGGAGAGACATGTTGACAGAGCTGTTATATGCAAGTCAGATTTCTTTGCGCATTGCGATTGCTGTTGGAATCGTATCCACTTTTATTGGTGCTGTTATAGGCGCTGCGGCTGGGTATTTCAGTAAGTTTTTTGATTCAATCCTCATGCGAGCAACGGATTTATTTTTAGTAGTACCACAAATCGTTATTCTTGCGATTGCGCTTAAAAAGTTTGGTGATAACTATATATCGATGGTGACGATCATTGCGCTTATCTCCTGGATGTACACCGCGCGTCTTGTGCGTTCGCAAGTGCTGTCGTTGAAATCGCGAGAATACATTGAAGCTGCACGATTGAGTGGTCGGGGGAGTCTCTATATTATTTTTCGGCATCTCATCCCGAATTCATGGAGTGTTATTGCCGTGAGTTCGGCCTTCACAATTGCGGGTGCAATCCTTCTGGAATCAACAGTGTCGTTCTTAGGATTCGGTGTACAGCCACCATTGACATCACTCGGAAATATTCTCTTCGCTCTCAAAGGACTCGCTGTTGGTCGGTATTGGTACCTGTTCTTTGCTCCAGCAACAGTTATCTTTCTTGTTGTGCTGTCATTTAACTTCATCAGTGATGGTTTGAGAGACGCTTTCGATCCCAGATCGGAGCAATCATGAGTGACGAACTAATTCTTGAAGTGCATAACCTCTCCGTTACATACGGAAAAAAAGATAATAAAACATATGCGGTTCAAGATGTATCGCTGTCGCTCGCCAAGGGTGAAACAATAGGAATTGTCGGCGAATCGGGATGCGGAAAAACAACTGTCGCTTTAGCACTCATGGGATTGCTCGATGCGCGTACAACAGTCACGGGCACAATGACACTTTTAGGGAAAGAATATGATCTTTCGAAAATGTCGTATAAAGACTGGCGAGCAATCCGTGGCGACCACACCGCCATGGTATTTCAAGATTCACTGGCATCGTTGAATCCGCTCAAACGCATTGGTGAGCAAATTGCTGAGGCAATGTACGTCAAAGACAAATACGATAAGAAGCAGTCTCGTATTCGGGCTCTTGAACTTCTTGAAATGGTGGAAATCCCCGATCCGGCTCGGCGTGCGCGACAGTATCCCCATGAGTGCTCGGGTGGCATGCGTCAGCGGGCCATGATTGCCATGGCGCTGGCCAATAGTCCTGATCTATTGATTTGTGACGAACCAACAACGGCACTCGACGTAACGGTGCAAGCTCAAATTTTAGAGATGATTAAACGGTTGCAACTCGAAATGGGAATGGCCGTCATCCTCGTCACGCACGACCTTGGTGTGGTGAGCGCAGTCACCGACAAAGTGAACGTGATGTATGCGAGCAAGATCGTCGAAATGGGAAATACTCTTGATCTGATGAATGCACCGTCTCATCCGTATGCAGATGCTTTGCTTCTTGCTATGCCCGATATCACAGCAGAACGTGGGAATTTACATGCCATCCCTGGAGTGCCGCCGACGCTCAACAAACAATTTGAAGAATGTCCATACGGCCCACGCTGTTCTCGTCATGATGAAGCATGTGATATTGAAATGCCGCCGTTGGTTACTGTGCAATCACGTGATGGTATCCGTAAATGTGCATGTGTGCATCCACTCAGTGTCTTAGAAAAAGTGGGTGACTGATGGCACAAGTAACAATCGAGGGAGTTTCTCAGGATGCGACAGATACGCTTTTGCGCATCGACGATCTCCATAAAACATTTACAACACGATCTCGCGGACGAAAAATTTCAACATTTGCCGTTCGAGGAGTAAGTCTGAGTATTCACCGTGGTGAATCGGTGGGAGTTGTGGGGGAGTCTGGTTGTGGAAAAACAACGCTTGCTCGGATGATAGCTGGCCTCGACACTGCTTCTCGCGGAATTATGAGCTTTGGTGGTAAGCCAATGAAATTCAATAAAGCTTTGCGTCAAAAAATATCGATGGTATTTCAAGATCCTTATGCAAGTTTGAACCCTCGGATGACAACAGCGTCATGTATTCGAGAACCAATGCATCTCCTCTCTGACGAACAACTGCACAAAAAAATTAAAGAACTCACGCGAGATAAGAAAGACAACGAATTCGAAGCGATACCACGCACGCGACTGAAAAAGTTCTTATTACGGTTTGAATCACAGCGAAAAAAATCCGAACGTCGTTATGTTTCGGCCCTTATTGAACTAGTGCAACTTCGTCCCGAGTGGGCGCTTCGTTATCCGCATGAATTTTCCGGAGGTCAACGTCAGCGAATTGGTATTGCACGTTCACTTGCGACTTCGCCTGATCTACTCGTGTTGGATGAACCCGTCAGCGCACTTGATGTCAGCGTGCAAGCTGGAATTATTACATTGCTCCGTCGGCTCAAAGCGGAGAACGATCTTGCGATGTTATTTATCAGTCATGACTTACGTATTGTTCGGCATCTCTGTGATCGTGTTGTCGTGATGTATCTAGGGCAGATCATGGAAGATGCGCCTAGCGACCTTCTGTTTTCTCATCCTCGCCATCCCTATACACGAGCATTGTTGGGTTCGATCCCGACCACGCCAGCACGGGGAGAACGCGAAGAAGGGGAGAAATCGGTCAATGCAGAAATTAGCAATGATTCGCTTGAAAGTGAGATCCTTCCCATCACTGTTCTGCGCGGAGAACTGCCCAGTCCGACGAATCCTCCGCAGGGATGCCCATTTCGCACACGATGCGAACGAGCAACAGAGGCATGCACTGTTCAGCCCCCGTTGGCCACAATGACAGATGGCCGCCTGGTGGCTTGTCATTTCCCGTATTGACGCTTCACCTTAGGTATCAGACGACGATAAATACCTGTGATGCAATTACGGTCTACTCTCCGTGCCCACTGGGCTCTGGCTTTGTGTATTCTCGTCGCGTCCTTGCTCACTTTTTCAGGATGTTCTATCTTGCAGGCACAAGCAGAACATGAACGACCGAATAACCTCACAGTGTGGACATCGACAGATTTAACGCATGATCCATTAGGCAGTAAATCGACAGAACAGCATTTCATTACATCGTTGGAGAACCGCTCTCTTTTTGGTCTGACTAAAAAAGGTGAGATTCAAGAAGAGCTTGCACGCAAATATGAAGTATCGGCAGACGGACTCACGATAACAGTGACATTAAATGATGAAACGTTCTCTGACGATTCTCCCATCACATCTCAAGACGTCAAGTCAACATACACGCGTGTGATGCAATTGGGAGGTGATTTCGCGAAGCTCTTAGAAAATATCAAGGGCTCGGGCGAAGCTAAAAATGGATCTGATTTTTTTGGTATCGCCGTTCCTGATTCGAACAGCGTTATTTTTTCCCTCATTGCTCCGGACCCATTTTTTGCCTACCACCTTGCTCATCCCGCGACAGGCATTCTTCCCAGCTCGACAATAGGTGCGGCTGGAGCATTTACATTCGGGGCGCACTCTGGTTTATATACAGCAGAATCAATTTCAAATATTATTGATTCCAGCACAATATTTACCCCACGAGATGAAGAACTTCCTGTAATCACGATCGTTCGAAAATCAGAAGCAGATATCGCAAAATCGCCTTCAACGACGGATGCGGATATTATTCTCGCGGCTACAACGGATTCCGACAGATTCGAACAAATATATATTCCGGAGTTGGCAATCGCCTCGTGGAATCTCTACGTAAAAGACGCGTCATCTCCTTTGGCTGATATTCGACTTCGTCAAGCAATATTGATTGCAATGGACAACAAAGAATCAATTGCTGCATATTCAATACGTGCTTCAACTCCAAAGAAATTTACAGGAGACACATTTGATTCAGTAGCGTGTGCTGCTAGTTGTGAAACTGACAAGGAAGCAGCGAAGAAGCTTGTCGAACAGATTTATCCAACGGGGAATGCGCCAACGCTCACGATTGATATTGAGGACAACGCAATCCAGCAAGATCTTGCAGCATCGGCAGCAAAAAAGCTCGAGGAAATCGGCATTCCAACTACCGTGAAATCGCATGATGCCATGGAGCTATCCAACGTGATAGCTCGTGGGGAAGTACAGCTATTCCGTTTCGGATGGATATCAGAAGTTGCCGTGGGCGGGGATCCACTTGTGCGTAGCTTCAAAGCAGACTCAACGGAAAACGTTTCAGGAGTCACCGATGCGACACTCGAAACCGATATTGCTGCTTATCAAAGTGCAACGGGTTTTCAAGACAAGTTGAAAGATTCCCAAGCGATCCAAGAGCGTATAAAGGATCTCTGGTTAACTCGTCCTGTTGCACATTTCCATAAAATTGTTACTGTCGACAAGTCCATAGAAAATCTTACTTTTGACTACTACGGGCGAGCTTCCGTGGGCGATATTCGCATTTCCTCGTAGTTGAACTCGACGCACACAAGCTGCTCTGAGCTAGTATTTCTCACCGGATTCATTCGTATGAATTACATCCCAGTCGAAGTGGCGGAATTGGCAGACGCGCTAGTTTAAGGGACTAGTGCCTTCGGGCGTGGGGGTTCAAGTCCCCCCTTCGACACCATATTTATTCAAGGGCGTCCTTGAACCCCTGGGACTGAGTTCATTCTGGTCCCCCCTTCGACACCATATTTATTCAAGGGCGTCCTTGAACCCCTGGGACTGAGTTCATTCTGGTCCCCCCTTCGACACCAACAATTTTCTCTACGCGTCCTTGAACTCTGCTGTCCTCGCAAAAAATTCTTGCCGTATTCGTGGCAGAAGATGAATATCCAGAGCGATTAACCGCGTATTGCGCATGTCGCGAAGTGGTTATAAATGAAGTCCGCTATCTTTTTCGATAGGTCTTTCGTACTATGAAATTCGAGTTCAATTTGCGAAACGGAGTTCACAATGGTCCTACACAACAAAGCTAGCCAAATACGGAAATGGGTCGCTTTAACGGGAGCCGCCATATTAGTGGTGGCATTATTTTCTTCAGCGTATGCTGCTCCTGTCACAGCTAAGGATATCTTTGTGAACGTTGGTGGTCCTGGATTTAATACAACACCAAAAATTTTGGCTTGTACATCAACATCAAATTGTTCTGGTTACCTAACAGGTTCAGTGACCGTAACAAATAAACCAACTCTGAAAATCGCAAACTCGAGCATCTTCAACGTGATGTATCAAACTCAGATCCAAGGAGATATGCATTTCAGTATCCCTGTTACGGGTGGAAAGTACAGCGTCCATTTAGCTTTTGCTGAAACGGATGGATTGGCCGCAGGGAATCGAGTATTTAATGTCGGGATGGAAGGCAGTAATGTTCTGTCGAATTTCGATGTTGCAGCTGCAGCTGCAGGTCCTGCTCGTGCTGTCACTCGCGAACACACACTTTATATTTCTGATGGCAAACTCAATATCGACTTTCAAGGGACCAAAGGAAAAGCAATATTAAGTGCGATTCTCGTTCAACGCGTTGGAGATCTTCCTCCGGTAACAACAGCAACATCAACTTCTACCACGACTACAACAACGACGACAACAACGACAACGACAACACCACCACCAACTTCGAGTTGTACAGGTGTTGCAGTAAATCCTGGAGATAATATTCAATCGAAAATTGATGCAAATCCAGTCAACACAACATTTTGTTTGGCTCCAGGAACATACCGTGGACAGAGTCTGTCTCCAAAAGCAGGGGATAAGTTCATTGGAAAAGGAACGTCAGCAAGTGCAGTAGTTCTCAACGGAGCAAACCTCATCTCAAATCCTGTCGCATCAGGTGGTTTGTACTACGCAGCGAATCAAACACAAGAGGGACATCGCTCGGGTGAATGTGCTCCTGGATACCCAGTATGTAACCGTCCAGAAGTTTTGTATTACGACTCACGACCACTTATTGGTGTCGATGCACTTTCGAAAGTTACAACAGGCAAGTTCTTCTTCGACTATGCCGCTGATCGTGTCTACTTTGCAGATAACCCAACAGGACACACTGTTGAAATCGGTGCAACATTGCGTGCCTTTAACCGAGGTGCAGCAAATGTCACAATCAACAACTTGACTGTAGAAAAGTATGCAAATACTGGTCAACAAGGAACTATTGAAACCGATACCAATTGGGTTATCGATAATGTCACAATTCAGCTCAACGGTGGACAAGGAATCACGATGTTTGGTGCCGGTCCTACATTGAAAAATTCTCGTGTGCTTCGCAATGGACAAATTGGTGTCGGAGCAAACGGAAATGTTGATGGAAACAGTGACTATGGCCATGCTGTCAACGCTGTGTTTGTCGATCGAACCGAAATTGCTTACAACAACAGCAACAATTACGAAATGGGCTGGGAGGCAGGAGGCACCAAGTTCTGGAGCACAAAGAACAGTGTGCTTTCGAACAACTGGGTTCACCATAACAATGGGCCAGGGTTGTGGGCTGACGGCTTTAACGAAAACACAACATACTCTGGCAACTTGATAGAAGACAACGTTCAAAACGGAATCTTCCACGAAATTAGTGGTAGTGCAAAAATCCTTGACAATAAAATCTATCGAAATGGATGGGTCAACGGAAAGCAACAAGATGGAAGCAACGCTATCCAAACATGTTGGACTGCTATCTGTATCTCGTCAGGTAAGAATGTTGAGATTGCACGCAATGATGTGAAAGATAACGGACGCGGCCTCGTCATCGTTGACGATCCACATTATCCAGATCCCACATACGGATTGAACGTGCACGACAACACATTCACAAACAATGGCGATCAAGCGGTTGCGATGTCGATTCCAGCGTATCAAGCTATCGGCGGAAAAGTGACCAACTTCACGTTTGATAAAAACCGCTATTCGACAGGATCATTGTTTGGATTTTTAGGTGCAGCACGGGACTGGTCAGAATGGCGCGGCTCCGGATTTGATCCGAACGGAACAATGGGCTGAGAAACCTAAGTCTGCAGGGATGTGGATGTGTGCTCTGGGACTCCGCAGCTACATTCTTGCAAATTCTTTACGATTGATGAATCCTGTATCGTGCTGAGCTGAGCCTCGCATTCATTCCTATATTTCCACTTTTCACAAGATTTGAACATTTCGCAGGTTCTGGGTAACCTCATGGGATAGCGCATAATAACGTCGATCTCAGGGGTGTGATATGGAAAATGCAAAAGTGGAATATGTGGCTTTGCAGAAGAAATTACAAGATCTTGATAAATCGATTGGAACGTTAAAAAAGGAACTCGATCAACAACACGCGGATTTATCTAATCCGCTCGGCCATAAGCTATTGAGCAAAAACAACATTACGTTATATGAGTTGTATATAGAAACGCCTCATGGCAACAGCGATATCAGCGGTGTGACGGCATCTGTTGAAGATGCGACATCATCACAG
Source organism: uncultured Burkholderiales bacterium (assembly GCA_964516875.1). Taxonomy (GTDB): domain Bacteria; phylum Actinomycetota; class Acidimicrobiia; order IMCC26256; family JAGPDB01; genus JAGPDB01. Next base: position 89,518 of record CAZFAO010000002.1, read on the forward strand.
TTAACAGAAGCACGAGTATTGGCAGCAGGAATATATGATCTGGCGGCAAAGAAGAATACTGGTGAGGTTTATCTCCTGATTGATTCCCCCGACTTTTCTTCCCTGACTGAATTTGGACCGAAAGATCGCAGTCAAGCAATGGACTTAGCGAATCAAATCAATAATGCGGGGAAACAATCAGCGGCCATTCTTGCGCAACGCACATCTGAACTTGATGAAGTAAATGAAAAGTTGCAACAGTTTCAAAAAAACGAGCATCCTTTGCAAAAGGAGCGAATCGAACTTATTCCTCAGGTTGAGAAGGCAAAAATTGCGAATGATGAACAGATAGTAGAACAAGAAAAACAAAGACAAGCCGTTCTTGCGATTCGCGCGAAGGAAAAAGAAGACGCTCGGATAAACCGACAAAAGGATCTGGATGCACGAGTTTTGCGCGTCCTCGAACAAGCCTACAAAAAATCATACGACAAGCAAATGAAAAAGCAATCGAAAAAGCAAGTAGAGCAAGTAGAAACTACTGCTCCGTCTGAGGCTGAAGCTGAAGCCGAGAAAGTTCATTAGGAGGAGCCATGACTGAAGAGAACAATGAACCTCTTGTTCCAGAAGAAGTCCGAAACACTCTCGAGGCACAAGTGCAGTTAATGAGCACGAGAGAAAAATACTGGGTCCTGTATAAAAAAAATATTATGCGTGCTGTTGCTGCGGTCGTCGTGCTTCTTGTCGGAATGGGCGCTCTTGCTGCATTGTCAGCATATTCGGATAGCCAAGCACGGAAAGAAGCTGCGCGGAAAGAGGCTGCGCGACTTGCTCAAGATCGAGAAGAGCGACGAGTACAGAGAATCAAGGGCGATATTGAAGAGTATGTAGAAGATACATGTTATGAACAATCAGGAATAGCGATACCTGTACCGACACAAAAAGAAATTCGAGCAAAAATTTCGCTTGAATCTGAATGGAAAAAATTCACGTCTAAAGAAACTCTCTCAAAAGACCTTGTCACATGTATTCAAGAAGAAAATCGTAAGTTGGTAGAGGTTTATCCAGGAGAAATTGCAAATACTATTCAGGAGTTCTGTGGCCTATATGGCGCGGCGGATGCTACTTTGACATCCCAGAATGTTCATATGAACTGGACAGTTCAATGGGAGAAGATCAAGCCAGAAGAAACTGCAATAGCAGAAGTTCTCGCTTGCGTGGTTCCTGTTCAGACAGACCGTTTCCAGAATGTATATTTACCAGAAGCTAACGCTGAGGTCGCGCGCGCGTGCGAAGAGAATGCAACAAGTGAATTAACCGCTGTTACTGCGGCGAGTGAAATCAGTTACTCTTCTAAATGGGATAAAGTCACAACAAAAGATCAGTTGGTGCAACAACTTGTTGATTGTGTAGCGGGGAAGAAGGCCGCTGCGCGTGCTGCGAGGCTCTCTTCATGTACGGAAAACTTTACTGTTGATCAAATTGTAAAAGACCCCGATGGAGTGACAGGACAGTGTTTTGTACTCCATGTCAATATCTCGCAGTTTGATTCGGCAACAGGAACCTGTGCTTTTCGAGGTGATTTCGATAGAGTACCCCACACGTACAGCTATCAATATTCCGAAAACAGTATGTATGAAGCTGAAAATTCATATGATTGTCCGGAGCTCGCTGGGGTCGATAATGCTGATTTTGTAAAAATCTGGGCTGAATCGCTTGGCTCGTATTCCTATAGTACGACCATTGGTGGAACGGCCACTGTCCCGAAATTCGAAATACTTCAGATTGAGGTCGAGAGAAAAGGATGATTGGGTTAGTGCAGGCTCTGCACTCGCACTACATGAGCGTTTAGTGCTGGTGAGTTAGCAACCGCTCGGAACGACGCCCGAGTTCACAGCAGCGGATGAAAACACAAAGCTGGCATGGGGAGACGAGGCATTTCCACCATTCCATGAGACTTCAAGTGCTATCCATCCCGTGAAATCTGGTGTCATATTCACTGTGAACGTATAGGGTGACACAACATCCGTTGTGGAACCATCACTGGCAAAAGTTGCAGTGCCACTCTGGTTGGTGGGAGTTCCGTCCCAGCGCACCCACGTCCATGTTGCTGTTCCAGACTTGTTTGCAGTGACTGCTCCTGAAAATGTATAGGTATCGCTCACGCATTGAACGATCTGTTCATTCGTTTTGCTTGCCGTTGCTGATGCGATAAATGCAACAGACGCAGTCGTTGAATCGCTTGTAGTTGCTTTCGGTGTTGTTTTTAATGTTGCAGGGATTGATGTCGTTGTTGATGACGATTCAGTTGAAGGAACCGCATCTGCTGCTGCAACTTTTCCGATTTCAGGTTTGGTTGTTGTGGGAGAAACGCTATGGGATTTTTTTGCTACGGGATCACTCGATGGCCACAACAATGCAACAAGCAAAAGGAGCGGCACAATAAGAATTACAGCAAGTATTGCAACAAGTGTTTTCGTGTCTTTTTTCACAGCGATAGCCATGACTGTATTTCGACCGTTCAGATCATCTCTTGAGGCCAAGTTGACCCCTTCAGAGTCGCAAATGTCCTGGATTTCATGCCTGCGAGCCCAGAAAGTAAGCAAACAGAACAATTCATCATTAACTAGTGTGTGGTGAGCAATTGTCTATGCTGTTGAGATGACGCTCAAAAATAAACGCACAGCTCTTCGTGAAAAACTCTCCAGAATTTACCAGAAGCCTTATGTTTTCATTACGGCCAAAGTGGCTGGGATCCTCATTGCCGTTGTAGGAATTGTCATCTGCCTGGGGATGATTATTGGTACCTATGCACTTCATTCAACAACAAAAAAGCACACCAAAACAATCGAAACAACAATCTATAAATACCTCGACAAAGGTGATGATGGTTTAGACACGATTCAAGAAAAAGTCGATAGCCTCACGCCCGCCACAGATATTGTGCAAGAAGTCTCTGATATTACGGGTGAAAATATCGATCGTTTGGAAACATTGAAGCTTTCACTTATTGCATTTAATTTTGGTAATAAATTCGATACACCAATTGAGCGAATAGAGGACACGATCGAGGCGCTCAAAAAATTTAAAGAATTGCCTGAATTAATTCTAGAGTCAAAAGAAAAAGTTCACGACAAGATTGAAGAGCTAAAAGACAAAATCGATGAGACTCGAACGCAAGTGAGCGATGGTGGCAAGCAAGTTCGACGCATTACTTTTTACACCTTCCTCGTGTCTTTTCTTCTTGCGACAATTTTCTTTGTCGGCGAATACTCCCTTCTGACGCGTTGTATTCCTGCTCTTCGCAATTATCGTCGAAAACGTAAAGACAATTACCGATCGGTAAGTAAATAGCGGCATTCGTGCTTACTTTTGTGTCTCTCACCTGGTGCGTAGCTGGGAGATTCGGTTGCTAACATGACGGATATATTAAATTAGAAGGGGTTGTCATGTATGAAATAGTTGTCGCATTCTTTGCGATGTGTATCGGGGCAGTTTTCTGCTTTTGGGGATTTAAAGCAATGCGCATTTTATTTCCATTGTGGGGTTTAATTGCAGGGTACTGGCTCGGTGCTGAGCTTATCCACGCAATCACCGGCGATGGATTCTTTGGCACGACCCTCGCTGTTGTCGTTGGTATTTGTACTGCAATATTGGGTGCAATCCTTGCGTACTTCTATTACGCCGCATCAATTATCTTGTTTATGGGTATGGTCGGATACTGGCTCGGAGCAGGTTTTATTACCTTGTTCGGATTCCACGTTGGTGTCATCTCAACTTTGGTAGGGCTCGCAATTGGTGCGCTCTTCATCATTGTTGCATTTATTGGTAACGCACCGAAAGTATTTTTGCTCTTTATTACTGCATTCGGTGGAGCAGCACTTATGGTTGCTGGCGCCCTTGTCCTTATTAACCGTGCATCGTTGGAAGACCTCGAGCAAGGTTCATTCGCTGTTGCATTCGATCATGGATGGTTCTGGCAACTTGCTGTTCTTGGATTGGGTTTCATTGGATACGCTGCTCAACTTGCAGCATCACACGATGAAGAAGTGAAGTGGTCACAAGAGTGGGCCCAAATGACAGGTGCCAATGCACAGACGAAAGGCGCATAATCATGAAACTGAACGATACAGTTAACCTCAAGTCTATCGATAGCCTTGAGCTCGATAAAGATTCACAACGTGACTACTGGGTCCTTCTTCTCTTGAAGGGTATTTCCATGGTCGTCTTTGGTTTCCTTGCGGTCATTTGGCCAGGGGTGACCATTGTCACACTTGCATTTATGTTCGCGGTTTACCTGTTGGCAGTCGGCGCCGTCGACATCATTAACGGATTCCGTTCGGTCAGTTCAAAGAATCTCTGGTTCTTGAAGATTGTATTAGGAGTTGTTGAAGTTGGGCTTGGTCTTTGGTTGTTAAACGAAGGACTTGCCGTGACAACAATTGTGTTCTTGCAAGCCATTGGCCTGTTGCTGATCTTTCAATCAATTATTGAAATTATTAGTGCTTTTAAAAGTGATACATCGGGTGGAATTAAAACACTGATGGTGATTTCAGGAATTCTTTGGTACATCATCGGAATTTGGCTCATTCGCTACCCAGTTCGTGGCGGACTTGGGTTCGTATGGTTACTTGGATTTTATGGAATCGTTGGAGGGGCAATTTTAATTGCAGGGTCCTTTAGCGTCCGTCCATCTAAAGCTTAATTTTGGCCGATAGCTTGATTGGCAAAGTTAAGGAATTCATAATATTTGCACCGCGGGGGGCGCTGAGTCTTGTACGAGACACAGCGCCCGCTGTGATTGCGCTCCTCGTGTCGCGTGGCAAACTCGACGAGGCTCAAAGTTCTCACCATGCACCCGGTAGCCCTGTAAATCCTGATGAGGACAAGTCGCTTGTCAAAAAACGTATGGATGCGTATACGAGTGATATTCAAAAAAGCAAAAATATGTTATTTAATGCTTTGGGTTCTGTCCAAATAGTGAAAAATAATCTTCCCATGGTTCAGTCTTTGACAAATGCAAAAGGCAAGCAAGTAGCGCAAGAAAATATTGCTACCGTTAAGAAAAATTTCTTCCAAAAAGTTGGAGACAAAATTAAAAATCCCGTTATTGAAGAACCACCACCACCCGTTGAGATCGTTCCTCCGGAAGACAATCTTGTGCGCAGTGTCGTGAAGACCGGTGTACAAACAGCACAGACAGCAAGCAGTGTCACACTGGGCGTTGCACGTTCTGGCGTATCAGCACTGAAGAGCATTGTGAGTACTTCATCTGAAGCAAGTCCTTGTGGTGACGACGAAATATCTGGCGTCTAGATCCATTCTTTCCGCAACCGCTTGTGGCACTGTAAGCTACATTCATGCCACTGATTCGTATTGATTACAATGACAACCTTTTTACCGAGAAGTCCTATGAAGACTTCACGAAATACCTCTTAGAAGAATCCATGCGGATCTTTAATACTGATGCCGATCATATTTCTGTATTTTCAACACCTTATGGTCCGTATGATTTATCTACATCGATTGCCGAAATTGAGTATCGTGCGGGCAAGGGCGAATTCGAAGACGACAAATTATCGCCAGAAGAAAAACAAGCCGATTTTCTTGCACAATTAAGTGCTGCGGTGCGGGCGTATAAAAGTGAAAACGAAATCAACTATCCAATCATTCTTACGCTGACGATTGAAAACTGGAAATTTGATTGGATTGCGTAGGCCTCATAGTCTTGTGATGTGCTCGGCGAAACAAGAAATATAGATCTGAGCTGTTCACCTGCTTTTTCTGAAAAAATACGCGCGCATTCTTTGAATGCAGGCGCTGATCTGGTAAGCATCACAACAGCTGAGCCTTTTGCTGACATTGCACAAATCCTGCTTGAACGCAAAGCTCTAGGTTATGCCGGTTCAATGCAATTTACGTATCGCAATCCTGAGCGCTCGACGGATGTTTCGCAATCGCTCGAGGGTGCACAATCACTTGTTGTATGTGCAGTGTCGTATGCTCATGAAAAAAGTGAAGTCCCTGATAATCCCTACGCCCGAGTTGCGAGTTATACAACATCGCAAGCACGAGATCGATTAGACAATGCACTAAAAAGCATTTCGCTCTTTCTGCGTAATGCTGGTTGGAAAACAAAAATTTTGGTGGATGATAACGGTCTTGTCGATCGTGCAGCGGCTATGCGCGCCGGAATTGGATTCTACGGAAAAAATGCACTCATCATCACACAAGAATATGGCAGCACTGTTTTGCTGGGATCCGTTGCGACAACAGCGCCTCTTCATTGTGATGCGCATCATCAATTAGAAGATTCAACCAGTGGATGCGGAACGTGCACTCAGTGCATACCTGCGTGTCCAACAGGGGCCATTGAGAGACCGGGAATTATTAATGCGTCGAAATGTCTCAGTTGGATTGCACAATCACCCGATGACATTTCGCACGAACATCGCATTGCCATGGGAAACAGGATTTACGGATGTGATGAGTGCCAAGATGCGTGTCCATATAATAAAATTCAGCAACGTCGTACATCAACAGATGCGCTGTTTCCACAAACACTCGATCTTGATTTTCTCTTGTCGTGCACCGACGCTGAGCTCTTGCAAACGGCTGGAGAGTGGTATGTCTATGACCGTGATCCTCGGTATCTCCGACGTAATGTGTTGATCATCGCGGGAAACATACTTCCCGATGCAAGCCCTTCGTGGGAAGATGTTCGTGCGTTTTCTGTCAGCGACGATGAATTTATTGCGCAATATGCTCTGTGGGCGTTGGATCAACGTGCCACACGCAAACGCTCTGCGAATTAGAATCTTTGCGTGCCTGTTGTCATTTCGTCTCACCATGAATCTCTCTATGATCGTTTATTGTCGTCGGGTGCTCTTGTGCTGCGAGAAGCTGATGCACTGACACAAGACATTCGACCGGCGCGTATAGGTTTACTTAATCTCATGCCTGCACCGGCGATGGAATCAACAGAGAACCAGTGGCTGCGCTATATCAGTAATACTGTTTTACAAGTAGAGCCTGTCCTTCTTAAGTTTGATGATGACCCTCGCGATTATGAAGGTTCAACGCGACGAGAAATACTCAAAAATTATTTGGCATTTTCCGAAGGGGCAAAGGATGGTCTTGATGCTTTGATTGTCACGGGAGACAATCTTGAGCTGCGAAAAGAGCAAACAGACACACATGTTGGCTTACCCTTCGAAGAGATTCGTTATGGTGATGAATTAAAGAAAATCATCGATTGGGCGCGAACAAATGTGTTTTCAACTATTTATTCGTGCCTCGCTGCCCATTTTGCGCTCAACCATCTCTACGGAATTGAACGTCACATTGCAGATCATAAAGTTTTTGGTATCTTTGAGCACGAAGTGAGCAAATATACACGTAGTCCTATTACTTTGGGAATGGATGACGTCCTCAGCGCACCACATTCTCGCTGGGGCTACATGAAGTCACGTGATTTAAAAGACGCCGGCGTTCAAGTTTTGGCTGAGCACGGTGAAAATGGTTGGCTGCTTGCGACAGATCACAATAACAATGGTGGACTCGATCTCTTTGTGCAAGGTCATCCTGAATACGATAAATACGATCTCCACAGTGAATTCAAACGCGACTGGGAAAGTGGTCAACGCATGCCCTTGGATTATTACGATTCGAATAATCCAGCTTCGCTTCCTCGTATGACATGGGCGAATGATGCACGTGCATTGCATGCGAACTGGATGTCGATGTTATATAAGCACTTTTCAGGCTTGTAAAGAATCTTCTGCTTTTTTTTGGCTTCTTTTTTTACGCACTTCTCTCACTATTCCGTACGTGGCGACAGATGTTGTAAAAGTGAGAAGCGTTCCATAGATGATATATATTTTTGGCGTCAATGACTCTGTTGCAATGAGTACGTAGATGTCTGGCGCGAAAAAAAGAGCAAGTGTCAATGATCCAAAAATATAAAAACGAGACTTGTTGCGATCAACGATTGCAAGGACAAGTTTCAGTGAACACAGGGCATAGGGGATAGAGAGCGATATCTCAAATAAGAAATACCAGACTCCATTCACGCCATATTTCGATAGAGTCTCTGAAATTATGAATGCACGTATTGCATCATAGATAATGACTCCCAATACCCAAAACTTTGTGAGCACCTTGCGACGCGCGGGTGTTAGGTGGTGCTGTAATCTCGTGCGTGTCATCTCGCCCGCTAGCATAGAGGAGATGAATAACGATTTAGAACCAGGCGTGGGCTGTTCCGAGGATATTCCTCTTTCGCGACGTCTGTGGGCAGCATGGAGCATCCATTCATTTACTGCCTGTGGTGTCTTGTGTGCTCTCTTTGGAATCGTTGCAATTGCTAATGGTCACGCGGCGTCAGCGCTGTTGTGGTTGCTTGTTGCTCAGATTATTGATGGGGTGGATGGTCCCCTCGCGCGGGGTGCAGAAGTCAGTAAGTATTGTCCGAATATTGACGGTCACTCCTTGGATCTCATTATCGACTATTTGACGTGCGTTGTTGTACCTGTCATTTTTATGTTGAAGTTTGACATGTTTCCCGCTCACATCGAACTCGCAATAGCGGGTTTGATACTTTTCACATCGGTTCTCTGGTTCGCGCGAAAAGACATTGAAACAAAAGATGATTGGTTCAGAGGATTTCCTACGGGGTGGAATCTGATTGCAACGTCATTGTGGTTATTGGATTTTTCTCCAGCGATCAACGCAGTGGTTTCGTGTGTATTTATTGCGTTGACACTGTCAAACGTTAAGTTCTTCCATATCCTTCGTTCGCCGCAATATAAAACGTTGACGATAACTTTGACAACTTTCTATTTGCTTGTTATGACATTCATGATTTTTTCGGACGCTGACCACCATAATGAATTTGGAAAAGTCGTGATCATCGCGTGGTTGATGTATTACCTCGGTATGGCTGTCTGGCGAACTCGTCAAGGCGACGAGCTCCCTTTATGAAGGTCTGTCCTTCCTTTTAGGATAAAACGGACATTAGGCTTCGGGGCGAAGAGTGGGGAAGAGAATCACGTCGCGGACGGTTTGAGTTTCTGCCAAAAGCATCACGAGTCGATCGATTCCAATGCCGAGACCGCCCGTTGGGGGTAAGCCGTACTCGAGGGCTCGAATATATTCTTCGTCGATGGTTCCCGCTTCGTCATCGCCTGCATCGCGTGACGCTTGTTCGTGTTCAAAACGCTTGCGCTGTTCAATAGGATCGTTCAATTCAGAGAAAGCATTTCCGAGTTCTCGTCCTCCCACAACAAGTTCGAATCGCTCCACAAGAAATGGATCGTCTCGATGGGTTTTAGCTAACGGTGAAATCTCTTCGGGGTAATCAATCACAAAGGTGGGTTGGATGAGATCTTTTTCACAATGTTCGTCGTAGAGCTCACCGATGATTTTTCCGACACCCCAGTAGTCCTTCACGTCGAGGCCGTGTTTCTTAGCGATGAGAACAGCATCAGCTCGATCCATAGACGGATGCATCTCTTCGCCGATGCATTCCTTGATGAGATCGATCATGCTGACGCGGCGATATGGCGCTGCGAGTGAAATCTTGTTTTCACCAAATTCAATATCAGTGCGACCAATGGAAGCCATTGCGGCTTTGCTCACAATTTCTTCGGTGAGTTCCATCATTGTGTTGTAGTCAGCTAACGCTTCGTAACATTCCATCATTGTAAATTCTGGATTATGACGAGTTGAGATTCCCTCATTACGGAAAACACGACCAATTTCAAAAACGCGATCAATTCCACCAACAATAAGACGCTTCAGGTGAAGTTCAAGCGCAATACGCATAAACAAATCCATATCGAGTGTGTTGTGATGCGTCAAAAATGGGCGAGCAGTTGCACCACCGGGTTGCGTATGCAGGACAGGGCCTTCGACCTCGACATATCCGCGATCAACGAGTGTTTTACGCACGCTGGCAATCGCGCTGTGGCGAATATCGAAACGTCGTCGAGATTCTTCGTTCATGACAAGATCGAGTTCTCGTTGACGGAAAATCTGATCGACGTCTGTCATCCCTTTGAACTTGTCGGGAAGGGGACGCAAGCACTTAGAAAGTAAAGTCACTGAAGTTGTTTTAATGGAGAGCTCACCTTTTTTCGTAGTGAAAACTTCACCAGTGGCACTCACCCAATCACCAAGGTCGAGATCGACGAATGCTGCAAAATCATCACCGAGATCAGCCTGTGAAACAAAAAGTTGAATCGATCCAGAGGAATCGCGAAGCGTCGCGAAGGACAATTTGCCCATGTCGCGTTTAAGAACAATACGCCCAGCAACACTGTGAGTCACACCCGTGTGCTGCTCCGCTCCTAAATGTCCATACTCCGTCTGAAGATCGCCTGCGTATGCGGTCCGTTCTCCCGTGACGGGGTAGGGATTGACCGACTTAGATTTAAGGTCATCGATTTTGTTGAGACGTAGTTGGCGTATATCAGAATCGGATGACGTCGCGGTTGGTTCCATCTGAATATGTTAGTTCTTTCGTGTAGGCTTAATTCGTACTTTAGCGGGCCTGGGGAGGAAACCACAGTGGCATATTTGGACGATTATCTGAAGCAATTTGTTTCGCAAGACGTTATTTCACAACTCAGTAAAGAAACAGTTTCTTTTGCGAGTGCGCTTGATGTTGTTGGTCAAACCTCTCCCGAAATTGCCGATGCAATTGCACAAGAACTTCGCGATCAACGTGCATCGCTCAAACTCATTGCATCTGAAAATTATGCTGATGTTGAAACGCTTCTTGCGATGGGGAACTGGCTCACAGATAAGTACGCCGAAGGTTCGGTCGGCCACCGTTTTTATGCAGGATGTCAAAACGTTGACACAGTCGAGCGCATTGCATCTGAAAAAGCTTGCGAACTCTTCGGTGCTGAAAATGCTTACGTTCAACCTCACTCGGGAATCGATGCCAACTTAGTTGCATATTGGGCAATACTTGCCGCCAAAGTCGAAGCACCAGCAGTACAAGCAGCAAATGTTAAAAGCATCTACGAAATGCAAGAAGCAGATTGGGAAGCGCTGCGTCATGCGTTCGGCAACCAGCGAATCCTCGGCCTTTCTCTCGATGCTGGCGGACACCTCACTCACGGTTTCCGTCCGAATATTTCTGGAAAAATGTTCGAGCACTTTTCCTATGGCGTTGATTCCGAAACTGGACTGATTGATTACGACGCGATGCGCAAGCAAGCTCACGAAGTGAAACCACTTATTTTGGTGGGTGGGTACAGTGCATATCCTCGCAAAGTTAATTTCCGCATCATGCGAGAAATTGCTGATGAAGTCGGCGCGGTATTCATGGTTGACATGGCACACTTCGCGGGTCTTGTTGCAGGAAAAGTTTTCACAGGTGATTTCAATCCTGTGTTATTTGCCGATGTTGTGACAACAACAACACATAAAACTCTTCGCGGTCCTCGTGGCGGAATGGTGTTGTGTAAAGACTGGATGAACGAGTTCGTTCTTCGCGGATGTCCGCTTGTTCTTGGTGGTCCGCTCGGACACATGATGGCAGCCAAAGCAGTTGCGTTCGATAAAGCACTCGAACCTGTATTCCAAGAATATTCGCAACAGGTTGTCAAGAACGCTGCGGCTCTCGCAGATGAGCTCATGCGCTGCGGAGGAAAACTTACCAGCGACGGAACGGACAATCACCTCATGGTTCTTGACTGTACAAGCTACGGCATTAATGGCCGTCAAGCTGACGCTGCACTATTGGAATCAGGCATTGTGACGAATCGCAATACTATTCCGAACGACCCTAACGGCGCTTGGTACACATCGGGTGTGCGCATTGGTACGCCAGCGCTCACGACGCGAGGGATGAAGGAAGACGACTTCCGCGAAGTGGCACGACTCATCGATGAGGTCTTGCGTGCGACGCAACCCGCGACGGGAGCTGACGGGAAAGCTTCGAAGGTCAAGTATGTTCTTGATTCTGATTTTGCGGAGAAAATCCGTACCCAGATTGGTGAATTGCTGAGCCGTTTCCCGCTTTATCCAGGAATAGAAATTCAGTAACACTGGTTGTCTTAATTGCCTCAACAGGCGAAGAGAGCGAGTCAAAGATGGATGCAGGTAAGCACCCGCACGAGATGACCGACGCTGATTGGCGTGACAAGCTCGACGACAATCAGTATCGCGTCCTTCGAGAAGCCGCAACGGAAGCTCCCTTTTCTGGAATGTATTGGGATACAACAGATGCTGGTGTTTATCGATGCGCAGGCTGCGATGTTGAGCTGTTTTTGTCTGAGAATAAATTTGAATCAGGATGTGGGTGGCCCAGTTTTGATAAGCCTGTTTCACCAGATGCAATCGAAGAAATCAGTGATACAACACATGGGATGGTGCGCACAGAAACAGTGTGCGCGAATTGTGGTGGCCACTTGGGACATGTCTTTAACGATGGTCCACGCGAAACCACTGGGCTTCGCTACTGTATTAATAGCGCCTCGTTGGACTTTAACGAACGAGATCAGTCATTCTGAGCTTCATGCTGTCATCCAGAATTGCATCTGGTCATCCAGAGGACGAAGTCCGAAGGATCTCTCTCTTCCTCTGTATGCCCTTTAGCTTCCAGCTCCTATCCTGAATGTGCGAAACTGGTGCCGTGACTACATCTTTACGCAATAAGCACCTAACGCCAGAACAATTTCGTACGCTGACATTTATAGCGTGTTTTTTTATTGGCGCGATTATTGTCACAGGCGCAAGTGTACGTGTCACAGGATCTGGTTTGGGATGTCCGAGTTGGCCGCAATGTAGCGGTAACGATCTTGTTCCTCGCGCAAGTGAGTCCGGTCATGCGTTTATCGAATTTGGAAATCGTGTTTTCACGGGATTGTTATCCATCAGCGTCATCGTGGCGGTACTGGGAAGTTTCTTCCGCGAACCACGCTCGAAGCGATTGATCTGGCTGTCACTCGGACTAGTGCTTGGAGTCGTTGCACAAATCGTTCTCGGTGGAATAACCGTACTCGTGGGACTCAACCCACTATTCGTCGCTGCCCACATGCTCGTGTCGTGTGTCATTTTGAGCAACGCCATTATTTTGTGTGTGGTCAGTGCGCGCCGTGAGACGCCAGCCTTGCGGGGATTGTGGACTCGACATCGACAACTACTTATTGCTGCATTGACATTTATTGTTGTCATCTTTGGGACATTCGTAACGGCAGCGGGCCCACATGCGGGGGATCAGGATGTGGAGAGATTAAATGTATCCGTACAAACTGTCGCTCGCGTCCATTCGTTGTCGGCATGGGTGCTTCTCCTCGTCGTTGCGTATTTCATCGTAATAAAAAAGGACCGAACGCTTTCGTTGCTTGTTTTGATGGGAACGATTGTTGTTCAGGGTGCTTGGGGTTATACACAATATGCTCTTGGTGTTCCATCGTGGATGGTAGTTGTTCACGTTTTGTTGGCCGCAATACTTTTCTCGGCATCCCAGGTGTATTGGACGACATCGATTCAGAAGCGACATTAAGCAGGTCCGACCTCCTGAACTCTTACCTCGTCATCCTGAACGAAGTGAAGGATCTCAAACGTACGCAGTGAATTCAATAGAGATTCTTCGTCGCTTCGCTCCTCTGAATGACGATTATGAATCAGTCGTTCACGAGTGCATCTTCTCCGAAGTGTTTTGTGATTCGAATACGAACAGAACCGGGATGACGACCAAGCTTTTCGGTGAGTTCTGTAATGCTGATGTCAGAATCCTCGTTGTACAACTTCATGAGAAGTTCATCATCAGTTTTCGTCCACTTTTTATAAGCATTGGGATACGTTTCACGCATCTTTGCTAGCTTGGCAGCCCAGTCCGACGTATCTTTCTTAACTTCAGGTTTTTCGATCACTCGCGTTTTTGCCTGTTCTGTCAAACTTTCAAAACGTTGTGCGTCTCGCGATGATTTTGCTTGCAACGCTTCGTCAATAGACAGTGCTTCTTCGCTGACTTGCAAAGCTAAGCGATTCATACCCATCAAGCTGAGCGAATCAAGGTTTCGCACACGAGACAGGGCAACATAACCCATTCCCGGGACAAACGTCCGGCGTAAATCCATGCGTGCCGCATCGAGTGTCATGCCTTGGCTCTTATGAACCGTGACGGCCCACGCAAGGCGCAAAGGAATTTGTTCGATACTGGCGCGTTTTTTCTCGCCATCGCGCAACTCCCATGTTTCGGGCGCAATAGTGAGAATGCGTCCGCCGTTGAGCTTGACGATGGGGTAGTCGGTGCCGTCTTCAAAGTCGATAACTGTTCCGAGAGATCCATTGACGTATCGTTTTTCAGGAGAGTTCTTGATACACATGACCAGTGCACCTTGTTTGAGAATGAGATCTTCAAGAGCTAAACACGAACGTTTTAATGTCTCAACATAATTTTCTTTTCCTGTAAAACGTGCTTTGTAATAATGTTTTTCCCCATCGAGTGCATCGAGTTTCTTCGCATTCAAACCATCGACATCCACATTGGTGGTATGAAGTTCGGTGACTTCACCTTGTTCGGTAAGATCGGCATCTTGACGTGTCATCAAAGTGTCCGCATGACGGCGCCTCACATCACCTGCGCGAATAACGTTAAGTATTTCCAGATAACTGTCGTCGTCTTGACGATGTTGTTCAGAAAGGTAACAGACAACAGGATCGAGATCTTTGAAACTTGATGAACTCACAACAAAAGCACTGGGTGGTTCGCCACTGCGACTTACGGGAGGAAGCTGAAAAAAATCACCACATAAAATAACTTGAATGCCGCCGAAAGGTTCATCTTTGTTGCGAACTTTTCGTGTGACCTTATCGACCATGTCGAGTCGGTAATCATGCAACATCGAAACTTCGTCGATAATCAATACGTCGGTATTTTCAATTGTGTCGTAGCGACCTTTGGGGAGTTGATCGAAAAAATTCTTTGGAAGTTCGTTGTGGATTCCAATGCCGGCCCACGAGTGAATGGTGCTTCCGCCGAGGTGAGTAGCCGCAAGGCCAGTTGTGGCAGTGACAGCGACAGTTTTTCCTTGTTTCCGTGCCAAACGGATGTACTCATTGAGAATAAATGTTTTCCCAGATCCAGCAGGCCCCGTCAGCAATACGCTTTCGCCTGCCAACATAATTTCTAACGCTAACGCCTGATCCATGGAACCCTTTGTGAAATGAGTTCTATATTTTATCAGGTATCTCTCGATACGGAAACCAGTTGGTTTGGATATAAAAGTGATTTATTGCTCAGTTTTGTTATCACTCACCGCTTTGAGCGCTTGTCGAATGGCAACCACTGCTCGATCAACTTCAAAGTCGCGAACTATCACCATGATTTCATTCATCGTCGTGATGACTTCAATAACGGAAATACCTTCCCACGCTAAAATACGAAGAGGGAATTGGAGTACACCGGTGGTTTCTATTTGTCCGTGAGTACGTTGTAGCGAAATACCTGTAAGTTCGGGTATAACGTGGACGATTGTTTCATCCTCCATCGCTCCATCGAGTTGGCCTTTGAGAGATGCACTCGTAATGATAGATGTTTCAACTGTTCCTTGAGTGAAAACAAACAGTGACGAAAAATGATCATCTCTTTTATTAGCGACCGCTGATAGCTTGTTGAGTAACTCGGGTGAGTTCTTCACAGTCATCTCAAATAAATCAGATCGTAAAGTAAGGTTTGCTAAGTAATCTGCTGGATTGACTTGGTAATACGGTTTGAGAGTTGCAGCATAACGCTGGAGGGCAACAAGAATCGATCCTTCGGTGACTTCTTTGTAGAGTTCTTTTTCGATTTGAGGTTTGAGTTTGCGAGCTAGGGACGACAAGTTGATGAGCTTATCGGTAATAGCTTCACGGAGATATGGTGATTGATTGACGAGCTCTTCCACCCGTTGGGAGACAGTAATCATGTATATATTTATACACTGTTATTTAAATATGTACAATATATTTGGTAAATTGCCCGAATTGTGGCAATACGCTTTACTTATTGCTGCACATGAGAGTGATTTTGCAAGGAGGCGACAGTGCCAAGGAAGCCGATAGTGAATGGTCCTGGTCGGATAAGTAGTTCGCTAGATCATATTCGAGAGCTAGAGAATCGAATCCTGGAGACTATCAACGGTGTTGAATGTCCACCGGGTCTCGTGCGGGATCGAATAGATGCAGTGGATTCTCGCAAAGTCATAGATCGATTAGTCGATTTTCCTCATAAAATAACGATGGAATACATCGGACAACTGCAGGAAGCGTTAAGAACAGAATCAGTTCTCAGCGAAGAAGATGTGGCGAAGGCAATTGTCCATTCGGTCATGGCTCTCCATAATCAGCGAGGTACTTTCATCCCCGAAGTATTCGAGTATTGCTCAGCTAACACTGATGGTGAAGAAAAAAAGACTGTTCAATGGAATAGGTTTATTGCGAGCCAATTTCACGATTCTGTTAAGCATACCTTCGATGACTCACCTAGTGAAGTCACAGCTAGAGCAGCGTTTCTGCGTGAAATGCAATCAGTCTTCAACGGTGGAAACGAAGAATTGATTTATGATTTAGATTTCCGTATCCTGAGAAATGCAACGGTTACTACTGCTCAAGAATGTGATGTAGTAACTCGATGGTTAGAAGAATCAGGTTTAAAAAACGCACGTCTACGAATGGCTTTCCGTTACGCCTCCTATGATCCAATCGTTACTTATCAGCACTACGTGGCAGCAGTATCGGAACTGACCTCTGATGAAATTGCAGAAGATATTAAAAATCACATCAGAGAAACCGTAGTCGACGCTTCTAGTTGTAATTTTGTGGCGGAATTCCTAGCAATGTATCTTAAAGACAGAGCAATCTCATTGGATCGTCGCAAAGCAGTTGCGGTAATGTTTGCCGAAACATTTGCTCCTCTTCAGAAAATTACAAATGCGGAGCGATTCACCTTACGAGATGCACCGTATTCTTGTGCCGTCAAAATGGATCCTGAGATATTTTACGCGTTTTTTGTAGAACGATTCATTAGCTTGTATGGAGTTAACTCACAGGGAAGCGGCTCGCAAAAAATACCACTTGCGGAAGAAGAAATTAACAGCGTTATTGTTCTTTCTTTGCGAGATCACTACCTTGCTGAAATGGTTGAAGGTTCTGTTATCACGGGTGCAGAGGCTCTTCATGTTGTATCACTAAAAATGGAAGAAATAATGGCTCTCGAGGGCTCAGAAAGCACAGTTATATATTCGGCAAATATTACAGATGGTTTAAAAGCAATTGCGCGGGCTCTTGATCCAGGACTCGATGCTGCACAACATCACAATCGAATACCTCTTGAATTGCATGGGTGGGTTACTTATCGGAGCTAGTGATGCGTTTGGAGAGATCCTTCGGTACACTCTGGATGACGGAGGGGCTTCGTGTACAGGGTCGGACCCTGTACATTGTGTGTGCAGATGGGGGATGAGTTTAGGGCGACTCGTTAGAAGGGGGGCGCAAAATGTCTCCGGGAGGATCCTGGAATTCTTCGTCGAGTTCGACAAGACCTTCACCAAGATGCGTAACTTCTTCTGGTTCTTTCGATGTTGTAATCAGCGAATAGGCAACCGACACTGTTAATGCAACAGTAATGACAGTCAAAGAAATCCAGACAGGCATGTGCCAATCCAAAAAGAACGTACCGATGAGCTTGACACCAATGAATGCAAGAATGAACGAAAGTCCATATTTGAGTGCAGTAAATCGATCAAGTAGACCTGCCACTAAGAAATAAAGTGCGCGTAATCCAAGAATCGCAAAAGCATTAGAAGCAAAAACGATGAACGGATCTTTTGTTATTCCGAAAACTGCTGGAATGGAATCCAGCGCGAAGACGATGTCTGTTGTTTCAACAATGACAAGCACAGCGAAAAGGGGAGTTGCAAACCTCTTTGCATTGATGAGAGTGAAGAATTTCTGTCCGTGATATTCCCTCGTCATGGGAATGCGTTTGCGCATGAGTCTTAATATCGGATTCTTTTCGGGATCAACAGCCTCGTGAGAAGAAAACGCCATTTTGTATGCGCTCAAGAGAAGGATGGCACCAAAGATTGCGAGAACAAATTCAAAACGGGTGATGAGCGCGGCACCGGCGGCAATGAAAATACCGCGGAAGATGAGAGCGCCAACGACACCCCAGAAAAGAACGCGATGTTGATAAATCTTGGGAACAGCAAAATAGGAAAACAGAAGCGCAAAGACAAATAAATTGTCAACAGAAAGACTTTTTTCAAGGATATACGCCGTGAAATATTCTCCACCCGCCTTGGGCCCGATATCGATAATCACGAAAATACCAAAAGCGATACCCAATGCAATCCAGCCAATAGAGGCATACGCTGCTTCCTTCATGGAAATCTCGTGTGCGTCTTTGTTGAATACGAGTAAATCAAGCAGCAGTGCTCCGAGGATAACGACGAGGACCGTAACCCATACCCAAATGGCCACGTGGTAGGTCTCATTGCTGCTTGATTTCGATGCTGCCAGTGTGAGGAGATCTATGTGCATTTTGTCCACTCTAGTGTTTATCACCCCTCGTCGCGCCTTCAGTACAAAAGGGCACTTCAGCTAGCAGAAATCTCACGAACAGTGAGGGAGCGCTAAGCGTGACCAGGGATTTCGACGAGAGAGGCCTGCTTACACAATTAAAGGGACACACATGACCATGACGGATTTCGCATCAACCTATGACACATCTCTCACGTATGACGAGATGTTTGATGAGACTGGCCACGTGCGCAGTGCGTATAAATCTGTCCTCAATGTGTTTAACGACCTTGCTCTCAACGAATTCGATCAACGCGGCGAAATGCGCGACCAAGCATTCAGAGACCAGGGAATAACATTTTCATATTCTGGCGAAGAACGCCCTTGGCCGATGGATCTCATCCCTCGCATCATCACTGCATCGGAATGGTCACATATTGAGGCCGGAGCAATACAGCGTGTGACTGCTTTAGAAATGTTTCTCGAAGACATTTATAACCAGGGAAATATTTTGGATGATGGAGTCATTCCACGACGCGTCGTTCTCAGTTCACGACACTTTCACAGAAATGCGTACGGATTTTCTCCTAGCAACGGAGTTCGTGTCCACGTTGCCGGAATTGATCTTGTGCGTGACAAGAGTGGTGAGTTCGTTGTTCTCGAAGATAACCTTCGCTGTCCATCAGGAATTTCTTATGTTCTCGAAAACCGACGTGCAACAAGTCACGTCTTTCCAGAGATCTTCGCAGAAAACCATATTCGATCCGTACATGAATATCCTCAAAAATTATTAAGTGCATTAGAAGCAAGCGCTCCGCGTGGAATTGAAAATCCAACGATTGTTGTGATGACTCCCGGTGTTCATAACTCTGCTTATTTCGAACATGCTTTCCTTGCGCGTCAGATGGGCGTGGAACTTGTCGAAGGACGAGATCTGCGTGTGCTTGACAATAAGGTTTATATGCGCACCACGCAAGAAATGAAAAAAGTCGATGTTATTTATCGTCGTGTGGACGACGACTTCATGGATCCACTTCAGTTTCTTCCGTATTCAACGTTAGGTGTTGCAGGAATTGTGAACTCTGCACGATCGGGTCACGTCACGATTGCGAACGCTATCGGAAACGGCGTTGCCGATGACAAACTTGTCTATTCGTATATGCCGGCCATCATTAAGTACTACCTCAACCAAGAACCGATCATAAAAAATGTTGACACGTATCGTTTAGATGATCAAGAGGCTCGTGAATATGCGCTGGCTCACCGTGAACAACTTGTCTTTAAACCTGTCGACGCAAGTGGAGGATATGGACTTGTCATTGGTCCACACGCAACAGAACAAGAATTAGATGAGATCGAAACAAACGTTACGGCTGATCCTCGAGGATACATTGCCCAGCCGGTGATTCAACTCTCTACTTCACCAACATATGACGGATCATCCATTTCACCACGACACGTTGATTTGCGTCCTTTCGTCGTCAACGATGGAACAAACAAATGGGCCGTGCCTGGAGGGTTAACACGAGTAGCACTTCCTAAGGGATCACTCGTTGTGAACTCGTCACAAGGTGGGGGAAGTAAAGACACCTGGGTACTTCAGGACGAACCTCGATCAGAACAATCTCTTGCTGAACAACAGCAACAACAGCAACAACAATAGAAACGGAAATATTATGTTATCTCGAATCGCGGAATCGTGTTACTGGATCGGACGCCTCGTTGAGCGCGCTGATTACACTGCACGTCTGCTCGACGTTCACTATCACAACTTGTTGCAAAACCATCCTCGAGAATCTTCTCGTCTTGCTAATCACTTAGTTTCTGTCATGGGTTCGCCTGCACATGCAAGCGATATTGACATAGAAGATGCTGTAACGCACATTGGTTTTGATCCAAATTTTGCTGGATCAATTTCAGATACGATCTCTCAGCTTGCTGAAAATGCAAAAGGAGTTCGCGACACTATTCCTGCAGAACTCTTTGAAGCAATATATGCAACATATGGAGATCTCACAGTGACGTTTGATCCAGGACAGATTCGTTCACGACATGAACTTTTCCAATGGGTGCGTAATCGATGCATGCTCATTCATGGAATTATTGATGAGGCAATGGCTCGTGATGATAGTTTTCATTTTCTCAATGTTGGTCGATGTGTAGAACGCATTGATATGACGGCCCGCATGGTTGCTGTTCGATGTGCAATGAACGATGACACTCCTGGATGGATCACAATGCTCCGCAGCTGTGGCGCATTTGAAGCGTTCATGCGTGCGAAAGGCGATACGCGCGATACAGCTGCCATCATAGAATTTCTCCTTCGTGATTCACATTTTCCGCGAAGTATTCTCTCTAGCGCCAGCTCAGCTTTGGCATCTGCTCAAGCGCTCGTTCATACCGACGCACCTATTACGTCGGAGTCAGATCCTCGTTTTGCACTCGGTCGTATTTGCGCAGAGATTGAATTCGCATCCATTGAATCAGTTCACGACAACCTTCTCAACGAAGTTGCTGAACTGCAAAAAGGCGTGCGCTCGATCGATAAGAGCATGGTTGCAACATATTTTCACCACAACATTGCAATTGAATGGAGGCAATAATGTCTTGGAGAATTTCTATCGATCACATGACGAAATATACGTATAAAGAGCCGCTCCATTCGCAGCACAACGAACTTCGTATTACTCCACGTGATACGCCGCGTCAGTTCACGCTTGAACACAATCTTGTGATTCATCCCACCACAAATATTCATCGCTATAAGGATTACTTCGGAACACGCGTTGCTTCCTTCGCTATTGAAGAGTCTCATCAGATGTTAGAAGTCAGTGGACATTCTTTGGTGGAAACTGCTTCTGGTGCGCCGCATCCATCGAAGGCTCCTCTTTCGTGGGAAACGCTCAATGATTCTTCAGTAAAAGATAAATATTGTGAATATTTGAGTGCGACAGAATTTACCGATCATTCAGACGAATACCTTCCTATCGTTGAACAGATTAAAAACTGCGCTACACCAGGATTGGGTGTTGAGTTTTTAGGTCACTGGATTCGGGATTCGATTCTCTATTCACCAGGATCAACTCACGTCCAAACAAAAGCCTCCGATGTCATCGCAACGAAAACAGGTGTGTGTCAAGACTTCGTTCACTTGGCTCTAGCAATTTTGCGAGAAGCGGGAATTCCGTGTCGATATGTTTCAGGATATCTCTATCCTATGGACCATGGAGATATCGGAGAATCTGTACAAGGTGAATCTCATGCGTGGTGCGAAGTGTGGTTAGGGGATTGGTATGGAATCGACCCTACGAACGATACCTCCGTTGCGGAACGCCACGTGCTTGTCGGATGGGGAAGAGATTATTCTGATATTGCGCCCGTCAAAGGTGTTATTAATGGAAATCCATTTTCTTCGATGACTGTTGAAGTCACGCTGTGTCGCGTATCTTAAGAATTCTCTGCGCGTAATGCTTTTCCGATATGACGAAGCGCGTGGGTATCTCCTGAAATAACAATCGTGCCAGCTGTTACTTCATGCTCAAATGTTGATTCGCCATTGAGCAGCCTCGTGTACGTATCGAGCGAGACTGTGACTGTGCACGCAGGTGTTCCTTCGAAGGAAGTAGCCGTAGAGCCATCGTGCGTACGGTAGAAAAAGGAAAGATCATTGTGGTCTAAAACGTCGATCTGAATCACCGTTGCATCTGATATTTGATCATTTTCCATTATCTAAGGCTAACGTAGAGCGATGGCAACAACAGATACCGGGAAAGAAGTGAAGCTTCTCGATGCCTATACCAATGCGGTAACGAAAAAAATCGACAGCTTTTTGAACAATGAAATCACTCTATGGAGCGACATTGATTCATCGATCACTGCACCACTCGATGCGCTGGCAACATTTCTTCAGGGTGGCGGAAAGAGACTCCGTCCGGCATTTTGTTATCTAGGATTCCGCATCGCCGGCGGACAAGAAACAAACACGGAAATCATCGATGCGGGCTGTGCCTTAGAACTTTTACACACGTTTGCGCTTGTCCACGATGATTTTATGGATAGAGCCGATACGCGTCGCGGTGCTCCCACCGTCCATCAATATTTAGAAGCTGTGTATTCACAAAGTGAGTACACAGGAGACATTGAGCATTTTGCGAACAGTGTTGCGATCCTTGCAGGCGATTTTGCTTTTACCTATGCCGACCGTTTTGCAAGAGGACTCCCGGATCGTTGTCTCGATGTGTACGATGCTCTCAAGGTTGAACTTTTTGCAGGACAACAAATGGATTTAGATGCGTCTTATCGAAAAGTGATTTCCGAAGAACTGATTTCCTTGATTGCGCAATATAAGTCTGGAAAATATACGATCGAGCGTCCGCTGCAGATGGGTGCTCTCCTTGCTGACGAGGAAGCTCCGCATCAATTATGGACGCATTTTGGTAAACCACTTGGCGAAGCGTTTCAACTACGCGACGACATCCTTGGAATTTTTGGTGACGAGTCCGTCACAGGCAAACCTGTGGGGGATGACATCCGTGAAGGAAAATATACGTTATTAATTTCTGAGGCACTTCACCGAACAGATGGCACTGAAAAAGCTCTCATTAAACAACGGGGAAATTCTGAGCTGACGCAACAACAGATCACCGATATCGTTGCCGTCATTGAAAGCTGCGGCGCTCGCAAGGCTGTGGACGAACGCATTGAATCGTTATATGAAACATCGATGACTGCGTTGAAACAGCTCAAGATTCCTGATGATATTTTTGCGTTCGCGCAATATCTTGCACGTTATGCCTCGTGGCGCGAATCTTAAAGCTCCGCCTCGAAATTGCCCTAGTGCTACCTACTATCGTGGTTAAGCATGTCCGCCGTCATTGAAGCCATCTCTCTGTCAAAATCCTATGGTTCCAAGCGTGCGCTGGATAATTTTTCGTTGACTGTTGAATCGGGAATGATCTTTGGGATGTTGGGTCCCAATGGCGCTGGAAAAACAACCGCAATCGAGATCATGCTTGGATTACGCAACTCCGACGAAGGTGTTGTGAGCGTGTTGGATGAAAATCCAGAGAAGCACTATCAGAAAATCGCTCCTCGTATTGGAGCAATGCTCCAGCAAGGCGGTATCAACCCCGGGCTTAAACCTCGTGAAGCTCTCAAACTGTATAGTTCTTTTTATCCCTCTTCTCTTGATGTGGATGAGCTTCTTGAACGTGTCGATCTATCGGGAGTAACAACTATTGTGCGAAGACTCTCAGGTGGGCAAGCACAGTCGCTGTCTTTGGCCCTTGCCATAATCGGTAAGCCGGAACTAGTTTTTCTCGATGAACCTACGGTGGGAATGGATCCGCGCGCACGTCGTCGCACGTTCGACATCATCAAAGAATTGAGAGACTCGGGTTCGACGGTTGTGCTGACAACGCACCTTATGGATGAAGCAGAAATGTTGTGTGATGAAATAGCTATTGTTTCGCAGGGTCGTGTCATTGCTCAAGGCGACACTGCCGCGCTTATTTCGACACATCAAGATGCAATCGATATCGAATTCGCTTCTGCAATTGATGCTCTCGATGTGAGTAGCGCACTGAATGTTACCTGTATCCAGAAGGCCCCTAATATTGTGAGAATTGAAATGGAACCAACGTCTGAATTTTTGATTCGCATTGCTCAATACGCGAGAGATCACGACATCATGGTCACAAAATATAGTTCGCAAGCAAAAAATCTTGAAGATGTTTTCATCGAATTGACAGAAGAAGAGAACGAATGAGAAAAGTAGTAGCTCTTGCCTATGCTGATGTAAAAATTACGTTACGTCGTAGCGAAGCACTCATTTTGAACCTGGTGATTCCTCTCGCTGTGCTTGTCGCGTTGGCAAAAACTTCTGCCGGCGTTGATAAAGCAATCCCTTTCACCTATGTTCAAGCGGTTCTCTCTGTGAGCATGGTGAGTCTGGGGATAACAACAGGCTTTGATCGACGTTTTCGAGTGCTTGTTCGTTTAGGAACAACACCTCTTGGTCGCAATGGTCTTGTCTTTTCAAAAATACTTTCGATGGTTGCCGTAGAAACTTTCCAGCTTGTGATGTTGAGTATTGTCGGAATATTTCTCGGATGGAATCCGTCTCCGCAATGGCTCTTGGCATTTCCCGTGTGCTGGATTGGTTCGTGTGCCTTTGCGGGTATAGCGCTATTGATTGCAGGAAGTGTGAAAGCAGAAGCAAACTTGGGACTCCAAAACTTGGCCTATATCATCATGATTGGTTTTGCAGCGATTGGACTCGGCGATACGGACTCGTTGCCTCCAACAGTGCGTGACATTGTTCACATCATGCCCTCGGGAGCACTGCATTCGATCTTGCGGACCATTGCGGGAATAGAAGGCCTTTCGACGATTGCGTTGGTTTCGTTAGCTATTCAAGCGGTTGTTTTGCCCTTGCTAGCTGCTCGCAAGTTCTCCTTCGACGAGTGAGAGAACATTTTCCAAATCGTCCGGAGATGCTGTACCGTAAATCCTGTAGTGAACAACACCGTCGACAACAAATAATGTTTGAGGAATACTTCGAAGGCCCAGGTTGTTTTCTATTTTTCCTGTTGTTTTGATTGTTGTCTCAAATTTTCCGTATTCTTTTTCAAACTTATTTATTTCAGGAATCACATCACGATAAGCAATACCTACTAAATCAACATTTTTATGTTTGTCGGCAAACTCCTGTGAATCGGGAACACCTTCTCTGCAGGGCAAGCACCAAGAAGCGAACACTTCATAGACAGTAATGTCACGATGTGTTGATGATGCGTATTCGTTTCCATCGATATCGGTTGCGCTAAACGCTGTTATCTTCGATGACGTTTTCACAATGCTGGCATCGGTGGATTTATTATTCAACACCGACGTATATCCCACAAAGAAAATGAGCAGCGCAAGACCGATGACGCCAGCGAGAACAAGGAGGTACTTCGTTTTCATTTGACCACCGAGTCGACAGCAATGGATATGAAAAGCAGTGCAAGATAGCCGTTAGAAATATGAAAAAATCTCATGAATCGTCCACGGTGAAGTGATTCGTGTTTTTTCGCAAGGATCGCTGCTTCGTAGGAAAACCAGATGCCGAGTACAACTGCAGTGATGGAATAGATCAATCCAAGGTTTTTATCAAAAATAAGAACGAATGAAGTAAGCGATGTAAGAAGCGTGTAGACAAGCATTGCGCGAGAAGTATATTTTTTGCCTCGGGTAATGGGCATCATGGGGAATCCACCCCGTCGATAATCGTCTTCATGGAAAACAGCGAGAGCCCAAAAGTGTGCGGGTGTCCAGAAGAATACAACCATGAACATCGTTAGAGCCTGCCATGTCACAGTGGCCGTCACGGCTGAGTATCCAATGATGACAGGCAAAGCACCCGCTGCACCGCCAATGACAATGTTTTGGTCTGTGCGTGGCTTGAGCCAAATCGTATAGATCACAACGTAGACAAAAGAAGCTAAAAGCGTAAATGCTGCAGCAACGAGATTACATGTCAGTGCAACAATAGCGAGAGAAAGAATTTGCGACGTGATGGCAACGGTCCATGCAAAACGAGAAGATAAACGATTTTGCGCCATGGGCCGTCGACGCGTACGGTTCATATTTATGTCGGTATCTTTTTCAAGGATGGAATTGATTGCGTTCGATGAACCTGCTGCGAGTGTTCCTCCGATGAGAACTCCAAAAATTTGTACAGGATGGGGATATCCCTGCGACGCTAAAAACATTGCAGGCAGTGCTGTTGTAATGAGCAGCTCGATGACACGGGGTTTGCAGAGTGCAATGACTTCAGAAAGAAGAGAAGGGTGCTCTTGTGCGATTTCTGTCGTTTCGCTCATCGGTGATTGTGGTGCTGACATAGCGAATCTATCGTAGTTTGACTTAGAGCTAGGGTAAGAAAAGAAACTAGATTACACCTATGACTCAACACCAAGGAGAAGGAACAAACGTCGACACTGCACTGCGTATGATGGGGGACAAGGTGCTAATCGTCCCCTCGGATGAAGACGGAGAACGCGCGACGCGTGGTGGGCTTGTCATTCCTGCAACCGCCAATAACGATCGTCGCTTACGGTGGGGTGAAGTCATCACCGTTGGACCCAATACTCGACACATAAGTCCTGGAGATCGCGTGCTCTATGCTCCGGAATCAGGTTATGAAGTCGAAATCCAGGGTGACCCGTACCTCATTTTGCGTGAACGCGATATCCACGCGTCTGCAATTTCTCATCACGATGCAGAACCAGGTCTGTATCTCTAGAGAATCATCGGGTAGTGTTTTGAGATGGACGAAATAAATTCTTTACTCATTGATGTACGTGAACGAGTGCGAGATCATGCACTGTCGCTGTTGAGTGATGCTGTGTATCGTGGTGATGAAAACGCAAAAGCGCTCGAGCGTCAATGTGCAAAAATATCACGCGCTCTCGATAAAGCAATTCATGAGTGCGGTGTGCTCGACAAGATGACGACGTAATGAAACCGTGAAGTGCTAATACTCGTTGAGTTTGTTGATGAGCAATCGGATGTCTGCCCAGTGACGTTTATCAAAGTTCATGCGCAATCGCGCTAAGCCGAGATGATCGTTCTCTTCTTGCTCGTCATCGCTGGGTTCACATCGATCGATTTCACCTGAGGTAATGATATGTGCAAAGTCTTTATTCAATGCAGTGAGTGCAGCATCGGGAATAGCGTTCTTCATTCGCAAAACTAAAATTCCTGAAACAAATCGTTGAGAGTGGTAATTGCTGTAAAAAGAAGTGAGCTCATCAGCTGCTTTTTCAACAGAATCTGTCACAAGAAAAAGGTTGAGATCTGTTTCGTTAATGTAATTATCAGCAAGGAGTTCAGCAACGATAAAGTTTTCCCATCGTTTCCAATAGTCTCCCCCCTGTTCATCAAGAAAAACAATCGGCGTAGGAACAGACTTACCTGTCTGCACCAAGGTTAAAAGCTCAAAGCCTTCGTCCATGGTTCCAAATCCTCCCGGCATGAGAACAAAACCACTGGACTCTTTCATAAACATCAATTTACGTGTGAAAAAATATCGGAAGTTAATAAGTTTGGGGTCGCCCGTAATGAATTGAGATGTTGTGGATTCAAACGGTAATTTAATTCCGACGCCAAAAGCCATCGCCTGACCAGCGCCTTCGATGCCCGCTGTCATAATTCCAGGCCCTGCACCGGTAATGACCATCCATTCGCGTTTAACAAGTTCGGCTGCCATGGAACGAGCTTGTTCATAGAGCGGGTGATCGATGGCAGTACGTGCAGAACCAAAGATGGATGCTTTTCGTTGGTCTCGATAGGGTGCAAAAACGTCAAACGCATAGCGCATTTCTTTCAATGCTGCGCTTGCGATTTTTAAATCTCCACGGTCGGCAAATTCTCTACTCATACGAAGTGCGGACGTAATGATTTCTTGGACTAAGTCAGCGTTATGCTCATCTCCACCAGCGGCGGTGACGATTTCAGAAATTTGCGCGTCAATTTCGGGATCGCCGATGCGATATCTCGGAATTCGCTTCATGTGGGCTCCTTTGCCCATTCGGGCGTGTGATCTCAGCAGTCACACTAGCGCAGGTCAGCAGATAAATCAGATAACAAAAAACTACGAGTATTTTGAAGCAATTTGGGTAAGGTCGGAAATTACAATGCGGGATCCAACATGGGCAATGACGCGAGTGGCGAGCTCAACACCCCATTGAGCGCTCTCGCGCAGTGTGCGATGAGAAAGAATCCCCGATAAGAAACCGGCAGCAAATTGATCACCAGCACCAGTGAGGTCAACGAGTTTTTCTGGCGCCTGAGCAGGTACTGAAAAAATGGTTTCGCCATCTGTCACGGTACACCCACGCGATGATTGTGTGACAACAGTGATGTCGCTGCATAAATGTTTATTCGCTATGAGGATTTCGTTCGTTATCTCTTGTTCGGCAATGTCGAAGAGCCGACAAAATTCAGCTTCATTGCCAATTGCGATATCCGCATGTTTCGTCAGTTCAATAAAATCAGAATGGTGCCTATCAACACATGCTGCGTCACTCAGCGAGATTGCAACTTTATTTCCACACGAGTGAACAATTTCAACGGCTTTATTTGCAGCATTCTTTTGGTCGCGTGTGTCGTACGCATATCCTTCAATATATAAAAGTTTCGCATGGGAAAGTTCTTTGTCCCACGAATGTGGTGAAACGTGTGATGCAGCTCCGAGATGAGTATGCATTGTTCTTTCCGAATCAGGAGTAATCAAAATAACGCTGGTGCCTGTAATCCCTTCGACATCGCCGAGAAGGGGAGTAACTCCGAGCGTGACGAGATCATTGAAATAAAATTCGCCCCAGCTGTCATGGGCGACGCAACCGATGAATCCAGCATTTAAGTTCATTCCAGCAATTGATGCAATGGTGTTAGCTGCTGAACCGCCGGACATCTGAGTAAAACTATCGAGTTCGCGCAGAATCTCCGTTTGGGATTCCTGTGAGGATAACTGCATTGAGGATTTTGTCAATTGATGTGATGCAAGAAAATATTCATCGACGAAGGACAAAATATCGACAATTGCATTACCCATTCCAATAATGTCAAAGTGAGAACTTGTCATAAAAAGCTAACTATTTCGTTACGCACCAGGACGTATGACAGGTAAGTTAGAAGATCGTTCTGGGCGCACGTCTGATTTTTTCTCAGCTTTCTCTTCAAGGGTGAGATCAACGACCACAGGAACAGAAGCTGTTTTCGGTTCGTGAGAAAAGTTTCCCGCGCCAGAATCTAATGGGCTTGTATGTAAATACCCTGATGAATTCACGAGCTGAGCAACTTTACTGCGAAGGTGTTCGGCAACGAATCCCGGTCTATTAATAAATTCAGGATAAATAGCTGCACGGGCACGAAGTTTCTTCCCGATATCAAGCAATTGACGTGAAAGCGTGTGGAGATGTGGCCATGGTTTTTCTGGGTTGACGTAATCAATGGTGACCGGCGAGATTCCACCAAGGTCATCAACACCTGCTCGAATTAAATCTGTCACCGACGAAGCAAGATTCGGCGGAGCTTGAATATGCGTTGTGTTTTCAAAGATAAGACGAGCTGCAGCAACGCTCCACAAATGTTCTTCATCTTCGCATGCGGGTTCAGAAGCCATTCCTGTCGCGGGTTTTGGAAGAAAATTTTGGATGATAATTTCTTGGATGTGACCATAGCGAGCGTTGAGGTCCCGGATGGCGAGCAAACCTTCAATCCGTTCGTGCCGAGTATCTCCAATGCCGACGAGCATTCCTGTCGTAAAAGGAACTTGCACACGTCCAGCTGCTTCCAGTGTTGCCAGTCGGCGTGCGGGTGTTTTATCAGGCGAACCAAAATGGGGACCTCCGGGTTCACAGAGACGACCAGCGATTGATTCGAGCATCATCCCTTGAGAGATGCTGACTTCTTTCAGTTTGCGAAGGTCGCGATCGGCGACGGCGCCGGGGTTCACGTGCGGCAATAAACCAAATTCATGGATCACCATACGCGAAGCGGCGACAAGATAATCAATGGTTGATGCGTAACTATTATCTGTGAGCCATTGTGCTGCAATGTCGTAGCGTTTTTCGGGTGCTTCGCCCAAAGTGAAGAGTGCTTCGGCGCAAAAATGTTCGACACCCTGTTGGCACACATTTCGAATAGCAGCCATGGACATATAAGGTGTATCGAGCTGTGAAGGGCTTTGTGCGAACGTGCAATACGAGCACGTGTCTTGGCACAAATGAGTTAATGGGAGAAAAACTTTTGGAGAATAGGTGATGTAGTGACGAGAAAAATCATCACGAATCGCACTCGCAGAATCAGCGATATCAGCAAACGTGAAACGTGATAATCGAAACGCTTCATCGGTGCTTAACATATGTCCAGTTTATAACGTATTGTTATAGCTCGGCCAGACGTGCAGAAATACTTGCCAAGCATGACTCGTAGGATTTCTCAAACGAAGCAACACCTTCATCTTCGAGTTCTTTCATGATGGTATCAATCGGTGCCAGGTCCTGGAGCGCGGTCCATATTCGATTGTTTTCATCGAGGCGAGATTCGAGGGGTGAATCAGGAAAGGAACCATCTGAGTTTTCGATTGCATCGATTGTTGTATGAGGTAATGTGTTCACCGTATTTTTCGTGATGAGCTCATCCACATAAAGAGTGGGTGAGTAGGCGGGGTTTTTAGTGGACGTTGATGCCCACAATGGCCGTTGAGCACTCGCTTGTTCAGTTTCATTAAAAAGATCTTGGAAAATCCCATAGACGATACCGGCGTTTGCAATAGCGCCCTTGCCTGCGAATTCTGAATTGGCGTCAAGATGCGCATCAATTTTGGTGTCGAGGCGAGAAATGAAAAACGAAGCAACGCTTTCAGGCGGACGTACATTGCCGGTTGTTCGTGCTCGAGCGACTCCTGCCTTGTATGCAGTAACGACCTCATTATAGCGTGCTTGCGAAAAAATCAATGTGACGTTCACAGGAATTGAATTTCCTACAACAGCTTCGATTGCTTCAAGACCTTCTTGTGTTGCCGGAATCTTAATCATGACATTGTCGCGCGAAATTCGTGCGTACAATTCATTTGCCTGCGCAATTGTTTCTGCTGTTGAGCGCGCCAAGAGAGGTGAAACTTCAACGCTGACATAACCATCACGTCCCTGCGTCCGATCGTAGACGGGTTTGAGGATATCGGCAGCATCTGTGATGTCACGACAGACAAGTTCCCAATATGATTCCTCAGCGCTCAGTCCGCGCTCTTTGCACGAACGTAATGCGTCGTCGTAATCGGCAGAAGCTGATATTGCTTGATCAAATATTGTCGGGTTGGATGTCACTCCCACGATTCCACGCGAGACGAGATCGGCCAGTTCTCCGGATTCAATGAGGGATCTCGAAAGATTGTCATACCAAGGCGACTGACCTCGTTGGTTGAGTTCGTGAAGTGATCTCATAATGTTCCTTTTGTCTGTTAAGGAAGGACGGACCTTCGGGTGGCGGCATCGACGATGGCTTGTGTTGTGATACCGAGATGAGTGAAGACTTCCGATCCCGGTGCAGATGCTCCGAACCGATCGATGCCGATAGTTTCGTCAGCAATGCCAGACCATCCAAATGTTGAAGCCGCTTCGACGCTGATGACAGGAACACCAGAAGGGAAGAGTGCACTCTTTTCTTCTTCGCTGAGATTGTGAAAACGCTCTAAACATGGAAGAGAAATAACTCGCGCATTTATTGATTGTTCGGCAAGCTGTGAGGCTGCTTCGACACACAAGTGAACTTCAGAACCTGTTGACGCAAGAACAACGTCGGGTGATGCAACATCGTTGAGCGCATATGCACCGTTCGCGACACCCTGTCGTGCGCGCATTCCCGTAGTGTCAAGCGTTGGGATATTTTGACGAGTAAGGATGAGTGCAGTGGGTCCTTGTGCATGCTGCAGATGGTATTCAATTGCTGCAGCAGTTTCGTATCCGTCGGCTGGTCGCACAACGTTGAGTCCCGGCATCGCGCGAAGCGAGGCAAGGTGTTCAATAGGTTGATGAGTGGGACCATCTTCTCCAACACCAATTGAATCGTGCGAAAACACAAACAAAACAGGTGCTTTCGAAATTGCAGCAATGCGAAGAGAAGGGCGCATGTAATCTGCAAAAACGAAGAACGTACCCACGAAGGGGCGAAGGTTGTAACTCAAAGCCATGCCATTCGCTGCAGCAGCCATAGCGTGTTCTCTGATTCCGAAGTGTATTTGTCGACCGTCGCGTTGTGTGGGATGAAAAATGTCTGCGCTCGCTAATTTTGTTCCCGTGTTTCCTGTGAGATCGGCTGATCCACCAATGAGACCATCAAAGTGTTGTGCAATAGTGGAAAGAACTTGTGCGCATGAAACACGTGTCGCAATTGCATCGCCTGTTTGTGGTGCAACAGATTCTCCTGATTCATTCACGAAGTAATCCGACAATGGAGTATCACGTGCGGATGTTGTCCAGGTGGATTGACCCAACGCTATAGAACCAATGGTGTCGCTTTGTGCAACATCTTGGTTGCTTGATTCACTCGCAAAGCGTTGTGCGTACTTTTCGTAAAATGCGTACACCTCTGGATCAACATGAAAGGTTTCCGCGGGAAGTTCCATGATGTTTTTGACAACATCGACTTCTTCTTGACCAAGCGGACTTCCGTGTGCAGCTGATGTGTCGGTAAATTTTGGTGAAGGGTATCCAATGTGACTTCGAAGAATAATAATGGTCGGCCCGTTTGCATTTGCCTTCGCTTGATTGAGGACAGCTTCTAGCGCATCGAGATCTTCAGCAATTTCTCCTGCTTCGATAACATTCCATCCTTGAGAGCGAAAACGCCCTGCTACATCTTCCGAAAAAGAAAGATCGGTAGAACCGTCGATAGTAATTTTGTTGTCATCATAAATCGCAATGAGTTTTGAAAGTTTGTTGTGTCCTGCAAGAGAGGCAGCTTCATAACTGATCCCTTCCATCAAGTCGCCGTCAGAACAAATAACAAAAATATTGTGATCGTAATTTTCTGATCCACATTTCGCACGAAGATATTCTTCGGCCATTGCCATTCCTACTGCATTAGCAAAACCTTGTCCGAGTGGTCCTGTTGTTACTTCAACACCTTCGGTGTGATGAACTTCTGGATGTCCAGGTGTACGGGAATCCCATTGACGAAAGTTTTTGATGTCGTCAAGAGAAATCTTGTAACCGCAGAGATGGAGAGTGGAATACAAAAGCATGGATGCATGGCCAGCGCTCAACACAAGTCGATCTCGATTAAACCACTGTGGCATGTTCGGATTATGACGCAATACCCTCGTATAGAGAACATGTGCGAGGGGAGCGAGCGCCATCGGCGTTCCAGGATGGCCGGAGTTCGCTTTTTGTACCGCGTCCATAGACAGCGCGCGAATAGTGTTCACGCATTGTGCTTCAATATCAGTTGTGTCGATGGAAGGGGACATTATTTCTCCTGGCTTTTTCTATCTTAATTACGCATCTACATTGCAGTAAGTGGAATTTCGATAGTTTCGTT
>CAZFAO010000003.1:0-122877 GCA_964516875.1 uncultured Burkholderiales bacterium
AAAAATGGCACAAAAATATCCGATATTGATGTCGATGGAGTGATCTACGTAAATGCTGATGATGTCACCGTGTCGAATTTCACTGCTGAACGAGTTACTCAAAAACCTGGTAAAAGTGGAATGACACTAGAAAATGGAACGATCGACGGCAAAAATAAAAAAGACGATGGTATCCAATGGAATAATTTCACACTCCGACGGATGGATATTTCTCGCACATTCGACGGCATCAAAGCGCAAGGTGACGTCATTATTGAAGATTCATACATTCACGATCTTGATGCTTTTCGTGGCGACTCTGCGGGTGCAGGTGGCTATTCTCACAATGATTGCATCCAGATCAGCACGGGAAGCAACATCTTGATTGAAAGAAATTGGTTGGATGATTGCGGTTACAACTCTGCGATATTTATCGATCCCGATCAAGGACCCATCAATAATGTCACTGTACAACATAATTTCTTAAACGGTGGCGGCATAACGCTCTATGTCATTGCATCGCGCAGCGCAACCAATGGCCTTCCCACAAATGTCACTGTTTCAAATAACGTTTTTGGAAGTGACCATGAGTTTGATTTTGCGACCATCGGTGCTGGAGTTACGTTTGAACAAAATGTAACAACAGAAAATGGTGCAATTACTCCACGGATCGATTCAGACACCACGTAGGAAAGTATGAATCCAAAAAAACCTCTCGTTGTCCTGTGTTCCAATACACCTTTCGACGACAATCCGCTTGGCGCAAAACCGCTTGCGATATCGCTGTCGAAAATATGCGATGTGCTCTATGTTGATCCGCCATTGAGTTACCTGACCGCTCTTAAGCAACCCGCATTACGAAAGTCGTTATTCCACAAACGCTTGAGCTCCATCACACCCTCGCTCTGGCGCCTCATACCTGTTGTGTTTCCAGGGAAAGATCGTCCTGGAATTTATAAAATCACTTCCCTTCTTCTCAGAAAGAAAATTCGTCGAGCAATAAAGAAAT
Source organism: uncultured Burkholderiales bacterium (assembly GCA_964516875.1). Taxonomy (GTDB): domain Bacteria; phylum Actinomycetota; class Acidimicrobiia; order IMCC26256; family JAGPDB01; genus JAGPDB01. Next base: position 989 of record CAZFAO010000003.1, read on the forward strand.
GCGGCCACATAGACAACGATGTTGTAATCATTGCAACAGCTCCCCACTACCGAGTTTTTTTAGAAAATACTTTTAATATCTACTGGATGATGGATGACTATTCGAGTCAACCAGAACTCACAGGCATCGCAAGCGGCGTCCTCGCACAAGGCCAAAAAGAACTCGCACAGACGAGTGATATCAATGTATGTGTATCTGATTTCCTCCTCGATACTCTCGATACAAGCAGCGATAAAAATATTGTTATTTATAACGGTGCAGATGCTGACGCGTTCATTTTTCCTACACCTCGCAACAAGACCCTCCCTCCACACATTCTTTCTCGCCTTCCCGAAAAGTTTGCCCTCTATGTCGGAGGCATCAATGATCGCATTGATCTTTCTTACCTCGAAGAAGTGGCAAGAACACACGAGATTGTCATTGCCGGCACCATCGATAGACGGATGGACGCAACAGCATTTCATTCTTTATGTGACAACAAAAATGTCACGTACCTCGGCACCATCGATAACGCGTCTATACCATTACTCATGAATAAGGCATGCGTAGGATTGGTCCCGTACGCCGATACGACATTTAATCGATCTAGCATGCCGCTCAAAATTCCGGAATATTTATTATGTGGATTACCTGTCGTATCCAGTGCGCTTGATTTCGTTACTGCTTTTAGCAGCGATGACGCCTATGGAGAATCAAGCCCGCAAGCATTTGCGCAGCGTGTGGGTGAAATATTCGATAGTCCCCCGTGGCCGAGTCAACGCGCGATGCGTTCGTCGCGAATTGCACAAGAGTGGTCATGGGATAAAAAAGCCCAAGAGTTTTTGGATGTACTGAGTTAGCCAGCCACTTTGTTTTTAATATTTTCAGCCGCTGCTTTGACAGGTCGCAATACGTCTCGAGCGAGATCGGCTTTTCGATCATTAACCCAACGCTGCATACCTTTTATCGCACGATTCTTTTCTTCCTTCGTCATCGAAGAACGCTGAATTGCCTGGTAATACTCTTTAATAAATTTCCAGTTAGGGAAATCAAATTTCTTTGTATATTTAACATCGAACCAGTTCCGGCGTTCATGTTCTTTTTCGTGCACATTGACGCTACGAAGAGAATGCTCACCATGGAGGAAATATTTTTCTGGAATATAAACAAAAAGGCCATTCGCTGCGAATTCGGCAAGCAACACTCTGTCGGAGCCAACATAATTTCCGTGCAAGTTGGTTGAAGCCAAAGTAGAAGCACGCATCAATCCAAAAAGCGGGTAACACGGATGGGGATCACAAGCAACGGATAAGAAACGCGCGACAGGATCCGGGTTAGTAATGTCGAGCGAATACTTTGTATCAAGATCGAGTTCATTTCCATGTTCGTCTATTTCGACATGGTTGGTATATGCAAGAACAGCTTCTGGGTGTGTGTCGAGTGCATCAACACAAGCACCAAGCCAGTTCGGATCAAACTGATCGTCATGAGCCTTCCACGAGAAGTACTCACCTTGAGACTGTTCAAAAAGACGATCATAATTTGGCTGTGCCCCCATATTGCGACGGCCTCGAATAAACACAATACGATCATCCTTTGCAACGTATTCTTCGATCGTTGCAACTGTCACATCATCGGTCGAGCCATTGTCTGAGATCAAAAATTCAAAGTCAGTATATTTTTGATTCAAAATTGTTTCGATAGCTGCGCGCGTGAATTCTTCACCGGCATTATAAATTGGTAATCCTATTGATACACGTGGAGTCATGATGTCCTTTCGGGAGAACATCCATTATCGCAGAGACGCGAATCTGCGTCCAAGCCGCTGGCGAATACGAGCGATATATCGTGCTCTTTTCGATGAAAAATGTGTCACCGATACGGCATCATGTACGCCCGTTGATAGATTTTTTTTATACTCTTGATCGCCTATTTGAAATTCAAAGCGTTTAACACCATTGTCGATAGCCCATGCAATCGATCGAGTCAGCAGCCACATTCCTATCTTGTGATATTCCTGATCGACACGCCTCCCGACCTGGATAAGACCAGCATAGCGATGCGATCGTGAAAACAGATCAACAGCAACGAGTTCACCCGTTGAAATTTCTCTGGCGCACGTAAAGAACACAACGCCTTCTCTCATTCCATTTTCTATATATTTAATGAGTTCATCCTTGTGAGGAAGCATTGCAGACTCACCAGGAAAAACACACTTATGGAGTCGGATAAATTCATCGATGATAACTTGGAGTTTGTCTCCGAATACATTTCCCTCAACAACTTCGAAATTCATAGTGTCATCGAATGCTTTTAGAGCTTGACGAATTTCTCGTCGCGGCCGACGACCGACTCCCTCAATAAATTCCTCAAGTGATTTCGGAAGGTCGCAAAAATAGTATTTACCACGTTCTTCAACCAGAAAGTCCGTACTGTGGAGAGCACGCGATGCAATGAGCGAATTTTCGTTGCACATAAAAAGAAATGTTGCCGTATTTTTTTGTGCACGCACCCAATCGAGAAATATTTCTGGAGCCAATTCTCTCCACTCAGGAATGACGGATAGATCAATAAATTCAAGCGTTAGCTCATAAAAGGCAGGCTGGATAATTCTTATGCCACAAAAATGTTTTTCTTCGAAAGGGAAATAGGCAACCAATTCATTTACTTCATCAAATATTTTGAAGAGTCGAATTTTCCGATCCTCGCCTGCCCCGATAAGACACGATGGCGCACGAGAGTTGCTGAGCGCATGATCTGATTTATCCCAGACCTTTTTGATCTGCTCATAATCACCGCGGTGAATCTGGTCATCTGAAATTCGGTATTCCCGAGGAGCAGATGAGACAGACATCGTAACTGTTTAGTACAATTTAAGGTGATATGTGAAATTTCGTGGCATTATTTACCACGCTTATCATCGAGAATGTATACAAGGAATTGTAAATGGATGCTGATCAGCTGGAAGACAGGAAGCATGTCTCTCGCGCGTTTCGATTCAGCGCCACAAATCAAATCGTCAACCGCATTGTTACCTTTGCCAGCGGCATTATCATCATGCGCATCTTGGTCCCCAATGATGTTGGTACATTTGCCGCTGCAACCGCAATCGTTGTTTTCTGCACGGCTTTTAACGACATTTGTATGGGTCAGGCAATCATTCAATATAAGGGAGTAATGAAAGATGCCATTCGCAGTGCTACGACAATTGCACTTACCGGCAGCATATTCCTTTTCATCGTCGTTTATTTTCTTGCGCCTTATTATGGGGATTGGATTGGCGATCAACATTTAACATCTGTCCTGCGGTTACTCATGTTGCTTGTTGTCATCGATGGAATTGGCACGGTACCACTTGCTCTCCTGACACGAGACATGAAACAAAAAACGATTCTCGGCATTGAGACAATGTCGCTGATGACACAAATTTTTATCACCATTGTGTTAGCTCTGGGAGGACATGGTCCGTTTGCATTGGTGTGGGGAATGCTTGCATCCAATGGCCTGTCTGCATTCCTCATGCTCCTCATTGCTCCAGAAACTGGTCGTCCAGGATTTCAGTTCTCTGTGGTAAAAGTTTTAGTTAAATATGGCAGCACACTTGCAGCGTCCAATGTCTTTCGGGTGGGCACGCAATACTGTGACACTCTCGTTGTTGGAGCCATGAGTGATACAAAACAATTAGGGTATTACCAGCTCGGATATAACGGAGGGAATCTTCCCGAAAATACGATTGGCGCAACTATTGGTCGCGTATCGTTTGCTTGGTTCTCTCAAATTCGCGACAACGTTGAACATCGCAATAAAGCTTTTCATGATTTAACGCTCGGTCTTGTTGCGATCACGTTACCTTTTGTCATTTTTCTCAGCGTTTTAGCGCCCGATATTGTCCATGTTTTGTACGGCGAAAAATGGATGCCCGCTGCTGAAATTGTTCGGATTCTTGCATTTCTCGGAGGAATCAGGGTCTTTCTCAATTTCTTCGCCGACATCTTTTCTGCTGATGGACATCCGCTTCTTGAATTCAAAACTTTTGTCTTGTGGTGCGCAACTTTGATTCCGGCGCTGATACTCGGTGCACATATTGGGAACATTCGTGGCGTTGCAATTGCTCACGTGCTTGTTGCTTTTATCTTCATCGTTCCTTACACTTTGCGGAAGTTGTCACACAAAAATTTTCCTCTTGCTCAAACAGGAAAAAACAGCGTTATCTTTGTCATAGGCGCACTCGTACAAGTGGCAGTCACTGCGACTGTCTCACAGTTGTTTACTTCACCTTTCTGGACTGTTCTTCTCGCTGGCGGTGCAGGTGCGCTGACATTTATCCTGATTACGTTCAAGTCGCTCTTGCGCATTAAAAAAACTTTTACACGTGCTGACCATGGTTTCAGCGAGATACCATCGTAACGAGTGACAAAAATGTACCAAGCTGCACTCACTCTTCTCAGGAAAGCATGGCACGGACATGCACTTTTTTGGGGTCGTAATGAAACGCAGGCCAGCACCCGTCGCAGTTGCATCGTCCTTGCGCCCCATCCTGATGATGAATCCATAGGAATGGGGGCAACAATAGCTCGCAAAACTGATTCTGGGACACGAGTTGTTCTTGTGGTCGCAACCGATGGACGGTACTCACAACATTCACAACTCATTGAAACTGAAAAATTAATTGCACTTCGAAAAGAAGAACTCAACTGTGCAGCAGAGATATTAGGGATCAAAGAAAATGACATTTTCTTTGTTGATGAAATCGATACAAAAATTGATGCTGATCGACTTAAAAAACGTTGTGAAGAAATTATTGATTCCTTGGATTGCGATATTGAGGAGATTCTTTCGACGTCGTGGAACGACAGCCATCACGATCACAAAGTCTGTGCAAAGATTGCTCGTGAAATAGCTCGTGAACGTGGACTCATTTTCAGGGGTTGTCCTATCTATTGGTGGGCAGATGGTCCAACGCGTTTCCATCGTGGACACAATTCCGCAATGAAACGTTTTTTCGGCCGATTTCTTGATATCAAACGAGCATTCTTATCTCGTGGATATACAGTGGACTCAGAAAATTACTCGGATACGCGTACTCAAGCGATAAGCGCATACAAATCACAAATAACGCAACTGAATGGGGACAAGAACTGGACGACTCTTGATGAACGTTGGCTATCGACGTTTCATCGCTCAAAAGAATTTTTCATAGATCAATAGGCCACTATGTCTCAAGAAGCACTCCCTCCCATCGTCAATTTTGCAGCTGTCGATTTTTGGTATCACAATCGAGCCCACTCAGAGATTCAACTCACCACCAGACTTTCTCTCAGCACAAAAGTTCTCTTTGTGAATTCGATTGGCATGAGAGCTCCCTTGCCCGGTCGCAGCAGTAATACCGGATTCCGTATTTGGCGAAAAGCAAAATCTTTATTCCGTGGACTACGCAAGCCTCTTGAGGATTATCCAAACTTCTATGTCTTCTCCCCCATAATTATTCCGGCTTATTCCACTCCCTGGTTAAGAAAATTTAATTACGTCATTGTTCGCTATCAGGTACACCTCGCAATGATGCTCCTCAGAATAAAAAACCCGATTGTCATTGAAACAATACCTACAGCAAATGACATTGTGAAAAAAATGAAATCGCGTATAGAAATTATCAATCGCGTGGACAAGATGAGTGCATTTGGTGAAACCGATCAGGACTACATTGCGTCACTCGAACGCGAGCAGATTTCTCGTGCAGATCGCACGTATTACACGTCACAAACTTTGCTGGACGAAGAAGCCTCCTGGCACCAAGGAAAAGGGCGCTTCTTAGATCATGGCGTCGACATAAAACTCTTTTCGCCTCGCACAGATTCGACTCCACTCCCCGACGAGCTCACAGATCTGTCTCAGATTCTTGGTTTCTTTGGTGGAATCGATGATTACGTTATCGATATTGAGTTACTCGAAAACATTGCTCATGAATTTCCTCACTGCACTCTTGTTCTCATTGGCGAAGCAACGTGTGACATCAGCACCTTGAAAAAAATGAAAAATGTTCGACTCTTGGGTTTTCGTTCCATTACAGAGGTTGCCCGCCTCGGTGCATTTTTTGATGTTGCGCTCCTTCCGCGTAAAAATGATGAGTGGACACAATATACAAACCCCATCAAGATTAAAGAGTATCTTGCCCTTGGTCTGCCCATCGTGACGATGGATATCCCCGAAGTGCGTATCTATACAGACGATATCTTTATTGCGAATAGTCCCAAGGAATTCATTGATCTCGTGCGCACTGCGCTTGAAACACCATCAACGAGTGACTCTCGCTCCCATCTTCGTTCGCTTGTCGAAACTGACACCTGGGATAACCGCTGCGAAGAAGTTCTCGCCGATATGAAAGACTTACTCTCATGTGCGGAATAGCAGGGATTGTATCGTTGACTCGAGAGAACGTACCCAACGACACGCTGTATGCCATGGGTGAACGCCTTTTCCATCGTGGACCAGACGCTGGTGACATCTGGCATGACTCCACAGGATCCGTAGGATTTTCACACCGTCGCCTTTCCATCATTGACCTTGCAGGATCTCCACAACCCATGACAAGCAAAGATGGAAATACAACAATTTGTTTTAACGGCGAAATTTTCAACTATCAAGAACTCAGAAAACAGTGGTCGTATCCCTATTCGACTAATGGTGATACCGAAACGTTGCTCGCAGGCTACGCCAATGACGAAAAGGATTTTGTCAATCACCTGCAAGGACAGTTTGCCTTTGCGCTTTTTGATGAATCCACATCGACTCTTCATTTATATCGTGACCGTTTAGGGATACTCCCGCTCTATTACTATCATGACGACACTCAGTTCGTTTTTGCGAGTGAAATCAAAGCCCTCTTGGTAGCTATGAAATCGATGCCAACGATTGATAAAAAAGCTCTCACTGATTATCTCGGCCAGCGTGCGGTACCCGCTCCCCACACTCTGTATTCCGGCATAAAAAAACTCGAAGCGGGCCATCACCTCAGCATTACTCGTGACGGAAATATCGTGGATGAATCATGGTATGACGTACCCCAATATGATGGAAGTCTCGCGCATATCACGGCGTCGCAAGCTACGGATCAACTCGATAGTATTCTCTTTGATGCCGTTGGAGCTGCACTCGTTGCAGATGTTCCTGTTGGCGCATACCTTTCTGGTGGAATTGATTCTTCACTCATTTGTGCAATGATTTCGAAACATCGAGGAGAATCGACCAAACTCTCAACTTTTTCTGCACGATTTTCCGACGGTTCTTCTCTGGATGAAACTCCCTATGCACGAACAGTATCGGACTTGCTCCAGAGTGACCATCATGAAGTAACAGTGAGTCCACAAGATTTCATCGACACATGGCCAAAGTTGTCCTATCAATTCGATGCTCCTATTCCTGAACCACCAGATATTGCCTTTTCTTTTCTCGCACGACGAGCTCGTGAAAACGTGACAGTTGTTCTTTCGGGTGAAGGAAGCGATGAACTTTTTGCAGGGTATCCCAAGTATCAATATGCTTCCCTCGTCGATAAGATTCGGCGCACGCCACAAGCTGTGCGTGGCCCACTGTTATCAGTTCTTGAACGTTCGCTTCCCAAATCCATGAACCGTCAACGAACTCTCATCCGTGCTTGTGCACAGGGGTCAGAAGTTGAAAGTTTCCGCACATGGTTTGCCCCCTTTACCGAAAAAGAACGCAAAGAACTTTTCGACCATGAGGGATATGACACTTTGGAAAAAATCCACGCTCTCGCCACAGGCGATGTTGTATCGCGTATGGGATACCAAGATCTGCATGCCTGGTTGGCAGATAACATTCTCGAACGCGGCGATCGTACGTCCATGATGCACTCGTTGGAGTTGCGTCCACCATTCCTCGATGTCAATGTTCTTGAATTTGCGCGCCAAGTACCCTCGCACTTACTTGTTGACCGCTCAACGGGTAAGAAAATTGTTCGCGATGTTGCACGTCGCTACTTGCCGAGTGAAATTTTCACTCGTGCAAAGCATGGATTTAAAGTTCCACTCGATGATTGGTTCCGAGGGAACTTGCGTGAGTTTGCATACGATCATCTGACCGCATCAGGTTCACTTTCACGTGAGATGTTCGATCAAAAATGTGTGCGATCGCTTTTGGATAATCATGTGGCAGGAAAGTTCAACGACGGAATGCGCATTTATACGCTGGTTGCACTTGAGCTTTGGTATCGTCACCGCGCCACTGTCTAGATATTGCGGGTCCGACCTTGTGGTTTGCGGGTCCGACCTCGTGGAGGAAAACCTTGTAACTACATTTGTCGACCGTTTGCTAGAGATTCGTATCAGGAGGTCGGACCCGCAATTACCGCATTAGACCTAGTAGCCGAGCCAACCGTATTTCTTCTGCGCACGTTCTGCTGAATAATCAACGTTGCGTGTTCCCGTTTTTGTTTGATATTCAGCATTGGGACGCGTAGCGTTTTTCTTCAACATCTTTTTAATCGCAAACGGAGCTAATGCGAGTGCTTTAAATGCTGGTGCAGGTAAGTACACAGTTTTGAGTCCACTGTGATTTTGTTTATGCCATCGACGAAACACAGCACGTGCCGTATCGTTATGACTAGGCACTGCATTGAGCACTTCCACTTCGCGGGTTTGTTCCAGCGGAGATTCCAATACGCGAACAATAAGATCCGCTACTGAATCCACATGGACATAAGGCAAGTGGTTATTTCCCATACCGGCAAACAGTGCAACTTTTCCTTTGATGGATTTTTTCACGGGGGCAACAGTGTCAGAGTACAGAAGACCAGGACGAATAATAGTTGTATTCATCCCAATTTCTTGTGCAACCTCTGTCATCTCTTTTTCGCTCATTTGTTTTGCACGCGGATAAACATCCATTGCATCATCGTATGAGCAGAAATCATCGTCTTCATTAAAAGCGTGACCATCTGCATTTGCGTCAAGACCGTACACCGATACCGACGATATGGTGATAAATCGTGATGCACCATGATTGTATGCAGAACGCATCAGTGCAAGAGCCGGATCAATATTTGCCTTCTGATACGCCTCGACATCGTTACCACGAATGAAATTCCATGCGCAATGAACGACTGCATCACAACCCTTGACGTAATCACCATGCTCGGTTTCGCGCGTAATATCGCCCCACACGATTTCGGTCTCTGCCATTGGATCATTGCGACCAATTGCAGTTGCGTGAACGAGAGAACGTGTCGTGTGTCCATGCTCATGCAAGGCTTTCACAACGGCTTTACCCAAAAGGCCAGTAGCTCCTGTAACAAAAACTTTCATTATTTCACCTCTGCCAAATAGGGCGTAACATCTTCGTGGAATAGTGCATGCTCGATAATTGCCTGAACTCCGAGAGCATTTTCTTGCGACACGGGAGCCGGCAAGCCGTTGCGAACGCAAACAACAAATTCTTCCACGAGCGCACGAACACCCGGTTCGCGTTTGAGCTTCTTTGTCACGACCTTTGCGCCAACGCCGACGGTTTCTTTCACTTGTTGGACACCCAACATGACACCACCAACCATTTTCGGAACTAATCCTATTGGTCCATTATGATGCGTTTCTTGAATGGTCTGGCGCGTGAGGTCGACCATGATCGTTCCCTTCTCGCACCAAATTGTCGCATGACGATGGTGATTACCTTGAGCCATTGCAATAGTGATTGTTCCCATTCCCGTTTCAGAAAGCACAGAGACAACCAACGAGTCGTGCATATCATCGGGCAAAATAGTGTACTGAGTTGTGTTACTTGTGATCGCTTGAGGCATCCCCATGAGTTCAACAAGTAATGATGCCGGGTGAGAAATATGGTTGATGAGTAAACCACCTGGCATGCGATACGCCCAGTGCGACGGATCCTTGTAGGGAATTTTATTTTTTGATTCTGCATGACCATAAAAACAGTTGAAAGCAATAGGTCGTCCATACTCGCCACCGCGAATCCGTTCCAGCAATGCTCGAACATTCGGCATGAAAAGTGTTGAGTGATCTACACACAAAATCGCATTGTTTTCTTTCGCCAAAGCATAGAGTTCCGTTGCTTCTTCATATCGTGTCGTAAAAGGTTTTTCGACAAGAACATTGATGCCTCGCTTTAACGCTTGTGCGGATAACTGTGCATGTGAGACGGGAGGTGTCAAAATATGCACAGCATCAATGCCTGCTTCGAGCATAGATTCATAAGAATCATGAATGACAGCGTTGAGCCCAAACTTTTCGTTCAATGCCTTTGCCTGAGAAACATCTAGATCGAAAAGGTGTATCGTCACTTCTCCTATGCGTGTGCGCAAGGCATCGGGGGCTTTTGCATCACGTGCTGCAATAAGTGTTGTGACATGAGGAGCCGCAATCGCACCGCATCCGACAATTCCAATATTTAATTCGTTCATTTTTCTCAACTTTGATCTCTTGGCTATATTCTAGTTTTATTTCTCGCTGCGTACTTTTCGTCAATCTCAATAAGCGTGTTCGTACCGCTGATGATGCTGTACTTCAACGCAGCATTCGTCGCTTGCTTATGACCCAGCACCCGTTCCTCTTCACTATCAGCGAGGAGAGAACACTCGTGAGCGAGTGCTTGCACATCATGCAATTCAACAGTTCGACAGGCACCGTTATAACGTGAATAGACATCGAGTTTATATCCAACAACAGGAATACCAACACTCAATGCTTCTAATACGCTGATACCAAAACTTTCATACGTGCTTGTTGCAAGAAATATATCCGCTGCACCCAATAATTCGACGGGATCATCTAGCGGATCTAACAATTGCATTTCTCGATAGAGACCTTTGGTCTGGATCGAACGCTTGAGATCATCACGCAACGGCCCCTGACCGGCTATCAATCCTCGAACTTTATACTTGTGAGCAAGAATAGCAACAGTAGAAATGAAGTCTTCCAAGTTTTTAACAGGATCAAGACGAGATAGGTTAACGATAACAAGTTCATCACTGTGTATCCCGAGAGCGTCTCGATATTTGTCTCGTTGCTCAGCATTTAATGCGGAAACGGCAACACCAGGCTCTACTGTGATGAGAGGTTTTGACGTATAGGGCGCAAACGCATCAGCAACAATGTCAGACGTTGCAACAAACTGAACGACGGAACGCTCAGAAATACGACGAAGAAGAAATGCAATTCGAGAACGCACGCGACCAACAAATGACGTAGCAGGAGAAGGCTTCGCAAAGTACACCCACTCCGAATGCAAGTGTGCAACCACAGGACGACGCGTCAAAAAAGCAGCCCAGTGCCCCACTTTTCGATCTGGTTCACTTTGAGAGTGAACAACATCAATTCTGTGCGCGCGAATATATCGAGCGAGCCGCAAGATTTGAGAAATTCTCGAGCCAAATATTTGCGTAACTGATATTCCTGCTTTTTCAAACGACGGTTGAAGCGTGACTGGTTCCGCTAAGACCACTACATAGGGATCTATACGGCTTCGATCAGATGCACGAAGCCATTCGCGCGACAGCGTTTGTCCTCCTCCTGCGATTAAATCGCCATGGAGATGAAGAATACGAACTGGTTCGCGTGTATCCATGTCACTTCCGTTCACTTAAGATCGTCCTTGATCGTTTGTGCTGCGTTATACACCGATGAGCTTGGCTTTGACACCACGCGCATCGAGATCCGCTTGAATTTCATTGAGATATATTGAGTTCATAGCAACAACCAAATCAGGTTGATACTCAATAAGTGCGTCGGGACCCTCGACGGGTGTACCTGTTTTAGCCATAAACGTTCCGTGTTTATGAGTGTCGATATCAACACACAAACCAAGACGTGAAAGATCAAGACCCAGGTTGGTCAAGAAACTCGTACCCTTGGAACCTGCACCCCAAATGATGGGTTTCTGTGCGCCCGCCACTGTGTTGCCCAGCTCTTCCATCTGGCGAGGGAAGTTAATAGAAAATTCATCGACGAGTTTTTTTACTTCGTCAAGATCATCTTCAAGTGCAAGCATTTCTGTCTGCGTACCCATTGTTCCTTCTGCACAGCAATACTGATCGTCGTATTCTGTTGCAAGGTGAGTGAGTCCAAGACCTTCTCGACGAAGCAATCGCGCAAGAGAACCCGGCGTGAAGTAGTTGCAGTGCTCGTAGTAGATATCCCAGAAAGCTAAATCTGTAAGAATTCGCTTCATCTCAGGGAGTTCAAAAAACATTGTTGCGTTGTTTTGTTCGACAGCTTTCAACACCTGTCGAGTGTGCGGCGCAACCTCAATGATGTGCTCGAGCGTATGACGGTGCGCGACAGCATCAAATGTTACATCCTTGAATCGTTCATCTGTGAAGAAGGACTCGTTGAAAAATTCAGCAAAGAAAGTATTGTTCTTTGCATCTTCTTCGGTTATGAATCCGGGCTTGTAGGCGGGATCAATACCAATACCCTTTCCTCCCGAAGCGCGAGTTGCCATTGCAAGAAATTCTCCTTGACCGCAACCAATTTCAAAAATTGTCTTGCCTTCAAGATTATTGCGCTTGACGAAAGCGGCTGCCATCTCTTCGAGCCATGCCATGAACACCTTGGACGAGCCTTGTGATGCTTCATAACTTTCAGAATATTCGGTGTTGTCTGACACGAATGCTGCATTGAAGATGTAACCACAGTCATCACACAGCGTGAGAGCCATGTCTCCCGTTGAATAACCAAGCGCCTCTTGTTGATCGCGCAACATGAGATAGCTGTTAGTAGGGATGTCTTTTTGTTCCAGAAATGTTCCGAGTCGAGAACTTTCGCATGATGGGCATGTAGTTATCACTTTTCCTCCAATGAATAGTGTTTAGTGTGCAGTGTCTCCACTGATGAAATGTGGTTGTGGGATAGGAACAAAAAACGTTCCTCCGCCGTTGAGATATGTTTGTTGTTGAGAAATAATTTCGTCCGCGAAATTCCATGCAAGGATAAGGACAACATCGGGGTTATCGTTGACGAGATCATCGGCATGAGCAACGGGAATGAGCGATCCAGGCATATAAGATCCGACTTTGTTGGTGTTGCGATCGTACACTTTTGTGATTTCTTTCGCGGACAATCCCAGATAGTTTGTCAACGTTGCGCCTTTAGCAACTGCGCCGTATGCAGCAATGGTCTTGCCCTGAGATGCGAGTTCGTCAATCTTTGCAACGAGATCATTCTTGAGTGTCGAGACTTGTTCACCAAATTCCAAGAAGCGTGCGGGCGAAGTAAGCCCTGCTTCGACCTCTTGACCAAGTATGTCAACAACGTTGGGTGAAACGGGATGGAGGCCCTTGTGCTGAACTGTCCAACGAAGCATGCCTCCATGGAGCTTGTCGAAATAGTGCACATCGGTGACTTCTAGGTCATGGCGTTCACATGCTGCTTGAACGGCGTGCGTCGAAAAATAACATGCATGTTCATGATAAATAGTGTCGAACTGCGTTTCATCAAGGAGAAGTTTGAGCCAGGGATTTTCGAATGTGGCTGTTCCCGACTCTTTTAAAATCAACGATACCCCTTCAAGGAAATCGTTGAGATCGCGCACATGCGCTAAAACATTATTGGCAATCACAAGATCGGCTTTGCGTCCATGAGATTGAGGATGGTCCGCTGCTAAGAATTTCCATGCCTCTTCAATGCCAAAAAATTCTTGGATCGTTTCTATTTTTTTATCTACTGCTGCGCGCGCAGGACCTGGTGAAGGTTCATAGCCAACACAGGGAATAGATTTTTTCTTGAAGAATTGAAGTTGGTAACCGTCGTTACTTGCGAGCTCAACAACAAAGGACGTGTGGTTGAGTGAAAGTTTGTCGCGCATTTCATCCGCATATTTTTCTGCATGGTCAACTATGACAGGAGAAAACGATGCGTAATAGTTGTAATTGTCGATGAAGAGTTCTTTCGAATCAACTGTTTCGGTTATAGATACCAAGTAACAGTCTTCGCAAAAAACAGCTTTTAAAGGATACGACGGTGGAAGATTTCCCTTCCGTGCATCTTCGTCGCTCACCAAACTTGACGAGACAGGCATAGTGCCGAGATCAAGAAACTCAATAACATTCTCTGAGTTACACGATCGGCACTTGTATGTCATAACTTCGTCCTTACTTTTTTATAGGGCCGTTGCCGCTAATGAATCAAGAAGTGGATTACCATTTGGAAAGCGCAAAGATGTATCAAGATCACCATTAGCAATGTGCTCGCGTACGTGTGCAATACGCATCAACAATGAACCTTCCAAAGTTTCTCTCGTAAGGTTCAATCGTTTGTATTCCGCGAGAAGTTCTTCCATTCCTGAACGCACCGTCCAGTTACAATGAAAATCAAGAGTCTTTGCAAGTTTGTCACCGCTCACTTTGTAGTTACGTGGATCAGGTCCTGCGCCTTCACCAAAAGCAATGACCGACCCAGGAACAAGATCTTCCACAATGGCTGCAACGTCGCGCACTTGATAATTTTCGTTCGTGTCACACACGTTGAACGCTTCACCATGTATAAGTTCCTGCGGCGCTTCGATGACTGCCAAAAATGCGCGGGAGATATCTTCGATATGAATGAGTGGTCGCCACGGCGTTCCATCAGACTTCATCAGCACTTCCCCAATGGAATACGCATAAGCAAGCAGATTATTGACAACAAGATCGCCACGAAGTCGCGGAGAAAGGCCATAGGCAGTCGCATTGCGCAGGTATGTGGTTGAAAAATTTTCGTCCAGCAACAAAGCGAGATCTCGTTCGGCCAACACTTTGCTTTCTCCATAAGGAGTGACGGGTTCAAACGATGCACTTTCGTCGAGCAGGTTATCTCCGTGCTTACCATACGTTGAACAGCTTGAAGAAAATGCGAAACGTTTTACGCCAGCAGTTTTTGCACATTCAGCAACGTGTATCGTTCCACGATGATTGATGTCGTACGTTAAATCTGCATTGAGATCGCCGAGCGGATCGTTACTCAAACCAGCGAGGTGAACAACAGCATCGACACCTTCAAACATCTCGGGTGTCACGTCGCGAACATCGGACCAGATCGTTGGGATGCTCGCAGGTGCTTCACCAAAAGTACAGTCGTGAAACAATCCGTTGTCGATTCCTCTGACATTATGTCCTGCTGCTTGAAAGATGGGCACGAGACGCGCACCGATATATCCATCGTGTCCTGTGACCAATACGTTCAATGATTTCTTTTCTTCCATTAGTGTTGTGTTTCCTTCCAGGGGGCATTGCCGCTATTGAACATTTCTCGAAGTTCATCGCGGTCTTTGGGTGTGTCCATGCATTTCCAAAAGCCATCGTATTTATATGCCATGAGCTCGCCGTCTTTTGCTAATTGTTGAAGTGGTTCGGCTTCAAAAAGCGTGTCGTCGCCCTCAATATATTCAAAAATTTCAGGTTCGCAGACAAAAAAGGCACCGTTGATCCGACCTTGCGATTGAATAGGCTTTTCTTGGAAATCTGTAATTGCATCGCCTTCGATCTGGAGTTCACCAAAACGCGGTGGAGGTCGAACAGCAGTCAGAGTGCAGAGTTTTCCGTGCGACTTATGGAAAGCAAGTAACGCACGAAGATCAACATCGGAGAGTCCGTCGCCCCAGGTGAGCATGAAGGTTTCGTTCTTTCGAGTTTCTTCATTTACAAGAAATGGTTGCAGACGTTTGATGCGTCCGCCCGTGTTCGTATTTTCACCCGTGTCGACACACTTCACAACCCAATCTTCAGGATGGTCGTGGTCTTTGGAATAATCTGCAAAATATTGCTTGACTGTTTCCGACATGAATCCACATGCGATTGTAAAGTCGGAAAAGCCGTATGCTTCGTAGTGTTTAAGAATGTGCCACAGTATTGGTTCATCACCAATGCGCACCATCGGTTTCGGAACAATACCGTGCGTGTCGTTGGGATCAGCGAGTCGGGATCCACGCCCACCAGCTAATATCGCGACCTTCATAATTACTCCGAGTTCTGAGGACCATTTATCTTGCTTGGCCCAATTGTCCAATTTGGACTTGGGGTGGACATTTAGGTGCATTATGCTAACACTGACGTGGGCAAACACGCCAATGCGCGTTCGCTAAATTTAAACTCGCGTTGGGCGAAAAACCTCTCACAATACGCCAGAAATCAACCCATCACGCATGTGACTACAAGGTATCGAGGATACGCTTCACTTCATCGATGGAAGGTTCAATAGATGCAGGAATTTCAATGTCGGCGGTTGCTCTATCAGGGTCTTTGAGTCCATGTCCGGTCACCGTGCAGGTGATTGTCGAGCCTTCAACAATTTCTCCTCGTTCATGCGCTGCCAATAGTCCCGCAATCGAAGTAGCAGAACCAGGTTCAACGAAGATGCCATCTTTCCCAGCGATCATTTTGTACGCCTCAAGAATTTTCTCGTCCGTGACGGCAGTTATTGATCCACCACTTTCATCACGCGCGCCGAGAGCCAATTTGTAACTCGCAGGCGACCCAATCAAGATAGCAGTCGCAATAGTATGTGGATTCTCCACCGGGAAACCATAAACGAACGGAGCAGATCCATCAGCTTGAACGCCGCGCATCTGAGGTGTGGAATCAACAATGCCGTCACCAAAATATTCTTTATATCCCATCCAGTATGCATAAATATTCGCAGCGTTGCCGACAGGAATGAAATGTTGATCGGGTGCTTTTCCTAGTGCCTCGCAAATTTCAAACGCTGCTGTTTTTTGTCCCTGGGGACGATACGGGTTGATCGAGTTCATAACACCGACGTGTTCCATATCGCTCAACTGTCGAACAAGATCCATTGCGTCAGCGAAGTTTCCGTCAATCGTGATGATGCGCGTTCCGTGAATAACAGCCTGAGCAATTTTCCCCACTGCAATTTTGCCGGCGGGGATAATGATGACTGACGGGAGACCCGCACGCACAGAATACGCAGCCAATGATGCAGAAGTATTTCCCGTGCTTGCACAAACCAGAACTTGTTTACCTTGAGCTTTTGCTTTGGTGACTGCGAGTGTCATTCCACGGTCTTTAAAACTTCCAGTCGGATTAGAACCTTCCACCTTGGCATAGACATCTGCATTCACGCGCGAGGAAATATATGGCAACGGAACAAGAGGAGTGTTGCCTTCGTGAAGAGTTACAATTTCGTCACTATCTTCTATCGGCAAGCGATCGCGATAAGCATTGATGATTCCGGTGTAGTGTTTCGGCGAAGTCATCGATACAGTCTCGCACATTTTAATAACACTCTCACTGTTCACTGACTATGAACAACTACACCGTCCAAGTGGGGTCACTGCAAGCGCGCGGTTCATACACGCAATACAATCGAAAAGATCTCGCGTAATGATCTATATTTCTACTGGCGTGTCGTGTTCAAAGGGAAGTTCCACTGCTCGTGCAACACCCGTTTCATAATCTAAAAAGTTTCTATTAACGTCCCATGACCGGCTTCGGATTAATTCATTAACAATTTCTTTTTCTGGTCCAAGAAACTCTTCGACTTCTTTGAGCGCAAATTTCATACCTGTCACATTTCGGATTGTAAGAACATCTTTGCCATGATTTCTTCTCAACTTTTCGAGTGTCCCTCGTTCTTTAAAATCTCGCCAACGCATTGCATCATCAACAAAGAGTACAAGCGAATCTTTCCAATCTCCAGCTTCCATTGTAAGAGTCATTTGCTTGACCGAAGGGTTAACAACAACCTTTCGTCCGCCTTCTCTCCATGGTCCGCGCTCATTATCGACATCACCAGGATAGACATACAAAATATCTGCATTACCAAAAACGTACCGACCGCCATTGCCCTTTGTTGTGGAATCAGGATGGAGAGATAAGCCAAGCGTATGTGCAATTTCTGTTGCAACGGCTTTTCTTTTCACTCGAGGACGAGCATCAACGAGGAGTTTGTCCACATAATAAACATCAGCGTTGTCGACAAGTGCGTATGCTGCACCTGTAGGGAACTTACCGTAAGGAATTGCATCAACACCATGAACAAAAACAAGCTCGCCCGAAGCTAACCCTTTCAGCACCTCTGTTAATTTTCTTTGACGAGGGCGAAAATGACGTTCACCACTATTCCGAGGATTGGCAACGGATGCAAAATATCCCGACACCATTATTTTGTTGATTTTCCCAGAAGTAATGTAATCCGTGAGTCGAGCACCAGACAGTGGCATGTACTCAGGTGTGTAAAGAATAAGAGTACGAAGATCTCCCATCTGCCCATCGGTTCCAGTCAACCTGATTAAACCATGATCGGGAAAGTTTGTTTGAGTAGGCCGCGGCGATACAAGAAAACGAAGTGTTCGCGTCGCTCCCTCGTCTGGAATATTATAAACAACGATTCCCGCTTGCGTTGGCGAACGAGAAATTCCGTGAGGACTCCACCCTTGTTCGCGACCGAATGTAAGAAGGAACTGTGCAAGATCTCGAGCAATGAGATCCGATTCTTTTTCGAGATGATTATCAAGAGTCCCTGACTTGTGTGCAAAATGCGATGGGCCACGAACGGGTTTCGAATCGAGAGTATCGGGTTGATTGGTTTTTGTACGTCCGACACACCACACCATCGGTTCACCACACCCAGTGCATTTCAACGTATTCGGATCAGGACGATTCGCCTCCGTAAAGTCGCTGGCATCGACACGAACCCATGTACCGTTGACTTCCTGGAGCGCCATGTCATATTTGACATTGCGTTTTCGCAGCCTCATCGGCGCTACTTCATGTGTGGCCATTCCAACTAGCGTATGACTTTACGCCCGTTCGCGCAAAACGAGTACAAAGAGAACTAACCCATCACAGGATAAACCGCAGCAATAGATTCAACCGCAGCTAGGTTTTCTAGGTCGGAGATGACCTTATGGATATCGCGATCAGAGATTTCGTGCGTTAAGAAAGACAAGTGGGCACTGCGATCGTGTCCGTCTTGTTGGATGGTTTCGACAGAAAGATTGTGCTTCGAGAAAACCTCTGTAATGTGCGCCAGAACACCGGTTTCATCAGCGACATCGATGCCGAGATAAAAGCGCGATACCCAATCAAGCGGATCCGCGATTGCTTTATCAAAGGCAAAACCAACCACTGCACCTTTGCGTGCATTAGTTATATTGATCGCAGCATCAATCACGTCACCGAGCACGGCAGACGCTGTTGGATCTCCTCCGGCACCTCGTCCGTAAAACATTGCTTCACCCAAACGATCGCCGGCTAAGAAAACTGCGTTGAAACCGTCGTGCACCGTACTGAATGGATGCGTTGCTGCAACAAAGGTTGGTTCGACTCGCAAGAAAACTTCTTTATCATTTTTCTCTTCGACAAGCGCGATGAGTTTAATGACGTACCCAAGATTTTTTGCCGTTGCAATATCTTGCGAAGTCACGCCTGTAATTCCGACCGTATGCACATCCGAAAGAGATGCATTCGCGCCAGTTGCTAATAATGAAATAATTGCTATCTTTGCTGCGGCATCGTGACCTTCGACATCAGCAGTTGGATCAGCTTCGGCGTAACCAAGCGACTGCGCTTCGGATAACGCTTCTTCATAGGTTGTACCGTTGCGCGTCATTTGCGTGAGCATAAAGTTTGTTGTGCCATTCAAAATTGCTTTGACGCTCGAGATGTGTTCGACGGCAAGCGATTCACGGATAGGTCGAACAATTGGGATTCCTCCACCAACCGCAGCTTCGAACAGAAGATCGACACCGTTTTGTTCTGCTGTTTTATATAGGTCATTTCCTTTTTCTGCGAGCAGTGCTTTGTTTGCTGTCACAACACTTTGTGCATGCAAGAGCGCTGCAGAAATAATTGTGAATGCGTCGTCGGTTCCACCGGCTACTTCGACAACAACATCGATTCCGTCTGCATCAACAATGTCAGCGGGATCAACAGTTAAAACATCAGAAAAATTTCCTGGCGTGTCGTTGGTTGCGTATAAAAGACTGCTCTCGGGTACATCGCGCTTCGCTTCGAGATTGCGCACAAGAACTTTTGCGATACGAATATCAATATTAAATTCCATAATGATTCGCAGATGCTTTTCATGGAGTTGATGGATGAGGGAAGACCCCACTACCCCACAGCCAACAAGGGCAATATTGATTTGGCGATTGTTCATCCGTCTATTCTCGTCGACGCAGGCACGTTACACAATACTTTTGCGCTAGTGGACAATTAAACCATTCGATCGAGCATCTCATCGATGGTTTGTCGCCGGACAATCTCTGTCACGCGAGGTTCGTTCTCGCTATCGACCAACACAACGGGAATGTGCGGAAGCATGTTGTAGTTCGAGGACATGGGAAAACAATACGCACCTGTCGTCGACATGACTACGAGGTCATCAAGGGCAACGTCGCTCGGCAGTTCAAGATCGCGACCCAAAATGTCTCCCTCTTCACAATGTTTCCCAACTATTCGCGTCGTGTGAGTATCGCTTGAAATTCCTTTTCCATCGATCCACGCACAATGCACGGCGCGATAAAGAACAGGACGAATGTTGTCGCTCATGCCACCATCGACTGCAATATATTTTCGAGTATCAGGAATTTCTTTTATCGAACCAACGCGATAGATCGTTACACCGGCACGCCCAACAATTGCTTTCCCTGGTTCACACCACACTTCGATATGGCCCAGGTCGTTCGCAGCACACACGTCATCGACAGCTTGTTTTACCGCACGCGCCATTTCAATCGTAGAAAGATCACCATCATCAGGTTCGTACGGCACACCAAATCCACCACCGACATTTATTTCATTGATATCAATCGTGATTCCTTGTTGTGCATAATCGTTACGCACGTTGACAAAAAACTCTGCCAATATTTTTGCTGCCAGCGCCATAGGTTCATGATCAAAAATTCCCGAACCGATATGACAATGAAATCCACGGAGCTTCAAAATTTTCGACGTGACGATGCGGTCACACACTTCTCGCGCCATTCCAAATTCAATCGGGCATCCGAATTTTGAATCAATTGCACCCGTCATAATGTATTCATGCGTGTGCGCCTCAACGCCAGGTGTTACGCGGAGCTCTACATCTACTTTTTCTATTCCTAAATCTTTCGCAACACTCTCGATGCGATCGCATTCGTGAGAATCCTCAATAACAAAACGACCAATTCCATTGTTCAATCCGCTGGCAATGTCAGCGACGGATTTGTTGTTGCCATGCATAACAATTTTTCGTGGATCAAAACCTGAACGAAGAGCAACTTCAAGTTCGCCTTCACCAGCAACGGTGCACCCTGCTCCAAGAGCCTGGATGATCCGCCCCAAACCAATGATGGGTGCTGCTTTCATTGAATAGAGGACGCAATCGAACTCGTCGACAAATCTTTGTGTGTCTTCCTTGATATCTCGCGCGGAATAGACCATGACGGGTGTGGAGAATTCTTCGGCTATCGAAGCAACGGACACCCCGTCGATGGAAAGATGTCCTTCATCGTCGAGATGTGCGGACTCAGGGAAAACATTCTGTGCGAATTGCATCGCGTAACTCTATTCTAAATGTGCAATGTCGCGCGCATGAATAAGGTTGAGATCTTTCGCTTCGCTCTGGATGACGAACGGGAATCTCTGGATGACGGAAATAAAAAACACGGAACCGCAAGATGCAATTACGACACAATTGGTCTATACTGTATGATTCTCGGGGGAAAAACGAGAAGTTTTTGAGAAGTACACAGTGTGAGCGCTTGCAATGTGCAAGTCATTTACCCGGGAGGTCTGACAAGTGAATCGCCAAAGCGGCCTAGGACGTGGCCTCGCTGCACTTCTTCCTCCTCCTTCTATCTACGAAACTCCTAAAGAGCAATCAAAACGCGAAGAGTCTGATACTCCCGACGAAATTGCAGAAAACACTGCGACGGAATTTTTCTCAGAGCACATCCATGCTCCTCATATTGTCGGAAACAGCGATAAAAGTAGTACGCTTAATGCAGAAGAATCGCCCAAATCGGTTTCTGATACTCAATCAACCTTCACGGAGGAGGCCTCTATGACGACTTTATTCTCACGTCTTCTGGCCGACCTCACCTCAGATTCTCCAGGAATTGGAGTCGTCTACAAGGCCCTCCATGAATTGGTTGAAGTCAATCACTTAGAAGATGCCGTTCTCGTTGTTGAAGAAGCAGGACTGGGCAAGCAAGTTTTCACTCACAACCGACGCCCGCTTATCGGTCACGACGAAGAATTCCTTTTTGCAGATCCTGGCTTGTACACCTCTCCGCCTATCGACATGACGTTAGAAGAAGCACAAACAATTGCTCAACTCTGCGCTGTTGGTTTGCGCATCGATATGTTGAAGTACGACGCATGGCACGACCCACTCACTGGTTTGTACGACCGTCGAAGTTTTGATCGCCTTTTAGATATGGCCGTTGCTCGTTCGGTTCGATACCAGTGGCCGTTCACCCTCGTGCTCATCGACCTTGATGGTTTTAAAGAACTCAACGATGAACAGGGACATCAAGCAGGCGACGCAACTCTTCGCTCTCTCGGAGATCGCTTCCGCCGCATTCTTCGTTTCGGTGATAACTGTGCGCGCATTGGTGGCGACGAGTTCGCGCTGATCTTGCCAGAAACTGAACCTGAAGATGTTCCTCCTCTCCTTGAGCGCATTGCCATGGTCAACGGTGACGAACCAGCAATTGGTTTTAGTTACGGTTTGGCGCTGTGCCCAAGTGAAGCAGATGGTCTCGACACGCTTTTCAAACTTGCAGACGAACGTTTGTATGACGCAAAAGCTCAACGGAAAAACGCATAACGCCTCATGGCGCACAAACGCTCGGTGTAAAGGATTGCAATGGTAAACGCTCACCTCGATACATTAGAACTTGAACTTCGCAAGCTCGACGGTGTTCGCACAGTCGGATTCACATCACAACATGACGTTCTCTACATCCAGTTATTTGTTGAAGCAAACGCACCTGCGTCGACTCTTCCCTTCGAAGCAACGCGCATCGCGCAACGCCATTCAAGTTCACCCGTGGCTGTTGAACTTGTGCGCTGGGCCAACCTCACTTCTCAACCAACGAAGCAATCGGGCCTCGCAGCACTGTTTCATCAATCTCAAAACGAAGAGAACTCTGCACAAACAGTTGCACCTGCACCTACATATGCAGGGTCAATTGGGAGCACTGCCCCAGAGACACCTGTTGGGGCATCTGCGCCTGCGCAACCATCTGTGCAACCATCTACTCCTGCGCAACCAATCGAAGACGATGGCTATGACGATTCGAACGACATTCGCGAAGAGCCCAGTGATTTTGTTGACATGTCACAACCACAGGACGACGAAGTCGACGTCATCGAAGATCGCGTTGACGAAGAACCTGAGCATGCGGCTGAAGAAAATGCTGACGAAGTGAACCTTGTTGAAGAAGAAGAAAACGAGATCAGCGATATCCAGCCAGAACCCATCAGCGAAGCAGCACTCAGTCCTCTTGCAGATCGTCGTGAAGATCCCAGTTTGGAACGCATTGCACTTCTCTTGGTAACAACATCATCAGAGAACGATGAGATTGAAGTCCATCTTTCTTTTGATGAACTTCGCACTATTGGACGTGCTGCAACTAATCGCGGATTACTTGGCGCAATCGATGCTACAGTTGAAGCTATATCCGAACTCACAGGATCCAATGATTTTCATGCTGAGTGGGCGCGTTCGCTCGAACCTGGTGCAGAACATGCAAGCCTGGTTGCTGTTGGTTTGACCAACTCGGAAGGAACAGATACTCGACACGGAATCGCGGGTGGATCTTCTCCCATTGAAGCTGCTGCACGTGCAACACTCAATGCACTCAATCGCACAGCTGTTCTCGCCGCTTCTCAGTAATTCTGGAGGTCCGTCCTTCCTTTTCGGACAAAAAAGACATGTCCGTTATGCCCGCAAAGGAAGGACGGACCTCCAGAAGACGCAATAGAATAGAGGGCTGTGAAGCAAGGGGTAGATTCTGGTACACGCCCTGAACTATTTGTCGTCGGATGCACCGCCGACGAATCTCACGCAGAACATTACGCTGAACAACTTTTGCAGCACGTTACTGATCCAAAACAGGGAATCAATTTCTTTCAGTTTCTTCACCCCGGCGCTTATCCTCCCGACGCATCGCTCGACGCAATTTCCGACGTCGTTCTTCGCTTCGATCTCTCCACTGTTGTTGTCGTGACTCACTCCGATTGCGGTGTTGTCGACGCTATTCAAAAAACTGTTGACAACCCAAACGTGTTACCTCCCTACTTCGCCGGATATGCGCGCGAAATTATTTCTCTTTTCGATAAATATGGTGTCAGCGCAACAGACATCACACGACTCAGCTCCAATGAAATTGCGCGCATGCTGACAAAACTTATTGTCTATCGAATTGCGTGTTCATTCGAAAAACGAGCGCATGAAGCATCTCTTCTTCCTGCCGATCAACAAACAGAACTCACAACACGCGTCACGCAATTATCTGAATGTCTTATTTCGGGTGCAATGGGAGACGGAAGTTCAGATTCAACAGAAGTTATTTCTCTGACCCCAGCACGAGAACTCGCACAAACATCGCCTCGCTTATAACGAGTTACACATCCATAACGCCCCACGGGCATCCGTACTCATTCAACAAATCTAAAAACGGTTTCGCCGGAAAATATTCCGGTCCTTGAACACCCGTTGCATTCCAGACACCTGATGCCAGTAACTCCATTGCAATCACAGGGTTAATCGCAGTCTGAGCAACGACGGCTTGATGGTTCCATCGGCTCATGGCATATTCATTATCGAGGACGTGATACAAATATTTTTGAACAGGCTTGCCGTCTTTGCCTGTTCCCTTGATCCAGGTTCCAGCGCACGTTTTCCCGTGCATCTGCAATCCAAGTTCAGCTGGATTAGGAAGACTTGCCGCAACAATATCGCGCGGAGAAATTTCTACACCACGAATATTGAGAGTATGTGATGAGTCAAGACCTGTTTTATGTAGCACCTCGAGAACCTCGATAAATTCCCTGCCCAATCCGTATTTGAACGTCACACGATTACAGTCAATATAACGTGGAATCAAAATAACTTCTTCGTGTTCAACATTGACGCATTCCACTTCCCCGATTCCTTCAGGAAAAATAAAAGTTTCTGGTTCACTAAAAGGTGCCGTCGTAAAAAAGCCACGTTCTTTTTCCCAAATAAGTGGTGGATTTAAACATTCTTCAATAGTTGTCCAAATTGAAAACGTCGGAGCAAAGTCGTACCCATCGATCACCAAGTTCGATCCATCGCGCACACCAATTTCATCAACAGTTTCGAAGTATTCGTCCGAACCATACCGCGCAAAAATATCTGACAAACCAGGTTCGACACCCATTCCCACAATCGCGAGCACTCCCGCATTTTCCCAATCCTCGCTGACTTCAAATTGTTCATCACCTAACTTGATCCATGTCTTGTGATACGGATCTGTTTTGTGTGGGTGACTCAAGTGCATGGCCATATCCATGTACGTCACTTTCGCTTCGAGACATGCATCAAAGATAGGAGGATTAAATCGCGGATCACACGCATTCAACACAACATCGGGTTGATAGTGTTTATAAACGTCAATAAGATTTTCTTTGCTCGACGCGTCAGCCACGCCAGAAAAAAACCTTTTTTCATCTAATCCTGCAATCGAACGTGCAGCACGATCACCATCGATGTCCACCAATGTCATGGATTCAAAAAATGTTCGCTCCGAAGCAATTGCTGCAACACTGGAACCAACACCACCTGCACCAACTATCAATATCTTCATGAGAACCTCGGCTGATACGCTACACCGATATATCCCACGCGGTGTTGACCACGATGGTGAGGACACAATCCATTTCAAATTCGGACAATACCCCAGGGACGGGGTAAAATTACTCGAGTTTTATCAAAATTTCACAGGAAAAAATCACCAAAGAGAGCTAGCGTAGGACAATGACTTCTAAACCCCTTCAGCCTGAAATTGTCGACGATCCCAAAGAAACATCCGAAGACAGCGGCTCAGAGCAAGTCACCCAGCCAACGAAACTTATTCGTATTGCCTCGATGGTTCGCGCCATGCTCGAAGAGGTACGGCGCGCTCCCCTTGATGATGCTGGCCGAAAACACCTCGCCGATATTCAAGACCGCGCAGTGACTGAACTGAAAGAAATTCTCTCGCCTGAACTTCAAGAGGAACTTGAAACTGTCATGATTCCTTTCTCTGACGACGATACCCCCAGCGATTCTGAACTCCGTATTGCCCAAGCACAATTAGTCGGCTGGCTTGAAGGACTCTTCCATGGAATCCAAGCAACACTTTTTACCCAGCAATTGGCAGCTCAGACGCAGATGGATGAGGTTCGTCGTCGAATACTCAACCCGGCTGACCCTAATGCACAAGGCAATTCATCCGACATTCCCGGAACCGGATCAGGAGCATACTTGTAATGGCAAAAACTCCCAAGCAATGGACTCCCGACTCATGGCGTACGCGAACGGCGTTGCAGCAACCCTCTTGGGATGCTGAAGAAATCAAAAAAGCATTTCAAGAACTTTCAACCGTTCCGCCATTAGTTTTTGCTGGTGAAATTCGCTCGCTCCGCGCAGCTATTACGCAAGCAGAAAAAGGCGAAGGCTTCATTCTTCAAGCAGGAGACTGTGCAGAAAGTTTCGACGCATTCTCGGCACCGGCTATTCGAGAAAAACTTCGCGTCATTTTACAAATGGCAGTCGTCCTTACATATTCCAGCGGAGTGCCGACGATAAAAATTGGACGCATCGCAGGACAGTTCGCGAAGCCTCGCAGCGAAGACGTTGAAGAACGCGATGGCGTTTCTCTACCCAGCTATCGCGGGGACATCATCAACGATATCGAGTACACCCAGCAGGCTCGCGTGTCAGATCCGAAACGTTTACTCCAGGGATACAACCAATCGGCTTCGACACTAAATCTTTTGCGCGCATTCACAAAAGGTGGTTTTGCTGACCTTTCTCGTGTGCATGCATGGAACAAAGAATTCGTTGCAACAACAGAAGAAGGCCATCGCTTCGAACAAATCGCTAACGACATCACCAAGGCTCTCGAATTCATGAAGGCATGTGGAATTGATGCTGAATCAGCACACCAACTTCACGAAGTAGATTTCTATACCAGCCACGAAGGTTTAATTCTCTATTACGAAGAAGCACTCACGCGTAAAGATTCGACCACAGGTGACTACTACGACTGTTCTGCACACTTGGTATGGATTGGTGAACGAACTCGCCAACTCGAAAACGCACACGTTGAATTCATGCGCGGGATCAATAACCCCATCGGCATCAAACTTGGACCAAGCGCAACAGGTAAAGACGCCATTGCATTATGTGATGTTTTAAATCCCAATAAAGAGTCCGGAAAAATTGTTCTTGTCATTCGCGCTGGTGCTGACAACGTTGAAAAAGTTGCTGTTCCCATTATGGAAGCTGTTAAAAAATCTGGTCATCCTGTGACGTGGATGAGTGACCCCATGCACGGCAACACGTTCAAGCATGCCAGTGGATATAAAACGCGTCACTTCGATGATGTGATGAGAGAAATCGAAGGCTTCTTCGCTGCTTGTTCGAAAGCTGGTGTGTGGCCAGGCGGAGTTCACCTTGAATTGACCGGCGATGACGTTACCGAATGCCTGGGCGGTCTTGATGACCTTGACGATTTAGAGTCACGATATGAAACTCGTTGCGACCCACGACTCAACGGACGCCAAGGACTCGACTTAGCTTTCCGCGTATCAGAACTACTCAGCGCGCGCCGCTAACTCGTACCATTTAAGTTGTTTTAAGGCTTTTTTAGATAGAAGATTTGCTGCGCACCTCTTTATATGTCCCATTGGGGTGACGATAGGGCATACATATAGAATAGCGACTGAAATTAACGTCTCCAACCAGGAAAAACTCACATGGCTGACTCGACAACTCCCCCTTCTGACCAGAGCTCTTCGCCGCACAACGAATCGTCCCCCTTTGAAGCTTTTGGGCCCAATAGTGGTCTCGTCGAGGAAATGTACCGCCAATATCTCCAAAACCCAGCTTCCGTGGGTGAAGGATGGGTTGAATTTTTTGCCGATTACACACCTCGTTCAGAACGAGACACGCGCGCAAGTCTGAGCGTATCAACTCCTCAAACAACTGCCGCTCCCGCAAGTGCACCTGCGGTTCTTCCTGCTCGACACAACCAAGCACCCACCGTTCTCGAAGGTGAAACTCCTGAACCTCTTCGTGGAGTTGCAGCAAAAATTGTCGAGAACATGGAAGCGTCACTCGACGTTCCCACTGCAACTTCTGTTCGTGCCATTCCCGCAAAGTTAATGGAAGTCAACCGCACCATCATCAACAACTCCCTTGCTCGTCATGGTGGCGGAAAAATTTCTTTTACACACATCATTTGTTTTGCCGTTGCACGCGCGATTGAAAAAATTCCTGGAATGAATGTGGGCTTCGGCGTCGACGCTGAAGGCAACCCACAAATTGTTCAACACACATCTCTCAACCTCGGGCTTGCTGTCGACATTAAAAAACCAGACGGTTCACGCACGCTCATGGTTCCTGGAATTAAAGACGCCAACCATATGACGTTCTCGCAGTTCTACGCGGCGTATGAAGAACTCATTCGCAAAGTGCGCGCCAACAAACTCACCATGGACGACTTCGCTGGCATCACGGCAACTGTCACCAACCCTGGTGGAATCGGAACTGTGCACTCGGTTCCTCGTCTCATGCCGGGACAAGGTTTCATTCTTGGTGTTGGTTCCATTGATTATCCTGCGGAATTTCAAGGCGCTGACCCTGCAACATTGGCCGACATCGGAGTCAGTAAATCCATCACGCTCACCTCTACGTATGACCACCGCGTCATTCAAGGTGCAGCGTCGGGAGAATTTTTGAAAATTCTCAACGAGCTCTTAATTGGTGAAGATAACTTTTACGACGAAATCTTCGAATCGCTTGCAATTCCTTACGAGCCAGCTCGTTGGCATCAAGATGTTCGTCCAGAACAATCTTCCGTTGAAATGTACGACAAGATTTTGAGCGTGTACCGCTTCGTCAACATTCATCGCGTACGTGGGCACCTCTTAGCTGATCTCGATCCACTCGGTCGTCACGAAAAGAAAACTCATCCCGAACTCGACATCAACCACTACGGACTTTCTATTTGGGATCTCGATCGTGAATTTCCCACAGGTGGACTCGCAGGAAAAGATCACATGAAACTGCGTGACATCATGGGGACTCTTCGCGATGCGTATGCACGAAGTGTCGGCATTGAATACATGCACATGCAATCTGTTGAACACAAACAATGGATTCAAGATCATGTCGAAGGAATTTCTTGGATTCCAACAATGGACGAAAAGAAAAGAATTTTGGAGCGTCTCAATGCGGCAGAAGCTTTTGAGCGTTTCTTGCAAACAAAGTTTATGGGACACAAGCGTTTCTCTCTCGAAGGTGCAGAGACTCTCATCCCTATGGTGGATTCACTTCTTAATCTCGCCATCGAACATGACATCAAAGAATCTGTCATTGGAATGTCACACCGCGGTCGACTCAATGTTCTCGCGAACACGTTGGGCAAGAGCTATGGTCAAATCTTCAAAGAGTTTGACGGCCAGCTCGACGCAGGTAGTTTCCAAGGTTCAGGTGACGTGAAATATCACCTCGGCGCAACAGGAACACATGTTTCTCCCGAAGGGAAAAACATTGCACTTACTCTTGCATCGAATCCTTCTCACCTCGAAGCTGTCGATGGGGTCGTAACGGGAATGGTTCGCGCGAAACTCGACACGCTTGGCGATCACACACGCAAAAGTGTCCTCCCTGTTCTCATTCATGGTGATGCCGCATTCGCTGGACAAGGTGTCGTTGCCGAAACTTTCAATATGTCTGCTGTTGAGGCATATCACGTCGGTGGAACTGTTCATATTGTGGTCAACAACCAAATTGGTTTCACTACTGATCCTGTCGACGCACGTACAGGAACCTACGCCACCGAAGTTGCCAAGATGGTTCAAGCTCCCATCTTCCATGTCAACGGCGACGATCCCGACGCATGTATTCGCGTTATCAAACTCGCTCTTGAATTCCGCCAAGCATTCGGTAAAGACGTTGTTGTCGACATGATTTGTTACCGTCGATATGGTCACAACGAAACAGACGAGCCATCGTACACACAACCAATTATGTACGCGCTCATCGACGAGCACCGTTCCGTCCGCAAGCTCTACACAGAAACGCTCATCAACCGTGGCGACTTAACATTGGAAGAAGCAGAAGCTGCCCTCGATGATTTCCGCGCACGCCTCGAAGTTGCATTTAAAGATACTCGCGGTTCAACTCCTCCTCTCAAACCAGCAGAACGACGCGTGAGCGAAATCACTCATGTTCCGGACACAAAAGTTCCTCGACCTGTGTTGCAAAGAATTGACGAATGCATTTCATCGTGGCCAGACAATTTCACTATTCATCCCAAGCTTGGAAAAATTATCACCAAGCACAAAGTTGACTTTGATGAAGGTGCAGTTGAATGGGCAACGGCAGAACAACTGTCGTTGGGTTCCATGCTCTTAGACGGTGTTCCGATCCGCATGGTCGGACAAGACACCGAACGCGGAACGTTCTCACAACGTCATGCTGTTCTCGTCGACAAAGTGAATGAAGACCACTACACACCTTTGTGTAATCTTGATCCTCAACAAGCACCATTTGAAATTTACGACTCTGTATTGAGTGAATTTGCAGCACTCGGATTTGAATATGGCTACAGCGTGAGCGCACCTAATTCGTTAACCATTTGGGAAGCACAGTTTGGAGACTTTGCCAACGGCGCGCAAACCATCATCGATCAGTTCATCTCGGTAGCTGACGACAAGTGGGGACAACGTTCTCGTCTTGTTCTCTTGTTGCCACACGGCTATGAAGGTCAAGGGCCTGAACACTCATCTGCTCGAATAGAGCGATTCTTGTGTTTGTGTGCAGAATTCAATATGCGCGTGGTCTACCCAACAACGGCGGCACAATATTTCCACGTGTTACGCCGACAGATGTCAGAAAAGCGCGTGCAGCCTTTGATTGTGTTCACACCGAAGAAATATTTACGCATGCCCTGTGCAAAATCAAGCGTCGATGAACTCGTCAACGGTTCGTTCCAGCCCGTTCTCGGTGATGACGACACCATTGATCGTAACGCTGTCACACGCGTTGTCTTTTGCACCGGAAAGATCGGCCACGAACTTCGTGAACGTCGCGACAAAGAAAAAATGCCGATTGCAGTTATTCGCGTCGAAGAGCTCTTTCCTTTTCCCAAGGATCTCATTAAAGAACAGCTTGGGTTATATCCCAACGCCACTGAGTTTGTCTGGGCACAAGAAGAACCTACGAATATGGGTGCTGCGAGTTTCATCAAACCCAAGCTCAAGAAGTGCGTCAAAGGTTCAAAAGTCCGCGTTGTTGCTCGCCCCGCGAGTGCATCACCAGCAACGGGTTCTGCAACTATTCACGACATCGAACAAGAAACACTCTTGAAAGACGCCTTGAACTAGGAACAATTGCGCCCGTCGTTGAGGCGAGGTACTCTGGATTCTTTGTAATTAGATTCGGGGACTCTTCATGAACGCACCAGACGACGAATTCGGCACAATCATCCCATATTTTCTTGGCATAAATCACAACACTCCTCACCTCGATTACAGCGATTGGCTTAATGGATTCGACTTGAGCGATTCGAATCGATGCCAAGTTGTGTTGATGATATGTCTCAATGCTGAATCGCTTGAAGGATCAAGACTTTCTCAACTGGCTCCTTTCATTGCGGAAACCATTAAACGAGCTATTGCAATAGGCGACTTTGATTTCATTGATAACGTTGTTACGGAAACAGAATTGAGACTCGCGCACGAGCCGTGGGAAGTAATGATTAGCGTTACAAAAGACGAGACACTGACAGCATTCTTTAACGACATTGCAGGAATGATTCATACCCACACTCAAGAACTCGATCCGTACCATGTGGCCCTCACTCAACCGACAGGTATAACGCTCGAGCGAATTCTTCAACCATAGGGTGCTCTCGATCAGCAACTCTTCATCACGCGAATAACGCGAAATACCCACTAGGTATGATTACTCATTTCAGCCGTGGAACCAGTGAAACCATAAAGCGGCATTTTATGCGGCCGACATTATAAGTATGCAAAAGAAATTATTCTTGAACGCACTTGTCGTGGTGGCTCTTCTCACGTTCCCAGCCGCCGCGTTTGGTTCAAGCCCTTCTGATGTCCAAACGTCAGGAAACGACATGCAAGCAGAACTCACACTTGTACCGAGCGATTCGGCCATCGAGTCTGGCGACACGATTGAACTCCATCTGGAGATCAAAAATCTCGGTCCAGAAAATGCATACTATGACCACAACAGCAACTTACCCATCGGAGAGTTATTCGTTCCTCCAACAATTGATATCGACAGCATTGAAGCACCAGCAGGACACGAATGTTATCCTGTCCCAATCGCCGATGTGGGTGGCCCCGTTGTCGCCGCACGACTCCCAGGGTACGTTCTTGTGATGTGTACCCTCTCGGAAGGAACAACAGACTTCACTCTTGCCCCGAATGAATCCGTTACCATTGTTCTTTACGGAACGGCAAATGCTGACGTAGAAAATAACACTGAATTTCTCAGTGTTGCACTTAGTGATGAAGATCCTTCCTTTATTGAAATGTATACCGCGATAATGAACGGCGAAGATCCATTCGCAATAATCGAACCAGGAGATAATTACATTTCACAAATCAACTACGTCGTTCCTCAGGAGCCGAACACTATTGTTACTGACATCAGTATTGCGGGAACACTCAACCCCAGTTCAACGGTAATTCATAGTGGAGACGAAGTGAGCCTCACCTATGTTATTCATAACGCAGGGCCTGATAACCTTATTGATACCGATGGCAATAAATTGTTTTTTGAATTATTCGTGCCGCCAGCATTCACCGTAAATATCGATCCAAACACGCACATCGCTGCCAACATTTCAGGCTTTGATGGAATGGTATGTATTGGCGGTCTCGTTCATGACTTTATGCCTAACAGTACAGTGGATATCACATACCCAGGATATAGCGTTTTGCTTTGCAACACTCCTGTGGCTCCTGGTTTTACAATTCCGAGTGGCCAGAGCGTTACCTTGACCGTTCACGGAACAGCGAGCGCTGACTTTGTTGATGGAGTAACTAATTTTCATGCAGCTGTCGTTGCTGGGTCTGATCCCGATGTCGATGCTCTCACCGCTGCATTTATGAATAACCAAAATCCACTTCTTGTTGATAACAATAACGTTGCGCATATAACCTATAACTTCGAAGCTGCACCAGCGGTTTTAGCGAAAGAAAAAATCAATGTTAATGGCTCCGTCTCGGGAACACTTTCTTCTACTGGTGCTCGCATTGTCTCGCTTGTAGCAATCGCGATTGTTCTCCTTGGATTCGGTATTGCCATGGTTGTTACTGCACGGAAGAAGGATTCTGAGAATATTGGGCAATAATTTCCAATAATGATGGTTTATGCAAGGCTAGCGACAACTGCTCTTGCTAATCTCAATCCATGAATCGGGCCGGATTTTCTACATATTTAACACGTTCTCGTCGTGCTTCCGTCTGCGCACCCGCCGTCACCATCCTTGCGTCTCTCGCAATTGTTGCTCTCCTCTTTCGTCATATCCATCCCTTGAGCGTGTTAGGAACAACTTTTGCTGCTTTCATTGCAGCATGCGCTACTTTTGCGCGTTCGTATTCACGCACACAAAAATATGTTCGTTTTGCTATTCGCGCACGGTTAGCAACGAAAGCCGAACCAGGATACGACAAGCTCACTCGTCAGTTTCGAACACTTCAAAAATTTGTTGAAAAATCGGCGCACCCTTCGCCTGATATCACCGATGCACTCCATGAAGCAGAAAAGCGAATGGGTCTTCGCGTGGGATCGACTCTTGCACTCGTTGTTCCCCTCGAGCTGATTTTGGGTGTACCGCATAACTGCCCCGCAGCTGCGGCGATGTTATACGCCGGGCGACATCCCGTTATTTTGATCGATGACAACTTGCAAGTGATGCTCGATAGTGTTGATGACTACGACAAATCCTACGCAATTGTTGTTTCGGTGTTATGCCACGAATTGTCACACTTACTTTCCTGGAACACACGATGGTCGCGACTCGTCAGCATTGGTGAGTTATTTGTTACCACGACAGCAATGGCAGCACTTGTTGTCTGCTCTCTTGAAAATAATGTTGTTCTTGGAATGATCGGCGCCATAATCGCTACAACATATTTAATATCTGAACCAGCACTGAGCGAGGCACACCAATCGAGCCTTCGAGCGATTGCCGCACGGATTGCACTTCTCACGTGGGTTCCCTTCGTTATTGGCGGGATGGCTATTGGCGCACTTCCTTTTGAGCTTGCCGCGGGCGTAACAATTCTTGCATTGGGCTTGCGCTTTGTTTTGGCGTCACTACGCCGGCGTGAAGAATTATATGCTGATGCACTTGCTGTACACGCTTTGGGAACATCGGACCCGTTGACCAACTTCTTCCGCACACTTTCAAGTCATCATCCAAATATGTGGAATGCAATGTTTTCGACACATCCACCAATTTCGCAGCGCATCAAATATCTGCGCGCTATAAAAATCTGACATTCTCCGTAAAATGCGGACGCTATTTCAGAGTGTTGACCGCTTCAACGCATGCCAATGCTGCTTCTTTGCTCGCGGGAACTAACGGAAGTCGAACAAAACTAGATTCGATTTCACCAAGAAGTTCAAGAGCTGCTTTAAAAACAACAGGATTAGGCTCCAGAAATCCAGCAGCCACAACAGGTAAGAGACTTTCGTGCAATTCGCGTGTGCGTGCGACATCGCCCGCCGCCGCAGCGTCAACAAGTTCAACCCACGTTTTGGTTGCAAGATGTGCAGTGGCAGCAACTGCTCCATGTCCACCCAACATTGTCATCGGACCTACAAAAGAATCATCACCACAGAGAACAGAAAAATCATCAGGAGCCTGGGCAAGAAGAGTGACGGTTTCATCGTCAATTCCGCCGACGGCTTGCTTCACTCCGGTGATGCGTTCATGTGTGGCGCATGTCAACAACGCTTGTGTTGAAACATAACGACCGGTGCGCGCAGGAATGTTGTACAGCATCACGTCAGCGTCGGTTTCTTGGGCGGCATCAGCAACCGCTAAAAAGTGCGCGATGATTCCCTCTTCGCTGGGACGCACATAATAGGGTGTCACAATCAAAAAAGCGTCAGGAGAATAGGGCAACATTTCTTCCATGCGATCTATCGTGGTTGACGTTGCATTTGTTCCCGCACCAACAACGAGTTCAACATTTGTTCCCGCAACTGCCTTGGCACACGTTTCCACAACAAGTGCACGCTCTTGTGTGTTGAGGGCAGACGCTTCACCCGTTGTCCCCAAAGGAACAAGACCGGCAACCCCGTCAGCCACAAGACGTTCCGCCAGCTTCGCCAAAGATTTCACATCAAGAGAACCATCTGCATGGAAAGGCGTGACGACAGGAACATAAATACCGTGGAACATGGGTACAAGTGTACAGAAAATGTCGACAATGCGTCTATTGTTAATAGTCTTCCATGAAAAAATCTCTCCGTGTCACCCTGATAGCTAACCCATTTGCTTCGAGCTTTTCGTCGCGGCGCGTCCGCGTGATCGAGAGGGCGTTGCATTCGGTGGGACAACTCGACATTGTCCACACCACCCACCGAGGGCATGCAATTAAGATTGCGCGTGAAGCTGCAGAAAATAATGTTGATGTTGTTTGTGTTTTAGCTGGTGATGGAACGCTCAACGAAGCAGCTCAAGGCATCTTGCACACAGACACAGCCCTGGCTCCCCTGCCGGGAGGGTCAACCAATGTTTTTGCTCGGGCAATTGGATATTCCAATGACGCCATCGAAGCATTGGGCGAACTCATTCCTTCCATTGAATCGGGATTGTTTCAGAAAATAGGTGTGGGTTCGATCAATGATCGCGTATTTTTATTTAATGCAGGATGTGGACTCGATGCTGAAGTTATTGCGCGCGTAGAACGTAACGCGAAGATCAAGAAAGTTGCCGCGCACTCTTATACGCTTTCAACTGCAATAATGACGTACATCAAAGACTTTGATCGCAAGAAGCAACAAATGTCTGTGACACTCGACGGTGATACGGACGGAGTGCGCATGCTTTCAGCCGACCCTTCTGTTTTCGCCGAAGCCAATATGGTTGTCATTTCTAATTTAAGCCCGTGGACTTTCCTTGGACAACGCGAAGTTGTCCTTGCGCCAACTGCAGACATTACGGGCGCGTTGACAATCACCGCAATCCGCGCAATCAATCCTGCAAAATTATTCCGTATTGCACTTTCCGCAATGGGCCGCCACCGCACAGTGATGCATCATAAAGATATTGCACACTGTGACAACATCCATTCAGCGGTTATTGAAGCAACCAATGTTGCGATTCCCTATCAAGTTGATGGCGATTATTTAGGTTCGACAATGCGCGCTGAAGTTTCTTTCATACCTGGCGCACTCAACATTGTTATGCCCTCCAAAGAATAAGTTACCCGTTTAAAGGGTAAGACCCTGTAAATAACCAGGTCAGACCTATTGCGTTGCGACGAAATCATTTCTAAACTTGTTTATCAATCATTTTAAAGGGGACTATTAATGACGCTCACATGGATTCGAGAAACAGAATGGGATCAAGACGACTGGCGCCTGCACGCAATCTGTAAAGATTCGAATGCAGAATTATTTTTTCCTATTGGATCCACTGGTCATGCCCTCGAAATGATTGATGCCGCTAAAGAAGTATGCACTCAGTGCACCGTTGCAGAACCGTGCCTTCAATTTGCTCTCGATACCAACCAAGAAGCCGGCGTATGGGGCGGACTCACAGAAGAAGAACGACGCACTATTCGTCGTGCGCACTCGAGCGCTGCATCGTAAGCGGAATATTTATCGCTACGACGGTTCCTCCGTTTTCACCATTTTCCATATGAATGGTGCCACCTAATTCACTGGTAATCAACGTCTTCATAATGGACGTTCCCAAGCCTTGCGATGCCTGCAAGTCAAACCCTTCGGGCAAACCGTGGCCATCATCGGTCACTGTGACATCTAATCCTTTTTCGCTGCGTTCGAGCTGCACGCTGACTGTTCCCATCTTCGTTCCCTTGGCATTGACTCCAAAGGCATGATCGACAGCGTTTTGCATCAGCTCATTGAGGATAATCGCGAGCGGGGTTGCAATGTCTCCGGGCAACATTCCCGCATCACCCTTCACATCAAATTCGATCATCATGTCTTCTGACGTCGTTGCTTCTTGAACAACTGCAACGAGAGGAACAATGACATCTGCAAAATGAACAAAGTCGCTTGCTTCTTGGGCGAGAGTTTCGTGCACAATCGCGATCGATCGGATTCGTCGTTCCGATTCACCCAACGCTGCTTTTGCTTCCTCGCTTTCCAAACGACGGCCTTGCAAACGTAAAAGCGCAGCAATGGTTTGGAGATTATTTTTTACGCGGTGATGAACTTCTCGGATGGTTGCTTCTTTCGACAACAATAAGCGGTCACGGCGGCGCACTTCAGTGACGTCTCGCATCATCAACATGACACCTTCGGGTCGATCAACATTGAGAAATGGAAAGACACGCATTAAGACGGCAACATCTCCGCGTTCGATTTCTTCGGTTACAGCATTATTTGCACGCACGGCCATCGACAACGGTGTTTCATCAAAACCGAACTGACTCAGACGAGCTCCCACTGCTGCGGTGTGAATTCCCAGACGATGTAAATTTGAAATCGCATTAGGTGATGCAAACTGGATGACATAATCAGGACTGAGAAGCAACACGCCATCACCAATACGAGGCGCATCTTCAGGTTCAACCATTTCAGACGAGTACGGGAACGTTCCTTCAGCGATCATGTGCGCAAAACGTTCAAAAGCGTTGATGTACGCACGCTCGAGAGAAGAGTTTTTACGGACAACCGTTTGATCGTATTCACGTCGCATCACTGCAATGGGTCGACCCTTATAGGTCACAGGAACGGTTTCGACACGGATATCTTGCCCGCGACCAATAGTGGTCGACGCGCCTTCAATGACATCACCCTTAGTCCAGGAACGCTCCAAGAGGGGGCGATCCTCAATATGAAGAACAACACCAGTGAGGTCGCTTTGGTACAACGTTGTCCCTGTTGTTGGACGAACGTTAGCGCTCACGATAAATCGGCGTTGCTTTTTGTCTCCCTTGACGGGAACGACCATAACAAGATCGGCAAAGGAGAGGTCAGCAAGAATATTCCACACACGAAGAAGTTTTTGGATGTGCGCAATCTCGTCTTCTTGCAATTCGGTATGTTGTTTGACGATCTCGGTAAAGGTTGCCATAGCTAAATCGTATCGTCAAAATCGGATGTATTCTGTACACTCTCGACAAGATCGCTAATTCTTGTGAGCTCATCGAGCGCCATTATTCTCGACACGGCAACGAGATGCACGTCAGCGGCCCCTGAATGATCCCTATTGGCTTGGTTTCCCCGGTCAAGCTCGTCGTACACACTCACGGAAAGTTCCCAATCACGACGAAGAAAAGACTCAATAACAGTCTCGGTTTGTTCGTTATGTTCATCCACAATATGAGCAATTTCGGTTTCTACATGCGGAGCAAAGGGAACGTTATTAACGATGATATGACTGAGGTTAATTTTTCGATCGCTCAGTCCTTCGCACATATTTTGATAACTGTGAGATACATATTGAGAGGGCGACGTCACCAAAGCAGCGTGCACGCGAGATGATGTCAGAAAGTCTGTAATTGTTGTTGCGCGATTAACGAAGTCGTCATACATCGTGTGAAACAGAAAGAAAAACTCTCCGATGTCGTTCAAGAATTGTTTTCCCAACACCTTGTCAGCAAGCGCAAAAAAAGGTTGGCTTGCGATATCAAAAAGTTTGGCAGCTCGACCTTTACCCATCCGATAAGGCGACGTAATCATTCTCACCATTCGGCCACCAAAAAATTCTGACATTGCCTGTGGCGCATCAAAAAAACCAAAAGCTTGTGACGTGGGTGGAGTATCTAACACGATGTAATCAAAACTTCCTGAACGATAGTGCTCGTAGAGCTGATCCATCGCAACAAAATCGTGACTATGCGAAAATCGTGTCGTGAGGTTTGCATATAATTTGTTGTCGAAAATTCGTTGCGCATCATTTGTGCTCTTTGCATACCGCTCGACAATCTCGCGCCATCCGCTTTGAGTGTCGATCATGGCTGCAAAAACTTCCCCCCGAGCAGATTCTTTAACGAAACGAGAGTGATCAACTTTCTGAGGTTCATGGCCGAGATTTTCCTCGCACAAAATCGCTGCAAGTCGCTTTGCGGGATCAATCGTAATCACTAAAACACGTGCATCGTTTCGTTGGGCTAATGAGATTGCTAGCGCGCACGACATCGTTGTTTTTCCCACTCCCCCGGTACCGGCCACAATCAGAACCGGTGTCCCCGTGAGGTCGTCAACGAAACTCATTGCACATCTCGTTCTACGGAAACCAACGAAGACTTGTTTTTCATGAGCGCTCGAAGAGAGGGAATCGTATCTGCGATGAAGGGGAAGGCGCTGAGGTTGTAGTTATCAAAAACCGTGACAACTTTTCGTGTTTGTTCAATCAGGTCAGTGTAATAACTCAGCGCACGCTCGATAACAGGACTGCGAGAGTTCTCGTGATTGACCTTACTAGCTAAATTTCCTAAATCAGCCATATCTTTATTAATGATGACATTCGAAATTGAAACATCGGTTGTTGTTTCTATTTTTTCAAGAAGATCGAGCGTTTCCGTGAGCACAACATCATCAGTTGTCGTAACGACAACAACACCCGTGGTGTCTGCATCATGCAAAATATCTTGCATCCACTGCGTTTGTGTTTGAATCATTCCGCGCGAAACTAGTTCGGCCAACGCGCGTGGCGCATCGAGAAGAGAAATGACATGACCAGAACTTGGAGCATCAACAATAATGACGTCAAAGTCAGATTCGCCATCAAGAATTTTTTTTGTTTCGAAGCAGATTTTTCCCGTCACCAAAATCTCACGAACACCTGGTGCTGCATTTGCAACTAAATCAATAACACGTGCCAGTGGCGTAATCTTCGCCCACGTAGGAATTTTTGCATAGAGATGGAGATACTGAGCAAGAGCATCATCCGTATTGGATTGGAGGATATAGATATTCTCGGAAACTTCAACCGGTTCATAACCAACGGGTGAATGTTCAAATTGCTCGGCGAGCAAACCTGTCGCTTCAGAATCAATGAGAAGTACTTTTTTACCCTCAAGAGCACATCGCACCCCGAGAATACTCGCGATAAACGACTTGCCCGTGCCACCTTTTCCTGTGACAAAAAGAAGTTTCTGATTAAACTCCAAATCCCACACGCTTTACGTCATCAACGTTACGGACTTCGACAAATGCGATCTTTGCAGCAGGTACGCCTGAGCGGTTGCCTTTGGAATCGGTGAGCCACACCATAGGCTTTTCTTTCGCCACTGCTTCTTCAATAGTCGCAATGAGGGCATCTGCATCGCCGTCCATTTCTAGATCGACTTCGTGCGGATGCTGGGTTACGCCAATTTTGACTTCAATGCTCACGTGAGCTCC
Source organism: uncultured Burkholderiales bacterium (assembly GCA_964516875.1). Lineage (GTDB taxonomy): Bacteria > Actinomycetota > Acidimicrobiia > IMCC26256 > JAGPDB01 > JAGPDB01. The sequence goes on from CAZFAO010000003.1 coordinate 41,743, forward strand.
TTTTCGTTTCCGGAAACCAGGTCATACAAAAAATGCAATTCATATATGAACCGTTTGTACTTTTGTAAGGCTTAGTTTCCTTATTCTAGTACTGCTACTTCCTTATTCGGAGATAAGGTTGAGTTCTTTTCGATACTTCTTCGTTGGTGCATATGTATCAATCAGCGTTTGAGCAATCTGAGTGATGGCAACCGAAGCGGGACTTTCTGGATCAGTAACAACTATGGGGTCACCCGCGTCTGCCCCTTCGCGCAAAGCAGTCACGAGAGGAACTTGTCCCAACATCGGAACTTCGAGTTTGTCCGCCAATGCCTGTCCACCACCCGAACCAAAGATCTCATATTTCTTACCATCGTCGCCAACGAAATAACTCATGTTCTCAATAACGCCCGTCAACGTCAGATCCACACTTTTTGCCATGAACGCTGCGCGCTGAGCAACTGACTGTGCCGCGATTTGCGGAGTCGTCACAACGATGAGTTCTGAGCGTGGTAAGAATTGTGCAATCGAAAGGGAAACATCACCCGTGCCGGGAGGCATATCGATCAGTAAATACTCAGGATCATTCCATTGCACATCTGTTAAAAATTGTTCCAGCGCTTTATGCAACATCGGTCCACGCCACATGATGGGCTGGTCTTCGCGCGCAAAATATCCCATGGAAATGAGTGCAACATCATGTTTGACAGGGGGAATAATTTTCTCACCCTCAACATCAGGCGGATGATCGACGCCCAACATGCGCGGCATGGAAAATCCCCACACATCGGCATCAACAGCAGCAACACGCTTGCCGGCTTTTGCCAGAGCAATTGCGAGATTGGTCGTAATAGAAGATTTACCGACTCCACCCTTGCCCGAAGCAATTGCGATCACTCGCGTTGAACTATTCGTAAAAGGATTGGGGTTAGCTTCTGGGACTTTTCGGTCCTCGTCTGCCCCGTGTTGGTGGCCATCTTCGGGTGAATTCATACTTACTATCGTAACTAATATGAATGACTTATGACCCATCGCGTGCACCTTGATTACGCCTCGAGCGCTCCTCTCCGCGACAGTGCTCGACGTGCAATGGCAGCTGCTCTCGAAGGAGAGTCATATGATCCTCGCCGACTGTACGATGATGCACAATCGACTCGATATGCAATTGAAGAATCCCGCGAGATCATTGCATCGTGCTTTGGATGCGATCCCTTTGAAGTTATTTTCACAAGCTCAGCATCGGAGTCCCTTGCTTCATTTGCATTTGGAGTAATCCCCACAACCGAAAATCGTTTTGCGCAACTGTCTGGAGGACCACAATTTTCTGTCCTGGGAACGCCGTATGATTCCGAAGTAATTCACAGTACATGGTTGCGGGAAAATATTGATATACAAATCCTGGCTGGAAACTCACAGGCCACACTCAACGTTGAGTCGCTGACAAACATGATTGACGAGACCACACGAGCAATAACAATTCCCTACGCGCATCCCGATACGGGAACACTCCAAGACATACAACATATTGTCAACATTGTTAGAACAAAAAATCCCGAGTGCTTCATCCATATCGATGCACGGCTTGCTGCTGGAAATGTTGCGCTCAATTTTGCTGACATGAACATCGATGCAATGACTATTGAACCCGTCACTTTCGGTGGACCCGTCGGCATTGGCGCACTCGTTCTTTCGCGCAAAGCCCACCTCTCGCCTCTTCTTACGGGCGGGACTCAAGAACGCGCACGACGCAGTGGCCTAGAAAATGCTGTGGCGATTATCGGTTTTGGTGCCGCGTGTGAAGAGCTCACGAAATCTCTGGATACTGAACTCACCAACAACATCGCGATCAAACGGACTGTCTGTACTGCGCTCGAAAAAGCAGGTGCTCCCAGTCTCGATTTCGATCCTGATTCTCACCACAGCCTCAATCATCTCACCAGTGCATACTTTCCTGGGATCGCAGCATCGGCTGTTGTCTCAGAGTTCAATAGAGCAGGCATAAATATTCACGCAGGTTCATCCTGCGGATCAGAAGAGTTTGAACCGTCACAACAACTTGCACCCGTCACCAACGATGACGCATTATCGGAATCTATTTTTCGAATTTCCTGGGGATACAAGACGACAGACACTGATATCGATCGCTTTGTCGAAGTATTGAATTCTCTTCCTTTTTCGAAATCAGAAAATTAGTCTCCGCGCAAAACATTGAGCGCAGAACCAGCCTTGAACCAACCAATGTGTTCATCGCTCATGGTGTGATTGCACAGAATTGAATTTTCTGTTCCATCTGAGTGTCGGAGATTCACTTGCACTTGTTGACCGGGTGTTAATTCATTAAGACCAACAACGTCAATGTCATCATCGAAACGAATGAGGTCATAATCTGCGCCATCAGAAAACGTCAGAGGCAACATGCCTTGTTTTTTCAAGTTCGCTTCGTGAATGCGTGCAAAGGAGCGTACGAGCACCACAACACCATTCATAAAACGCGGTTCCATTGCCGCGTGCTCACGCGATGATCCTTCTCCATAGTTGGAATCGCCCACAGCAATCCAGCGGATCCCCGCCATCTTGTATCGTTTGGCTAAATCGGGGAGCGGAACTTTTTCTCCATCGCGTACATCAATTCCGTATCCTGCTTCGCCAGGAACAAACGCATTGTTTGCACCCAAGAATAAATTGCCACAAATATTTTCAAGGTGACCGCGATATTTTAACCACGGACCAGCTTGAGAAATATGATCGGTTGTGCATTTCCCTTCGGCCTTCATCAACACTTTGAGTCCAACATAATCGCTACCATCAAACGCGTTAAAAGGTTCGAGTAACTGAAGCCGTTCACTGTTGGGATCCACCCGCACCGTAACACTCGATCCGTCTTCGGGAGGAGGAGCAAACCCAAGCGTATGAGTATCACCAGGATCAAAACCTTCACTCGGCAATTCATCGCCCGTTGGCGCTTGAAGAACAAATGCCTGCCCATCAGCCCCGATAAGTTCTTCTTTCGTGAAGTCTTTGTCGAGTCGACCAAAGAGCGCCATAGCAACAGTTGTTTCAGGTGATCCTATAAAGCTCAACGTCTCTGCGCGACCATCGTTGCGCTTGGGAAAATTACGGTTATAAGAACTGACAATAGAGTTCGGAGTACCCGGCGCTAAATCATCTCGCTGCCATTGACCAATACATGGCCCACACGCATTTGCCAATACCGTTGCGCCAATTGCTTCAAGGTCGGCCAATAAACCGTCTCGCTCGATGGTTGCACGCACTTGTTCAGAACCAGGAGTCACCATGAGTGGAGTTTTTACTTTCAATCCATGCGCAGATGCTTGACGTGCAACGTGTGCGGCGCGACCGATATCTTCATACGAGGAGTTCGTACAACTTCCGACCAACGCTGTCGAAATTTCTACGGGATAACCTTCCGCTTTCACCGCAGCAGCAACTTCGCTAATCGGGCGATCTAAATCAGGTGTTCCCGGACCCACCAGATGAGGTTCGAGTTCACTGAGATTTATTTCAATCACGGAATCAAAATACTTTTCAGGATGTTCAAGAACATCAGCGTCGGCAACAAGGTTATGGGCGTTCGCTTTGGCAAGATCAGCAATTGTTTCACGCGACGTTGCACGCAAATAACGGTCCATTGAATCGTCATAAGGAAAAACAGAACACGTTGCGCCAATTTCTGCTCCCATATTACAAATGGTTGCTTTTCCGGTGGCAGAAAGACTCGACGCACCTTCACCAAAAAATTCAATAATTGAACCCGTCCCACCTTTCACCGTCAAAATTCCAGCAAGTTTTAGGATGACATCTTTGCTCGCTGCCCATCCAGAAAGTTCACCGGTAAGCTTCACGCCAATCACTTTGGGAACTTTTGTATTGAAAGACCAACCCGCCATCACATCGACAGCATCTGCTCCCCCGACACCAATCGCGATCGTTCCCAAACCACCAGCATTAGGAGTGTGACTGTCGGTACCGATCATCATCGCACCAGGAAATGCATAGTGCTCTAAAACAACTTGGTGAATAATTCCAGCGCCCGGTTTCCAAAAACCGATTCCATATTTTGCACACACATCGTGAAGAAAATCGAAAACTTCTTTATTGGTATCAATTGAAACACCCAAATCCACACGAGCACCGAGGCGCGCCAAAATGAGGTGGTCACAGTGAACAGTTGTAGGCACAGCCACCTGAGGCAATCCCGCGGTCATGAACTGCAGCAACGCCATTTGCGCGGTTGCGTCTTGCATTGCGACACGATCGGGTCGATAGTCTGCATAATCAACAGCACGTTCAATTCCGACAGTATCAATATCGTTTGCATGGGCAGCGAGAACTTTTTCAGCATACGTCAACGAATCGCGACCGAGTCGTTGCTTCATTGCAGCAATCGCATTATCAAACTTCGCGTACGTTGCTTGCACTAATTCTTTGGGAGTTCCCGCCGTTGCGTGTTCAGAATCATTTGCCATAGTTCTATGTTACCTGTCGTCTCTGGTGATCTCGATCCATGACAGTACAATGGTCGCATGGGAACAGATATTTCTTCGGCACAATCTAGACGATCATTAAACGTTGACTCTTTACAAGGCATTATTTTCGACTTTGATGGCACTTTGGTTGACTCTGAGCCGGTGTGGAAGTCTGTTTTTTGCGATTTATTCCTTGACAAGTACGACATAAAACTTGATGAAGATCTTCTCTGGAAAAATACGGGAAACGGAGTCGATAAATCAGTCTCTAATATTTCAGAATATTACACGTTGAACTTTTCAGCAGATGAAGTCGCCACGATGGTGGAACAAATCAATGATGAAACTCACCAACGAATTATGAGCGATCTTCCTTTGCGACCGGGTGCTGTCGAACTATTTGGCTGGGCCAAAGAGAGAAGTATTGCTATGGCGGTATGCACTGCATCCACACATGACCTCATCTCAACCTATCTTGCGAAACACAATGCTCTGGATTATTTCGCAGAAATTATTTCAACAATCGATGTAAGTTTTGAACGACGCAAACCACACCCCTATCCCTATCTCACAACATTGAAAGCACTAAATATTTCTGCCGATCATGCATTAGCTATCGAGGATTCACCAGCAGGTGTTCAAAGTGCGATAGCAGCGCAGATTTCCACAATCGCGATTCATAATCCTTTTCTTGAAGAAAAAGTGGCTGCGGTTGGCCCTATGGCCCAACGACAAGATTTTCATCAAGTTCTTGAATTTCTGGTTTCCGAGTTGTAACGGCAAGATATCCCACCACTGCCATCACAATCACCATTCCAATTATTTGGTGGAAAAGAAGAGTATCGCCCAAAATCATCCATGCAAAAATTGCTACTGCCGGCGTATGAACGGTTGACGCAATTGCATTAAAACGAAATGTCGTGTGCGCTTGTGAGTAATTAAAAAGATAATGACCGCCTGCTCCGATGACGGCCAGCGCGATAATGACATAGATTTCATTGCGCGAAAAATTGAACTCCGGATTAATTAAAGGAATGATAAAGCTGAACAATATTGCGACCCATACATGCATATACAAAGCGGTCGGCTTGTGCGGCACTTCCTCTAATACATTTCGCAAAATGTATGTACCGGCAGAGGCAACAGGCAGGACAAGTAACGCAAGCACTGCACCACGACTCATTTGCGCATCAGCAAATGACTGCACTGATGTCAGTATAAGTCCAATCACACCGACTCCAGATAAAACCAAAATTGTTGGCGTTAATTTTTCGCCAAGCCGAGGTCCGAAAACGACAATGCTCACCACGAGACTAAAAGAAAGAACCGTAATACCAATAGCAGGGTTATCTTCTTGAAATGCTATAAACAATGCTGACCACACAATCGCGCGTTGAAGTCCAATAGGAAATGATTTCACAAAATCTTTCCATCTGAGTTTTTCTTTCGAGGCCACCATGAGACCGAGAAGAAAAATACTCCCCGTCAAAGCATAAATCCACACAGAGACCTGACCGCGCCCAATAATTTTTATAAAAATATCGGTCAGTCCCCAACCGATATTGGACGACACAACTGCAGCCATTCCTGCGAAGGTAAATTCTTTTGTGCGCTTTGGTGTCTCACTCACTGTTTAGGGTCCAACGGGTACGTTTTCTTCCAATATTTGGACATCAGGTTTTTTTGTTGAAATAGAAATATAGGCCACCACAACAATCACTATTGCCATACCCACCATTTGTGACCAAACGAGTGTCGATCCGATGAACAAATAAGCACAGATGGCAGTCGATGGGGAATGGAGCGTTCCTGCAATTGAGTTGAACTGAAATGTCGTGGACTTTTGAGATATTGAGTAGAGGTAATGTCCTCCAGCCCCCGTAATTGCCATAACAACAATGACAAAGTAATCATGTCTAGTAAATCCAAATTCTGGATGACTCAGGAGGGCAATAGGAAGCATGAGGATACCCACCCATAAGAAGTAATACAACGGCGCCGTTTCTGCAGGAACATTTTGTTGAAGTTTACGCAACATAAAAGTACCTGCTGCTCCGAGGGGTAACAAGAGGAGGACGATGATACTTCCACTACTAAATTTCAAATTCGTTAAGGATTCGCTCGCCGTGAGAACAACACCGAGGACGCCGACTAGCGTGATGATCAAAATGCGAGCCGTAATTTTCTCACCTAGTAACGGGCCAAAAAATACAATGGCAACAACAAGACTAAAAGAATATATTGTCGTTGCAATAGCAGGATTGTCTTGCTGGTAGGCAATAAATATCCCAGCCCAAATAATAGAACGCTGAAAACCTAAAGGAAATGCGTATAAGAATTCTTTAAAGGAAATCGTGTCTCTTCTTATTAACGCAATAAGGAGCAGGAAAATAAACCCAGTAAATCCCAATATGCAGGTAACTAGCTGGCCGCGACCAATAATCTTTATACATACATCAGAAATTCCCCAAATAATATTCGCAGCAAAAACAGCAATCAACCCAGAAAGAGCATAATCTCTTCCCTTTAATAATGTGTTTGTCACGGCAGACCTAACTTTTGCAGTAGCCATTAATACTACCCGAGGCTTCTATTTTTATGCGCGGTTTTTTCGATCACTTTTACTGTGCTCATGACATCGCCAACTTGAGTCTCAAGAGCAACGTCCATACCGCTTGTTACATAACCGAAGAGGTTGTAATCAGGCGTGAGCTTGTTTGTGCAATCGTCGATGCAAATAAAGAATTGACTTCCGTTTGTGTCCGGGCCAGCGTTTGCGCATGCAACAGCACCAAGTGTGTACTCGGCAACAACGGGTTCGTCTTCAAAACGATATCCAGGTCCGCCTGTTCCGTTTCCGATGGGGCATCCACCTTGGATAACGAAACCAGGAACAACACGGTGAAAGGTGAGCGAGTCATAAAAACCTTTTTGAGCCAATGTCACAAAGTTGTTGACTGACTTTGGCGCCAAATGCGGATCAAGATCCATTGTGATCTTTCCACGGTTGGTGGTAATTTCGACTTCGTATATTTTCGATTCGTCGATAGTCATTTCAGGTTTTTGTAGTTTTTCCATTCCTACATCCTATCTCGCACCACGACATTGAGGGGAAAAGTCCTTGTCAACCCAGATTAATTGTTGGACCCTGAGCGCATCGTCGTAATTTCTGAAGCAAACTCGCTGTCGGGTGCAATGGCAAGGACCGCATCAAAGTCTCTATTTGCCTGATCTTGGTTAGCTTTCTTTTGAGCCTCATCAGTTTCTGGAATCAGATAGTAAATCATTCCTCGGAAAAATAATGCTGTTGCATTTTGATCGTCGATAGCAACAGCAGCATTTGCACGAGTCCGGCCTTGCTCATATTGTCCAGCTAGAAAAACAATGTATGCCGCATACGCACGCGACTCGGCATCATTTTCATCGAGTGCTGCGGCTTTATCGAAATTTTTGAGAGCGCTCACAAGATCAGGGTTAGCTTTTGCGAATTGAACAATGGCAAGACTTCGCAAGTTTTCATTACTTGGAGATTCGTTCACAGCTTGTTGCAGCAGTTCCTCTGTGGATTTCTTCTGCTCAGTTGCCTCTTTCGTTTTCGCTTTTGTTGCCTGCGTATCGTTAACAAAGACGACCATTCCCACAATAAAAATCAGACCAGCTGCACCCCAAAAGAAAATTCGTGTGCGCGATGATGCACGTTTACTGACAGACAAGAAAATGGCGACGACAAATACTGCGATGAAAAATGCGGGAACTACATAGATCAACCAGTTGCCGCTATCCGATGTGGGAGCCAACCGAATGTATTCGCCATAAATATTTTCATAATACGCAAATATCGTTTTATCCGATTCGCCAGCTTTCACACGTCGGGCGACATCTTTTGCAATGGTTTTACTTGTCTTGGTATCTGAATCGTAAATGCTCAGTCCTTCACATTCCAAACATCGAAGTTGTTGATTGATGGACTTTGTGCGCTGCGCGTTCGAAGGTTCACTCTTCTGCGCAAAGGAAACAATTGCGAAAATAATCATTGCGACAACAAGGGCAGCCCAGAAAGGTCTCGCAGGAAGTTGTGCAAAACGCTCTTTAATGCCGATACTTTTCTTCGTCTCGGTCATTGAGCTGCATCCCACATTTCATTAAGTGATTGAACAGATGCACGCGAGAGCAAACTCGCCACTACCAGGCCATCGGCATTGATGGCGTAGGTTTCTGGTTGTCCCGTCGTCCCAAATGCGATAGATGCATTTTCATTCTTATCGAGAGTTACTTGAAAGGGAACATCACGCGCCTTTGCCCATGCACGAATATTGGCATCAGAATCATCGCGGGCAATACCAATAAATACAATATCGGGATCATCTTTGTGCTGAGCGGCGAATTCTTGCAAAGCTGGTTCTTCTTCCTGGCACGGGATACACCACGAATTAAAAAAGTTCACCATCACCCGCTTGCCGACCAGTGATCGGAGACTTATTTTTTCACCATCGAGTGTTGTCACCGTGACATCGGGTACGAGTTTTCCTACAACTTTTCCGCCATGATACGTCGGTGTGGAATTCAAACGCGACGAGAAAAAAATAACGGTCACAATCAAAGCGATGAGAACAGCGCCAAAAATACCAAATCGAAGAGCGAGTCGTGTCCCCGATCGCTTTTTCGCATCCTTCTCCGTTGAAGTTTCAAGCCCTGCTTGGTTTCCAGGGCCTGGCCCTGGAATGGTTTTGCGCGAGACGTTTGTGGGTTTGTTCATGCGTCTACCTTGTCAGATTCTGCACTCTTTGCTTGTGCGATCTTGTCAGCTTTGCGTCGTTGAGGCAAAAGCGTAACAACGGAACCGATAATGATGAGAATTCCAGAAAGCCAGATGTAAACAACAGCTGGATTTTGCGCAACTTTAATTGCAACAGTGTCACCTGATGGCGAAGAGACCAATGTGAGATATGTGTCTCGTTGAAAGGAGGTGTGAACACTTGGCGTGCCTACGCTCATGTTTCGTGCTGGATATGTTCGCACATTGGGCGCATAGGTACCGAGCACTTGCCCGTCTCGCTCAATTTTTATTTTGACAGTACTCGAAATGACATCTTCACTTGATTCTGTGTGTTGGGAAACATACGTCAATGTATATGGACCAACCGTTGTGGGTGTGCTTTTTACCAGCGTTGCTTCTTTGTACCAGGTGTGAGAACTCAGCACGATGGACAAACCAATAAACGCTATCCCGATGTGCACAATCATTGCACCGACTTTTCGTGGACGTTCCAGCAAGAAACGCTTGCCCGATTGTTGAACGGTTTTATACAAAATCATGACCGAACTGACTACAACAAATGTGCAAGCGCCAAATGCACAGGATGTGACAAAGTTTTGACCGAGCAAGATGCCAACGCCAACCATTGCGACACCACAAAGTGCGGGAATGCGCAACCGCTCGTTGATTGCAACATTCGTTTCTGCAAACGAAACCATCGGAGCTATTCCCATGAGTAAAAGTATGGACAACCCAAGAGGGATAGCAAAACGTTCATAATAAGGAGTACCCACGCTGACTTGTTCTCCGCGTATTGCATCAGCAATGAGAGGATATGTTGTCCCTAACAAAACAACGAGCGCAAATATGCAAAACACAATGTTATTGAGCAAAAATATCGTCTCTTTTTTACTTGCGCCTTTCATACTTTTTTCACTGCGCACATCATCGAAACGCCACACGAGCAATCCCGCACCGCCCAAAACAATCAAACCAAACAGAGCAAGCAACCACGGACCAACATGGCTTTGCGTAAAGGAATGGACCGAGTTCACAACACCCGAACGCGTAAGAAATGTTCCCAAAATTGTCAGCGCGCACGTTGCTATAACAATGGTCGCATTCCATCCTCGCAACATATTGCGTTTGGATTGCATGATGGTCGAATGGAGAAAAGCCGTCGCGGTAAGCCATGGCAACAGCGATGCATTTTCAACAGGATCCCATGCCCAATATCCGCCCCAACCGAGAACTTCATAGCTCCACCACGCACCAAGAATGATGCCGGCAGTCAAGAACGTCCACGCAATCATTGAGCTTCGCCGGACACGCGATGTTGCAAGCGTAGAAAAATCTTTTCGAATCAACGACGCAATAATGTACGCGAACGGAACTGTAAATCCGACGTAGCCAATGTAGAGCATGGGCGGATGAATGGCCATCGCGTAGTGCTCTTGCAATAAAGGATTAGCCCCCAAACCATTAAGCGTCGCCGCAGCAACTGTTTGAAAAGGTGATGCCGACATCAAAATCATCAACAGAAAGAATCCGATGAAACTCACCATAATCATGTGTGCAATCGATGTTGTTGCATCGTATGCATTCTCGCGATATTTGCGCGTCGATACCAATACATACACTGTGTATCCACACAACACCACTACCCACAAAAGCAAAGAACCTTCCAGTCCCGCCCACGCAGCGGTGAAAGTAAAGAGCTTCCCAATGGAATTTGCTGTATGTTCATAAACATATTTGAGTGAATAGTCACGAGCAAAAAGTGCAAGTTCTAATATGACGAATCCTGAAACGACAAAACCAATAGTTGCCATCGTCAGTATTCGAGCATTGCGCACAAGAATGTTTGACTTTAATTTCAGTGAGATGGCGTAACTAATGATCGCAAAAGTGGAACATACAGTTGCACCCACTAAAAAGAAGGTCCCAAGAACTGCTCTCATGATTCTTGTTTTACTTTCGGTGGTGTGTATTCGTTTCCGTGTTTAATAAGAATGCGATCCGAGTCAAACGTTTTCCCTAACTCATTTTTGAACCAATGTCCTTCAGCAACAACAGGCGCACCGTCTTTGAAAAGTTGGGGTGGATCACCGCGGTGAATAACAGAAACCGTTTTGTCTCCGTCGGTTATTTTGAACGTGATTGTATCTCCCGAATCTTTCACGCTTTCGTTAACAACCGCACCCGCAATACGGAATCGATCCGTTCCCTGCGAGTCCGCTTTTGTGACAGCTTCCGAAACGGTATAATAGTAAATAACATTGCCTCTGATTCCCACATAGACAAGTGCGACAATGCATGCAGCGATAACGCCGAGAATGAGCAGTGTTCGTGTTCTTTGCGACATAAAGGTCCGGGCGTCCTATTGTTCGTTATCTTCTTCGGCCAGTTTCTCATTCGCTGGTGTTCGTGACGTGAAATACCACACACCAATTACCCCGTATGTAGCAATCCATCCCAGCGCAACGTATCCCCAATGACTCATGACACACCACCTGTGACTGCAGGTTCATTCATTCGTTCGGTAATTGCACTATCGAGTTGTGACGTTGCGCGACCGTAAAGAAATGCATCTTTTACATATTGACGATCCAACATCACGACATAAAGAAGCGTGAAAGCCAAGACACCCAACCACAAACTCGTAGCCATCGTTCCAGAAATTTCTGCCTTGAGTTCTGGATTAAAAACAGTGGCTTCTTGATGAAGCGTTCTCCACCAGTTCACCGAAAAGTGAACGATCGGAACATCGATAAAGGCAAACAGTGCAATCCAGGCGTTTCGTTTTGCAGCTTTTTCTGTGCGATCAAGAGATCGGATCGCCAAGTAGCCAATGTAGAGGAAAAACAAAACCGCGGTTGATGTGATGCGCGCATCCCATGCCCAAAAAACGCCCCAGATAGGCTTTCCCCACAACGCACCTAACAGAAGAGTCAATCCACAAAAGATGACACCCGCGCGAGCGCTGGCACCGGCGAGAACATCATAAACATGGCTGCGCGTTTTAGGGATGAGATACAGAATCGAACACAGCGTTGTAATTCCAAAAGAAACATACGCAAGCCACGCTGCCGGAACGTGCAAATAGAGGAGTCGAACAGCATCCCCTTGTTGTGCATCGGGAGGGGAAATAACTAACGAATAGAGTGCGTGAATACCCAGTGCAACAAGAGTGATGATCGACAGAGGGAGCACAACGCGGCGAGGTAAAAGGCGGGGTTTCATCGGTAGATAATCTTAAAGGAGCGCTTAGTCCTCGAGGGAATCCGCTGCCAGCGCACCTACTGCTATATAGAGGACAACAAAGATCGCAATCAGCGAGGTCCACTGCCAACATTCCCTCGTTGCACCAGATATGGCAGATTCAGTTCCGCGAATTGCAGCGAGAAGCACGGGCAATACGACAGGAATAACAACAAGACTCAGCAGCTGGCCCGAATCGTGGAGGCGCGCCACGAGAGGAGAATAAATCGATCCAATGGCCGCAAGGGCAAGTGTTGTGAGTACTGCAATGGTGATAATGGCAAAAATATTTTCGATATCTGGCGAGAAGAGAAAGACAACGAGGACACCACTGACGATGGTGACAATTCCAGTGAGTACAAAATTCACAATTGTTCGAGCTAGAAAAATTGTTGAACCTTCGATGCCGAATTGTGAAATGAATTTTGATTCGTGTTTATTGTGCGCGTCGCGAACATAAATGAACATTGCCGCGAACGTTGTTGTCACCCACCACAATCCAGGCGCAATACGCGACAACACTCCACGATCAGGATCGAAAGCAAACGCAAAGAGCAAAAGCACTACGCCGACGAACGGAAGCGAACGAACCAGAATTGTTTTGTCGCGAATTTCCGCGCGCAATTGTGCACCGATGAGAGTCATCATGATGACTCCCCTGCGGTTAATGACGCGGTTCCATTTTTTACACGAACGTGGTGTGTTGCGACAGCGTTCAGACGATCAGGATCATGAGTCGCAACGATGAGTGTGCGGCCTGCGAGGTATTGTTCAGAAAGCATGTCATCAATAAGGTTTTTCGATGTTTCGTCCAACGACGCGTGCGGCTCATCAACACAGATCAAAGGAGTAGACCGAACAAACGAACTCGCTAAATGCACACGCCGCTGTTGTCCAGCGCTTAAATCTTCAATGCGCACGTTTGCTTTATCTTCGAGATGAAAATGCGAAAGTGCATCCTGGGGAGATAGAACGTAAGCAGCGCTTTCACCTTGGTCGAGTTGCTGACACAACACTAAGTGTTCCGACACTTTTATGTGACGCATATATAAAGCAGTGTGGCCTACATAAGAAACAAGACGCCGGAGCTTGCGCGCGTTTTCCGAAGTGACGGTGTTGTTGTTAAACGTCACGTCGACACTTCCGCGTTCTGCGATCACGCTTCCGGCGATTGCTTTGAGTAAAGTGGTTTTTCCCGAACCATTTGCTCCCGTCACAAGCGCAAAATGATGTGGAGGTAGTTCAAACGAACCATCTGCAATGGCTGGATAGCCCAAACGTGTCACAACGAGGTTTTTTGCGCTGACACTTACCATGGATACCGAGTTTAAAGCGAGGTTTTCCCTGTTCTCGATCCGAACAGCCGCTAGGATCGAAGACTGCGTCTGACGCACTCGCGGCCCAGCATAATTCGTCAACAAAGGTACTCATGTCACAGTTCGACAATCCCAATCCGATTCGAAAGCCTGACATCCGTGACGTGATTTCGCTAATTGGTAGAGCCATGATCACTTTGGGACTGGTTCTGCTTCTGTTCGTCGCTTACCAATTATGGGGAACAAACTTTTTCGAAGCACGGAGCCAGGACAAACTTCGCAATGAATTTTCGGACCAGCTCAAAAATACAAATACCACTACGTCAACAGAACCATCGACAACTGTTCCTGGCGACAACCCCATTGTTTCCGAACCATCCGAAGCCGAACTTGCTCAACTTACAAACGAAACAAAAGAAGGCAACCCAATTGCTGTTATCAAAATCCCCAAGATTGGATTAGATCACGTCGTTATTTCGGGTACATCGAAATCGAATCTACAAAAAGGCCCCGGACATTATTCGGCAACTCCACTTCCTGGGCAGCAAGGAAATTCTGCAATCGCTGGACACCGTACAACGTATGGCGCACCGTTTAACAGACTCGATGAACTTGTCGAAGGGGACAAAATTGTTGTCGATACGCTTCGAGGTACATTCACATACGAAGTGAGCATGCCCAATAAAATTGTGAGCCCAAATGATGTTTCTGTCATTGAACCAACGCAAGATCCCGATGATTTAAAACGGTTGATTCCTGAGCTGACACTGACGACATGTCATCCAAAATACTCTGCCGCAAAGCGCTTGATTGTTCGAGCGAAATTAATTCCGAGCCAAGCCGAAGTCGCGCAAGTTGCCAAACAGCTTGTCGACGAAGATGGGAAACTTCCGACGAGTATCGACATTGGAACCGATGACGACACGCAGAACACCCAGGGCATTGGTCATTCAAATATTCTCGTTGCAATGGCGCTTGCATCGTTGCATGCACCTCTTCTTTACTGGCTGTTACTTCTCGTTGCCGTTGGTGGAATCTGGTGGTTTTGCTACCGCAAGTTCCGCAATTGGAAAGTGTGGATCATTGGGTTCGTACCGTTCGCGGCTGCATTACTGTTCTATTTCATCCATTTAGAACATGCGTTACCAAGCAACATTTAGAGACAAAAGTATTATGGTGGATCAAATCGGTCCATCTCTGAGATTCAGTCCCCCATCGATTCCATAAAAGCGCGTAATCTGTGCAGATGGGGATTGAGTTTGTTTTTCTGGGGATAGCGCTTGCCTGTGTTGCACTTACGCGAGGAAGTTACAAACAACTTCTGGCAACAAGGTTTTCCCACTGGTGGACACTTGTGGCTGCTGTTGTCGGACAACTCGTTCTTGTCTTTGCGCCGATTCCAAAATCACATTACGACTCCACCGGTTTAGCGGTTCTCTTGGCCACGTATGTTCTGTTGTTTGGTTTTTGCGTTGCCAACATCAACGTCAAAGGTATGTGGATTGTCCTCACGGGAATTGCATCGAATGCTGTTGTGATTGGGTTGAACAAGGGCATGCCCGTCACGAGCTCGGGTGATTACGTCGTTCAAGAGTCCATCAAACATCAGCAAGAATCGTCTGCAGATTTGATGCCCTGGTTGGGCGACATCTTCCCTATCAATGCGCTGTCCATTGCAATTTCAATTGGCGACATCATTTTAGGAATTGGATTAATTGCCGTGTGCTTCTTTGCTTCACGCAAACCAAAAGCTGCTGAAGAAATTCTTGGGATGCAAGAAATGATTGAAACAGATTTTGAAATTGCTGACGTTGCTCCTGCGCGCTCAGCGTATGCCGATGAGTTAGATGTTGTTGTTGATTTAACACGTGACATGAATGTGGAAGAATCAGAGCAGCCTGAAAGCGAACCCGCAATGGTCGCGATGCCTGCGATGGCTGCGATGGCTGAGATGCCTGCGAGTGAGCCTGATATGGAAAGTGCACCTGTCATGGTTGCATCATCTCGTGGACCAGGTGCTCGAAAATCCGATGAAGAACGCCGCGCGAAGGCCGAGAAAATAATGCATTCGCGACGCCACAAAAGATGGCAAAAAAAGCATGGCCTCGCAGCTCTTCCCACCAAAGAAGACCTCGGTTACGACGAAGAG
The DNA here is from genome assembly GCA_964516875.1 of uncultured Burkholderiales bacterium. Lineage (GTDB taxonomy): Bacteria > Actinomycetota > Acidimicrobiia > IMCC26256 > JAGPDB01 > JAGPDB01. The sequence continues at coordinate 57,691 of CAZFAO010000003.1, forward strand.
TCGATGGAAGTTGTCGACGTCGCCCACTAGTTGTGATTAAAAAAATCCGCTGACTAAACAGCGGCGAAATTGAAGTAATTGGCCAACGCCAATGGTGTGTCGCACACGACATCAGCGCCCGCGCACCGCAGTTGCGTCTCATCATGAGTTCCCCAGGTCACACCAATCGCAAAAGAACCACAGCTCTTCGCCATTTCGATGTCCCAGATTGTGTCGCCCACGGTAATGATTTCGCGCGGATTACATTGCAGTTCTTTTGCAACTTCCCACAGCATTTCACCACTGGGCTTTGGTTCACTCACTTGGTCGCCCGCAACGACAGCCGACAGGAGATCTTTAATTTCAAACTGTTCGATGAGTGCGTTAAGACTGGATGAATGGCGCGACGACGCAATCGCAATTTTGTCACCGGTGTCGTAACACAGTTCCAAAATGCGACGCATCCCATCGACCATTTCCACAAGGTTGAAACGGAATGTTTCACTGTAACTGCGCGATACGCCTTCGACTATGGATTCATCCATCGGATCAGAACTGACTTCCAAAATAAATTCGTCGAGATCGCGTCCGATGTTTTGCGAAAATTCTTCGTCCCCGACGTAGGCGACGCCTTGTCGAATGCACGCGCGCTCAATTGCTTCGCAAATGGCAAACTTAGAATCAACTAATGTGCCATCAAAGCTAAAGGCAATATAATTCACAATGTCCCCCCGAAGCTATCTGCCTATTCTACTCACCGGTAAGGCCATGGGCGCTAGGATTTTTGTGCAGAAATTATGTGTATTTCGCAAATATGTCTGCCAAAATGGCCAATTAAGGGCTATTTCTTTTGTTTTATTGGTTTACGCATCGACTAACGAGGAGAAATAATCGTCACAAAAGGAAGAGAAATCTGTTTCAACTTTCTCGGATCCAACGATTTCAAGCTCGCGCGCATGCTTGGCGGAACGAAATTCTGAGTACCCAATGACACGCGCACCCGCTTTTTTGGCAGAGATGACACCAGCACTCGAATCTTCGATAACAATACAGTCCGAGATATCTGTTCCTAATTCCACCGATGCTTTGACATAGGGATCTGCATACGGTTTTGAAAACTGAACGTCTTGAGCAGTGACAACAGATCCAAAAACATTCGGCAAGAGGTCGCACAGAATTGCCTCGACGTCAGGGCGTTGATCGCAGGTGACAAGTGCTTGTTTGTAATTCTTCGACGAAAGATCTTCAAGGAGTTCGCGCGCGTTTGCTGTTATCGTGAGACCTTGTTTGAAATAATCGACATACAACCGATTCTTCTCTCCGCACATAAGGTTGAGTGTTGTAACGCTGACATCAGGTTCTACCGTTGCAAAATAATTTTCCATCCCCAGAAAGTCAGTCTTTCCATAAAAGTATGCAATGTAATCTTCGTGCGTCAGTTCAATACCGCAATAACTTCTGAGGATTTCGGCAAAACATTTTTCGTGGACCGGTTCGTCATCAAGCAAAACACCGTTCATATCCCAGAGAATCGTCGGAGTACGTTGTTCCTGAAGGGTGAGCATTTTCACAGCCTATCGCCATGGGGTGGAGATGTGAAATGGGCTTAGTGTTGCCGTCTCGGGCTGGTGCTTATATTCGCTTAAAACCGAAATCGGAATATACGCCGATAGCTTGAGGTTTTGAATCGTCGGTTTTCAGATAGGCCCGCGAATACGTGTTTTTCATTTCACTCAGCGCTGCAGAGATGAGTGGTTTCGCTAGGCCTCTTCCTTGATATTCCGGAATAATGGCCACCCAATGAATACGTCCATAATTCTTGTAGACGCCAAAACCTTCCCAAACTGTAATTGTGCCGACATCTTTGTTCGTTGCGTCATCGACAAGAAAAAAACATCTCTTCCCTATTTGCCCTGGCAGTTCACTCGTCCACGTATCAAATTTTTCGAGTGCGGAAGCGATATTCGAAAATTCACCGGCCGCAGTTTCGACTAAGGCCCATGTCTCATCGTCACCGTTTTGCGGATTATACGAACGCAGTGAAAAACCTAACGGCAGTGGATAGTGAGGAATGTTGTCGAGCGACGGCAACACCATGAACACTTCTTCCATAATTATAGGCACTTTCTTATTTGAAGATTTAGTGGCAGAAAGTCACTTATACGTTTCGTGAAGTTTACATTATTCATTTATTTGTTGTATTTCTGACTTTTTGGGTTCGATCTCAGACATTCGTGCGTTGATGCGGTCAACAAGCTTTTGTTTTACTTCTTCTATTTGTTCGAGCGCTTTGAGCTCGTCGGGATCGTTTTTAGCTATTGTTTTCCAGTTAGAGATTGCAATAGGCGATTGTATGCGCGAGAGTGAAATCGTTGCTGTGGTGTCGGCGTGATCGGAGCACAAAATGATTCCGATACTTTCTTTGTCTCCTTCGACATTGATAAACATGTCAACGGCATTGAGATAGAAGTTCATTTTCCCTGCATATTCTGGTTTGAATTTTCCGGCCTTGAGTTCAATGACAATAAAACGTCGCAATGTGTGGTGGTAGAAAATAAGGTCGAGAAAAAATTCTTCCTCGCCAACCATGAGCGATTTTTGACGTCCGTAGAAAGAGAAACCCGTTCCTAGTTCGAGGAGAAGCTTTTGAATATCAGTAAGGAGTGCTTCTTCGAGTTGGCGCTCTTTGATGTTGTCGTCGAGCGACAAGAAATCGAAAATATACGGGTCTTTGATGAGCTGAGATACTGCTTGGGCTTCTGCTGGTTCGAGCGATTCCTGGAAGTTTGTTATTGCTGAGCCTTGGCGGGTGTGCAGCGCGAGGGCTATTTGGGTTTCGAGGTGGCGTTTGGACCAACCCTGCAGGATCGATTGTTGCGCATACCAAAGATATGTCTGTTGATCGTCTCCGAACTCGTCCATTAACAGGATATTTTGGGTCCATCCAATTTGTGCCACCACTGGTGGCACAAATTCAGATTTACGGTCATTATCCATTTGCGCACTCATTGAGTGCGCAAATGTGAGTTGACTAGCTTCAGTTTGTCCACTCAATGAGTGGACAAACTCAGATTCTCCCTCTTTTTTCATTTGCGCAACCAGTGGTTGCGCAAATGAGGTTTGTCCAGATTCAATTTGTCCAGGCAGTGCCTGGACAAATTGAAGTTCCGGCCATAATCGGGCAAATTGACACATGTAAGTAAGATTTCTTCGCGAAAATCCTCGAATCGAGCCCATTTCAGCTCGCAAGTCATCTGCTATTCGCCCATAAACATTATTTCCCCATCCGCTCGCCTTCTGCTGCTTCAAGATCTCGTGACCAATGTTCCAGTAGAGCTCAACGAGCTGGGTGTTCACCGCCTTTGCCACACGTGTTTGTGCTGTTACGATGTGCGTTTTCAGGCGTCCCATGAGCTCAATGTATTCGTTGCCTACGGTACTAAGGTCAGTTGTTTTTATCTTTTTATTTGCCATGTATCACAAGATACAGCAAGCCTACGACAAAAACCTTTTGGGTGATTTATCCCATAAGTAAGGACGGACCTCCAGCTAAGAGTAGAGGTGTTCTTTGATGCGCTCGGGCATCTCGGGAGGATTGATGAGCTCGGCATATCGCTCGCGAGTCAGCACCCATTCGAGTGCTTCAAGCGCACGAGGGTTATATGTTGCCGACGGCGAAGCAAGCATCGAAGCAAGCGCGCGCGTCCCCCACGTTTCTTCACGTCGAGAAATGTTGTCGTAATCATTTGCAACCCGCAGGATCGATGCAGCAATATCGTTTTGTGCAACCAGGTTCCCGTCCACCACTCCGCGGTAAGGGCGCACGTGATCTTCGATGATATCGGCGACTCGGTCGAGTCCACCTGATTGACGAATAATGTCGGCGGTAATGTTTGCAGCTTGCGCTTCTTCGTACGGATCGACATCCATTGTTGTATCCAGCACAGCATCGCCAAGTGTGTGCATGTATGCAGCAGTTTCAATTGCTTGACGATCGTCACGGTCGACGTCGAGTTTGTCGGCAACTGCAAGTGCAATTTGCGCAACGCGGTCGGCGTGTCCCCACGCAACAATTCCACCAAGTTCAGGCGCAGCAGACAACGCGCGAATCGTTTGCTTATATGTGCGCAGCGCAGAATAATAACGAGAGAACGCAAACCACGCGACCAAAAGTGGAATCGCACACGTAACCAGCGCGCTAATACCAAGGCCGTTGACAGAATGTTCTGGTGCAGTACTGCCCGCAATGTAACCCTTCGTGCCTGCATAACCGACTCCGATGAGCACACCACCTGCGAGTACCGATGCATGTGCAGCTGCTGCAAAGAAGCCGTACGTTCGAGGGTATCCACCGATCCACGCGAGAACTTCGTGAACAAAGAGCATGACAGAAAGTGCGAAAATCATCGCAACGTAACGCCACTGTGAACCAGGAGGAATCTGATCAAAGAGAAGGCGCGCAATTACGATGCCGGTAAAATAGGTGAGCGCTCGTGCGAAATATATTTTCGCGCGATCTGTAAACGAAATTCTGAAATAACACGCAGTGGACAAAAAGACAGCGGCGATAATGACACAACTCACTTGCATCCATGAAAACTGTCCGTTGTTTGTTGTTGTGCGAGCAAGCGCCATGATGGCTGCGAAACTCACGGGTATGGGTGGACGATCAGGTACGCGCAGCTCGAGGTTTTCACCAATGACGAGTGCAGTAACGAAAAGGACAAGCACTCCCCACCATTGTGTTACTTCGTTTCTGTAGGCAATCAAACCAACGACTCCGAGCACAGTCGCAATCAAAGTGGTCCTCCACACACGCGGACGAAGATGCCGACTCCATATCTTTTGTGACTGCTCTTGCTCTTGACTCATCATCAGCCTGCCTCGCCCACGTCATCTTTTGCATCGCGAAGCGTCTTGTCGTTCTTTATGCTCACGCTGTCATTCTGGACTCTCACACTGTCATTCTGAACGGAGTGAAGAACCTCCGCGGGCACTGCTGTTCTTACGACTGAAGGTATTGTATGTGCTGCAGATTCGATATTGTCGTGCTCCACCTCGGAATCAATATGTGCTGCTCCGTCGTCCTGAGCCACTACGTCGTCCTGAGCCACTACGTCGTTCTGCGTTCCCTTGTCATTCTTGTTACCGCTGTCGTTCTGGGTTCCCCTGTCATTCTGAGCGAAGCGAAGAATCTCTGCCTCGTTCTTCGTCTCGTCTTCCAAGTCCCCAATACCAGCAGAACCAATCCCCGCCTCCGGCGCATCGGCGTGCACGATGTCTGTTTCATATCCGTCGCCATAATGCTCACCGCGAGATTCAATTGCTTTAATCAGAGCCTCAACAACTTTCGGATGGAATTGTTTTCCACCCTTCTTTTGAAGTTCTTCAAACGCAATCTCCATAGAGAGTGCTTTACGATAAGAACGAGAAGACGTCATTGCATCAAAAGCATCGCATGCAGAGACGATAAATGGATCGAGATTCTTTATGCTCTTTCCTTCCATCGAGTTGTGATCACCGCCAGCGAGAAATGCGATGGGAGCTAAAAAATCAATTCTTCGAAGGATTTCAATTGTCACAAATTCATGGCGTTGAATAACTTTGAATTCTTCTTCTGTTAATTTTCCAGGCTTATTTAATAATGCAGATGGAACAATTAGTTTTCCAGCATCGTGGAGCAATGCTGCTTGATGAATACGTTCAAGGTGGCGTGGACTGTATCCAAGTTCTTCACCAATGTACTTTGCAAACTTCGCAACGCGTTCAACGTGACCAGCTGTGTACTTGTCCTTTGCTTCGAGGGTACGTGTCAACGTATCAAGGGTAGATTTTTGAGTTTCAGACATTCGTGCATACGAGGAGTGAAGTTCACGACCGAAAAATAAAGGAACTACAAACATGATCAACATGGGATAACCGAAATCAAAATAAAACTTTCCTAATAACCCTGAAAAAACTGCGAGCGGAAGAACTTCAACTAGGGATTTTCGCAGATCATAAAGAAGTTCTCGCCATGTCTCTCCACGGATCGCAGAGTCGATAGCTAATACTGAATAATTGATTATTTCGAATGCAATAGTCGCAATGAGGATCTTGAAAACAACACTTATAGTACCTTGCTGTATAGAAAAATTAGTCAAGCCGAGCACAAGGAAGGCTGCGCAACCTGCGGTAATTTCATTTGCAACATTGAAACATAACATCCCCCATTTCCTGGCTTTTATATTCGGGAGGTAGATCACAGTTGTAAGCAATGCAATTATGAAGCTAAGGGGTGAATTTAATGTGTAGAAAACAACAATTGCACCTGCAACAATTGACGTATCCATGTTCATTGCGATCTCGGTTTCACCAACCGTGACAACAATCTCACGTAGCACAGAAATCAGAAAGAGTGAAGCAAAAAATAATGTTGGAAACCAAACAACTTTTGTATTTCCATCGACCGTGAAAATAGCAAGGATAACCGCAATAATGCTAAGGATGAATGTTGAGATAAGTTCTTTGTTTACAAATTTCATAAACACGGATAGAGCCTGAATGAAGTCCCTCATAGCTACTTAATCAATTAGTGTCGGCGTCCAGCCATGGCACCGCCGCTAAGAACAAGTGTTCCAAGCCCAGCACCGAAGGTTGCCGCTCGAGATATCAACTTTCTCATAAAAGCATCACCTCACTTTTCAGTAAGTTCGCATTCGAACGCTAATGTTCAAACACGTTAGATCCGCTTCGCTTAGAAATAGTTGGTATTGACAAGCCATCAAAGGACTTCATACAAGCCCCCGGGATTTTCGTCCCGTATCCACTCACCTCCTTCACAATACTTCATGTCTTTTTCGTACATCAATAAAGATTCTTCGCTTCGCTCAATTAACTGAGGGGAACTCAGCACAACAGAGCGTCGCATCTCTATTAATGCAGAGACGTTTTACGCATCTCACCATTGTGGTACAAATTGCACTCGAAAGAAATGCAAGTCACGCCAACATAGTGGGTCAACAACACAGCAGTACGCCAAATTGCTAACTTACACGGAAATATCGGCCAAAACCGGCGGTAGCTATAGGTTATTCGCCAGAGAAAAACCGCATAGACAATATTGTCTATTATTGTATTGATTGAAAATCAGATGTTCTAATTTCCAGCTAATTAGATATATGACTTCTAATTTGCTGGTTTTGTCAATCCATCGAGGATCAACTGCGCAAAAATCCACTAAACAATAAACCCAATGCCACTTTTTACAAGTTTAGGCAAGGATCGATAGTAAGCAATATAACTCCTTTGGTAAGGGGCTACTTACAACTTTTAATACTGTCCTGCAGGACCACCAATCACACTAATAGTTTCATCCATTGCCGTAAAAAGGATTTTTGTCGTTGTCAACCTAAAAAGCCAGAACGACGAAGCCGTTTATTTTCAACCACTAGCTGGAGGAGCGTACTTGAATCTTCCATGAATTACCTTTCCAATTTTTTATATACCAGTCGTAATCCCGCCGTCTGAAGATACCGTTGCTGTTGTATCCCCACCGATAGATGCATCATTACTCATTGCAGCATCCGCTCCAGCGTCAGCTCCCATTGATGCATCAATACTTACTTCCGTAGATGAATCGAATGTTGCATCAACAGATTGATCTATGCCTACATCCGTATCGAATGAAGAGTCCGGAACATTACTCCCGACATCAGGACCTGGAGTAAATTCTTGTTCAACTTGAGGTTCCTCAGCAGCACCTACTGGTGGCTGATTAATGCCAGATAGGTCTTGCAGGTTATACAAAGGAAGGGGTTCAGACGCATCACGATCCACCGCTTTATCCCCATCTGTAGGAACCGATGGGGATAATTCATAGAGAGGAAGTGTTACGGGTAGAGGAACCTCAGCTTTTTTATCTATAACAGGTTGTGGTAATTGATAGACGGGTTGCGGTAATTGATAAAGAGGTAAACGTTCCGTGTGATCTGATCCAAGATCTTTACTCACCACTTCACTCGTTTGTGGAAGGCTATACAAAGGCAATAGTTCCACTGGAGTTGGCTCATTCCTTTCCGTTTGATCATCCGGAACCTGCAAATCTTGCGAGGCCAGGACATCGGGAATCTGTTCAGCGCTCCGATCTGCTGCATCTATGCCGTGGTCGATCTTTGTAGCATACCCTTCTGATCCTGGTTCCGTTCCTGGTACATAAGATTTTTGATCTTTATCAAAAGGAGGAGTTTCCGTTCTTCCATCCAGACCATTTTCAACTTGCGTGCCATCATCAGGACGAACCGGCTCCCTATGGCGATCGGAAATCTCAACACTTGTACCGTAATCAACATGAACGTCATAATTTCTGGAATCAGGTTCCGTTCCTGGTTCATAAGTTTTTTGATCTTTTTCAAACGACATTGGTTCAACGGTGTTCGGCTCTTCAACCCCTTCTCTAACATCTGTTCCAACTTCTGCAATGTTCGGTTTTAAATCTCTGAATTGTGGCTTTGGGTCAGGTGCAACATAACCTTCGACTCCTTCAGGAACAAACACTGCATCACTTTGTGGAGAAAAGTGCATCTGATGAAACCCAGTAATGTCAGGCGCAGCTTCTGCGCCTGTCCATGCGCCGACTAGGACAGGTTCAGCGCCAGTCACATCCACGCGTATCGACTGATCAAATCCATTTTCTCTCATTTGCGCTTGTTCAAAAACTTTTGGTGCATCTGAACGAACAGTTGATGTAAAGTCAGGAGGAACAGGTCTTCCACCTAAGCCATCAGGGTTAGCTGACTCTGCTTCGAAACGCGACATGCGTCGCTGCAAAGCAACATCGGGATCACAATCAATGAGTACACCGGTAACCCCATAACCTTTGGCATGCAATGCATCAAGGTCTCTATTGACCTTGTCTCCCCCAGCCAACGAAGTGTCAAAAATAATATTCTTCCCGTGAGATACTGCCCATTGCTCAAAGTCTTCATTAATAGCTTGAGCTTCTCTGTGAAAGAGGCCTGAAAGTTCAAGTGGTTTTGCACCACCCTCAATCCGAGCGTCTGTTGCTGGCATCATGCCCCGTGCAACAAGTTCCTCTATCAGCATTTCACGAGCAACATCTGGATCAGAGATCGCATAAGCATCTTCATCCTTGAGCCCAGTAACCGAATCACGAAAAGTGGATTTACCAGCTCCAGGTTCACCACCGATAAAAACCGCACGTTTACCTGAAGGAATTTGGGAATACTTATCCTTCAGAGCGGTCAGCACAGCATTATGTATTCGTTCACGGTCTTTTGGCCATGTCTCAGACTTATTATCTAGAAAAGCATCTAGCGTCGTGTTATCACCGTATGCATCTAAAGGTTGCCCTTCCATCGCCTGTCTTGCGAGGAACTCGTATCTAGGTACGTTCATAGGGTCGCTGGTCATGGTTGAACCCTATTCATTGAAATTCCTCTGGAAGTCAACGTTTCAAGCAGGGTAGCTCGAGTGTCTATAATTTCAAGTTTTTGGTCAAATGTTATGTCATCATTCATTACAGCAATATTTAAGGATGAAAATTGTCTTGGATGGCTTCGCCCACCATCAGGGTACGCATTTCCTTCTTCTGTAAGAATTGCCCACGTTGGTGATGATTTGGCATAGGGAAAATAAACTAAGAATGCTTTGAGATCTTCCCACGTAACTTTGCCTTCGCCATATCGTTTGCACGCTTTTACCGAACAGTCTTCTAGTTCTAAAATGCCGTCGAGACCTGGTGCAAGTTGATACTCGACCCCATCTACACCCACAAAACTTGTCGCATGCTCATCTCGCGCACGTTTTACCTCAAGATCTTTTTTCCATTGCGTAAGGTTGTCCTCGTATTCTTTTGCTTGCTCGCGAGTCATGAGAGACTTCAATTCGTCAGAGTAAAGGTAACCTCCGGTCTCCCAACCTTCATACCTACCTTTTCGCGCTACAGATTTTGTAGATATTTCATCATGACCAGCCATACCCACTCCTCCAATCCAGCTACTTTTAAGTAATGTAAAACTAATTCCTACAGTGTGAAATCGTCAATTCACGAGAGTTTCATTCATATTGCTCATTGCAGTATCTGCTCTAGCGTCAGCTCCCTTTGATGCATCGATACTTACTTCCGTAGATGAATCGAATGTTGCATCAACAGAATCATCCATACCGTAATGCGTATAGGTGCTATTAGGACCCATGGCATCCAGAGGTTAACCCTGCATTTCCTGTCTTGCCACAAATTCATATCGCGGCACATTCATGTCCACTCGTTTATCGCCAGTCACGGCGCACTCCGAACAAGATCTTTGCCTTCGCTTTTTATTTTGTTAACAAGATCATTATGAGCATGTGAGATCTCTTGCTCTTGTTCAGGTGATATCTCATCGAAGAGCATGAGACCATAAAGCACTCCTTTTCCGCGTGGATGAGAATTTCCAAAGCCGTCCCAATCAAAGTATGCGCCTTTTGGCGATAGAGATCCTGAGCCTGGCTGTTCTTTTGAGTAGGGAAAGTGCACCAGGAAGTCTTTAAGATCATCTCAATTGACGCTACCCTCTCTATATCTTTTTACTGCTTCGCGTATACATGCTTCTTCTTCAAGCACACCTTCTAACCCTGGCGGGAGGGGTCGCTCCACACCATCAATTCCAAAATAGGTTGTATCATGTTCTTCCCGTTCGCGTTTTTCTTTCAACGCTTGCTTCCACTCATTAAAACTATCCCAATACGCATCCGATTCCGTACGTGTCATCAGCTCATTTGGTCTTGATTTTGGAGCATAATATCCTCCGACAGGCCATCCTCTGCACAAACCTGCTTGAGCAATTTTTTCTTTTGTTTTATATAGGTCAACAACATCTGGTGATCCCCACCGAAGTGGCCATTTTTTTAGCATTCGCAACAAAAGTTCTTGGCGTTTTTGCTTCAGCTGTAGTTCTTGTTCTTTAGTAAACAAAGGATGAATTACTTTTATCTCGTAACCCGCATACGGTTCTCCACGAACGCGCTTTTTTCTTTCGCGCTCAACAGAACCATCAGAATTGAGAAGCCATTTCGTCGGAGTTGCATCAGTAAAAGGGAAATGCGCGTATACAAACGCAACATCATCAAAATCGATATCCCCCTGACCAAAAGCCAAATATAGAACACGGACAAAATCGTATTCGTCCAGCACACCGTGTAGCCCGTCTGGCAACCCATACCGTATCCCATCAAGCGATACGAACGAAGTAATTTGCTTACCTTCGCTGTGAAGCTGAGCGCGTCCCTTTTCCCACGCCTGCTTCGCTTCAGAATAATTTCGAGACTCAAGCTCCGTTAAAAAACCAAACTCTTCATTTAATAGTTCATATGAACCAGCTGGCCAACCCCGATAGCGACCTTCTTGAACAATTGTCTGTTCTATAGACTGGACCACGTCAACCATATTTCCACCAAAACTTCAATAAGCTTTTCAATACAAACTAACTTTCATAACGTAAAATCGTCAATTTAATCAAGTTGCACTGGTCAACAAGACTTTTTAGCAACGATACAGACGCAACTCGATTTGTTAAAATCAGAACAAGCGCTCACCATCTGGGAATGTACCCAGTCCGTTTAATCGACTTATTGAGGCTTACCACAAACCCCAAATTGCCTAAAACAAATGGAAAAACGATCGCTATAGCGAAGTGAGCAGTATTTATTCCGCATTAGAGACAAAACCAAATGCTATTCGCAGTCGTTTTGTCCAAAACCCTGAGATTATTGTCAAGGCACCCGAACAACCACTTGTTCAAGATACACGCCTAAGAGATTTATTACAAAACATAACCAGAGAAATACCAAATAGGCCATCTTCTTCATCCGAACCTATTGCTAGAGATGATGCGGTAATCGACATTGATTTTTACAAGGACTTTGGAGTTTTCGTTGGATAAAACTATACCTTGCTTTGGGTATTTATAATCGATAACTAATTGATGCAATACACTCGGTGACATTCGTACAAGCACAAAAAGTTTGATAAGGATCAGTCCAATTTGAGAAGCTCCTCATTCGAATACGATTTCCGTTCGATTACAGACCATTCTTCCTTAGGGTTTTCGTTCCATGGACATACATTTTGGAACCATCGCAAATAAGAACTTCTCTCGCCAGAGGCTGGATCAATTCTGGAGTAATGTAAAACTTGTGCGTTGTAAATTTTATAATTCACATCTTTGCTGACTTCGTCCCACTCGTCATCGTTAAGGTATTCGAGTTCTGCACGACACGCATCAATAAATTCTCCGTGCGAAACCACGATCACTCGTTTTTGATCGCACTCCCTGTGTAATGTATCAAACAACAAGCGCGCACGAATTTGCATATCCGCCATCGATTCGCCGCTAGGCGGTCTCCAATAAAGAAAATCAATATCTTTCAGCGACACATTTGATTTACTAATTTCTTCGTTTTTTGAGCGAGGAATGGAACCAAATTCTCCCCAATCACGTTCTCGAACACGACGGGTCATTTTCCATTGCGCGTCTTTTAATCCGAGGTACGCAGCTGTTTGTTTTGTTCGGGTAAATGTAGAAACGTAATAACGATCAAATGTTTCGCCAATATTTTGAGAAATCCATTTCCCTGCAGCTTGTGCTTGGGTGATACCGGTTTCGGTGAGCGCCCAATTCCTACCAGGTGTTAGCTGAAATTTTTCTGTATACAAACTTTCATCGCCAAGTTTTGCTTGATGCTGCGCAACATTTCCCTCAGATTCACCGTGTCGGACAAACACGAGGTGATCAGGCATTCCCATAAAAATTTGCTTTCGTTGAATTGATCTTCAGACTAATCATACCAGTTCGATTTTTTGATAGGTCCTTGTTCATCATGTGAAACATTAATACCGCAAGATGGATCCGTCACAGTAGTTCTTGTGAATGCAACTGACACTGTTTTGTAAATTTTTTAAGAACAGAAGATGACAACACTTTAAGGGTCAAAGCGCGGTTGTGCACCTGGTCGAGGTCTTGCTTGAGGTTGTCCTGTATCACCGATATTCCCCACAGTTGGAATAATGGGTTGTGCACATCGAGATTGCCCCACTGCGTCTGAGTCGTTCCCCTCTCTTGTGTTTTCAATAATTGGCAAAGCCGTAGGTTCTTTCATTGGAACATTCGCAGGGTTATGCATTAACCCTGCTGGTCGTACAGGTGTATTGAAATCACCATGTATTTCCACTCCCGATGCGCGACCAAATAAGTCCATCCAATATGACGATTCAAACCAACGTGGTAATTCAACAAACCCCTTCACGCCAGCAGATCGCAAAAATGCCACACCCGTTGGCATTGCATGTAAATCTGAGACCTCAACTCTTCTTCTCTTATCGTGAAATGGAACAAGGGTTGTTGTTCCATTTATCTCATTTAAAAAGGCATCAACATGGTTGCTTTTATCACCTTTTTGATAGAACTCATCACGAACACGATACCCATCATCGCCCCGAGCATTCAGCAGCTCCGTAGCACGCGCTCGATATTCGCTATAGTTTCCACCTCTGAGTTGACTCTCAGCCAAGTATGCATCAAGTGCTTGCCGTTCAGATATTAATCGGGCGGGTGGCGCGTCACCTCTTTCAAACATCAGCCCTGAAACCACCATCGGAGTTGATCCATCAACATAATCTTCTCCAATCATGAGAGATACTTTTTCTAAATATTCCTCATCGTCAACAGCTTTAAAAAGTAATTTATTATTTGGTGTATTGAGTATCGTGTCTGCTGCTGAATGCCATCGATCACGCGCTTGGGATGGATCGTGGAAAACAGTCATTGTCTGGATTCCGTTACCGCCACCTGCAGATAGCAATGAATCTAAATGTGGAATCGGACAAACATTTGCTGTTTCGTCAAGAGCAAGGAGCAACGGAGTATCAATCGCATGACCTCGCCCCGCATTGATTTTATTCCACTCTCTACCAACGCATTTAATGAAAGCAACCACCATAGGAGCAATAATTGTTGGATCTCCGTCAGGAATTGTTATGTAGATCGTGGAATGTGAGTCCACAAATTTGCGAATATCAATATTTTCGGTTGGCTCGACCTTCATTCCATGCCAAGGCTTAAGTAGTCGAGATGTGAAACTACTAATAGAACCACGTTCATCTGTACCAGTGCCCCTAGTGGTAAAAACAGAATTTAGGTAATCCCACGGTACATGTGATAAATCTAATCCGTTAATAAACGTCTGAACTTCACCTAGTGCTATTGCATTAGGAAGCCTTTGTTCGGCAATATCCTTAAGTATGAGTGCATAATCTCGTAGCGTTGGGCCATTCGGAATTGAATCAGGCACATCTGGCCCCAATAATAAGTTTCGTGAATCAGGCAGTGATTTAAAGATTGTCTCTACCATCGTAGGAAAATCATGACCACAAGCTTTTGCAGCGTACAAGTATGCAGTTAGTAGGCGTTCAACGGAGTCTGCCCAGTGCTTTTCTCGTGGATGAGTAAATGCTGTACGAGCAAAAGATTCAGCGAGATCCGTGCACTCCTCAAGAGTCGTAAACCCATCAAGCAAAGACCAGCTTCTTACATTTGGTCCAACAGAAGTATCTTGTCGAGAAAATTTAAGCTCATAAACTCCACCACCATATTTTTTTGCAACTGCAGCTCGAGCATTATATGACGCCTCTTTTACATCGGGTCGTGTCGACGTAACGATAACGGGTCCAGGATGCGTTACAACCGAAGGAATAATTGCCGACGTTGTTTTATTGCTCCGAGGCCCACCCATAATTCCTATGGTCTCATCCATTGCAGCAAACCGAGGAAGGCCGTCTTCGGCAAAACCAAGAAATCCCGAACGTCGGTTTCTTTTTAACCCAGCAATTAATTCCAGGAGTTGATTATAATCTTCCATGAAATTTCCTTTCATCCTGTTAATTAAGGCATAATTGCGCACATGCCAGTTTTATGTTTTTATTTAGATCATCGCCCTAAAACAGCAAATCCGGTTTCTACTGATGGTTCTGGGCAATCACTGCCAATCGGTAATGGGATGTTTTGTTTGGCGCCGAATTTAATATTTTTCGTAATTAATCCGTCAAAGCACCGAACAACTGTTGTATTTTGATAATCGTCTTGCAGTTGCCGCACAACCGCTTCATATTGCCTAATGGCTTCTTCATGGTTTGCTACACTTTGATTGTGCGCTTGATAGAACGCAGCATCAGCTTTCAGAAGATAGAGTACGGCTGCTGAACTTCCTTCCTCGCTTCCCATATTGCCGGCAATTTGCTGAATTTCATTGTTAGCTGCATTGATTATTTCGTCCAAATTCGTTTTAAATGTTCCATCTGGCTGAACGATCTGATGGATCCCTCCAGCTTGCTCTAAATGTTTTTTGGCAATTCCCTCACCATATGCAGCCGGTATACCATTCTTTTTTTGTATCTGCTCAGCGACTACCGCAGGGTCTGGCGTTTTCGCACTAGCTGCATCAACTTGATTACTGTTAATTTGTCGAAGTGTCACGAAACCTACTAAACCAACAGCTGCTGCAGCAGCAGCTGCTATATATCGGTTGTTAAAGGCACCCGTCGCACTTCTTGTAGCTACTTTTTGACGATACTCTGTTTCTTTCGCTTTCAAGATAGCTGCATGATGCAAGTGACGATCTATCTCTTCTTCATAAGAACGGGCGCGATCTAGTGAACGTAACTCAGCTTCGCCTTTTGCCTTTTGAATATCGAATGCAAGACTTCGCTGAGCTAAATCGAGAGCACCCTGCAATAGATCAAGCTTGAGCCTTTGAGCTGTTTCTGTATCAGATGCAATACGCTTCAATAATTTTAAGACATCGGCTGGAAATATTTTTTCATCCAAACCTTCCAAAATTTGTATTACTTCCGGCAGATCTCGATACAAACTTTGTGCATCCTGTAAATTTATTCCTGCTATTCCGTTAACAGGAAGCACGCGTTCAATCTCAACCGATTCAGCACGTGGCTTCTTAATCTCTTGCTGTTCAAGATATCGAGCCAATGACTCATCGTAATAATTACAGATTTCTTCCAAATCTTCCAACGTAGATATGTAGTTACGTCTTTCTGCATCTGCGACCGATGTGACTATCAAAGGACTTGTTCTTAAATCAGAATGATCAGTAACGTATTCAAGAATCTCTTCAAGATGGGGTGGCATCCTCCGTGGAAGCTGTCCTTCCGAGAACGGGTTGTCATCATAAGAAAAACAGTTGACAACGTCTTCCAACCTTGATGACAAAATTGCCGATGCTCTACCAGAACTGGGCTCATTATTTAACTCACTCATTGCTTGTCGTGCAAGGGCCACCTTTTGTGAAAACTTTTCGTAAAAACGAACCAATGACTCTTGTGACGGTTCGGTTGCATTCCTTACCTGTTGACTTGCCATTTCGCTCCCCCTTGAACATTCACATGTCGTTTATTACGTACTCGTAACTTATTGCTCAATATAGTGAGAATCTGGATGTACCGTCAACTGTGATTATAGGATTTGGGAAACTTGTTGATTTAGACTCAACGGGTATATAGTATCCAGGGAATTAGAGCGAGGTGACGGTGTATGAGTATATCTACAATCGATGATATTGAACTCAAAGCATGGTCTGCACGACATCTTCCGATTTACCTCAGCACAACTAAACTGGCAACAAGGATTTTTGATCTCGAATCAGACTTAGCCTATATCGATTACAGAAATGGACACATAACTCGAGAACAATTTTCACAACGACTTGATGAAGTTGGTCGAGAATATGTGAGAGCCTCAAATTCTTTAGATTATCAGTACGATCAGGCTTATTTTCTTGCGCGTGCATCAAGAGATTTTTCTCCGATTGAATTTAATCTCGATGCTCCCTCATCTGTACGCCCCTTTGATGACAACGCGCTTTATACACAAGGTAACTCAACTAATAAACAAAATAATGTAAATTTACTATTGAGCGGCAGACCGGCACTTTCCGTCCAGCCGACAATCATTGCTCCAAACATCCCATCTCGCCCAACGGCTTTTCGAATTTGGGTTGACAAAAGACTTGCCGAGGCAAAAAAATCTTTGCTAACTCGTGAACAAAAACAATTCAAAGCGTTCACAAATACACCCAGTCTGATTTCTGGAGTCGCGAGTGCCACTTATATCCCGGGTATTTACACTGCGCAGTGGAGAAGAGGTAGATATGAGGCTATCGACCGCGCACTCACTAATATCGAAATGCGTCTGGACGCACTGCGGAAAGCAAAAGAGGACCTCATGGGAAAGGGGATACTGCTGAGCAAACTTTCAGTAAATCCGCCATCTGCACAATCAGCTATACCAATAGTTGCCACCCCAATTCGTACGGCAGTTCCAATTATTCCCGACAATCCTAACGGCAAAGAAATTCGACTAATCGGCGTCCATAGATCACCCGCAGTCCCCCGAATGTTTTTGGAGACCGAAGACACGACGAATGATATCGGATCAGTTAATCGTCCAAGGCCTAATCATCTCCATGATGAGATCAAACCAGTTATCCCTTCACATGAAAATGAGTTTTCGCTTCATAAAGGTATCGCAGTACCTAAGATTCCAAATGCACCGCAACCTCAAATGGGACGCTTTCATTTTGAGCGGACGCTTCCGCTTCACCGTTTCAATTAAGTTCGTTCCTCTTCAGAAGGACAAATTTTCAGCACTGCGACCAGAATTGATTTCACAGAGTACTTGGATATTTTTGACTAGTCGAAACCCACGTCTAGTTCCAAAGCGATTTTCGCGTTAACGAACGAACCTAGTTACCCAGAAGACAATATGTCAATACTGCGAGAAGAAAATCACTGATAAACACTTCGCACACCTGCCAGGAAATTGCGTAAACTCGACTGTTAAAAGGAAATGATGTAAATGGAAATTAGACAAATCTCGCAAACACATCATTTCGATGCGACGTTGGCATTGCCTGGGTCAAAGAGCATTACCAACCGCGCACTTTTACTTGCAGCGCTTTCCGATGGGCCATCAATTATTTCTGATCCACTTCGCAGTGACGATTCGGAAGCATTTGTTGAATGCTTGAACGCGATGGGGGCTGAGGTTTCGTGGGTTGACAATAACGTTGTGATTTCGAAGCCGCTTCCCAGCGACAGAACAGCTGAAGTTTTTTGTCGCGACGCGGGAACGGCTGCACGATTTTTACCTGCCGCAGCTGGCGCACTCTCTTCAACTATTACATTCGATGCAACAGAGCAAATGCGCCGACGCCCCATGTCGCCGTTACTCGATGCACTCCGCGCACAAGGTGCAACGACTGATCCCATTGATGCAACGCACATTCCCTTCACTATTTCTTCACACGGTTTGTCGGGCGGCGACGTTGAGATCGGCGGCGACATCAGCAGCCAATTTCTTTCCGGTTTGTTGATGGCTGCTCCCCTTGCATTAGCGCCTACAACTTTTCATGTCGCAGATTTAATCAGCAAACCATACATTGATCTGACCATTTCAATGATGGAGCAATTTGGTCGCACAGTTGAACGCGACGGGTATAGTCAATTTCGCATCGCCAACAACGGCAGATACATCGCGCGCGACACACCCTACGTAGTCGAAGCCGACGCATCAACCGCAAGTTATTTTTTCGCAGCCGCCGCTGCAACGCACAGCACGATCTGCGTCACCAACATTAATAAAACTTCTCCTCAAGGCGACATTCGCCTGCTCGACATTCTCGAAGAAATGGGTGCGGCCGTGACGGACACGCCCGAAGGTATTGTCGTCACGGGCCCAGAACAACTCCATGGAGTTGACGTTGACATGAACGACATCAGCGATGTCATGATGACACTTGCATGCATTGCCCCACTCGCCGATTCACCCACAACAATTCGCAACGTTGCACATGCACGATTGAAAGAGTCTGACCGCATCGCCGCTGTTGTTTCTGGTTTAACACGTCTCGGAATCACAACCGAAGACGGCCCCGACTGGATCACAATTTATCCTGGACAAGCACAAGCAGCATCGGTCGACACCTTCGACGACCATAGAATCGCCATGTCTTTTTCTGTCCTTGGCCTTGCCACGGGAGATGTGGGAATTGAGAATCCCGACTGCGTGAAAAAGACCTGCCCTAATTTCTTCGAGTTGGTTGAAAAACTTCAATGAGATCCTTCGCTTCGCTCTGGATGACACGGGGTAATCGCTCTGGATGACACGGGGTAATCACTCTGGACGACACGGGGTAATCGCTCTGGATGACAGAGCTAATTAGCATTTACACGACCGTCCACCTACGTTGGACTGAATCCCAGCACTGCGCCTAGAATTGATTCATGGAGCACCTGGATATTTCGGACGAGTCACAGTACGCCGAAAATTCTAATGCCGTCTTTTCTCGCGAAACTCAAAATGCTCTCCTGTCGATTCCTACTTATTTAACTTTCGACGACGTCCTCTTACTTCCTCAAGCAAGTGATGTCCTTCCTAGTGCAGCGTCAACACGAACTCAATTCACGCGTAGCATCTCGCTCAACCTTCCTTTTGTTTCTGCCGCCATGGATACCGTCACCGAAAGCGTGATGGCAATTGCTATGGCAAAGTCCGGCGGCATCGGCGTTTTGCATCGCAGCATGGATCCGCAGCACCAAGCAGACGAAGTGCGAAAAGTTAAACGTGCATCTTCTTTAGTCATCCGTGAACCCATCACCATTCGCGTCGACGAAACAATTCTTGACGCACGCGCTTTGATGCGCGCAAACAATGTCAATGGACTTCCTGTTGTCGACGAGCATGGTTCACTCATTGGAATTTTGACATCGCGTGACATGCGCGCCGCAAACGATTTAGACGAAATTGTTTCTAGTGTCATGACAACTTCACTCATCACCGCTTCTGAACCTATCTCTCCTGATGCCGCACGCGAACTCATGGTGACAAACAAAATCGAAAAACTTCCGCTCACCAATGAGGGCCGTCTCACAGGCTTAATGACACTTCGCGATATTTCGCACACCGACAAATTCCCGCTCGCCAACACCGACGATGGCGGACATTTACGCGTCGCGGCAGCGTGTGGAACCGACAGTTCTACAGAAGAGCGCGTCAGTGAACTCGTTTCTGCGGGTATCGACATCATTGTGATCGACACTGCTCACGGGCACTCATCGCGCGTCATTGAAACAGCTCGACGTGTGCGAAAAGATTATCCCGACATTCAACTCATCGTCGGAAACATTGCAACTGCTTCAGCTGCACGCGACTTACTCGACGTTGGAGTCGACGCAATAAAAGTTGGGATCGGTCCCGGCTCAATCTGCACCACACGCGTTGTCGCAGGAGTTGGCGCACCACAACTTTCTGCCATCATGGACGTGTTCAGCGTTACGCGCACAAGTGATGTGCCCATCATCGCCGATGGAGGAATCCGCCACTCGGGCGACGCCGTCAAAGCACTCGCCGCTGGCGCATCGAGTGTCATGCTCGGAACGATGTTGGCCGGATGCAAAGAATCCCCCGGTGAACAAATCATGCGCGACGGACATTTGTATAAATCATTCCGCGGAATGGGTTCGCTCGGCGCAATGAAACGTGGTTCGCGCGACCGCTACTTCCAAGATCACGTCGAAGCTGACGAAGATCTCGAATCTAAACTCGTCCCAGAAGGCGTTGAAGGAATGGTTCCTTTCAAGGGCGACGTGAAATCGGTTCTCTATCAACTCGCGGGTGGTTTGCGTTCGGGAATGGGCTATATCGGCGCCGAATCGATCCCTTCCATGGTTCGCTCCGCACAATTTGTTCGAGTCACACCTGCAGCTCTCCGTGAAAACCATCCTCATGATGTAATCATCACTCACGAAGCACCAAATTATTCAGGTAGTTAGAAAAAGTACCTCATCGTTACATTTACGATTTTAAAAATCACACGACAGCATAAAATATATTATTCGTAACGTATACATTTATTCGCAAAAATATGACACTAAATTACACCAACTGCTGACACTAATGGTATGACAAGGATGTCAGACATTTACGGTGTGCAAACTTTAAGTTCTGCCCGCATACTCAAATTTGCTGGAAAACTTCTTATTAGCATTGCGCTCTCTACAGCTTTCCTCATGCCCGCAATGACATCTTTTGGTGCAGCGACAGATACTCAAACATCTGAACTAACAAACATTGGAGCCGCTCCATCGTTTGCTCCCGACGAATTTGTCACCACGTGGAAAACAGACAACTACAGCTCATCGGGCACCACCGACCGAATCACTATTCCAACACTTGGTTCGGGATACAACTACAACGTTGACTGGGGCGATGGAAGTTCGACCACAGGACACACCGGAAACGCAACACATATCTACGCAACTCCTGGAACGTATCAAGTTCGCATAACGGGAGTATTTCCTCGCATATATTTGCATAAACAAGACTCGTCATCAAAAATTATTTCCATCGACCAATGGGGCACCAACGCCTGGACAACTATGGAGCGAGCATTCTCCACTGGATACAATCTCACACTTGCTGCAACAGATGCTCCCAATCTCACTGGCGTAACTGATCTTTCGCTGATGTTTGCAAATACGAAAATCAACACGAGTCTCAACCAGTGGAATACGAGCACCATTACCAACATGAGTTACCTCTTTTCCGGAGCAACCCTCTTTAACGGAAGCATCTCTGCTTGGGACACCAGCAATGTCACAAACATGGCCGGTATTTTTCAAGCAGCATTTTCGTTTAACCAACCAGTCGAAAACTGGAACATCAGCAAAGTGACAAACTTGGAAAATGCATTTCAGAATGCGACTTCATTTAATCAACCCCTGAACAACTGGGACACAAGTAACGTCACGAACATAAGCTCAGTCTTTAGAGACGCGTGGACATTTAATCAACCACTCAGCAATTGGGACACCAGCAACGTCACCACCATGGTGTCAGTATTTCATGACGCAAGAGTGTTTAATCAACCCATTGGAAGTTGGAACACCAGCAAAGTCACTGATACAACAACCATGTTTTATAACGCTCACGCATTTAACCAAAACATCAATACGTGGGACATGAGCAATGTCATCACGATGAAGCGTATGTTTTGGATAGCGAAATCGTTTAACCAACCACTGAACGATTGGAACACGAGCAAAGTCACAATCATGATTGAAACGTTCCAGGGAGCGAGTTCGTTTAATCAACCGTTAAGCAATTGGGATGTCCGCAAAGTTACCGACATGACCAGCATGTTTGCTCAAGCAACAGTTTTTAATCAGCCTCTCAACGATTGGGAAACGTCCAGCGTGACTCGAATTATCAATATGTTTGCACAAGCAAAGGCATTCAACCAGCCCCTCAATAACTGGGACGTCAGCCGCACGACGGATTTGTTGCAGGTGTTTTTTGAAGCCACATCGTTCAACTCCGACATCAGCGATTGGGATGTTGGAAATGTCACAAAAATGGTTTCGACTTTCCATGGCGCAACATCATTTAACCGTGACATCACGTCGTGGAACACAAGCAAAGTCACATTGCTCACTCGAACGTTCAACAGTGCGCACACATTTAATCAACCAATTGGCGTCTGGGATGTTTCACAAGTTGTTGACTTCGAATCAACCTTTGCTGATACGTTGACTTTTAATCAGCCACTTAATGACTGGAACGTCGGCAATGCAATCACATTGCGCAACACATTTAACGGCGCAAAAGTGTTCAACAAACCACTCGGAAACTGGAATGTTTCTAAGGTGCAAATCATGGATGGGACATTCGCTTACACAGGCGTATTCAATCAACCTCTCAATACATGGAATACACAAAGCCTGACAAAAACGAACGGAACTTTTCACTACGCAAAAGCTTTTAATCAAATACTCAGCAATTGGAAAACAGGCAAGGTTTACGACATGCAATACATGTTTGCCGGCGCGAATGAGTTCGATCAGTCTCTTGCAACATGGGACGTGAGCAAAGTCGGTTACATGTACCTCATGTTTTACTATGGCTCAGGTCTCTCTATTCCCCATTACGACGCGACATTGATTTCATGGGCAGCACAAAGTTTACAAAAAGATGTCATCTTTGATGCGGGAACGAGTATGTATTGTGTTGCTGAAGCTGAGCGTGCATCCATCATTTCTACCAATAATTGGAAAATCCGTGATGCTGGGAAATGTCTGCCAACAACTAATCCAACTGTTCCTCCGACGGAACCAACTATTCCACCCACTGAGCCCACTGTTCCACCGACCGAACCCACGACACCGCCAACTGTCACGGAACCAACAACTCCACCGATAGTAGATCCAACGATTGTGACGACAATTCCTATTGAAATTGAAGTCAAAGGAGCAACTGCAACACGACCAAACAGCACACTCGCCGTCACCGGTTCACAAGGCGTATCGCTGATGCTTACCTTCGGAATTTTGATGATAGGAATTGGCCTTGCTGTTACACAATCATCTCGCAAACGCGGAGCAAGAAAGCTTGTTGTTCAAGGATCAGTTGACCACTCATCGTTCGGTGGAGAATAATCGTGCTGACATCTTTCGTGGTGTCGCAGACAATTTAATCCTGCCAGAGACTCAGCAGTTTTCCTGCTGCGCTGAGATACAACTTGGAATACTGTGGATCTCTTTTCATGCAATCGAAACACGTGTAAATGTATTTCACTAGATGCGCATCTTCTAGCGTGCATGCCTGCGAAATAATATCGGTAATGCGAACATAGTGCTCTGCAAAAACAGAAATCTCATCGGCTTCATAAAATTCCCGTAAATCATCGACGACAAGTTTTTCTTCACCCAACAGCGCACGAAAAGTTGCCGCGTGTGTCGTTGCCGCTTGCAGTAACCTTCCAGCGTTTCCCGAAATTGACGACAAAACCCACATTGCGTGAGGAATGGTTAAACAATGTGTCCAACCAAATTTTGCATGCTCTACAGATTCAGCCACCATTGATAGCGCACACATGCGAGCCAATGATTGGAAGGGAATGACGAAGTCAGCGCGCTCTGTAAAGTTGGTGATGTTCCCCAACAATTCCACAAGAGGCTCGATGACTCCTGCGGCCTCTGCTCGTTCAACGGATGCGCGAATGAAGGTGGATTCACCCGTGACGTGTTGTATATTTCCCACGTGATCGATGAACCATTGTTGAGGATGTTTTAATAGTTCGGGAGATATTTCATCATTCGTAGGCGGTTTGTGTGCCCACGCCATCTGTGCTTCTTGAGCATCGAAAATTTCTCGCCCCATACGGCCGAGAACATTGTGGATCGACTCGTTTGTTTCACCAAGCGTGCTTTGAAGTGCCAATAAAATAGGAGCATGACTTGCGAAAAGTAATGATGTTGACCATTCTGCAATATTGACTGTGTTCATATCGAAGTCGTGGTATTCAATACGCTCTGAATTCTCGAAATCAAAATATTTCTTTGCAGTGAGACGCATTTGCTTGCGCGCCGATGCAGTGTGCTCATCATCGACAAGGGGCAGCAAGAAATATCGTGCACAAATTTCGAGAGGAGCGTGCAAAAGAAAACTCGACGTTGAAAAGTCACTCGATTGTTTCTTTGGGACAGAAACTATTGCACTCGCGGCATCAAAAAGTTCTTTATCATTGGATGCATCATCAAGAGCACCAATTAAATCAACTTCCATTTAGCGCAGTCCTACCGCAACACGAATTTTTTCCATTAGCGGCTTGGCTTGTTCACTTGCTCGAGCAGCACCTTCGGTTAAAACCTTTTCAACATATCCAGGATCACGACGAAGTTCCTCATATTTTTCGCGAGCAGGGCCATAGGTGAGTTTGATTTGTTCGAATAGTGTTTCTTTAATGTCTCCCCAGCGAATATTTCCTGTTTCAAGGTTTGTTCGCACCTCGTCAATTACATTTGATGATGCAACCCGTTCAATGAGGGTGAAAATCGGAACGTCTTTTGGATCACGAGTTTCGCCGGGCTGAACAGAATCAGTTGTGAACTTCTTGACTTGACCCCAGAGTTCATCGTCCGAACAAAAAATACTGATGGTGTTGTTATAGCTCTTCGACATTTTGCGATGATCCAGACCAGGAATAGTTGCAGTCTCTTTTTCGATGAGCGGTTCAGGGACGGTGAGAATTTCACCGTAAAGATTATTAAATTTCGTAGCGATGTCGCGCGCAATTTCGACATGTTGTTTTTGATCTTGGCCAACAGGGACAACATTTGCGCTATATAAAATGATGTCGGCAGCCATCAAAATGGGATAGCTGTAGAGTCCAATATTGATTTTTGCATCAACATCTTTTTCGCCCGCATGCGTCGCTGCATCGACAGCAGCTTTGTATGCATGTGCGCGATTCATCAATCCTTTGGGCGTAATACAATTGAAAATCCAAGCCAGTTCATAGTCTTCCAAGATGTCGCTCTGTCGATAAAAAGTTGACTCGTTGGGGTCGAGGCCCAAAGCCAACCACGTAGCAGCAACATCGAATGTATATTGACGAAGCGTATCGGCATCATTTACCGTGATAAGTGCGTGCGCATCCGCAATGAAATAGTTGCTGTCGTAAGTTTTGGCGAGATCGAGCGCAGGCGCAATGGCGCCAATAATATTGCCGAGATGGGGCGAACCCGTGGGCTTGATACCTGTAAGAGATTTTTGGCGTGCTTTTTGTCCCATGAGTGAACCAGGTTAGTTCCTGTCTGGAGGTCCGTCCTTCCTTTTCGGTCAAAACGGACATGTCCGAATAATCCTATACGGAAGGACGGACCTCCAGCGTTGATGGTCGGACCTGTTTATGCCTGAGAGTCGTACATTTTGGCGAGTATTTCTTCCACAGTAAATTGAGATCTAGCGACTATGGGCCGATTTGGATAGTACTTATCAACAACATTTAGACACTCATCCAATTTTGTAAACTTACATAATCGTATGAGAAACTCTATGTCTTCTCGGTCACGACCTTTTCTACTTGCCAAAATTTTTGTTGCTAAAAGATATTGCGGCGAAGGAGCTTGTACACGTAAATACTCTCCGTCAAATATCATTACTGGACTTTCATCAGGGATATGAGATATTGCGCCTTTTGCAGCATCGTTTAACCAGTCTTCTTCTAATCCATATTTAGCTGAAAACTTCTTGATTAATTCTCTAATTGGTTGTGTCGGTTTCCAAATGCCGTCAATATCTTTCGTCGATGGTCTAGCGTCATATGCCATAACCATTGCAGTTCCACCAATAACAAATAGATCAGCCTGCACATCTGCTTTCTCGAGCTCTTTATCGAGATCAATGAATAATTCTCTTATCTGTTTTTTTGTCAACATAATATTCCTTTCTATAAGTTGATCAAACTATCCCTGTGTATATATACCCCTCGTTGCTTTAAAGATCCTGGAGTAC
Organism: uncultured Burkholderiales bacterium; assembly: GCA_964516875.1. Taxonomy (GTDB): domain Bacteria; phylum Actinomycetota; class Acidimicrobiia; order IMCC26256; family JAGPDB01; genus JAGPDB01. The sequence goes on from CAZFAO010000003.1 coordinate 84,069, forward strand.
CTGCCCATTCAATTGCAGCTAGAGAATCGTATCCGCCAATCCACCAGCCATGTCCAAGAAAATATTTTGGTTCGTACACCCAATAGTCATACGGTTCAATTCCTTTTTGATGCATGATCCATTCGACGACGCCAGCAATGAATGCATCCCAGTTTCCCGAACCTGTGGATGGCGGGGCTATGAGCAAGTACCGGTACACCGTTAGTTCGGGTCGCTTTAATGCTTGCGAAACAAAGTAAGCTGTCTTGCGCACGATCCATTCGGTGTCGTTTCGTTCGATGTCTTTGTCATCAATAATTGATTGCACTAAGCCAAAAACATTTTTTCCGTAATCTGGTTCACCGAGCTTGAGAGAAAGACCAGTAGCACTAAGAAGTTCATCTAATGTATCGACGGTTGGGTTGAGTTCACCCTTTTCGATACGATGAATAGTGCTCGGCGAGATATCGGTCAGCTTGGATAATCCGCGCACGGATAAACCAGCCTTTTCGCGTGAAGATTTAAGTATTACTGCAGAATCCATGCTGTAAGCGTATACGCATACAGCTAGAAAGTCAAGAATTTTGTATGCGTATACGCATACAGTTGCTAGAGAAATGCGCTCTGAACTGGGCTTTTGCAAATCGTTTTACAGGGACTTACCCTGCAACAGAGTAAGTTACCCGTTTACAGGGTAAGACCCTGCAACGTGGATTTCGTAGATGATTTCGGCTTCTTCGAAGCCCCACTTCTCGTAGAAATCACGAGCATGTTGATTGAGAGCCATTGCACCCACGCGAATAATTCCAGCTCCTTGCTCTGTCGACCATTTTTTGCACTCGTCAACGAGAGTTCGACCGATTCCGCTGCATCGATAATTTTCGTCGATATAAACCATCTCAATTTCACTGACACGGTTAGGTTTTCGAAAAGGTTTGTCGTGAAAAACGGCAGCTAAATATCCAACCGCTTCGCCGTGTTCATTTGTTGCAACCCACGCAGCTGCATTGTCGTCGGTGAAGTACGAACGAAAAACTCGTTTGCCGTCGTCACTGTATGTCCAGTCGAGATCGTACGTTTCCCAAAAACCATGGTCGTGCTCATAGGTGAAGAGATCGTGATTTAATCGGAGCAGGTCGTCGAAATCATTTTGTGTTGCTCGATGGATGTTAAAGATGATGGGCATGAGATCCTTCGCTTCGCTCTGGATGACAGGGAGAGTTCTTTAAGACGCCGCGACACTCACAGAAAATGTTCCGTCGGTCGATTCGTTGATGTTGACTTCAATTTCATCTGCCAAAACTTCACCAGCAATCATTTCTCCGTGAGCATTCACTGCCAAGTTCGCATCAACACCGCCAATAATTTGTGCCTTAATACGATCGGTGATGTTCAGGCCGAGCCCTTTGCGCTCTTCCTGAATTGCACGAACGATGTCACGTGCCAAACCTTCGCGCGCGAGATCTTCTGTCACTTCCAAATCAAGAGTCACAATTGTTGTGCGATCGTCTAATGCTCGAGCGCTATCGGGATCGACAGGTTCAAGAACAAGAGTGTATTCGTCATCAGCGAGTTCGATTCCACCAACGGTCATCACTCCGCCTGCGAGTGACCAGTCTCCCTTTTTATATCCGGCAAATACTTTCGGTGCATCTCCACCATGACGCGGTGCCATCACCGCCGGCACCAGATTAAGTTTTTCTTTTCCAAATCCACTTGCATCCGTTTCAAAACGAATGTGTTTGACGTTCACTTCGTTTTTGATCGTGTCCGCAAAACGTTCAGCCAATAGCGCGCGAGGACCCGAAATAACAACTTCATTTAAAGGCAAACGTGTACGAAGATTTGCAGCACGACGAATTGCTAATGCGTTCGAACAGATTTCTCGTACCAAGTCCATTGAATCAATAAGATCTTGGTCATCAGGAAGCGCTTGCGCATCGTCGAGCGGCCACGTTGCAAGATGGACACTAGATTCTTCGCTCAGCTCAGAATGACTGCCGATATTAAGACCACGCCAAATATTTTCTGAAACCAGCGGTAAAAGTGGCGCTACTGCACGACACGTCAAGTCGAGAACAGTAAAGAGAGTGTTATACGCATTGATCTTGTCCTCATCGTGTTCATGACGCCAGAACCGTTCACGCGATCCGCGAATAAACCAGTTCGTTAAAACATCGAGATGGTTTTCAAACAATTCACTCGCTAAAAACAAGTCATTGTCGTCCATTGCCTTGGTCGCGTCTTCAATATATGTTCGCGTTTTTGCGAGAATATATCGGTCGAGAATATTTTCCGAATCAGTAACACGACTTGCCACAATTCCGTCACTGTTTGCATACAACGTGAAGAAATAATACGAATTCCACAGCGGCAAAATCGCAGAACGTGTCGCGTTTGCAAATGCTTCTTCATTCACTATCAGATCAAGACCGCGCAGAATGGGTGAACTTTGCAGAAGCCATCGCATGGCATCCGAACCAAACTTGTCGAACATTTCCAATGGATCGGGATAGTTCTTCAATCGCTTGGAAACTTTTCGCCCATCTGAACCGAGAACAATTCCATGCGAAATACATGTCTTAAACGCAGGCTTATCGAACAAAGCCGTTGCGAGTACATGCATGGTGTAAAACCAGCCGCGCGTTTGGTTGATGTATTCCACAATAAAATCGCCTGGAAAATGCGAATCGAACCACTCACGATTTTCAAAGGGATAATGCACTTGCGCAAACGACATTGAACCAGATTCAAACCAACAGTCGAGGACCTCTTCGACGCGACGCATCGTCGATTTTCCTGTTGGGTCATCAGGATTAGGTCGTGTCAACGAATCAATTTCAGGACGATGTAAGTCGGCGGGGCGTCGACCAAAATCACGTTCAATTTCGTCGAGCGAACCATACACATCAACACGAGGATACTGCGGGTCGTCACTCTTCCATACAGGAATCGGCGCTCCCCAAAAACGGTTACGCGAAATAGACCAGTCGCGCGCACCTTCGAGCCACGTACCAAAACGACCATCTTTAATGTGATCGGGAATCCAATTGATTTCTTGATTAAGCTCGAGCATTCGATCTTTGATCGCCGTTACTTTCACAAACCACGAACTCATCGGTCGGAAGATCAGCGGTTGATCCGTTCGCCAACAATGCGGATAACTGTGTCGATAACTTTCGTGACGAATCACTACGCCATTTGCTTTGAGATCTTTGATGATGTTCGCGTTTGCATCAAACACCATTTGGCCTTGATAATCAGGAACGCGCGAATCGAACTTTCCTTGATGATCGACGGCGACGGGAATCTCGATTCCGTTCGCGTTGAGCAGCTCGAAGTCGTCTTCACCATAAGGCGCGAGGTGAACAATTCCTGTTCCATCTTCGGTGGTGACAAAATCTGGCGCGAAAACTTTAAAGGCACCTTCAGCGTCAGCGAAGAATGGAAACAACGGTTCATACGTTGTATTTTCCAGGGCCTGGCCATGGAAAGCTGCGATCACGTCGGCGTCGCCAAGTTCTTTTTCGTACTTTGCCAGCGCAGCAGTTGCCAACAAATATCCCTGTCCATCTTTACGCACAATCGAGTACTCAATGTCGGGACCAACGGCTAACGCAAGGTTCGAAGGAAGAGTCCACGGAGTTGTTGTCCATGCAACGATGTTGAGTGGTATGTCGCCAAGAACATCTGCGAGTGCAACATTGGCTTCATCGCTCAATTGCTTAACACGAAAAGCAATCGTCAACGCAGGGTCGTCGCGTTCACGATACGAATCATCAAGTTTTGTTTCGTGATTAGAAAGAACAGTTTCCGCAGCCCATGAATACGGGAGCACGCGCATGCCTTCGTACATCAAACCTTTTTTGTAGAGCTCACTAAAAGCCCACATGACACTTTCCATATAAGTAATGTCGAGTGTTTTGTAATCATTATCAAAATCAACCCACCGCGCCATGCGAGTGACATATTGTCTCCACTCATCGGCGTATTGCATGACAGATGTTCGACACGCATCATTAAATTTGTCGATTCCAAACGCAATCACTTCATTGCGTCCCGAAATTCCTGTTTCTTGTTCCGCTTTCATTTCAGCGGGCAAACCATGACAGTCCCAACCGAAACGCCTCGGCACGCGCTTGCCGCGCATTGTTTGATAACGAGGCACGGTGTCTTTTACGAAACTCGTTACGAGGTGTCCGTAGTGTGGGAGTCCATTGGCAAAGGGTGGGCCGTCATAAAAAACATATTCGCCAAGATCTTTTTCGTCTGCAGGATTGTTTTTCTTGCCTTCCACCGAGGCTTGAAATGTGGAGTTCTTTTCCCAGAGAGCCAAAATGGCTTCTTCGATTTTAGGGACGTCGGGAGAGGAAGAGACTTGCGGGTAGATGTTATTCACTCGTGAAAGTTTAGTAGTTGGTTATACCGAATAAGTCAGTGAATAAAGTGATTGAGTGTTAATTATATGTTCAGAATGAGCGTTTTAATTCTCGTGCTACAGCGCCAGAAGAGCTACCCATAGATGCAGCAGCAGAACCATCAACGGGAGCTTCTGGTCTCAGAAGGGCCTGATGTATTGCTTCAAGCGTTGAATGAGGATCGCGTGTAGATGGAGTTCCAAATGACTGCATCTCAGTCACAAGAGCCAATAATTGATCAGAAACTGTTCCTGATTCAAGTCGTTCCACAAGCTCGAGCACATTGACGCGAGGGTTCAGCTCCGCATACCGCGCCTCAAGTAGTTCTAGTAATTCGTCTTCACCGAGCATGGTAAAAACTCGAGAAATATTATGTGTCTGCTCAGCGGCTTTCCGTGCAAATGCAACCAACAAAACATCGTCAAAGGAAACTGGTTCACGATTATAAATTTTCAACGATATAGCACCCACTTGCTTTTCGACTTTGGCAAGAAGTTCATTCGTGGAAGCGATTGCTTTTTTACGATTCGATGCCTCAACAGTGTCCTCATCAGCTAAAAAATTCGTTGCAGTCAACACCATTGAATTTTGCGCAAAGCGAACAAGGGTCTCTATATGTTCAGCTTCTTTTGGCTCAAGCCCTAGCTTATCCAACACATCTCTAAGCTTTAGCGGCTTTCCGTTGGCGGACTTGCGGCCCAATAATTTATCAATTACCGGATCAATTCTTTCGAACTCGATGGACTTGTGTCCAGAAACCAGGGACTTGAATAAAACAGGTATTCCGACCATGCTCAAGATAAAAAATGTAAATTCAGATTTTTTCGTATCGCTTTCAAAGGAAGAAGCTTCTTGTACACATGCCTGAAATTCTTCATACGACACTTCCAGCGGGATACCATTGAGCTTATGCCGGTAAATCCGATCGGGTTGGCCTATCGAGTTTGAGACTTTAAAAAAACTCTCCATATCCGGATTCGGATCAGCTGATCTAGGGTTGCTCTGAATTGTATCGAGATTGATACATTCAGATAACTCTGGCGACACTCCCGCATGTGGAGGAAACGCGAAATAAATTGGGACAGGGACCGAAAGTACCACAGCTGTAAACGCAGTGCGTGCGAGTATTTCTGCTTTTGATACCATTACGCGTCCTTATGCATGACTTACTAATGAAGCACGCAGTTTAGTGCAATCTACATTTAATACACAAAACTGCTACTACCTAGTAGTGAGGCTAGAATTGCCTCTGAACCTCTAAAGTCGCCATAAGTCGGCAAAAATAGCTAATTACCAGGAAATATGCTGAAACTCTTTACAAAGGTGTACCGGTTTGGTGTAGAATGTACCAATTAACTTTTCGTGAGCTTTCTAAGGGGACAAACCAACATGGATGAGCAAGACAACGTAATTTCTGTTATTGAATATGAGGGCAACGACCCCATCATCCTTTTAGAAAAGGAACTTCGCCGACTTCCTGACATCCAAGCTGTTCGCGTTGTTGCCGGATACGACGGAGAGCCAAGCGAAGTCCACATCGTTGCAGCTCCTAATAAAACGCCTAAGCAACTCGTTCGCGATATTCAATCAGTAGCGATTGCAAGTTTCGGTTTCGACATTGATCGTCGACGAATTTCTATCGTGCAAATCGATGCACCCGAATCGGAATTTCTTCTCGACCGTGAATTCCGACCCCGCATCATGAGCATCACATCTGAAGCAACAGGACTTCGATCGACTGTCAAAGTTTCTCTCGAGCATAACGATACACAAGCACTCGGTTTCGCCGAAGGTTCTGTTGCATCTGCTGCACGTCATCGTTTGATTGCGCAAGCAACACTCGACGCGCTTCGCCAACTCGAACCACTTGCAGAATCGCTCGACGTGGACGCTGCACACGTTGTTCGCATTGGAGGCACCGATGTTGCAGTAACAACTGTTATTTTTGTGATTCCACCCGACGAACAAATCGTTTCGGGTTCGGCTATTGTTCGTCAAGGTAACGAAGCGGACGCAATTGCGCGCGCTGTCCTTGACTCAACTAACCGTCGACTTCATATGCTTGTTAATCAACGCGGATAGGTATTATCGGCGAGATCCTTCGCTTCACTCAGGTTGACTCTCTATCTCTCCTGTAAGATTGCACAGTGAATTCCACTGAAGAAAACGACCCCGTCCTCGTTCAGCGCGAAAAGATTCGCCGTCGAGTCACACTCGGCAAACGCGTTGGATATACGTTGATGTCAATTTCTGTTATCGCGATGTTTCTGTGCGTTCCTCTGGGATGGCCTGCGTATCTGTCAATCACATCGATGGTGTCTCTAGTTCTTGCGTGCATTATTTTGCCATTGCCGATTATTTTTGGGTACGCCATTAAGGCAGCTGAGCGCGAAGATAAAAAGATGGGGATTAGTTAGAGATCCTTCTCATCGCTCAGGACGACCAATGTACAGGGTCGGACCCTGTACATTGAAGATTAGGCGAGGATGAACTCAAGGAGCGCGGCGCGAACATACAAACCGTTACTCACTTGCTCCCACACGACACTGCGTGAATCAGAATCCGTTTCGGGATCAAGTTCACCCGTGCGGGGCAACGGGTGCAACACAAGCGCATCAGTTTTCATTTTCGCCAACACAGAATTATCAATAGGCGCGTACGCTGCGTGATCCTTCCCTTCCCAGCGTTCACGTTGAGGTCGAATCACTTGCATCACATCAGCATCGGCAATGACATCATCCAATGATTCGGTTTGAATAACTTTTGCTCCGCGCGATTCTAATTCCGAACGAAATTCCGGAGTGATTTGCATGTCCTCAGAAGCAACAAAAGAAAACGTGATTCCTTCTCGCGCTAAAAGTCGCACTTGCGAAATCATGGTTCGCGAATTAACGAGGTCACCATACGAAACAACATGACCAAGACTTTTCAGTGACCGGTGTTGCGAAATTGTAAAAGCGTCCAACAATGCCTGTGTGGGATGTTCGTGAGCGCCCACTCCGGCACTGATTACCGGAACTGAAACATGTTCGCGAATGATATCGATAGTGTCGTGATTTTTGCGTCGAACAACAATAGCTTCTGCGTAGCGTTCAATCACGCGCAGAGTATCTTCGAGTTGTTCGCCCTTGGCGGAACTGGTGAGTTCGGGATTATCAAACCCTATTGTTTTACACCCAATGCGTTGCGCCGCAGAATCAAAAGAAAGTTTGGTGCGCGTCGATGGTTCGAAAAATGCAAGCGCGACAACAGGCGCATTTCCTGGTTCTCGATCAAGAATTCGGCTCGATGCAAAGCCTTTTTCCTTGAATTGCGCAGCCCGCGCAAAGATAGATTCAATTTCCGAAGCAGATAGATCATCGACACCTAGAACATGCCGGGGATTTGGGTCATTTGCCATTGCTTCCATTCTACGAGAAATTTCGCTGCGTCATAGAATGGTCGCATGAAACAACGCGAATTAGGTTCTAGTGGAATTACTGTCTCCGAAGTTGGTTTTGGAGCATGGACAATATCGACCAACTGGTGGGGAAAGGCCGACGACGCATCCGACATGCTGAAAACTGCATTCGATTGTGGAATCACTTTTTATGACACCGCACCAGCGTATGGTGATGATGGATTTGGCGAAACCGTACTCGCTCCTTTCTTGAAAGAACACCGCGACGAAGTTGTTATCACAACAAAATGTGGATACGACATTCACGCCGAACGTCCGAAAGAACAATCTGAACGTCCACACAACTGGTCGCGTGAATCCATCTTCGAACAAGTTGAAGAATCACTTGCACGTCTCGACGTCGAGACCATCGACTTAATGCAACTTCACAACGCGCGCATGGATGCTGTTGAAAATGACGACTTGTTTGCAACACTCAACGAACTTAAAGAAGTAGGAAAAATTCGTTCTTATGGAATTGCGTTGGGACCTGCCATTGGATGGGTTGACGAAGGCGTCCGCTCACTCAACGAACGCAACATCGATACTTTGCAAACGGTCTACAATGCTCTCGAACAAGAACCCGGCCGAACATTTGCTCGCAACGAAGCGTGCACGTCAGGGAACGTTTCATTGATTGCGCGCGTGCCACATGCTTCAGATGCATTGTCAGGAAAAGTGACGCGAGACTCTCTCAACGAAATGCTTGCCTCAGGCGATCACCGATCGTACCGAGTAAAAGACAACATGCTCGACAATCTCGACAAGGCGGATGCGCTTGCATACTTGTGGGCCAAAGAAACTGGTCGCACCATCGGACAAGCTGCCATCGCGGCAATTTTGGCCGAGCCTGCATTTGCGTGTGTGCTCCCCACGTGTTTAACAACGGCTGAAGTGCGCGAGTACGCACAAGCGTCAGACTTCCCTCTCACCTCGGAAGAGGCACAGCAATTGTGGGATCTCTACGACGTAAACTTCAATCACGAAAACCGTTTCGAGATGGAGCTCCGCTCGTAATCTCAACGCAGTCATACTGAGCGAAGCGAAGTAACTCAACTGGACCAGTCATTCAGAGGAGCGCAGCGACGAAGAATCTCTCTTCAATTTTGTTTTCGTACGTTGAGATCCTTCGGCTTCGCCTCTGGATGACAACAGCCTCTAGATGACGCCGGATTCCCCAAGGTGGACGCCAGAACACCGAAGTTACTAATATGGCCCGCATGGTAAAAAAGACATCGACGCGTATGCGATCCGAAGATCGCCGTCGCCAACTTCTCGACGTGGCCTGTGATGTTTTTGCAGACCGTGGATTTTCAGCAACCATCATGGACGATGTCGCGTTCGCGGCTGGAGTCACCAAACCTGTTCTCTATCAGCACTTCGAATCTAAGCGTGCTCTTTTCATCGCCGTTTTAGAAGATTGTGGCGAACGACTCATCGGTAATATCATCACTGCAACACGAAAAGGTGAAACACTTCGTGAACAAATGGTTCATGGTTTCACTGCTTATTTTGATTTTGTGAAAAATGATGATTCGGGATTCCGACTTCTCTTCGGCGCATCGGCACGCAATGATACTGACTTTGCCGAAGTCACCAACCGAGTACTTGAACACTTCGCTGATTCGGTTACGTCTCTTATCATCGAGGACATCCCGAACGAAGAACGCAGCCTCATTGCGCATGCATTAATTGGTATGGCTGAATCCGCTGCGCGCTACACGTATTTATCCGGTACAGATGTTGGCGTGTCCGACGAACAACTCCACGAGTGGGTAACGTCCCTCGCGTGGAAGGGTCTTCGCGGTATTACCGACTAGAGAAAACAGATACACGCTCGCAGTGAAACTTTACGATGGAAAACGTTTAGCCTTCGTTGATATCGTTGAAAATGTTTCTCTTACTCTGACACACGGATCAGATTCTCCACCAGGAGTACATTGTTCCGTGGCAGGATCAATGATACCTTTCCCTACAACTTCGTAGATGTAATAAACTGTTGATTCTGGCTTGCCCTCAACTTCGACAGGCCGAGTTATCGATTTACCTTCTCCGTTTACTGTTAGAGTCTCGTTTACGGGGATCACGCGCGGTGTTCCCCGATTAGCAGGTGTCGCTGTATCAAACGGACCATAAACTTTAATATTTTGAATATCCATCTGGGTAGGACCTGTATTCGTTATCTTAAGTTTGGCAAACGTATCAACACCCTCTTCAGCAGTTTGTGATGCTGGAACAGCTTCCACTTTAAAGTCTGGATTCACGACAACCTCATCGACAGGAAAACAACCGACACCTTCGATAGCCTTTGCCAGTGCTGCACTGAGCTCTTTTGTAAAGTCTGATGTGATATACCAACTGTTTTCACCAAAAACATAGCTCATATTTATGGCAGATTCTTCTCTATCTTCACCCATTCCTGCCAAAATGCCAATCACGGGTACGGGTGGACGAGCCTTCGTGTATTGGTCTCCAACTTCCTCGTCCGTTTCTTCATTTTTAACTGCATTTCCCGTGCGTAAAGTATTCACCGCTTCGCGAGCATATTTGAGGGAGTTGGATGGATCGCTCGTATTGAGCAAGTCAGGCTCTCGAAATTGAGGTTGATGGTCTGGACCATAGCTTCTATTGGGCATACCATCTGTTATCAAGACAACTAAATCAAAATCGTCATCACCTCGTCGTTCTGGTTCGCCCCACGTCCAAAAGGTAATTTGGCGCATTAACGACGTCAGCGGTGCATCATAATTTGTTGCACCAGCACCAGCAGCTGACTTCCGGAACGGCGTAAAATCCGAGTACAAACCTCCAAAAAATCCCTTGTAGGCAAGATCAGGGCGTCCAGGAGGATAGGGTTGATTCTGATCACCTACGTAATAAATGTCATCGACAATATTTTTTTGAAACTCAAGGTTGTCAGCATCAGCAATATTAATACGGTCGAACCATTCCCATATTTGAGCTTCCGTGGGATTAGGTGGTGGACTATTTTGTGGAACGGAATATGTTCCAAACGCATCGAGTAATATGTTAGCGCTTCCCCCTGTCGGGATTGAATTCGCTCGAGAATGCAAGAGGTCATAGAACTGTTTCAAGGTACCTTTGAGCTGATCCTCATAAGGCATAGCCGAACCAGATCGATCGAGCGCAACAGCTACATTCATTGCACACTTAGGGCCAAACGTGTACGGTGGATTCTTCACCGGGTTAGGTTCACTGAGCATGGAAGCTCTTTGAGCTTTAAGTTTTGTTTTATCCGTGTTTGCTTGTGAACCAGATCCAGAAAAGAATGTTGTTGCAATGAGAACAACGACAAGTGATCCAGCAAGTGCAATAAATCTCTTGTGGTTCAAACGAGAATCGGATATGTCGGTAAATGAGTCAAGGGCAGCCATCGAAATCCAGTCGTTCGCTTTTGTGGTAACAATAGTATTGTGTACTAATATCGTCTAAACCACAAGAAAATCAATATTAACTATGTGGTTGTTATGATGTCTTACCACTGGCTATTCATGCTATTCGCTGCATGCGCTACCGGCATAAAAAATATTTTCTAAAGTATGGGGTTCTAGACGTGTTTGAGACTGCTGGCGCGCACCTTTACGAAGGGTAACGCTTAGCCTTCGTAGTTATCTTCGCTTGTGTTTCTCTTACCCTCTCACATGGATTTGATCGTCCACCAGGGGCACATTCTTGCGTAGCGGAATCGATTTTAGCTACCCCGTAAACGTTGTAGACATAATGCATATCTGTTCCTGCGCCAGCAATAACCGTGTGCGGGATCTCTACACTTCCACCAACAGGCAGAAGCGTCGGCACCGTTATCAAGTCAAGTGGAGGTCTTTTGTTTGCTGCATCCCCATACGATGTACCAGGACCAAATGCTTCAATTTTTGTAATGTCCATTGCTACATCACCAGTGTTCGTTATCGTAAGTTTGACGTTTGCATCATCACCCTCTTCGACTTCGTTTGATGGCGCAGAAGCAGTCACTTTAAAGTCTGGATTCACGACAATCTTCGTATTGGGGAAACAACCGATGTCTTTAATAGCCTCTGCAAGTGCCTCGCTGAGCTCATCCGTGAAGTTCGATGTGATATACCAGTTCCCTTCACCAAAGACATATTGCATATTCTCGATAGATTCTTCTCTATCCGAACCAAGCCCTGCCAAAATACCAATAACTGGTACAGGTGGACGAGCCCTCATGAATTGGTCACCAACGTCTTTGCCTGTTTCTTCATTTATAACTGAATTTCCTGTGCGCAAAGTATTGACCGCTTGGCGAGCATATGTAAGCGGACCCATTGGAGAAGGATTTACCAATTCTTGTTCTTCAAATTGGGGTTCATGGTCTGGACCATAACTCTTATTAGGTAAACCATCAGTAATCATCAACACTAAATCAAAATCCGAATCACCTCGTCGAGTAACGTCACCCCCTGTCCAAAAGGTAATTTGACGAGTTAACGACGTCAGTGGTGCGTCATAATTTGTTGCACCAGCACCAGCACGAGATTTCCGGAACGGCGTATTATCGGTATACGTCCCACCAAAAAATCCCTTGTAAGCAAGATCAGAACGTCCCTCAGGATAGGGTTGATTCTGATCACCAATGTAATAAATGTCATCGACAAGATTTTGTTGGAAAGCAAGGTTGTCAGCGTTAGCAATGTCATAGCGGCTAAACCATTCCGCTGTTTGTTCTTCTGTCAATCCAGGTGGAAGACCATTTTGCTGAACAGAGTAAGTGCCGAAAGCATCGAGAAATACGTTAGCGCTTCCCCCTGTCGGGATTGATCTCGCGCGATCATGCAAAAGTTGATAGAACCCTTTCAAGGTACCTTTGAGCTGATCCTCATAAGGGATAGCCGAACCAGATCGATCGAGCGCAACAGCTACGTTCATTGCACACTTAGGACCAAATGTGTACGGAGGGTTTTTCACAGGATTTGGCTCACTAAGCATGGAAGCTTTTTGTGCCTTCAACTTTGCTTTATCCGCGTTGGCTTGTGAACCAGATCCAGAAAAGTAAGTCGCTGCAATAAGAAGTACAACGAGTGATCCAACAAGAACAATAAATCTCTTATGAATCAAACGGGAAGCGGATAGGCGGGAAAGAGAATCGTCCATAATCATCGAAATCCATTCGTCCGTTATGAGGTAACAATATTATTGTGGACTACGTTTAACTAAACCACAAGCACAAAAAGACATATAAGTCATAGTTATGGTGCTTCAACGCAGATTATTCGCGTTATTCGCAGAGTTCGCTACAACTACAAAAAGTATTTCTTAAGTTTTGGTCAATGGATGTGTTCACCACTGATTGCGCGAGCAACAACGAGACGTTGAATCTCTGATGTTCCTTCAAAAATTGTGTAGATTTTTGCGTCTCGGTGCCATCTCTCGACGGGATATTCACGCGTATAACCGTACCCACCAAGAATTTGGATAGCATTTTCCGTGACTTTTACAGCAACTTCACCCGCTTTGAGTTTGCTCATGGATCCCTCGCCGGCCACGAAATGTTTTCCGTTGCGCGCCATCCAACATGCTCGCCAGACGAGCAATCGAGCGGCATCAATTTCAGTAATCATGTCTGCCAACATGAACGCAATTGCTTGATTGTGGATGATGGGTCGACCAAACGTTTCTCGCTCTATCGCATAGGCAAGGGAATGTTCATAGGCTGCGCGCGCAATACCAATTGCTTGTGCTCCCACCAATGGGCGCGACGCTTCAAACGTGCTCATTGCAGCTTGAGTTGATGTTGACTTTCCTTCGCGAGCTTTTGCAATTCTGTGATCGAGTTTTTCTTTTCCACCCAACAAGCACGAACCAGGAATGCGCACATCTTGCAAAATAACTTCAGCAGTATGGCTCGCTCGGATTCCGTGCTTTTTGTACTTCGATCCCATAGACAGACCTTGTGTTCCTGGAGGAATAACAAAGCTGGCATGTCCACGTGCTTTGAACTCAGGTTCAACACTGGCAACAACAACATGGACATCGGCTATTCCACCATTCGTGATCCACGCTTTGGTTCCATTTAACACCCATTCGTCTTTCGCTTCGTCATACACAGCGCGCGTGCGCAACGAACTCACATCAGATCCAGCGTCAGGTTCACTCACACAAAATGCTGCTGTTTGAATTTTTTCAGGAGAACCAAAACATTGTGGAATCCACTCTTCGATTTGTTCGGGTGTTCCATTACCCATGATTCCCGACACGCCCAGTGTGGTTCCCATGATGGCCAAACCAATTCCGGCATCTCCCCAAAAAAGTTCTTCCATTGCAATAGGAAGAGTCAAACCATTTTCGTCAGAATATGCTTGCGCCAAAAACTCCCACGAGTACAAACCAATTTTTGAAGCTTCGAGAATGATATCCCACGGCATTTCTTCGCGCTCGTCGTAATCATGCGCGACAGGTCGAATGACATCCTCAGAAAAAGTATGAACCCAATCTTTTATTTGTTGTTGTTCATCTGTGAGATCGAGTGTGAATCCCGACATTTTTTCTCCCTGATCGTCTCGAATTCCGCGTTGGTTGAATAGCTCGCGCGAAAATGTGTGCAGAGCAATCTTAATGTCGATCGAGATGATTGCTCGTCATACTCGCAGGAGAAATAAACAAAAAAAGGAGGCCCGAAGGCCTCCTTGAGTTATCCACATCCAGGGTAAAAAACTCTGGATAAAAAGGACTAGCGCTTTTTAGCTGTTGTCTTTTTCTTTGCAGCTGTTTTACGTGCTGGAGCTTTCTTTGCAGGAGCTTTTTTCGCAGTTGCTTTCTTTGCAGGAGCTTTTTTCGCAGTTGCTTTCTTTGCTGCTGGCTTCTTAGCTGCTGCTTTTTTCGCAGTTGTTTTTTTCACTGCAGGCTTCTTAGCTGCTGCCTTTTTCGCTGCAGGCTTTGCTGCTGCTTTCTTTGGTGCAGTTTTAACAACCTTTGATGCTGGAACTTTTCCTGTAAGAACAGCATCCTTGAAAGCCTTGAGTGGCGTAATGCGTGCTTTACGAGAAGCCTTGATCTTGATTGTTTCGCCAGTTGCAGGGTTACGACCCATGCGAGCTTTGCGATCTACACGAGCAAATTTTGCAAATCCTGGGATTGCAATTTTTTCGCCTTTAGCGACGAATTGCGTAATGATTTCAATGGTGTGTTGCAACACTTCATCAGCTTTTTTCTTTTCGAGTTCCGCTCGTTCTGCAATTTCTGCAACAAGTTCTTTTCTATTCACTTTTTCCTCCATTTGGATTTGGGTTAATAGAATCTTTGCACACTTTTACTGGCAGGTGCGACATTTCACGCATGTTTTATTGATTTTTTTCGTGTCATTCAGAGATGGTGTTCTCGTGTCATCCACAGTCGGTATTCATGTGTCATCCAGAGGACGAAGTCCGAAGGATCTCAATATACGGAGTGCGATCGGTAGAGATTCTTCGCTTCGCTCTGAATGACGAGGGGGATAACACCCTAGGTACTACGAAGCAGACTCTTCTGAGCGTCGATCATGCGAATCGCGATGCGCAGAAACCGCCGAAATAAAAGGTTTAAACAACACTTCAGGGTCATCTAACAATTCTGGATGCCATTGCACGCCGACAGCAAACCAATCAGTCGTCGATTCAACTGCTTCGATTGTTCCATCATCAGCGCGTCCCACAACACGCAAACCATCACCGACAACATCAAGCGCCTGGTGATGAATTGAGTTCGTTGCAATTCGAGTATTTCCATACGAGCGCGCCAACCACGAATCATCTTCAAGAGTAACCATGTGTCGATATTCAGCTCGATCTTCAAACAGTTCTGGTAGGGTTGGATGAAATGCACGTTTTCCAGAAATGTCTTGGTCCAGTGTTCCTCCACACATTACGTTCAGAGCTTGAGCTCCGCGACAGATTCCCAATGTTGGAATTCCCATTTCGCGTGCATTGCGTAAAAGTGCAAGGTCGCTAGCGTCAAGATCAGTATGAGGTGTACCGGTATGTGAATCTGCTTGTTGTCCATAACATAAAGGATTAATGTCTCGTCCACCGGCAACAACCAATCCATCAACAGCATTCAAAATAATAGGAATGTCATCTGGGTCACTCACGGGAACAATTGTTACAATCGCGCCAACACTGCGGAGAGAATCTGTGTCACTCGCATACACCCATTCTCGATAACGAGATTCACTAATAGGTGCAGCATCGGCACTTGGGCGCGACGTTAACAAAATTCGTGGTTTCATAGGTAAACTCTCGACAAAGGTAGAACTTAACTCAAGGGATAATAATGCGGTTTCGGTCCAGTTTCTTGGAACGTCGCACCGCAACCACGGTGGGGATAACAAAAGCAAGCGTTGTTACAAGCAACAAAATGGTGGACAGGACATCGACTTGAGGTGGGATTGACGTTCGCGATTGACCGAAAACGCGGATGGGGAACGTCTCAACATCGCCCTTAACAAACAGCGTGATAATAAAGTCGTCAAACGACAGAGCAAACGAAAGTAAGAAGGCAGCAAAAATACCCGGGAGTGCCAACGGCAACGTAATTTTCCAAAATGCTTTTCGAGGAGTTGCACCAAGATCTTGCGCTGCATCTTCGAGTTGCCATTCAAAACCACGCAGACGTGCCTTGACCGTGAGCGTGACATAGCTCATACAAAACATGACGTGAGCTAAAAATATCGTGAGGTACCCTGGCTCGAAACCGATGTTGATGCTTCCTATCTTGATAGAAAAGTCAAGGAACAACGCAAAGAGCGAAGCGCCCAAAACAATTTCTGGAGTCGTGAGCGGCAAAACCAACAACGTGCTAAAAAATCCTGATCCCTTTGGTTTATAGCGAGTGAGAGCAAACGCCATGATGGTTCCTAGCGCTGTCGCAACCGCTGCAGAAATCAACCCGATGGCAACGCTTCGCATCAGTGCCTGGTTGAGTTCAGGATAGAAAAACTTGTCGGGTTCTCCACCCGCAATCGTTTTAACCCAATGCTTGGTGGTGAAACCTTTCCACGTGAGATTAAATTTTGATGTTGGATCATTGAAACTGAAAAGAACAATAATAAATATCGGCGCAAAGAGATACACCATCGTAAAGACTGCCCACCCGTTGATGAACCGTCTCCCAATGCGACCTGATCGCGACGCAACGTACGTCTCACCACTCATCCTGCAAGATCCTCTGCATCAAACACCGTTGAGTACACAATAAAGAGAACCAACACTATCAACATAAAAACAAAGGACAACGCAGCAGCAACGGGGTACGAATTTTGATTGAGAAACTGGTTTTGCACCACGGTTCCGATCATCGACGTCTGCGTTGTGCCGAGATAATATGCGTTCACGAAGTCACCTGCAGCAGGAATAAATACCAACAAACTTCCTGCAAATATTCCTGGCGCTGACAGAGGTAATACTATTTTTCGAAAAGCGACAAACGTGTTTGCAGATAAATCGCGCGCGGCATCGATCAGTTTTGGATCGATCTTTTCGAGTGCGACGTACAGAGGCAAAATCATGAACGGTAAAAAGTTGTACACCAATCCACCAATCACGGCGCCGGGTGTGCGAAGAATTTGAAAGTCGGAAGAGAGTATTGGGATTGTTGCATCCTTGCCGACAAAATGTGAGAACAAGGGGCCTTCATTTCCTAAAAGGGTTTTCCAGGCCAAAGTTCGAATGAGGAAGTTGGTAAAGAAGGGAACCATCACCAATCCCATCCACAAGTTCTTCCATCGTCCACCTCGAAACGCAATGACATAAGCCAAAGGGAATGCAAGAAACAATGCAATCACCGTTGCGATCGATGCATATTCAAACGAACGTTGAAACTGTTCACCATATTGCGAAAACGCCTGCGAATAGTTGCTCCATTCCCATGTAAAAACGGGCTCTGCAAAACGGCTTGGTTTGGACGACAGCGATTTAATGAAAAGCGAAACAAGCGGTATGAAGAAAAAGAGCAACAGCCATATTATCCCCGGCGATAAAAGTGCAGCTGGCGCAAATCGACGACGTCGCTTTTGTTTTACAGGCTCGTGTTCCAGAGCCTGAGGCGTCGTGTTGATCTGCGCGGTGGGCATGGATTACCCTGCCCCAACAACTTCACTTGTTTGGTCAGCAAATTTTTCTTCAACTTTTTCTTCCAACGAAGGAAACATTTGCAGATGTGCAAGCGTTGCTTCATCAGGTACTGCCAGCGGATTATCGACCAACTTCGCGGCATCGCCACCGAGCTTGGTTAACTCATCGGCGACTCCCTTGACGGGGGAAATATATTGCACGTCTGCAACCCATTGTGCCGAGACAACCGGATCGTAAAAATAGTTAATAAATTCAGTTGCCTGATCTGGTTTGTCCGACGAAATAGGAATCATAAAGTTGTCCGACGACAACGTTCCACCTGATTCGGGGATAACGAATCGGATATCAGGATTGTCAATGGTCATCTGAGACGCGTCTCCCGACCACGCAATACATGCTGCAAGGTTTCCACTACTGAGATCAGTAATGTAATCATTTCCGTTGATACCATCGATCTTTTTCGAATCGATCAATTCTTGGAGACGCTCGAACTGCGTTGTGATTTGTTCAGGTGTAGCGTCTGCAAGTTTCACATTTGCGTCCATCAACATGATGCCGATTGTGTCACGCATTTCTGACAACACGGTTTTAGATCCTTGGACATTAAGAAAGTCGTCAAACGTTTTGATCTCTTTGCCGGTCAACTTAATGTTGTATGCAATACCAGCAATGATCGATGCCCACGGCATGGAATGCGTTCGTTTCTTATCAAATGTAGGTGATTGCAACGCGTCGACAAGATTGTCTTTGTTGGTCAATTTCTTTTGCGACAGCGGTTGAGCCCATTTGACTTGGTTAATAATTCGATTCGCCATCCAGTCCGTTAATACAAAACCATCACGGTCAATCGATTTATCTTTATTGAGGAGCGGAGAAATTTTCGCGAAGTATTCATCGTTGTCATTAATATCTTCGGTGTACGTCAGCTTGATTCCTGTTGCTTTTTCAAAGCCCTTCTTCTGGCTGTCACCAATATAGGTTGGCCAGTTCGAGATATGGATGGACTTTGCGGAACTGTCTGAGCTCGAATTCGACGTGCATGCTGCAAGGAGTGCCGGAGAAACTGCAAGACCCGCGGCTATCAAACCGCTCGCTTTGAGAAAGTCTCGACGGTTGAGAGTTGCTTTGACAGCTTCTTCAATTTCTTCATCTGTTTTCTTAGTCATGATGCTCCTTTAGGCAAATGTACGGATGGCTTTTTCATCGCACGAGAGTCGAACGATCGATCCCGGCTCTTGTTCTGGTAATTCATCGGTCCAATCGATGTAGGCAAAAACTTCTTGCCCATCTTGTGTGACGAGTCCATATCGTGACTGAGCACCTTGAAAAGTGTGCGAGGTGACGGTGCAGGTCAGGTAGTGATGAGATCCTTCGCTTCGCTCTGGATGACGGGAAGTAGATTCGCTTCGCTCTGGATGACTCGAAGTAGAAGCGCTTGCTTCGGGCGTCAAAATAATGCGCTCGGGACGGATCATGATGGTGACAGGATCATTCACCTCGACATCATCCGCAAGCGATTCCGATCTCACAAGATCGCCACCGACATCAACAACAACACCTGTATTATCAACTTCTGTGACGGTACCTTTGACGAGGTTTGCGTCTCCAATAAATCCAGCGACAAAATTCGTTGCTGGTGTGTTATAAATTTCTTCCGGTGTACCGATTTGTTCGACACGACCTTGGCTCATCACCGCAATGCGATCACTCATCGTCAATGCTTCATGTTGATCGTGCGTAACAAAAATAAATGTAATTCCCACTTCGCGCTGAATGCGTTTGAGCTCGAATTGCATTGCTTGGCGAAGTTTTAAGTCGAGCGCGGCAAGCGGTTCATCAAGCAACAGCGCTTTGGGCATGTTAACGAGTGCGCGAGCAAGAGCAACACGTTGTTGTTGACCGCCCGACAGTTGCACAGGTTTGCGATCCGCAAAATCAGTCAGCCGAACAACCTCCAACATTTCCATTGCGCGTTTTTTCGCTTCAGATTTTTTGACTCCTTTAATGGTGAGCCCGAACATGACATTTTTTGCAACCGTCATATGCGGGAACAGCGCATATTGCTGAAAAACAGTATTGACATCACGCTTGTACGGCGGCGTACGCGAAACATCTTTGCCATCGAGGCGGATAGAACCCGATGTGGGCATGTCGAAACCTGCGATCATACGAAGTGTTGTGGTTTTTCCACAACCCGATGGACCGAGCATGGAAAAAAACTCTCCACGTTTGATTGTGAAGTTCGCATCTTTGACCGCGACGTAATCATCAAATGATTTCGTCACATGATCGATTTCGATAATCGGTTCGTCGCTCACTAAGGAAACAATAGCTCGACGGCCGCGCTATAAAGAGGCATTGTTGCGATCGGACGCGCGGAGCGTTCAATATTGCTTATGAACATCAATAATTCTACAAGTACACTGTCTTCATGAATTCGATTTCTATTGTTTCTGTCGATCCGCTCACTCACTTTGCTGAAGCAGTTGCGCAGGAGCCTCTTTTACAAGATGCCGATATAGAGTTTTCGTCGAAATCGCCTGTCGATGAAAACGAGACAATTGAGCGATGTAAAAACGCAACGATTGTCGTCACGAACGTGACCACATTGTTTAACGAAAAAGTTTTATCGAGCCTTCCTCAATTGCGCACACTGATTACAGCAAGCATTGGGACCAACCATATCGACCTTGAATATTGTGAACAACACAACGTCACAGTTATTAACTTTCCAGGTTTTTGTGCGTCGGCTGTCGCAGAAGCTTCGTTTGGTTATATGTTGTCACTGATCCGAATGATTTCTGCTGCCGAAAATAACATTGCTGCAAATAAATTTGATACACAAAGTTTTTGGGGAACCGAACTGAGAGGCAAAACGCTGGGTGTTATCGGCGCAGGCGATATCGGAAAATATCTTATGGAGATTGGGCGCGGTTTCGGCATGAACGTTTTGTGTCATACTGCACACCCATCGCGAGAACGCGCGCAGACACTCGGGCTCGAAAAATTCACCACCAAAGAAGGACTTCTTCAACAAAGTGACTTTGTTGTTCTGGCGATTCCTGTGACCGATGAAACGGTTAACTATATTTCCACAGAAGAAATTGCGCTAATGAAAAATGACGCTTATCTCGTGAACGTCGCGAGACATCAGCTGGTTAATCTCGACGCCATTGCACAGGCCATCAACGAAAAAACTATTGGCGGTTTTGCAACAGATGTTCCCGGCCCTGAACCGTTCTATCTTCGGGATCAAACGGTCGATGTACAACGCGCATATTCAAGCTCACGCGTCTTGGTGGTGCCCCATATCGCAGCAAATACGCTTGAATCCGATGAAAACTTATACAACCGGATGATTGTTGAGTTGAAATCCTTGATCTCTCAATAACCTTTTCTTAGGCGCCATCGCGCAACTAGCCTCACTCAAGGAAGAAGTTCTAGCCTGAAGGCCATGAGTCAAGAGGACGATTTCACCGAACCATTTCTTACCTTTTCACAATCGGCTTTTCGCCTCGAAACGCTTCCTGAATATCGAGTTGACTATGAAGAAAAGATGATCGCTGATTATCTCGAAGGTAAAAAAGTTACGTACGACAACGAATATGCCAAATGGTGGATAGATCTTGTGCACGATAAAACTTCTGCCGGAAAATCAATGAGTCGTGTCCATGTCGTGGGAACCCCAATGACGGATTACTTACGTTTCGAATTGGGTGTTGCTTACCCTGAGACGTCTGGTGCTGGTGAAGAAATTCGCCTCCTCAGTGAAGATGACTTCGACGATTTGTGTGACGAAGATGAATTTGATGTTCCCTTCAACCGCTGGGGCGCATTGGATTTTTGGTTGTTTGACGACTCGCGACTTTTTATTATGGACTACACCGACGAGGGCGTGTGGCTGGGACAAAATGAGTCGTTCGACGAGGACGATATAAAAGATGCCATGCGCATTCGTGATGCCGTCATGTCCGCCTCCTCCCCCTACATCACTCCTTAGGAGGTCCGTCACTTTTCGCCCAAATCGGACAGTTCCTTTTGTCTGAAAAGGAAGGACGGACCTCCAGACTCGCAATCGATTTTGTCGTAGGCAACTAGTACTCTTATATAGTGACGAGTTCTTCTGATTCAGCCGTACGCATTCTGCATTGTGCCGATTTGCACCTTGGGGCGAGGTTGCGTGACTCTGTTCGAGAGTCAGTGTCTGATGATCTCTCCCCGCAAGAGCGAGTATTACTGCGCGATGCCCACCTTTTGTCTCTCGATCTCATCTGTACAACAGCAATTGAAAATCAAGTCGATTGCGTCATTATTGCAGGTGATATTTTTGACGGTCGCGATCAAGCGACGAAAGACCAGCGCGTGCGATCGCGCTTCACCGCATTTCTTAGCCTGTTGAATGAACACAACATTGATGTTGCTATTGCTTTGGGAAATCATGATCCCATTAAGTCGATCACAAAATTGAATAAGGCATGGCCCGACAATGTCCATTTATTTTCCTCAAAAAAGCCCGAAACAGTTCTTATCGAAAAAGACGGTCGCACGATTGCGCTGCATGGCGTGAGCTACGCCACCAACGATGAATCGCGAGATTTGAGTGTGCTTTTCCCACAAGCTGTGAGTAATGCAGTCAACATTGGCGTTTTACATACAAATGTGGGTGGCAATTCTCAACACACGAACTATGCGCCTTCAACATCCGAATCGCTGTGTGCCCATCATTATGATTATTTCGCACTTGGTCATATACATAAACGCTCCATTATTTCAGAGTCGCCCTTGGTTGCGTATTCAGGAAATTCGCAAGGGCTTTCTGCCAAACCCTCTGAACAAGAACCAAAAGGATGCGTGCTTATTAGTGTTGATGCGCCCGGTGGTGCCGTGAGCTCAACATTTATTCCGACCGATTGCGTGCGTTATATCTCGCTCTCTATTAATGCACACGAATTTTTGGAAGAAGATGACATCGTATCGTTTGCATCACAAACTATTTCTTCCGCGTGCGGCGATGATGACATCTTTTATTTAGTACGAGCAAACTTGGATGTATTTGGTGAAGTTGATCCAGCGTCTTTCCTCGGCGCTCTCAACGATATACGAACTAATTATTTTGTAACGTCGATAAAAACAGAAAACTCATTTCGTTCTTTCGAAGAACTTGTTGACCAGGACCCTTTTTACGGATCAATTCAGTCTGAACTTACCGACGCAACTCCACCGAACATCGAAGAACTCTATGGACCGCGTGCGGCAACAATGGCGCGGTATGTAAATGACGAAGATATCGATATCCGCGACGATGCCGCGAGTGTCATCCTCGCCACATTGTCTGATCTTAAGCACTCAGGACAACGCTCATGACACACTTTTCGTCTTTCTCCCTTCGGTATTCTTCTCTTGATCCCATTTCATGCGAAGACCTCTCTGAACACGTCAACGTCATTTACGGAAGTAACGAAGCAGGTAAATCACGCGTTCGCGACTTTCTGGAATGGATGATGTTCGCTTCCAGTGACGACATTGTTGCATTAAAAACAGCCGCTGCGAAAAAAGCATTTGCCCATCTTGACCCTTCTATCTCAGGAACTGCATTGATCGAGCTTGGCGATGAAAAAGTTTCGCTCACTCAACAATTTGTCGACAACATTTCTCAAGCTCACGTTTCGTCAAGCACTTTGCGAGCAAGCGACATCAGCCGCGCATTAACCGACGGATTATCCCGCAATCATTACAACAAGGTGTTCTCTCTCACCCTCGATGAACTCAGCCGTGAAGAATCGAACAAACTCATCACCGAAGATGAAGTGATGAATATGTTTTTCGGCGCGTCACTGACGGGTTCGGGAATTTCCCCACCGGCGTTGCTTTCGGAGCTCACCAAGCAACGCGATGAAATGTACTCGGAAGCCAAACAGGCAAAAAACAAGAAAATTAACCGTATTCTCAAAGAGCTCAACAACTCATCAACGCTCATCAAACAACTCCGTCAAAAAGAAAAAGGATTAGAAACAATTGATTCGGATCTGGTTGAACTTCACAAGAAATTGAGCGACATTGATGCGCGCATTGTCGAGATTCGTACGCACATTACCGAAAAATCACAACTCATCGAAAACGCTGACGATTTTGACACATACGAATTGTTATCGAGCACTCCCAAACCAACGATTGATTCGGAATTAATTTCTCGCATCATGGACATCAACATGTTGGTTCACACCTGTAAGGAATTACTGGACCAAGGTGACCAGAAAGAAAAAGATCGCATCACTTCAACGCTTTCGGCACTCAAAGACCAACATTCTCTCCAATATAATGAACTCAGTCTCACCATTTCGCCCGATTCACTTGACCCAACCGTGCGATCTCCGCACTTCTTGAGTGTGATTGAAAGTGAAAATCGAAATCACATTTCTTATACGACAGAAATCAAGGCGATCAAAGATCAAATTGCTCAATACACCAACGATCTCGGATTGCTGACGAAAGCATCTGAGCAACTTGTTCTCGATATCAATAAGGCAACAAGTCCTCCTCAGGAAAATGTTGTGCCGATTTCACCCGCTCCCACATCGCAACGAACCTCTCGTATTGGAGGAATTGTTGCATCCGTATTTGGTATTGCACTTTTTGTTGCAGGATTTGTTCTCGCCCTGCCAGCACTCTGGATC
The DNA here is from genome assembly GCA_964516875.1 of uncultured Burkholderiales bacterium. Taxonomy (GTDB): domain Bacteria; phylum Actinomycetota; class Acidimicrobiia; order IMCC26256; family JAGPDB01; genus JAGPDB01. The sequence goes on from CAZFAO010000003.1 coordinate 108,664, forward strand.
ACCGGAGCTGTCCTTGCGTGCGCGGCTGGAGCGTATGCATTACTCTCTGCGAAAAGTGCTGCAAACCATGTCATTGAAATACCAGCATCAAATGAACTCTATGTGCAGCAGATGAATCGGGAACTCAATGAAAAACACGCCGCGATTCAAGACCTCAACAGCAGAATTAACACTCTGCTCGATGAACAAAAAAAGAAGGATGCAGAGCGCGAACTTACAAACCAAACATATATCTCCGCGTTAACTTCCGCTGGATTCCCCAGTGGAACAACTCCGCAACTTGCTTCTATTTATCTTGATTCTTTTAAGGACTACGCCGAACGTTCGCAGCGGTTAACAGATCTTGACGCAACACTCACGGCAACTCGAACTCGGCTTGACGCCATTTTTGCACGCGCTGAAAATCTCCGTGAAATCGCCCGCGGAACAGAGTGTGAAACGTCGATTCCGTTTGAAACGCTCGAAGATATCCACGTATGGGCAAAATCACTTCACGACATCGCAGTTGAACAAAAAAAGCAAGAAGAAAATGTGCACCTTAAGGATAACCAACTGAGAGAAATTGAAAAAAGGCTGTGCGCGAATTTTTCCAGCATCGAAAATGCACGAAACCAATACTCTCGCACCTCTCTTGACGACGTACGCGCAGAACTTGATGATCTCGTTCGAATCAAAGACGAAATTGAAGGTCAACGCAAAGAAATCGATCACGACATTGTTCGTCTCGATGAACAGAGGCGCGCTGCAAGTTCGTCGACAGAGATTGCTGATGAAACACAGCGCTCGCAACAACTTATTGATGAACTTCGTGAACTTCATGCACACTACCGAGGACTCTATGTTGCACACAAAACTGTTTCCCATGCGCTTGATACATTTCGCCAGGACAACCAGCCCGAACTCCTTCGTGTTGCGTCATCCATGTTGTCGACCATCACGAGAGGTGAATGGAACCACGTCACTATTGAACAAGAACTAATCGGAAAAAACGAACCTGTGATCCGCATTATTGGCGACCGTGCCCCTCACGGGATTTCCATTACCCAACTTTCGCGGGGAACGCGCGAACAACTCTATTTGTGTTTGCGTTTAGCCCTCATGCAAACCTCTTCCCGGGGGAAGCATGTACCCGCATTGTTTGATGATATTGCCGTGAACTCTGACAGAGCACGCTTTGAAGCGCTGGCCCCCGTGATCCGAGAAATCGGACGTGATCGCCAAGTGATCTATTTCACATGCCACGAGACAACCCGCGATATTCTCGCAGAATACGCAGGCGCGCGAATTCACACAATTTAGGTTCTTACTTTTTCTTCGATTCTGTACACTTACACTCGCAAAATGTCGATAATCTAGTTCTATGACATCACACGACAATTCGACTGAGCGAGGGACGAGCGACGGAGAAAGCCGCGCGGTACCCGCAAGGCTTGACATAGATTCAGATCTTAGTGAGAACGGCCAACAGAATATTTCACCCGAATTGGCCGGACTTATTCCTCCGGGTATGCAAGCACAACTCGATGCTCCGAGTTACCAAGGAATGTTGAGTTTCGGAAAATTCCCTTACCTCACCGAACCAGAACAACTCGATGAGTTCTCCCCCGATGTTGCAGTCGTCGGAGCGCCCTATGATGCCAATACATCCAACAGACCTGGCGCGCGCTTTGGACCTCAAGCGTTGCGAGCAAGCGCCTATCATCCTGGAACGTACAACATAGATTTAGGTGTTGAAATTTTTGACTACCTAGCGTGCGTCGATTTTGCTGACGCAATTTGCCAAGCAGGCATGTGGGAAACATCGCGACAAGCTATCGAAGATCGCGTGTTTGAAGTTGTGTCGCGCGATATTTTTTCCGTCACGCTGGGAGGCGACCACTCTGTTGCTGTTCCTTCTGTCACTGCTGTTGCGAGAAAGTATGGCAAGGGCAACGTTGGAATGATTCATTTTGATGCACACGCCGATACCGGAAACATTATCGACGGAAATCTCTACAGCCACGGAACTCCCATGCGACGACTGATCGAATCCGGCACAGTCTCAGGATCAAATTTTATCCAAGTAGGTCTTCGTGGATATTGGCCAGGTGAAAAAGAATTTACGTGGATGAAAGAACAAGGTATGCGCTGGCACACCATGCAAGACATTGTCGATCGCGGAATCAAAGATGTAATTACCGATGCCATTGCGCAAGCTCGTGAAGGTGCTGAGTATATATATCTATCCGTCGATGTTGATTGTTTGGATCCTTCGGTCGCTCCCGGGACAGGTACGCCTGAACCTGGTGGATTGAGTGCTGCTGATCTTCTCCGCAGCGTTCGACGAATCGCGGGAGAAACCAACCTTGTCGGAATGGATATCGTCGAAGTTGCACCGGCGTATGATGTTTCTGACAATACCATCAATGTTGCTCACCGCGTTGTGTGGGAAGTGTTGTCCGGTCTTGCCGCAAAAAAACGCGACGCATCGAAATAATCCATGGAACTACATCACTACGACAAAGAAACTCAGCAATTAGCGGATCAAATCGCTCGATTTGTTCGCAAGCGATTCGAGATGGAACCACCACCGCTTGGTGGACCCGTTGCACCTGAAATTCTTTTGCCGCAGTTCAATGGTCTCATATCGAAAGAAGGTATGGGTCCGAAAGCAGCATTTGAGTTTTTCGAAAACGTCATAAACCCTGCAACAATATCCACCGACCATCCTCTTTATCTTTCGTACGTCCCCAATGCTCCCGCTAACGCAGCATCTCTTATCGATGTTGTTGTGTCCGCATGCTCAACATTTGGTGGAACATGGGAAGAAGGCGCCGGTGTTGTTGCTGCAGAAAACCAAGCGCTGCGATTTATTATGGATGTTGTTGGTTATCCAGACAGCGCCGAAGGCGTTTTTGTTTCTGGCGGAACGGCGGCAAACCTTTCCGCACTTATTGCTGCACGCCACTGGTTCCGACGCGTGCACCCGGAAATGGAGCGGACACGTCTTGCCGTTGCCTGCGCGCCGAGCGCACACTCATCGATAAAACATGCAGCACAAGCAATGGATGTCGACATCCTTGCAATTCCTGGAGATGAATATTTACGCCTCACGCCAGAAAACCTCACACAAGCATTAGATTCTTATTCGGTCGACGACAACGCCCGCCTCTTTGCCGTGATCGCAACTGCGGGATCAACGAACTCTGGTTATGTCGATGAACTAAAACGCACAGGTGAAATCGCCTTTGAACGCGATGTGTGGTTTCATGTCGATGGAGCGTACGGTGGTGCAGCCATGTTATGTGAAAAAACAGCGCCGTTATTTAATGGAGTTGTTCAAGCAGATAGCTTCATTGTTGATCCGCATAAATGGTTATTCTCACCGTTCGATTGTGCTGCATTGATTTATAAAGATCCGCTCGATGCTCGTCTCGCGCACGCACAACACGCAGAATATTTAGACGCGATTAATTACACAGAATTTAATCCCTCCGATTATGCGCACCATCTCACGAGACGCGCGCGTGGATTGCCGCTATGGTTTACATTGGCCGTTCACGGAACCGATGCCTTTGCTCAAGCAATTTCTCATTGTGTTGATGTTGCACACCAAGGGGCCGAGATCATTCGTGCATCTGAACATGTGGAACTCGTCATCGAGCCACAGCTCAGCATTGTTCTCTTCCGACGCAAGGGGTGGTCTGACGAGGACTACGAAGCATGGTCGGCTTCCATGTTGGAAAAGGGTCACGCCTATATAGTTCCCACGATTTACGCTGGCGAAAAGGTGCTCCGAATCTGCATTGTCAATCCAGCTACCACCGTTGAGAACATCGACTTCATCGTAAACTCCCTGCTCTAGGAGGTCCGTCCTCCCTTTTCGGACAAATCGGACTGTCCGTTTTAGGCGATAAGGAAGGACGGACCTCCAGACTTTAAATAAATTCGACGCCTTGGGCGAGGGGCAAGGTATCTCCGTAGTTGACGGTATTAGTTTGAACACGCATGTATGTTTTCCATGCATCCGAACCTGACTCGCGTCCACCACCGGTAGCTTTTTCTCCTCCAAACGCTCCGCCGATTTCTGCACCCGACGGTCCAATGTTGACATTCGCGATTCCGCAATCAGAACCAGCATCGGATAAAAAGAGTTCTGCTTCGCGAACATCCTGAGTGAAGATTGATGACGACAATCCTTGGGGAACAGAATTATTTAACGCAATCGCTTCACCAAGGTCTGTGTATTCCACCGCATATAACAGTGGAGCAAAAGTTTCTTGCGATAAGAGCTCCGTGTGGGCATTCATACGGACCAAACCAGGTCGTCGATAGAAGGCATGCTCTGAAAGTTGCTCATCGGTTGGATCGACGAGAATATCGCCATCGACACTCGCTTGCGCAACTGCTGCATTGAGTGAGTTGTTCGACATTTCACCAATCAGTGGACCAACAAGTGTTGCTTCATGAAGAGGATTTCCCACACTCAACGATTGATAGGCGCGAGTGATGCGTTCTAAAAGTTCATCAGCAATGTCTTTGTGAACAATCAATCTGCGCAACGTCGTGCAACGTTGTCCAGCCGTACCAGCTGCAGCAAACGTGATCGCTCGAACGGCGAGATCAAGATCAGCACTCGGGGTTACAATCATTGCGTTATTGCCACCGAGTTCCAAAAGAGTTTTACCAAAACGCTCCTGTACCAACGGCGCTAAAGCTGCACCCGCTGCAACCGAACCCGTCACACTGAGCAACGCAACGTTTTCGTTACGCGCTAACGCTTGAGCACTATCGACACCGCCAAGAACAAGCTGGATAATGTTTTCGTCCACACCTGCTTCGCGTGCAGCACGAAGTGCTAGTTCATGACAGGCAATGGCTGACACGCAACATTTATCCGATGGTTTGAAAACAACAGGATCACCACAGACAAACGCAACACAGGCATTCCACGCCCACACGGCAACAGGAAAGTTAAAAGCTGTGATCACTCCAGCCACACCCAACGGATGCCACGTTTCGCGCATCGAATGATTTTCGCGCTCACTGACGATTACTTTTCCGTAGAGTTGACGAGACAGCCCCACTGCAAAATCTGCAATATCAATCATCTCTTGGACTTCACCAAGTCCTTCAGAAACAATTTTTCCTGCTTCAACACTCACCAAAAAACCAAGTTCGTTTTTATACTCACGCAAGAGATTTCCCAAAATGCGAACGAATTCCCCACGTTTCGGAGCGGGAATTGTTCGGTAACTATCGAACGCCAAATGAGCAGTCGCTACTTTTGTTTCAAGTTCTTCGATTGTTGTCGCTGCGATCGTTCCATACGACTCGCCGGTGATTGGTGTCCGCAATGCGATACGACCATTATTTGTTCCCACATCGGTGGAGTGTGAAGTTTCATATCCATATCTATCGAGATTCACACCTAGGCGTGTCAAAACACGCTCCACTTCAACAGCGATACTTTCCGTAGAAGGTAACGAATTGGTCGCCAATTCTTCTGGTATTACATAGTCAGACATCGAGCACCTCTCATTTTCCTCTTCTCGACAGGTTAGGTCGAGGAGTTAACTAGCGTGCGACAATTGGCTGACTGCCAGGATGTCCCAATATTCCGAGTGGGTCTGTCACTGTCTTTAATGCAGCAGTCATAGCTTCGCTCGTTGGATCGGCAAAACGCTCAGCGATAGGACGATTGGTTGCACCTCGACCATGCTCTGCTGAAAAATCACCGTGTAAGTTAACCGCAATCTCTGATACAGCCATACGAATACTTAATATCTTTTCGTCAAGGATTCCGGCATCTTTCCACTCGGCATATACGACCTCCGGGACAACGATATTCATATGTAAACCACCGTCACCGAGATGCCCGAAATCACCGATCGTTAAACGTGGCTCCATCTCACGTACGCGCGATCGAACAAGTGCACGTAAATGTCCCACTTGCTGAGTAGTCGCAGATATGTCACATCCAATAAGTTTTGCTCCCGAAGCTGCAACCGCATCCGAAGTGCGGTGGCGAATATTCCATGTTGCTTCGACGGGAAGAATATCAGGGTCACCCAACTTCAACTTTTCAATCAAACCAAACAATAATTCTTGAGAATGTTCATCTTCACCAAGATCATCCGCACTCCCTTCCCACTCGATAAAGATTGCATCAAACTCGATATCGCTTTCGAATGGCATCGATGTGCCCGACTGGGCTTGTTCAGGTGAATTTTTTATCGCAGCAAGCGCTTCCTTGCTCGTAAATTCACATGCAAGAAGTAAGTCGTGGAAGTTTTCTTTAATTCCTACAACAAGTGCTGATAAATCAACGTCATCGGGTACTTGAAACCATGCTGTATGTGAGTGCTCGATGATAGGAAACACATCTAATTCAACTTGCGTAATAACTGCCAGCACACCATTAGAGCCAACAAGATTGTTGGTGTAATCTGATTCACCATTTCTTTTTGTCGATCCACCGATGGTGCTATACACATGTGCATCACTGTCTGCATAAACTGCCTGAATACCTCGACACATCTGACGGAAATCTCCGTACTTAACAACAGATGAACCACCAACATTTGTTGCAGCCATGCCGCCAAACATTGGGTCAACGCTTATATCGATAGCAACACATTTTCCAAATTGCTTGAGAAATTCATTTACCTCACCTAAGCGCATTCCCGCAGCGACAATAACTCGTTCATCAACTTCGTTATAAATAGGCTCAGCGCGAAAACGTTCCATCGACATAATGAGCGAATGATCAGCTTCGTTTGGCTCAGGTACTGTTGCACCGACCAAACCAGTGCGCTGCCCTTGAGGAATGATCTGTAAATTATTCTTGCGCGCATACTCAATAACTGCACGAACTTCGTCAAGATCCTTCGGGGCAACTGCTACCAAAGCATCTCCATGAAAATGGCGACCATCTTCAAGATACGTCTCGGGAACACGCCCCGTGGCCTCATTGAGAACATGGACCAACGGAGATAAGCCATTAATGGCAGCTTGCCTGTCCATAACGCCTCTTTCTGCTGGTTAAGGGGGAATTTACAGCTTAACAAATACACATCGATAGTCGACAATAAGCTAGTTAAACTGTAATGGAGGAAATGTGGAAGGCACTATAAATAAAGTCGCTGTTGTTGGCCTGGGTAAAGTCGGGAGCCTTGTTGCAGACCTGCTTCACCATGCCGACGTTCAAGTCACAGGTTTCGACCAAAACTTCTCTGCTGACCTTCCCTTTGCGACTCAATCAGTTGACGTTGCTGACATTGATGCACTCGGAAAAGCCATCGTTGATTTCGATGCAGTCGTGAGTTGTCTGCCGTATTTTCTCAACACAAATGTTGCACGTGTAGCAATCGCAAACAAAATTCATTACTTCGATTTAACAGAAGATGTCTCCCATACAAAAGTCATACTCGAATACTCTGAAAATTCACCCATTGCCCTTGTCCCGCAATGCGGCCTTGCACCCGGGCTCATTGGAATTGTTGGAGCATCGGTGATGCGAGAATTTGAATCTGTTCGCTCGTTGGAACTTCGCGTCGGCGCTCTCCCGCAAGCACCGCACGGTTTGCTCGGTTATGCCGTGAACTGGTCTGCCGAAGGAATCGTCAACGAATATCTCAACGATGCAGAAGTAATTCGCCACGGTAAGAAAAAAACAGTCCCTTCACTTCAAGAACTCGAAACGGTGATTGTCAACGGAATCAAACTCGAAGCGTTCATTACGTCGGGTGGACTGGGAACAATGACAGATACCTACGAAGGTATTGTCGAAAATCTTGACTATAAAACACTTCGTTATCCTGGCCATTGTGAGTTGATGTCGTTTCTGGCAGATGAAATGCGGCTGCGCAATAACCGAAAACTCATTGCTGAAATGCTTCTCGATGCAAAGCCACAAACAACGGATGACGTTGTCTATATCTATGCAGCGGTCGAAGGCCAAAAAGAGGGCAAACTTATTCGCGACACATTCGTTCGCGCATTCAACAACCGCGACATCAATGAAAAACATTGGCGAGCAATCAGTTGGACCACCGCAGCAAGTTGTTGCGCAGTGATCGAGCTGGTATCTAAAGGTGTTCTCCCGCAATCAGGTTTTGTTAAACAAGAAGACATCGATTATCACGATCTTGTCCAGACTTCGTTCGGTAAACTTTTTACCGATGGGGTCGCTGTAACCCACATTGCACACGCATAAGGTAGGAACAATGAACAACGATACACCCTCCATGATTTTGGCAAGTCCTGATGTGACTGTATTTTCTATCATCCGCGACATTATCGGTGGAATACGAACAGATGAGTTCTCTCACGTCGTTCTCATTCCGGATGCGCTCTCTTCCTTTGGCGACGAAAATGTTCCCCGTGCACATCTGTCAATGAGTTTGTTTCTCGCACTCTACGCTGATTTGCTGGAGCGAGTTCCCCATGCTCTTGAATACTTTGAACGTCGCAAAGATAATGATGAAACGATTTTTCTCGATCATGGTGCTGTGCGCACAGTTCTATGCACACGCAACGGCGATTTACCTGCTGGTGAAGCAGCGTTGTCTCGCATCTTGGTTCCGCTGGGGTACTACCACAACCACACGTATCCTCTGCCGAAACTACGTATGACGGGTCGAAGCTATGTTCACGAAGATTATCCCGAATTGATTCCACAGTATTTCGTGAGCGAGCTTCATCCCGAGCAAGTAGGCGACGATAACTTTGAGAAGACCGTCATTAAAGTTGTTGAAAATTCACGAGAACCACTCAGCCGAGAGATACTGGACGATCTCACGTTTGTCGCTGAAAATAAATTTCTTCCTCGCGATCGCACAACGAACTTCTTGCAACAAATTATTGCAGCGTTTTCACGACAACACGAAGTTCCCCTCCTTTCACACTATGAAGATATCAAGAAGCTCTCTGCTGAAATGGCGTGGATTACAACAGAAGGAAATGCTTTCAATCACGCCACCGACAGAGTTAATGACGTGATGGAATTATCCGAAGAAGAAAAGAATTTAGGCAGTCCCATCAAAGATACAGTTGAAGTATCAGCAACGGGTACGATCCTACAAACTGCATATAAAGCGGATATTATTTCGCGACCTTTCCGTTTAGAGGATGATGAAATTGTTCACAAAGATGTGCCAGGATCGTTCTTTGAATTCATCACTCGCAACACACTTGAAGATGGCAAAGTTGACCTAGCCTTTGATGCGAATAATGCAACCGGGATTTTTGCGATGACGCGAGACGAAAACGGCGTGATCGAAGAAGAATTTATTAGCGGCGACTTCCAAGAAGACTAGTGCTGCACTTTTGGCCCCATTGCTTTGTCGAGCATGTGAGCTCCAGCAAAAAGTACGAGGAAAAATAGCGTCACTACCGCCATATTGATGAGAGCGCGACCATACCCTAGAACATTTACGTCCATGAATGGATACGGATAGTAACTAATGATCGCACCACGAACCAATGCGAATACGGCCCAACTTATGGGAAAGATGAGTGAAAGTTTGACTGTTTTCCACGTAGTTCTTCCGTGCGCGTTAAAGAAAAGCCAACCAATGAGAAACATCACCGGTGCTGATGTGTGCATAACAAAATTCGTGACAACTTCGAGTCCTTCGAGCTGATCTTCGCTCGCAAGAAGCAGGTGGTACACAACTCCTGCAACAATGATGCACACCAAACCCGTCAATTGAGCAACGACGAAACGATCACTTGTTGGTGGATTTTTTTTCGCGAGGAAAACACATACCACTGCAACAAGAAGGTTAGATAAAATTGTGAAATAGCAATAGGTATTAAAAGCTCGTGCAATCGGTGTCGTAAATTCGCCATTCACGTCCTGCCACGAAAGCACAGTGCGCACCGGTATCGCAACAAGTATCTGAACAGCTATCAGCCCATACCAAATTCGTCCAGACACAACCTTATTCATGCTGTGATACTACAAGCATCTAATGGTCAATGATGACAACTTAGAGTTTTACCAATTCTTTACGCTCAATGCGTGTCAGCGTGCATGTTGGGTCGCTTGCCCAGAGATCGCCTTCCATATTGAGTGCTCGCGCACGAAAGCCGCCGCATATATTTTCGTAGCTGCAATCGCTACACGCACCATGAAGTGGCCAATGTTCTTGGCGCAGGTTGCTCAGCAACGGATGCAATGTTGAGGAATCGCTGGGATTAAATATTTCATTGAAGGGCGTTTGGACAACATTGCCCAACGTTGTTCCTAACCAAAATTGGTTGGGATGAACATCGCCTTTATGGTCGATCTCCACGATACGCTTGCCAGTACCGTCGGCTCCTTGCGAATGTAATTTTTCAAGAATTTCCGGAGCACGATCTGGATCATTGCGCAATGCCCACTGATGAATAAGCGGACCATCAGCAGGAGAATCAACAGTGAGAATCTCGTAATCGCGTTCGTGTGCTTGATCACACAGCGACCAAATTAATTCTCGACGTTCATCATCTGTGATGTCTCCGTAGCGTTTGCCGCGACCGCTCGGAACAAGATGATACAGACAGAAACGGTCAACGTTCAGCTCTGATGCAAGATCAAGAACAGCAGGAAGATCGTCGAGGTTGGCAGACGTCACCGTGAAGCGGATGCTGATACGAAGCCCTGCACTCACACAATATTGAATTGCACGTACAGTCTTATCGAACGACCCTTTTTTGCGACGCTGATTATCGTGACGCTCTTTTAGCCCATCGATAGAGATTCCAACATATTTAATACCGTGTTCAAGAAGTTCACGCGCCTGGTCTTCTGACTTAATCAACGTTCCGTTCGTCGATAAAACAGGATTGATTCCTTTGCTTGATGCGTAAGCCGCAATATTGAGGAGATCTCGGCGCATCAGCGGCTCACCACCGCTCAACAGCAAAACGGGTATGCGCGCATCGGCGAGATCATCAATCACTTTTAATATGACTTCTCTGCTGAGAGTTTCTGCGTCGCGACCTAATACGGCAGAATAATAACAGTGCGCACATTCCAGATTGCACGACTCGGTAATGTTCCATACGGCGACCGGATGGTATCCTTCGTCGTCGGAAAACTTATGCATGGTCGTTTCTTTGCTGGGCGTTTGTTGTGACGAATGAGATTCATCACCGTAACGATATCGATCCGATGGACTTACCCGTTTCGTCACAAGTTTTGTTAAACCAATCATGAGCTTTGCCTCTTTTCTTTTCGAGAGTCGATGCGCGTGCGACAGCGTTTTCGACCTCTTCGTTCCCACATCTCGACACCGATCTCACGGAGATCGTTATCAGATAAGACTCGTGCAGCAGCTACGAATACTTCGTTATCTTCGCGCGAAATATGAACGCTATAGATGTCGATTAACTCATAGTTAAGTTTGTGAAAACGCTTGAAGTCGTTGTCATTCAAACTTCCTTGAACCAGCCATGCCCTACCTAGTGCGTCATGTTCGGCATGAATTTTTGCAACATCGCGATGCTCGGCTTCGAGTTCGTCAATCGTGTCAAGAACCTCGTGCATTTCATTTTGTTCATGCGCACGCATGCGCGGGAAAAGCGAATCTTCCTCATCAGCATTATGTAATTTCGATGCACCAATGAAATAGTCCAGCGCTTTTGTTAAACCAATGTTCTGATCAGCGTCGAGTGATTTCTCGCCGCATTCGCACAGAGAAAGACAATAACTCAAAAACTTTTCTATTCGACGATGACAATCATCTAACACAATAAGCGGGTGCAGATAGCGCTCGGGCAACCCTTGTTCATCGATAGATTCAATTACAGCTGTTTCACTCATAGTTTCTATCCATAGAAATACTTAACGAATAACACATTCGTCTACATATTGTTTCATAATATTTTTGATCTTCACTAAATCTGCTTCTTCGTATGACTTTTCTTTCGCGAAGGCAGGATCAAGTGTGTGATCTGGTACAAATTTCTGTATAGAAAATAACTGAGCACCTTGGATTAGCTGCCCCATCGTGTCAAAGTCAGAAAAACAGAGCTGCGACTGCACAACAGTCGTGCGGAATTCATGACGTATTTTTGACGCGAGAATCACTTGGATACTTTTCTTGATGGCATCAATATCGACTGTTCGTCCAGCAATTGTTGAGTATTTTTCGAGAGGCCCTTTAATATCCATTGCAATGTAATCAATGCCGTGTTCATCAATCATTGATTGGAGCACATCGGGATGTGTTCCATTGCTATCGAGTTTTAACCGAAACCCCATTGACTTGATCTTCTTGACCATGTCCGGCAAATCTTTGCGCAATGTCGGTTCGCCTCCGGTGATCACTACTCCTTCTAACTTGTTTCTCCTGCTTCCTAGGAAGGCGTACACCTCGTTCAGATCAAGCGACTCGCCATAGAGTTCAGGCATGACCAATTCAGGATTATGGCAGTATCCACAGCGCATATTGCATCCGGTCGTAAAGATGACAGCACTCACTAGTCCTGGATAATCGACCAGAGAAAACTTCTGGATACCTCCAATATTCACATCAATCCTTTGCTGTTTTCTCCCGCACTACATGTGAACGAGGTCTTTTTGTGGTTTCGTCTCGACGCTGTAGTGCTCGCGCATATCGAACTCGGCACGTTTGCCTTCATTCCATTGGCTTACTGATCTCAGATAACCAACAACACGCGAATACACTTCGGCAGGTTCATGACACGTGGGGCACGTGTGTTGTTCCCCGTTGAGATAGCCGTGGTGCGCGCACACGCTAAAACTCGGCGTGAACGTAAAGTACGGTAGGCGATAGTTCTGACAGATCATTCGCACCATTGACTTAAGTGCTTGAGGGTTTGATGCTCTTTCGCCCAAGAAGAAGTGAATCACAGTGCCACCTGTGTACTTCGTTTGCAGTTCGTCTTGAAGTTCTAACAGTTCAAACAAATCGTCTGTGTAATTAACAGGGAGGTGAGTTGAGTTTGTATAGAACGGCTTTTTGACAGACTTGCCTTGTCCGTTTGCGAATATCGCATCATCGAAAAGTTTTTGGTCCATCAATGCAAGTCGATAACACGTTCCTTCGGCGGGTGTTGCTTCCAGGTTGTAGTTATGTCCCGTCTCTTGTTGATAATCAACGAGAGTATCTCGCATGTATTGCAAAACACGCTCGGAAAACTCTTTACCTGCAGATGAAGCAATGTTTTCTCCAAGGAAGTTCTCCACTGCTTCATTCATTCCCAACAAACCAATCGTCGAGAAGTGATTGCACCAATAGGTTCCCTGAGAAGCTTTCACATCACGGAGATAAAACTTGGTGTAAGGATAGAGGTTGCTGTCCGTTAGCTTTTCGAGATATTTTCTCTTGATTTCAAGGCTTTCCTTTGCAACATCCATCAGATCGCGCACTCGCGAGAAAAATTCCTCTTGCGTCACCGAGGTCAAACCAATTCGTGGCATGTTAAGGGTGACAACACCAATAGAACCCGTCAACGGATTAGCTCCGAAGAGCCCACCACCACGATATTCCAATTGCCTGTTGTCAATTCTCAGCCTGCAGCACATTGAACGTGAGTCTTCTGGCTTCATATCTGAATTGATGAAATTCGAAAAGTATGGGATTCCATATTTTGCGGCTGCATCCCACAAGGTTTCGACAACAGGATTTTCCCAGTCAAAATCTTCTGTGATGTTATATGTAGGAATGGGAAATGTGAAAACTCTGCCTTGCGCATCACCTTCGGTCATCACTTCTAAGAACGCTCTGTTGAGAATATCCATCTCTTCTTGAAAATCACCATAGGTTAATTCTGCGTGCGGTTGTCCTCCCATAATGACCGGCATCTGCGAGAAGTGTTCGGGTGGCGTAAGGTCAAGCGTGATGTTTGTAAAGGGAGTTTGAAAACCAACGCGCGTTGGCACATTGACGTTAAACACAAACTCCTGCAGCGCTTGCTTGACTTCGTCGTATGACAAATTATCGTTGCGAATGAAGGGTGCTAACAATGTGTCGAAACTGCTGAACGCTTGTGCTCCTGCTGCTTCTCCTTGGAGAGTGTAATAGAAGTTCACAATCTGGCCGAGCGCTGATCGGAAATGTTTTGCAGGGGCGCTAGCAGTCTTGCCCGGTACACCGGTAAAACCTTGCGAGAGAAGATCGAGGAGATCCCACCCCACACAATAAACAGAAAGCAGATTGAGATCGTGGATATGGAGATCTCCATTGGTGTGATATTCGCGAACTTGCGTTGGATATATTT
>CAZFAO010000004.1:0-108585 GCA_964516875.1 uncultured Burkholderiales bacterium
TCCTGAGCCAGGATCAAACTCTCCATCGAAATCTATGCCAACTGGTTCGGGGGAAAACCCTCACGAGTTGACTATCGATTTTAAGTATCGCGTTTAGGAAATTACTTTCCTTCACGATTGATGATACTGACTAGTTCGAACCATCCGATCTCGAGAAATTCGAGCGGATGATTCAGTTTATTTATTGTTGGAAACTTTGTGATTGAAATAAATCTCAACCAAAAGTTTCCGGAATTATTTTCGGGTAACTCCAGCTTCATATCCATAAAGGAAATTCAGCTGTGTTACGCCGCACTAAATTTTGGCGTCTATTTTCCGTTTTCAAGAAGCAAGTATCAAAGAGAGTTTCGCTGACTGTGAGGTCCGACTTTTCCTTGACGATCTTTATCCATAAAGATCCGTACACAAACCCAGTAATCTGTAAATGTGTAGCTTGAAGAATATAGTACGGAAATGGGCTCTGGTCAAAATCGTAGGCAAGATTTCCTCAAATTAATTATTGAGGGTAATTCCAAGACCATATTGATAAGCACAACTACCCCAGCAATTGCTGCCCCAGGGCAAGAAAGAAGACTCCCATGTCCTTTGCTGAGGCTTCTTTGGGGTCGCGCAAACGTTTGCGTTGTACCTTTGTGAGACGAGGGCCAGTCCCAGTTATTGCTCGATCGATTTTCTCAGCGGGCGTAAAGCCAGACGTCACACCAAACCCTGTTTCAGGCGGGTCGGGCTCATGGTTGGTATTTGTCAAAGCGATGTCATCCTCTTATTCGCGACGTTTGTTAAGACCTATCTGGTGTGATTGCGCCCACGCTGAAAGTTGCTCTGCAACCTCGGAGCCATTTGTATAACGACTAAGAACAAATGGATACGGTACAGGGTTGGATGTGAATATGATCCGATAGGTACCACTCTTGCGTTCTGACACAAACTTTATTTTTTCAATGGTGATCGTGCGCGTGAATGGACCGTAATGAATAATTAAAACATTACGAGTTATCTCCAGCGTGGAATACATGTTGCACACCACCGCCACAACACAGACAGCAATTATACTTTCAATGTAGCGAGTGTACGTATTCCCCCAAGCAATCACAGCTGCGAGAATGAGAAACATCATCGAACTAGGCATGTGAGTTTTGAAAGAAAACTTCTTGAGCGCTGACCTCATCGGTTGCACTTCACGGGTTTCTAGGTTCTCGCTTCCGATATTTTCTGACGAAACATTTAACTGCCGCCGACTTTGAATAAAAATTGCCGAGAGGATTACCGCACAAATCGCAAAAAGACTTCCGGCAAATGTAAGTGCTGCCACATTGGAAGCTGTTGATGCCCAGTGAGGCAACGATTCTGGATCGACATAGCGTTTAAACATGAAATAGCGAGGACTGTCACTGTATATACCTGAGCTAAATATCATGAAGTACTGCGACACCAAAGTGAGTGATGCAAAAAAATAGAGTGCAACCAAGACTGCTCGTGTTAGCTCTCTGAGAAAGAGTGCACAAACCAAGTAAGGAACCCAGAAAAAAGGAATACTGATTGCACTATAAGTAATCCCTGCAATGGGTTCTTGTATGACCATGAGTAAGAAACTCACAAAGACAAGAGCAGCAACACCCCAAAGATGATTTCGGTTAACAAATTTTTGTGTCACTGGTTACTCCAAACGATGAGTCGTATTTAAGGATTATCAATACGTCGCGGCTTCGACTTCATGTCGTAGGCGTTGCCAAACACCGAGTTGGGTCGCACGGAATTCTGGTTTGTGCGCAAAGAGACACACTTCATTTGTTAATGCAGCAATGGTCGTGATTTCAACGTTGACTTTCGATTCGGCAGTTGAAAAAGATTCCATCCCGTATGCTTCCATGACTGAATCGACAAGAAAGTCTTCCCCGCACCAGTAGTCCCACATCGCAAAATCAAAATACGTGTTTGTAAAAGTTGCCGCTCCCCAATCGATAATTGCAGCAATGGTCGGTCGCGATAAATCCAAATTCAGCAATACATGCTTCGGGTGAAAATCCATATGTGTCAATCCAAAATACTGACTTCCTAAAAGCCGTGCTGTATCGCGAAACGAGTCGAGCTTGGTATAGATGTCATGAAATTCATCGATTCCGCAAATTCCCTGACTCAAAATGAGTTCTCGTTCATGATCGAGCAGGTACATTGCTTCATCAAAAAAGTTTTCGTGCGTATTGGGTTGCTCTTGTCCGTTAATTGCTGTGATGGAATGCACACGCTTGAGTCGTGCACCCATGTCATGAAGCAGCGCCTCTTTGTCGCCCGTTGTTATTAAGTTATTTCGCGCAGCATAGGCAAAAGGTTTTCCAATAATGTGTTCTTGCATCATTGCGTAATACATATGGCCTTTAATAGGTATTCCCGCAGAATGAGAAAAGTAGCCGCGTGGGACTTCGACGCCGACACCTGCAACCGCATTAATAATATCGATTTCACGTTCGTAACTGTGCTGCGGATTTAATCGAATATTAAATTGATCACCATTGAGAAATTGAATCCGGAATATATGATTTCGCAACGATTTACACACCCGCGTAACGCGCGAATCGTTGATATCGGAATCCCGAAAAGTGTAAGCAAACATATCGTGACAAACAACAGGATCTTCGCCGGATACCAAAATACGAAAAACGTTGCGGATATCGTCATCATCAAAAGGATGTACTTTGATTTGACGCGTAAAGTACGCAATGTCTTGATCGCGCACATCGTCGTCGTATTCAAAATCCATCAGAATATTTTACTCTGCGATCAGAGCAATGAACGTTTGGGTTTTGGCCATGATGCGCTCGCGATCATCATGATGAGTGAGCTGACACCTGTGATTAAATAGAAAACCATTGCCCATTTTGACCAAATCGGTGGATCCACATAATAGGAAGTACTTAAGTGGTGATACCCCTCGCTCAGCAGGTTGTCCCCGACAACAAAAAATCCAGAAACAGCAAAGGTAATGAGGACGGGAATCATCACAACTTTCGCTTGCAAAGGAACACGTCTCACAAGAATCACAATGGAGGTTACAAGGACGACTAACGCTCCAGCGGCTGTCGTTGGCACATAATACAACGTTGACCAACCGCCTAACATTGACCAACCCGCGCCATAAGCAGCTGCGCAGAAAAATCCTATCGCTAAAAACAGATATGTTTGTTCTTGTATTGATATGACAGAAGTTTGTGTTTTGATTGGTTGATTCATAAGACAAGTGTCTCATCATCTGGATCCATCACCAATAGAAAAAGACCCCCAAATTGCTTTGGGGGTCCTCAATTTTTTTAAGGTTAATTTACGAATTCATGTTTTTGGCAACAAAATCCCAATTCACCAAACTGTCTAAGAAAGTGTTGATGTAATTCGGACGAGCATTGCGGAAATCGATGTAATACGCATGTTCCCACACGTCGATTGTGAGCAATGCTTTTTGTCCGTGCTTCAAAGGAAGATCAGCGTTAGACGTCTTTGTGATTTCAAGACCTTTGTCTCCCTGAATGAGCCACGCCCAACCAGAACCAAATTGTGTCGTTGCAGCTTCGGCAAATTTTTCTTTGAAACCATCGTACGAACCAAAAGCAGAATTAACAGCTTCAGCAACTTCGCCCTCGGGAGAACCACCGCCGCCAGGAGTCATTGAGCTCCAATAAAATGTGTGGTTCCAGATTTGTCCCGCTTGGTTAAAAAGAGGACCTTCAGATTCAAGAATTGTTTTTTCGAGTTCGCTATCAGTCGAGACAGCGCCCTCGGTGAGTTCATTCAATTTTGTGACATACGCTTGATGGTGCTTGTCGTGGTGAAATTCAAGAGTCTCTTTGCTGATATGCGGCGCGAGAGCATCATAAGCGTATGGAAGTGCGGGGAGTTCGTATGCCATGTCATTACCTTTCGGGTGAATCGTTTTTGTTCATACTAATACTTATCTACAAAATGAGTGAATTGCACCATAAGGAAGGACGGACCTTCAGGCGATGGAGATGTGCGCCCATTTGCGCTTACCCACTTGAATTACTTTGTCATGCAGTTCCGAGAGCACCACTTCGCCGTCGGGATCATCGAAGACGACATCGTCAATTCGAACAGCGCCTTGAGAGATCATTCGAGCACCTTCTTTATTCGAGGGGACGAGATCTGCTGCGTTGAGAATACGCGCGAGGCGCTCGCTGTCAGATTCGAAATTGCTGCGACGCAACTCGACCGTTTCAATCACGCTGGGGCGCGCGCCTGCAGAAAATACTTGTGCGAATTCTTGTGCGGTGGACTCTCCCACTCCCTCGCCGTGATAAAGATCGACGATCGTGCGGGCAAGAAGTTTCTTTGCCTCCACAGGTACCAGGTGGCCATTGTGCAATCGAGATAAGACGTCATCGATCTGATCGGGCAACCAACCTGTTGCCAATTGAAAGTATTTCGGCATCATCTCATCGGTGATACTCATCACTTTGCCAAACATATCGAGAGGTTGATCGCGCAAACCAATGGTGTTGTTGAGCGACTTGCTCATTTTCTTGTTGCCGTCGGTTCCTTCAAGCAACGGCGTAGTGATGCACACTTGTGGAATCTGTCCTTCAAGCTCTTGCAATGGTCGACCCATTAACAAGTTGTATAACTGGTCCGTTCCCCCCAGTTCAACATCCGCATTAAGAGCAACCGAGTCGAAACCGACGAGTAGCGGGTACAGAAATTCAAGAACTGAAATCGGTGAACCTTCCTTGTAGCGTTTCGAAAAATCATTGCGTTCCAACAATTGTGCAACCGTTGTCGAGCCCATCAGTTTCATGACGCCAACAATGCCGAGCTCTTCGAGCCATTCAGAGTTGCGACGTATTTCTGTTTTTTCTTTGTCGAGCACTAAAAAAGCTTGGTCAAGATACGTTTCTAAGTTTTTTTCGATTTCATCAACACTGAGTTGTGGACGTGTGACGTTTTTTCCGGAGGGGTCACCGACACGCGCTGTAAAATCACCAAACAATAAAATTGCTTGATGTCCAAGATCTTGAAATTGTTTGAGTTTGCGAAGCGGAACTGCATGGCCAATATGAATGTCAGGCGACGTGGGATCAATTCCAAACTTCACGCGAAGCGGCGTCCCTCTTTCGAGCATTTTTTTGAGTTCTTCCCTGCTGACCAGATCTTGTATCCCTGAACAGAGAATATCGAGTTGTCCTTCTACATCCATCGTTGTCATAAGTCCTTCTATGCTAACGAGATATCGCTGAGGCTGGAGAGTTTTTTCACAAACTCATTAATATCGGTTTCGGGGTCGATCACGAGGAAGATCGTATCTTGGCCTGCAATTGTTCCTACGATTTCGACCAGACGCGCAGAATCAATAGCCGCACACGTTACGTCGGCACATCCAATGGGAGTGTGAACAATAACCATCGGCGCTACTGCTTCAATCGACAAAACATACTGGCGCAGGACTTTCGATAACGTTCCATCAGCTCCAGGTCGCTTCGCGGTTTCAGGAATGGCGTATCCACTTTCGCCGCCAGGAAGTTTGACTTTGACGGCACCGATTTCTTCCAAGTCACGAGAAATTGTTGCTTGGGTGGAGATGATGCCTTCTGCTTCGAGCATCTTGGAAATTTGCACCTGGGAAGAAACATGTTCGCTTTGGATCATGTTCACGATTTTGTTGTGTCGTTGAGCTTTCGATGTCACTCCGCCATAGTAGCCCGTTAGCGGGTCTGATCCGCGCACAATATTCGCAAATGCGACATTCGTACTCGCTCAGTTAAAACTGTCGTAGGTCACGTGTACCATTCAAATATGCCTAGCCGCAACATCGTCCGACCACACGTCCCTCAGACGTTTTACCATTTTTACAATCGCGGCGTAAATAAAGAAATCATCTTTAGAGACAACAAAGACAAAGACACCTTTCTCAGCATCTTTGATCGTTATCTCAATCCGAACTCTACACAAACGGATTATTTAGGAAAGCCTTACCCAAAATTTAATGACAACATCGAGATTCAATGCTTTTGTTTAATGGACAATCATTACCATTTTCTTTGCTATCTCGATTCCGACACAGCAGCATTTGGGAAACTAATGAAAGCAGTCGGATCTGCATACACCCGTTATTTCAATGCACGCTATGACCGTATCGGGCCTCTCTTTCAAAGTCGATTTAAGGCGAACTTAATTACATCTGACGAGCAGCTCATGCACACATCGCGATACATTCATCTCAATCACGAGAATTCTTTGAATTACGAATATTCAAGTATTCACTCATTTCTTGGGGGAAACACGCCGGTCTGGATGGATAATCATCGCCTACTCGAATGCATCCAATATTGCGACTATTTTCAATTTCTTCAAGATGTAGGTTAAGAATCAAGATACCGAACTGAGCTATGTCCCATTTGCGAAAGTTGTGCGCGGATCAGACCCGCTAAATAATAGTTTTTGTGATGGGGGCGGAGGGGGTGGAATATGTCTTTCTATTCGCGTTATTCCACGACGCAAAAAGGACATGGGTATAAATAACTAGAGACCCCATGTATCGTGGCATATACGGACTGCTTCGGGCAGTACACATTGCCAAGGAGGGCATCGATGCCGCTGAATGAATCCGACATCGCCCATTTGCTCAGCCGCACTGAATTTGTTGCAAGTACCGCGAAAATTGCAGAACTTATCAATTTGCCTTCGCGCGAAGCTGCGGTCGACGCAATTATTGCTCGCAATCTCAACGCACCTCGAACAACAATCATTGGCCAAACAGTGGGAACAACCACTTTTGGAGTGACCCTCACAAAAAATGAAGAGAGCGTCGATAATCTCCGTAAATGGTGGTTGGACCAAATGACCTTCGGCACTGCTCCCCTCCGCGAAAAAATGACAATGTTTTGGCATGGTCACTTCACCGGCGATAGCGATAGTGAAAATGTTGATCTCGTCAATCAAGCTAATCAAAATCAGTTGTATCGAGACAACGCACTAGGAGACCTGCGAAGTTTTGCGTACAAGATGTCGATTGAGCCAATGATGCTTAAGTTTCTCAACAACAACGAAAATACATCAACGAAACTCAATGAAAATTTTGGACGCGAATTGCTCGAACTTTTTCTTCTTGGACTTAACAATTACGGATTAATTGCTAACCAACAATTTCCCTACACCGAAGATGATGTATTTTCTTGCGCACAAGCATGGACCGGACACGGACTGACCCCAGAATCAGCAAATAGCGCAGTGAAATATCAGTACACTCCTGCGTTACATAATTCAATACCATCAACTTTTCTCGGGAAGACTCAAGCATGGACTGCACAACAAACAATCGATCATATTTTCGATACGGAACCATACAGAACAATTTCTTGCCGATTTATAGCAGAAAAGTTGTGGAGCTTTCTCGCCTATCCCAACCCTGAAAAAGCTGTCCTCAATAACATCACTCTCACATTTAATAAAACATTGAACATTACCGATTTACTCCGCGCAATCTTGGTGCATCCTAACTTTTATAGTCCCCATGCAAAAACTGGTCTTGTTTCCACGCCAGCTGAATATGTAGTGCGATTAATTTCTGCATTAGGTATTCGCGCAACACAACCCGAATTGTCGAAAGTTGTTTCCTTGATGCCCGGCACTGGTCAACAACTTTTACGTCCACCAAATGTTGCAGGATGGAAACCGAATGAATACTGGATGTCAACATCGCAACTCGGCGCTCGAGGAAACATTGGACACCATTTAGCGTCAACGACAACGGCACTTAATCTGTTTTTAGATCTCGATTTAGACAAAGGCGATATTGGACAGCTGGTGGACATTATTTGTCGACGATTAGGAGTTGTTTCCCTGTTGCCAGCATCACGATTCAATATTGGTCTCTGGCTTTACTACGAACGTCAACGAAGAGGCTCAACAAAACAATTTAAATCACAAGGCCTGTTTCACTTGGTCACAATGTCCCCCGATTTCAATACTCTCTAAAGGAAAATACCCCATGGAAGATTCTCTTTATTCGCACATCGCAGACGGCATTAATTCTGCTGTGTCGCGACGTAAGTTTCTCCAGCTCGGTGCCGTTGGTACAGGAACGATCCTCGGGGGGTCGGTCCTCACACATTTACAAGCACTAGCGGCACCTCCTGTTGGAGCAGATGAAGGCATTCTCGTCATGGTGTATTTGTCCGGCGGAAACGACCCGCTCAACACTTTTGTTCCGTACACTGAAAATGATTATCTCAATGCGCGTCCGAACATGTCTCTTTCTCCGGGAAATTCAAATCCATTACGCAACTGCCTTCCGCTCGATGATAAGCATGCCTTTCATGCTGCTCTGCCGAATATCAAGGCAATGTACGAACAAGGAAAAGTCAACATCCTTCCCGGCATTGGATTTACGGGCCAAGATCAATCGCACTTCAATTCACTTGCTCTCTATCAACAGGGATGGGCTGGCAAAAACCTCTTGCCGACAGGATGGATAGGACGATATTTAGATTTACTCCCCGAACCTGCAAATAATTCCTCACGCGCTGTTTCACTCAGTGGACAAAATCCTCGCGCATTACAAGGATCACTCTCGACACCACTTTCTCTTCCTCCTGCATATGGCGATGCGTATTATTCGTATGCTGAGCGCGGAGGTTTTCGCAAGCATGTCGAATCTGTTGTCGGCTCGTATAACGAATGGCCAAAGGGTCCCGATGGAACGATGACAGCAAAGTACGCCGCAGCGTTAAAAGAGGTGCTCACCATTCCGGAAAAATACAAGTCTGGATATTCGCAGAACTCAACCCTGGTTGCACCTTCTCCCGTTGAAGCTCAGCTTTCAACATGTGCAGGCGTTATCAATTCAAATCTCGGTGCGCGTGTCCTCCATGTGTACCTCGGAGGATTCGATACGCACACAAATCAACTTGTTGATCATAATAAATATCTTGCAATGGTGGATAAAGCAATCGGATCATTCTTCGGTCTCCTCAGCCCCACATATTCCAATCGCGTAACAGTGATGTTGTATTCGGAAATGGGTCGACGTGTTGCAGATAATGGAGTTGGAACAGATCACGGCACTGCAGGAATGATGATGTTGCTGGGAAACAAAGTCAAGGGCGGCATCGGCACACCGCTCCCTTCGAATAATGCTGCGAACCTTGACACAAATGGCAATCACAAGCCAACAGCTGATTATCGACAGGTCTATTCGGAAATTTTGTCCGACTGGCTAAAAGCTGATGCACCGAGGATTATTGGAAAGACTTATCCAAACAAACTTGGACTTTTCGCGTCTGGCCCATCTCTGTAAACTAGCGGAGTTGTCCACCACAATCGGCGGCAACACCATCAATTAGTTGCGCACGATATTGTGCAAGATGATCGTCGTTGAATGTTTCACTTTGAGGACGCACACGCACAGCAAATGCTATCGACTTTTTACCTTCACCGACATTTGTTCCTTCGTAAATGTCGAACAGCGTAAGCAATTCAAGTTCCAATCCCCCGTGGGCTCTCAGTGAATTTTCTAGATCGGCAACTGTTGTTGACTGGTTAACGACAAAAGCAAGATCAAAAGAAACAAAGGGATAGTTTTTCGGCGGAACATACGTTTGATCGCGTTCTCGAAATTGCAACAACAAATCTAAATCGAGCTCGCAAGCAACGGCACTTGTTTCACCGACAAGTTCTCCAATAACGCCAATCTTTTTCCCATCAAGATAGACATCATTACTTCGTGTTGGATGAAATGCTTCCGCTTGTGGAGTATCTCGAAGTTCAGGACGAGGTAGTTTGAGCGAATCAGTTACAACATGGAGAAGATCAACAACATCAAACACATCGACTTTTCGGATTGCGTCTTTCGGTGGACGAGAGTCAACATTTCCAGTCAGCATGACGCACAAATGCGCAGCTTCGTGTGGCTGAAAGTTTTCGTCAAAGGGCGTGCGAAAAACGTGACCCATTTCAAAGAAGGCAAGATCAGTTATTCCGCGAGCAATATTTTTTGCAACGCTCTTGAGTAAGCCAGGCATAATGATCGGACGCAATGCCGACGCATCGGAGCGGAGAGGGTTTTTTGCTCGAACAAGAGAGTCCTCATCGAATCCATATGCTGCGTAAATTTCAGGAGACTCAAGAGGCAACGTGTACGCTTCAGATAATCCAGCACCCACAAGTGCATCTTCGATGATACGTTTGCGTTTTTGTTCCCGATTCAATCCACCCACGGAAACCAGAGAGTTGGGCAATGTGGGTGTGAATGTATTGAGACCTCGACGTCGCGCGATTTCTTCGATGAGATCAATTTCTCTCGTGAGGTCGGGCCGGAAAGTGGGAACACTAACATCGAAATTACCTTTCTTCTCTGTGATGTTTGACACGAGAGGTGCAAGATACGTTTTAATTTCTGATGGAGATACAACGTCGCCAAGAATTTTCTCCACGCGAGAAGATCGTAGAGTAATTGTCATTTCATCGATTGGTGATGGATAAACATCGACTTCAACGGGAGATATTCTTGCACTCGCTACCTCTGCGAGCAACTGACATGCGCGATGACTTCCATAGTGTGAAAAGTTGGGATCAATTCCTCGTTCAAAACGCGCGGATGATTCACTTCTCAATCCAAGCCGTTTTGAACTCTTAGAAATAGTTTCAGCAGAGAAATATGCTGACTCCAAATACACAGTCGTTGTCGTATCGTATGTACCAGAGTCTTCACCACCCATAATTCCAGCGAGCGCATGCGCTTTACCATCTGCAGTCGCGATGACGAGATCATTTTCGTCGAGGACGCGTTCGCTTTCGTCGAGTAATGTGATCTTTTCGCCGTTGGATGCTCTGCGGACAACAATGCTAGTCGAGCCAAGAACGTCAACATCAAAAACGTGCAGAGGTCTTCCCCACTCCAACAACACATAGTTGGTTACGTCAACAACATTGTTAATGGATTTCTGATCTGCTTTATTGAGACGCTGGACCATCCACTCCGGCGATGGACCAACCTCAACAGAAAGAGTACGACCCACAAAGCGTGGACACTTTTCGGTATCCTCAATGACGACGGTTGCTTTCGGTAATGATGCATCCGTTTCAACACCGTTCAGAAATTTTGTAACGTCTGGAAGTTTGAGTTTCTGATTAAAACCCGCGCAGAGTTCTCGTGCGATACCCACCATCGACATTGCGTCGGGGCGATTTGGAGTTATGCTCACTTCGATAATCGCGTCATCGAGGCCAAGCCCAACACACGCATCCGAACCTGCCGCGTGGTTCTCATCGAGTTCCATGATTCCGTCATGACTTTCACCAAGTTGAAGTTCACGAGCCGAACACAGCATTCCGTCCGAGATCACGCCTCGGATCTTCTTCGCTTCCAATGTAAATCCGCCAGGAAGAGTTGCTCCCGATGGCGCATAGGCAACGGTAAGTCCTGCACGAACATTGGGTGCACCACAGACAATCGTTTTCGTTTCTGTTCCTGTATTGATATCAACGAGTTTGAGTTTGTCGGCATCGGGGTGAGGATGCGTGTCCAGTACCTTCGCAATAATGACACCACGAATTTCTTCGCCAGGGCTTTCGATCCCTTCCACTTCGAAACCGAGTTGGTCGAGCATGTCTGCATATTCTTGAGGAGTGTTGTTGATGTCCATGAAGTCGGACAGCCATGAGAGAGGTATTTTCACTTCGACTTCCTTAATACTGCTCGAGGAATCGAACATCGTTCTCGAATATTGCACGAATTTCATCGATGCCATAACGAAGCATGGCAATGCGATCAATTCCAAAACCAAAGGCAAAGCCTGAATATTCTTCCGGGTCATACCCCACTGCTTCGAACACGTTCGGGTCGACCATTCCGCATCCGCCAACTTCAATCCATCCGGTGTGTGAACACACTCGACATCCTGTTTCGCAGAACGGACACGACACGCCAAATTCTGCCGATGGTTCCGTGAACGGAAAGAACGAAGGGATCAAACGCGTTTTGGTGTCGTTGCCTAATAGTTTTTTGGTAAATGTTTCTATTGTTCCTTGAAGATCGCGCAAGGTGATGTTGGTGTCAACAGCGAGACCTTCGATCTGATGAAAAACCGGTGAGTGCCGTGCGTCAATTGTTTCATTACGGTAAGTGCGACCCGTCACAATTGTGTAGAGCGGTGGCTTTGTAGCCATCATGGCACGGATTTGAACAGGTGAAGTATGAGTGCGCATGACAGATTGTTCGCCGTCGCCGGCATCGACAAAAAGAGTGTCTTGCATTGCGCGCGCGGGGTGTGCGGGCGGAAAGTTCAACGCTTGGAAGTTATGCCAATCCGTTTCCACTTCAGGACCTTCCGAAAGTGAATAGCCCATACCAAAGAAAATATCTTCGAGCTCGCGTTTGACTTGGGTAACGACATGGAGATGGCCATGGGTACGTCCATGTGTTCCTGCCGTGAGGTCTAGGCGTTCGGTTTCGTAGCGAGCTGCGTTTTCAACTTTGGCCAGTATCGTTTTTTTCGTTTCAAGCAGTGCCGTGACATTTTCTCGGTAAGCGTTCAGTGCCTTTCCAACAATGGGCTTATCTTCATTGGTAAGGTCTTTTGTGCCCTTCTTCATGTCTGCGTAGACAGATGATTTCCCTAAGAGCTG
Organism: uncultured Burkholderiales bacterium; assembly: GCA_964516875.1. GTDB lineage: Bacteria > Actinomycetota > Acidimicrobiia > IMCC26256 > JAGPDB01 > JAGPDB01. Next base: position 12,628 of record CAZFAO010000004.1, read on the forward strand.
ATTTCCTAATTGGTTCAACGCATCAGAATCACCTATTTTTTCGATGTCGGACGTTGCGCGTTCATACGCCTTATCGAGTTGCGATGTGATGTCTTGTGCGTCCATTGATCTACGTGCTCGTCTTTCCGATTGCCATGTGGTGAGCGACAATAGTTGCCGTCATTGCCACGTTGAGCGATTCACACAATTCTGCCATGGGAATGGTGAAGGGATGGGTATTTTGAAAAAAGGGCGTAATAATTCCATGGGCTTCGCTCCCAAAGACAATCGCAGCGGTGCGAGGAAAGGAAACGCTCTCCAATGTTGCTTCACAAGATGCTTCTGCCGCGAAGATTTCTCGGCGAGCAAGCACCTCGTCGATCTGATATTGCTCCACGCTCAGAATGGGACACGCAAAAATTGTTCCCGCGCTTGCACGAACGACTTTGGGATGGAAAGGATCGCATCCTCCTACTGTGATAATTCCACCGACTCCAAACGCGACTGCTGAACGAATGATGGTGCCCATATTGCCAGGGTCAGAGACATTGTCGAGAACAAAGAGCGATTTTTTCGCAAGCTTTCCCGATACGACATCATCAATTGACGTGATGGGCATAGAACACAAAGCAAGTGCATGTTGAGGACTTGTCGTCGTAGCAATGCGCTCGAGAGCTGCTTCATCGACAACAACAATTTCGCCGGGGATTCCTTCGATGCGTGAGTCGTCTCCATTGGTAACGAGGATTCTTTGAAATTTCGCGCCCGCACGATGGGCGCCAGAAATTGCACGATACCCTTCGACAGGAACACGACCAGATTCATTGCGACGAGAAGAGCTCCGGAATAATTCCCGAAGCTCTGTAATATCGTTGCGACTGAGTCGCGAGCTTTTAGTCATTGCGGTCACTCGTTTCCAGGGCCAGGCCTGGAAAGCAATTAGGCGTTGAGTGCGGCTTTGGCCTGTGTCACGATTGTTGCAAATGCACCTGGATCGTTCACGGCGATTTCAGCAAGCATCTTGCGGTCGATATTGTTCTCTGCCGCTTTGAGGCCCGCAATAAATTGTGAATAGCTGATGTCGTTAAGGCGACATGCAGCGTTGATGCGCACAATCCACAATCGGCGAAATTCACCTTTCTTTGCGCGACGGTCGCGGTAGGCATATTGTCCGGCCTTCATTACCGCTTCGTTAGCTGCACGCAAGGTGCGGTGACGAGCACCACGATACCCTTTCGCTTTCGCCAAAGTTTCTTTACGTCCTTTTTTCGCATGCACTGATCGTTTTACACGTGCCATGGTCTACTCCTCTACTCGTTTCGTTCTTATCGCTTGCCCAAAAGACGCATCACTTTTTGCGCGTCTTTGCCTGTTACTTCTCGGTCTTCACCCAATCGTCGCTTACGTGACGATGACTTCTTAGAAAGCAAGTGAGCACGACCATGTTGGCGACGGAGAATTTTTCCACTACCTGTTACCTTGAACCGCTTTGCAGCTGATTTGTTTGTTTTTACCTTTGGCATTTCTCTCCTTCTAGCGAGGTCCGCGTTCCTTCCTTTTCGTTTTAAACGGACAGATGTCCGTTTTAGGCGAAAAGGAAGGACGGACCTCCATTTATTTACTCGTCTGAATCGCCCGAGAGGTCGATCCCGTCGAGCTCGTCATGCCGTGACGCTTGCTTTGACTTCGATTTTGTTTTTGCTTTTGCCGCTTGTGCCTCATCTTCGGGCGTAACCTTGCCTTCGATGCGATCGAGAGTCGAAAGATTCTTATATGTCTTTTCTCCTCGTGCGAGCTGTTTGGACTCTGTTGATTTCTTCGGCTTAACAGTTGGATGTAAAACCATGGTCATGTTTCGTCCATCTTGCAAAGGTGCTTGGTCGACAATTGCAATGTCTTCCAAGTCGGTTGCAACTCGTCCGAGAAGGTCGCGCCCAAATTCAGGGTGCGCCATTTCTCGTCCACGAAACATGATGGTGAGTTTTACTTTCGAACCTTCGCTAAGAAATCGTCGAACGTGTGACATTTTGGTTTCGTAATCGTGGCCGTCGATCTTTGGTCGGAATTTCATTTCCTTGACGATGACGTTTGTTGCCTTCTTACGTGCTTCCTTTTTCTTTTGTTCTTGTTCGTATTTGAATCGACCAAAGTCCATGATTCGACATACGGGAGGAACAACTCCTGGAGCTATTTCCACCAAATCAAGATCTGCTGCTTGTGCAAGAGTTAAAGCATCGGATAGTGAACGAATTCCTAATTGGGTACCGTCATCACCAATGACGCGAACTTCACTTGCGCGGATCTTGTCGTTGATACGAGTTTCTATTGTTGCGATGTGGCCATCACCCCTTCTTTGTTTTCACCGATGCGAACATCGATGCCAAGAAAGTACGGCCGTATCATCGCAGCGAACTGCGCATGCACGTGTGTGCCATCAACCCCGACGAAGGAACGGGCAAGCAATGCCGCTAAACTCTTCTTCGTAAAGAAGACTCCTTGTGAGGTGGAACCGATTTCAGTTCACTTTCTCATTTATTGAACCCTGAAAGGTTAGCAGATGACAGGCTTATGGACACCAGGCGGCGATACTCAGCCCGAAAAGAACCCCGCAGCAGGCGAAATTGCGACGGAAAATCCCGCGCCAATGATGGATGAGGTATTCGAAGGTATGAGCGACGAGGAAAAGCAGGCGGCTCTCGAGCAAATCACCCAGATGCGTGCCGAGTTGCTTTCCACCCCCGCTCGCGACATTATCGGTAACCACATTGTGGGCTTTTATGAACTTGCCAGCGTTCATTTAAGTGAAGCTGCAGGCGCACAAGGAACAGAACGCGAATCACGCATTGCAGAGGCTTCTTTGTGTATTGACGCTATGGCTGCTGTTGTTCAAGGTCTCGGCGATCGACTCGACCAACATGCAGAACCTCTTCAAGCAGCATTAGCTCAAATGCAGATGGCTTTTGTTCAAGTCAAGAACAACGACGTTGGATCACCTGAGTAGTTTTACAGCTGGTTCAAACTAATCGCATCGTGAGATACGGGATCGATCAAATTAGCATTGCGAATTGACGCAACAACCAAAGCCACATCATCGGTGCGTTCAATGATTCCCTTGTCAACGCCATCAACAAATTCAGTGAGGGCGCCTCGCGAGAAACGTGCTTCTCGCTCTAACTTCACTTCACCGCCGTTGAGAAGACTGGCTCTTTCTTTCGCGAATTCAAGTACTTCTCGTGCAACACGATCAGCCGCTTTTCCGTGGATGTGAATGAATCCCAAAGCCTTCAACACATCTTTCCCTAAGAGGTCAAGTAATACTTCATCAGCATTACTGATGTTATAAGAACGTTTCATGGAAGATCGTCCAGACCCCCGCTCTTGACTTTGCTCACGGGATTCAATGGTTAGTCGAATATGGCGAAGTATCCAATCTCGATTTTCCTGCGTGAAAAGCGCTTCTCGAGCTTGCTGGGATAATTGATCATTGAACATAATGACGCCATACGCCACAGGAGAAAACTTCGTTGCACCTTGTGTGCTTTCAATAGTTGCATGAATTTGATCGGGTGAGAATGCGGTGGCGCCAAGAAATCTATATTCATCTTCAATCGATACCCCATTCGCACGACACCACTCAGCGAGACGTTGAGTATCGACCTGAGCGAGACTGCTTACGCTTTCATCACCTGGATTATTCTTGATCCATTTTTCTCGCTTTTTTTGATACTTTGTGAGAGCTTCAAGTGTTCTCACAACGCGAAAGTCTTTCCAGTCATTAGTAGCAAGTATCGTTTCGATTCGCTGCTCAAGAGCGGTTGATAAAGCTTGTAGATATCTATCACGATCTTGCAGCTCTGCTCTAGAAGAACTTACGAGAAATTCGATATTATCTAAAGCATCAGGCAACAACTTTGCAACATAAGCTTCGAGAACTTCAGCGAGCTTTTCGTCTGACAACAAACCCAGAGTCGCGAACAGCGTTTTTCGTTCACTGCGATAACCATCCCCGTGAGGAAATCGTAAATGCTGGAAAAAAATCTCAGGACATCGAACAAACAAACCTTCAACTATTGAATTTTGGAGTACGTTTCGAGGATCGAAGTCGCCATATAGAGTAAAATGGAGTATACGAGAAATATCAGGAAACGCAACAAATCCTACTTCGCTGTCATGGGCATAAAGCAGAGGATCATTCGTTACCGCTAATGCAATCTCTTTCGGAAAATATTCCAGGGCATAGCTAATGTAATCGCCAACAACCATGCTGAATTGTTCATCAGAGAGACTCGGCAATGGATTCTTTGTTTCGCTTCCCTTTTCATTACCTGGTGCCAAGGCAAATGCAGCTGTGACGAGTGAGTCAATCACCATCGAACTCATGCCCAGTTCTTCGAATCCTTTCCTTGCAGTGTCGAGACTCAATTCAATTGCACGTATATCGGTAATATAGTTCTTTGATAAGAGCTGCAAGTGAATATACGGATCCGAAATCAAACCAACAACATATTCCTGATCATCGCGTTTTGCTTCAAACCATTTCCTCTCATACAGGCGATTATGTATCGATGTAATGCGCCGTTTGTCCCTTCGAGTAAAAAAATTGTCATAGGCAAGCTCGCTCAGCGTGGGTACTTGACCGTTAAACTTACGCCTCAGTTCGGCTAAAGCCTCGAGAACTTCTGCGTTGAGATGATTGGGTAAAATCGTTGGATCTGTCGTTGTCATCGCACGATCTTAATGTCCGATTCTTCCGATTGTACAATCCGTCTAGCTTCTCAAGAGCTTCTCATTACTTACGATTGAGTAATCGCTCGTGCCTCGGTGCGCCCGCGGGGATGGTCAAAAGTATCAAATGTTACCTTGGCGCCCACATCAATTGTTCGCTTTCCATCGGCAATATTGACGCAATGAAATGGGTAGCTCTCCCCTGTTTCAGAGACAATAATTCCGAGCCCTATGTGGACATCAAATTCGGTGACGACACCATTCATGAACCGATAAACCCTGTCGACTTTTTCTTAGATGCCGAGGGAGCGTCGACAACTTTTTTCAAGGTTGCAATTGTTTCGAGTGCGCTTGCAGCAGCTTCTTCACCCTTGTGACCTTCGGATCCACCAATGCGCTCTTGGGCTTGTTGCTCGCTATCAACCGTCAACACTCCAAAAATACACGGCACGCCAGTTGTTAGGGCAACATCGGATATCGCTAATGCTGTTGTGTTGGAAACATATTCAAAGTGCGCTGTATCGCCACGAATCACAGCACCTAAACAAATCACAGCATCGGCCCCATTGGCTGCACATGCTTTTGCGACAACAGCTAGCTCGAGAGAACCAGGAACATAAAAGACATCGACTTTGTCGCGCGATACTGAATTTTTGTCGAGTTCGTTGAGGGCACCATCGAGCAATGCCGAAGTGATCTTTTCATTAAATCGTGACACAACAATCGAGATACGAATCTCTTCAATATTTTCAATTTCTGCCTTTGCGAATTTTCCCACGGGATACCTTTACTTTCTATTAGAAATCAATTGTTCAACGTAACGCGCTATGGAATCGATTTCGACATTGATGAAATCGCCAGGCTCGGCATATGCGAACGACGTCTTCTCCACAGTAGTAGGAATAAGAGCCACCATAAATGTATCCTCATCCCGAGAAGCAACCGTTAAGCTCACGCCGTTAAGACAGATAGAACCACGATCGACAATAAAGCGCGAGAGCTCTTTGGGAATATTGATCGTCGCATGGATTGATCCATCGGATAAACCCTTCATTGCGATGATGGTTGTCACATCATCGACATGTCCTTGCACGAGGTGACCACCGAGGCGATCGCTGAGGCGGACCGGCAGCTCAAGATTGACAGGATCACCGACCTTCCAGTTTCCTAAAGTCGTTTTGTCGATTGTCTCGATCTGTGCAAAAAACTCAGCTTGGTCATCAGCATTGGACGTGACGGTGAGGCACACTCCACTATTGGCGACCGAATCACCGATTTCACACTCGGCAAAAAAACCGGGTGAAGAAACTGTGAGTGATCGCCCACCTGCTAATTCGGTCACAGAAGTGACTTCACCAACTGCGGAGATAATTCCTGTGAACATTGAGTTATTTTATTACACAGGGTTGAGATTCTTCGCTTCGCTCTGAATGACGGAAAGGACGGTCTGAATGACGGAAAGGACGGTCTGAATGACGGAAAGGACGGTCTGAATGACGGGGAGATTCTTCGCTTCGCTCTGAATGACGAGGAGGACCCTCTAATTGCCGTCGAGCATGGCGAGGAATTGGTCATCGGTACTTCGACGATCCACTTCATAACCTGATTTGCCGAGACGCTTTGCGTGATCGCACATTTCAGTTGCCGTAGCTGTTGCTTCCCATTGAGAACGGACCTCTCGATATTCAGTCGAGACAACACCAATTGCCACTGGACAAATAGGATGTTGAACTGGCTCGTTTTTGCGGTTCATTATTTCAATAAAACCAAACTCTTGAGCTTCTTCATCATAAAAATTAACGATGCCCGCATCGTACTTCGCAATGATCTCCTGACAAATATTTTCAACATGTTCAGGAGCCGTGATCAAAATAAAACGACTGCCCCCAATGTGACTCAGCATGGCGGGTTGACCTTCGGTGTGCGCCAGAATATCTGAGAGCAATGCGCCCAAGAACTTAATGACTTCGTCACCACGACCGGAACCGTAACGGTCGTTGATGGATTTAAAATCATCGAGCTCGATGTTGTACACGGCATATTTATTTCCAGAACCAGCAACAAGTTCTGCAAGTTCATTGGAAATTCGAAAGTTGCCTGGCAAGTTCGTGAGCGGTGAAAGATCGCGAAGTTGTTCAGCACGACGCAGAACAGAATAAATACGAGCCTTGAGTTCATCAAGTTGAACGGGTTTTTCCATATAGTCATCAGCACCAAGTTCGAGACCACGAATTTTTTCTGAACCGATTCCAGCCGACGCCAACATGATGATCGACACAGCAGAAGTCGAAGGATTTTCACGCAGTTTTTTACAGACCTGAAAACCATCCATCTCGGGCATGACAATATCCAAGATCACGAGATCAGGATGAATTTCGACCGCGAGGTCAAATGCCTTTTTGCCATCCGATGCGGCATGGACTTCGTATCCGTTGCCCTCGAGGAACTCTTTTAATTCATTAACGAGATCAGAATCATCGTCGGCAATAATAATCTTATGGTTCATAGGGATCCTGCCAATGCGCTGTCGGTAATGTCATGTAATTCTCGGATGGTCGCAGCGGGATCTTGAGAGTGAAAAACCGCGCTACCAGCCACTAAAACGTCGCATCCTGCCCGTGCGGCGTCTGCAACAGTGTCTTTATTGATCCCACCATCAATGGTGAAAATGATGTCCAAATTGTGCTTTTTGCGATAATCCACGGCTTCGCGGACCTTATCGAGGACTTCAGGAATGAATTTTTGGCCGCCAAACCCAGGGAACACGCTCATGAACAACAAAATATCAATGCGGTCCATATATGGTTCAACTGCAGAAAAGGGAGTGTCTGGATTAAAGGTCAATCCAACGTCGACGCCTGCGTCAGAAATCTGCGTTAATAACTGATCTACATTGTCGAGTTCAACGTGAACAGTAATTGCATCGGCGCCAGCTTCAACGAAGGGCGCAATTAATACGTCTGGCTTGGTACACATTAAATGACAATCGAGATACGCATCAGTGTGCGGCCGAAGCGATTTCACAACCGGTGGACCAATAGTCAAGTTAGGAACAAAGTGGCCGTCCATACAATCAACATGGATACGATTAGTTTCACCGCGCACACCCGCAATCGCATCAGCGAGATATGCAAAATCAGCAGAAAGAATACTCGGAGAAATTAAGGGGTGATGCTGCAGGTTCGAACTCACGTGATTATCTTAGCCCGCATCGGGACCTTGATCGTGTGCTAATGCGGCAATGATTTTGAGCTGCACTGCATCCAAGAGATCGGGTGACGGACTTGGGTCAGCTCTAGCAAAGTCCATATCTTCCGGTTTGTCGATAGGCATGAGATGGATATGGACATGGGGAACTTCGAGCCCTGCAATCATCATGCCAATCTTCTCACACGGGAATGCGGATTCAATGGCCTTCCCCACTTTTTGCGCGACGTCCATGACTTTGGTGAGCGTTTCTGGATCGAGATCAACCCAGTGCTCCACTTCTTTCACGGGGATGACCAGTGTGTGGCCAGGAACAATAGGGTTAATCGTTAAAAATGCAACAACGTCATCATCGCGATAAACAAAACGTGCGGGAAATTCACCTTCGATAACTTTTGTAAAGACACTAGCCATAGTCTGATTCTATGTCCTCGTGAGACGCAGAACATACATAGCGTCATTGTCGGCCGTGGGTGTTAAAAGATATCCGCGTCCAAGAGGGCGCACCAGTGGAGTTTCCATCTGAATTTCATCCGCTTCAAAGTTCGGCAGCGCACTTTTCATCCAGTCATCCATCTCTATTGTTTCGGCTCGTGTGAAAGTGCAAACGCTGTAGATGAATTTCCCGCCTGGCGCAACGCACTGTGATGCCGATGAAACAATTTCTTTCTGGAGTTTAACGAGTTCTGCGACTTTGTCGTGTGTGATTCGATGCCGGGCATCAGGTCGGCGACGCAATACGCCCAACCCCGAACACGGTGCATCAACCAACACTCGATCAAAAGTCGTGTGCGGAAAAGGAAGCGCTCTCGCGTCAGAGACAACAACGTCAACATTATTTGCCTGCACACGGTTTTGAGTGTCGACAAGTTTGGCGAATCTGTTCAACGAGATGTCACACGCAACGACTGCTTGTGCTTCGCGCGAAAGGAGTAGAGATTTTCCTCCCGGAGCACAACAGACATCAAGAACGGTTGTGCCTTTGGCATCGACACAGTGCGCGACTAGTTGACTTCCCTGGTCAACAACAATTGCTGAACCAGATTCAATAACATCGAGTTGCCCAATTGCTCCGCCTGAACGAATCAATCGTGAATCGGAAATAATATTTCCCTCTCGCGATCCTTCAACGTCGAGTGCAGCACCCATCCGAGCAAGTGTTACTGACGCAGAAGAATTAAGGGCGTCAACAACATCGCCTACGTCGTCGGGAAAAACCGTTGCGATCTCGTCATAGATCCATCCGGGAAGACACGATGCAACTTCTGGCGTTTCATCAGCGAATAGATTTCCTTGAGCATGGACGGCAATGGCTTTTCGAGCAAGCGCGTTGATAAAACCTTTGAGCGAAAACGGCACGACTTTGATTGTCTCATCGACGACGGCATACATATCAAAATCATCCATGAGTTGGGCAACAATACTGCGAAGAGCGGCGAGAGCTATGGGATCGAGCTGTGCTAATGGTCGTTTCGATAACTTAGACAGCGCATAATCAATTCGCACTTGTGCACGTAATGTGGAATAGACAACTTTGGTAATTAACGCGCGGTCAGGATCGCTAAAGCTCGATCGAGCTAAGCGCGCGGGAACGATATCATTCGCGAATGCTCCATCGTCGCATAAACACAACAGATCAATAATTGCAGCGCGCGTCGATGTTGACACATTGCGCACTCGCGCATGTTTTTTTGACATTACGCCTTAATTCTTAATGGAAAGCTCTCACGAGGAACACCATTGGCCCACGAAACAAAATCTAAAAGCGGTTTGCCGGGAACTTGAATTTTTTTACACTGAATTGTTCCATCGACGCACGTCAACACTCCTGCTCGGTTGATTGTTCCCACATCAGCTTCGTTCACGTTTTCGATACGAGGAATATCTGATTGGGCAATACGAATTTTTTCATCGCTAAGAAAAGTCCATGCACCTTTGACCAAAGAGCCTGCACGAATTTTTCTATCGATATCTACCGCACAAGTGTGAGCATCGAAATAGAAATCATCGGCGTCTAATTTCTGAGCATAAGTTGGTTCGCCTTGTTGTTCGGTGGGAACTTGAGTATCGAGCGAATCCAAAACAACAACGAGGAGATCGCGCGCAATTGCATTCATCGATGCAAAGAGACTGAGAGATGTTGTTGACTCAGTGATGTCAACTTGGCGAGTTGCATAGACCGCTCCCGTGTCAAGCCCTTCGTCCATACTCATAATGGAAACACCCGAGACAGCATCGCCTTCCAAGATGGCACGTTCAACAGGAGCTGCACCTCGCCAACGGGGCAAAAGAGAATAGTGAACGTTGACACATCCGTGCGGAAAATGAGTTAACACATCCACGGGAAGGATTCGCCCATAGGCAACCACGACACCCACGTCTGCACGAAGTCCCGCAACGCATTCGCTGAGTTCTTTTTTTGTGGAAGGCTCAAATACATCAATCCCGGCTTCTTGTGCTGCGATTTTGACAGGAGTGCGAACAAGCGCACTTCCGCGTCCGCGTTTTTTATCGGGTTGTGTAATAACACCAACAACCTTATGAGACGATTCAATCAGCGAAAGCAATACATCACAAGCAGGATCGGGCGTCCCAAAGAAAACGATTCGTAACGGCATCATGTGAATGACCTAGTCAAAAGGTGTTGTGCCTTTGCGTGCAGGTGTAATTTTCCCCGACTCTTTCAACGAGTTGAATTCATCCCAGGTCGAATCTTGTTCCTCCGAGGAGAGGTGATCGAGCATCAACACACCATTGAGGTGATCGAGTTCATGCTGGAAAAGTCGTGCCTTTAATTCATCAGCTTCAATTGTTACGGGATTTCCATCGAGATCGTACCCCGTGACGGTAACAACTTTTGGTCGAGTGAGGTTGAGATAGATTCCAGGTATGGAAAGGCATCCCTCTTCGTAATCCCACGAACCTTTGGACTCAACAATTTTCGGATTAACAAGGACTTTGGGTTCACCCTCATCGTCGTATACAAAAAAGTTCTTTTGAATACCTACTTGTGTAGCAGCAAGACCAATCCCCGGTGCTTCGTACATCGTCTCGAGCATGGAATGCGATGTTGTATAAAGACGACCGTCGAAATCTTCAACATCGGCTGCTTTCACACGCAGAACCGGATCGCCTGCTATTCGAATAGTATTCACATTGCCTAGTCTATTGACATTTTCTTGCGCGAGCGCAATAGACGACGATGGAGCTTGGCGCCACGAGAAAATGCACCGCCCGTGCGTAAACGTCGGGTGGCTTTTTCGAGCTGCAACAACCGGAAATAGATATCGTCATGAGACTGGGCTGCATCGACATAAGCAAAGGCTTGGCGAACATCTTCAAAATTGAAACGAATGCGTGCGTATTCTTTTTCGATGCGCTTGTCTGTTTTCTTGCGGGCTTTGGATGCTTTTTCGTCTTCATCAGGCGTTGAACGCGTGACAGGCTTTTTGTTTGTGACAAGTGTTCCCATGAACTGATTCTAATCGTATGCGTCCACGCTGAGGGTGCAACGATGATTGAGCCTCAGTGCGTTTATAGCTGAATATGCTTGATCTGTGAGTTCTTCGTGATTTTTTGCCCGCAACAAAACGCTTGTATTTTCTTTTTCCTTTTTTGTGCCACCAACAATTGACGAAGGAATGTCTTTCACCATTTTTTCAATTGCAGGGGTTGATGCAGTTACTTCGACCGTTGCATAATACGGAGCCAAGCGCAGTTGTTGTCGCAACGCTAATTCGCGATCTCGGTTTGAAACAAAATCCCCGTCAACGATTTCTTTCAGCAAAATATTGTCCGGTGATCGAGTTGCCAGAATGACAGGATTGGCTAGATCTCTTTTCTTTAAGATGCGCAGCGCTCTGTTGACGACAACAAGCGTTTGTTCAAATGCACCCATTCCTGATCGAAACATCATGGAGTCAATGTCAATAAAAATACAACAAGCCAACGACTTTGTTAACTCGGGTCGATGAAATATTGCTTCCGTTGCAACGTAGAGAGTTGGCTGGCCTGAAGTGTTTGTCGGAACGGAATGGAGTTTTGATAATTCCACGACACGATGTTTGGAAAAGAGTGCTGCACAATCTTTGGCAACAGAACTAAGTCCGCGTCTGTATTTTTTGAATGTTGTGCCACCACAAGAAAGACACAGCAAAGGTCGCCGCGTTGCACACGTTGGACACACTAATGGATTAGTTTCCGAGTCGTCTTGATGAACACAATGCTCGCATGTCGCACAGGTTGCAACTGTGTCACATGATCGACAGACAACAAGTCTCGCATTGACTGTGTTATTTAAAATGACCGCTGCATCATTGCCAGATTCAAGGGCTTTCGTAATTGCCGTTACGATCGACCGCGTAAATACCCCCAAGGCGGGATCGGCATTATTTCGATTTTCAATCAACACGCTTGGCCACGGTCGAGACGTTCGCTCGTCAACAATATCTAAGTCTTTGGTTGCAGCCGATGGTACAGACGAGATGAACGTGAGCGGAATCTTCCACATCTCGCTCGCTATTTGTGCGCAATGAGAAACATTCCATCGCGGCGAACGTTCTTCGGAAAGTTGTTCGTACGCATCATCCAAAATAATGATTGACTGACAGTCCGTCACGGGAGCAAACAGCGCCACTCGCCCACCGACGATGACACAGTTATTGTGAGAAGCTTGCAGATAAGAATTGTCTTTATTTTTATCGTCGTGGTGATATTCGATTGTCCTATGACTCAGTTCCTTAGCCCACGTAGCAATACGCTCATGTGAATCGGGTGTGATAATAATTGTCGATCCAGATTGTGCAATGTGCTCGTGAATAAATGCACGTCTGTCCGCACGGGGATCAACCACGATAAGTTTGCTCTGTGCACCGGCACCTGTTTCATGAGACGCATAGGAAATGGTGCGCATAATTCTTGTTGGCGACATTGCGCGTAAAAAGGTAACTTTGGATGTGAGATAGTGCCTAGAGAGCTTGTGAGCAAACTCTACGAGATGAGCAGGTGGACCGTCGCTCACATATTCAATAATGCTTTTAATTTTCGAAACGTCGAGCGCGCTACCGTCGCGAAGAGTTAACGCAGGTGCGTCGTGCGCACATTCAAGCACCCACCCACGAACACGTCGACCATGAAGAGGAATGCGAACAACCGAACCACGTGTTATCGCTTGATAACCTTTGATTTTTTCATCGCAGGAATACCAATACGTTTGATTGAGCTTGGGAATATCGGGAGCAACACGAAGATACATTATGTGTTGATCTTTACCTCACGGCGAAATGACGGACGAGTTCATCAACAAATGTATCGACATGTTCCCACGTAAAGGACTCTTCTGTACGACCAAAGTGGCCATAGGTTGCCGTTGCGCGGAATCGTGGTACACGCAAAGCAAATGTGTCGATGATTGCGCCTGGTCGAAGATCAAAAAGTTCATCGACAGCTAAGCCCAGCGCTTTTTCGTCAACGTTTGATGTTCCGAACGTATCGATGTTGACACTGACTGGTCGTGCGACACCAATAGCGTATGCAATCTGAATTTCACACTTGTCGCAGAGCCCTGCAGCCACGATGGACTTAGCAACAGCGCGTGCAGCATATGCGCCGGAGCGATCGACCTTGGTTGCATCTTTTCCTGAAAAAGCACCGCCACCATGTCGCGCATATCCACCATAGGTATCGACAATAATTTTTCGGCCCGTCAGACCTGCGTCTGCACGAGGCCCACCGAGCACGAATGATCCCGATGGGTTGATGAGAAAGTTGGTGTCGGACAGATCGAATCCAACAGGAGCAGTTTGATTCACGATCCGTTCAATGACGTCAGATTCAATTTTATCGGCGGCAACGCCTGGTTCTGTTTGTGTTGACACAACAATGGTGTCTGCAAAAACCGGTAAAGAGTTTTCGTATTTAATTGTGACTTGAGCTTTTCCGTCAGGACGAAGATACGAAAGTTCGCCAGACTTTCTGGCGTCAGCTAGTTGTTTGGTAATTCGGTGTGCCCACCAAATAGGAAGCGGCATGAGATCAGGCGTTTCGTTGCACGCAAAACCAAACATCAAACCCTGGTCGCCAGCACCAAGAGTTTCGTAAGTGTTTTCCTTTTTCGTGATGTCGCTTTCGGTTCGACTCTCGTACGACGTGGTCACTCCTGCAGAGATTTCCGGGGATTGCTCATCAATAGCAACCATGACTCCACAGGCTTTCCCGTCAAAACCTAATTCATCAGAAACATACCCTGCATCACAAATAACTTCACGCGCTAAACCTGCGATATCAACGTACGCTTCGGTTGTGATTTCACCTACGACAACAGCGAGACCTGTGGTTAAAAGAGTTTCGCATGCAACTCGACCGTAAGGATCTTGTTCGAGAACAGCATCTAAAACAGCATCGCTAATCTGGTCAGCAATTTTATCGGGATGGCCTTCTGTTACAGATTCTGACGTAAAGAGCATGAAGACAGACTAGTACGCAGTATTGCGCAACAGCCAAGTAGCATGATTGTCTTCGCGGTGCTACCCCTTCACGCGGTTTGTGTCGATGCGCTCCACCAGTTCAAACGCGAGCGCCTGTTTGGGTGCTGTATCGAGTTCGCGAGGGCTACTTCCACGGTGGTCAAAAATCCAGACCTTATTCGTGTCGGATCCAAATCCAGAATCGTCTCGGGAAATATCGTTTGCGATCAACATATCGACTTTTTTATTTTCGAACTTTTTGGCAGCGTTTTCAAGAACGTAATCGCTCTCAGCACCAAAACACACGACGTATGTTCCGATTGGTTTATGAGTAACAATTTCGCTGACGATATCAATGGTTGGTATCAGTTCAATGGATTCAATTCCGTTTTCTCGTTTGAGTTTCGTTTGCGAAACGTGCGCAGGAGTTACATCAGCAACTGCTGCAGTCATGACAATAACATCGGCTTGATCGAGATGACGCATCACCGATTCATGCATCTGTGCTGCTGTTTCGACATCGATGCGTTCGATGCCGGGATCGCTTTCAAGTTCAGAAGTTGTAATGAGAATCACTCTGTATCCCGACAGCAATGCAGCGTGCGCAATTGCGTGGCCCATTTTTCCGGTACTGCGATTGGTGATAATTCGAACGGGATCAATGGGCTCGCGTGTTCCACCGGCTGTCACCAGCATGACGGGTTGCGATTCGTTTATTGAAGCGCGAGGTGAAAGAGACTCTTCAGCATCTTCATCGCCGACTGTTTTGTTACTCGTTTTAAGGGTCTTACCCTGCAAAAGTTGAACAACACGATCAACAACAGCAGCGGGCTCAACAAGACGCCCTCGTCCTGTGTCGCCACCAGCGAGTTCGCCCACGACGGGTCCTACAAAATGATGTCCGCGCGACGTTAACGTTTCAATGTTGTGTTCCGTTGATGCGTTGTCATACATTTCTTCATGCATTGCAGGAACAACAACAACGGGAGTGCTCGCAGGTGTGCACAGAAGCGTTGCAGAAACAATGTCGTCGGCAATTCCGTGTGCCATTTTCCCAATGGTAGAAGCAGTAGCCGGCATCACAACAACGAGATCACTCTGGCGGCCCAATGTTGTGTGTGCAATCGATCCGCGGTTGTCCCACAAATCATCATATGCGGGTTCGCTGGCCACTGCAGAAAATGTTGCAGCGCCAACAAAGCGAGATGTCGACGGGGTCATTGCCACACTGACATGCGCGCCAAGATTCGTCAACAATCGAATGAAGTAAACAGATTTATATGCTGCAATACTTGCAGTAACGCAAACAAGAATTCGACGTCCCGATAATGGTTGGTCCGTCACGGCGTTTGCCTTTGTTTTCAGTTACGCAACAGGTTGAGGCTCATCGCCTGCATCGGCAGCAGCTTCTTGCGCAACTTCTTGAGCTGCTTGCTCACCGGCTTCTGCGATTTCTTGGATGTCTTCGGCTTCGAGAGGCATCGCAATGATGTCGCCGTTGCTGATTTCTTCAAGAGCAATAGAAAGAGGCTTGCGCGATACGGAAGTCACTTGGGGAGGAACGATTCGTCCAAGACCTTCACCCAATTGGTTGTAATAGTCATTGATTTCACGCGCACGCTTTGCTGCGAGTGTCACGAGTGTAAATTTCGATCCTGCATTTTCCAGGAGCTTTTCCATGCCTGGATCCATGAGTGATGTCTTTTTGTCCACTTAAACCGCCTTTTACGAGATGAAATATTCTACTGCATGTAGGGTCAAACCTTGGAAACGGGGTCAGATAAGTGGAATTTACTACAAGGTCTGGTCTTCCCCCTTGCAGCAGTAGATGTACAGGGTCCGACCCTGTACATTACTTATTGATTTGATCTTTGACAATGGCCGTGAGTTCAGACAATGCGCGCGCGAGATCGTCGTTAATAATCATGGCTGAGAAATGTGGAATGAGTCCTTCTTCTTTTGCCGCAGCGGAAAGTCGCTTGTCGAGCATTTCCGGAGTCATCGTGGGATCTTCTCGTTCGAGAAGTCGGCGACGTTGAATTTCTTCGCTCGGAGCTTTAACAAAAATGAGAAATGCATCGGGATAGAGTTCTTTCACTTTGAGTGCGCCTTGCACATCAATTTCTAAAACAACAGACGAACCTTCTTTACGCTTCTCGTCGATCGGACCTTTGGGTGTTCCCTTCCAATCTCCATACACTTCAAAATATTCAAGCATGCCACCGTTCATTGCCAAATCGAGAAACTCATCTTGACTCATGAAAAAATAATGCTTCCCTTCCTCTTCATGAGGACGCGCAGGACGTGTTGTCGCGGAAACACTCAAGTACAGTTCAGGTATTTTTTTAACAAGTTCAGAAACAAGTGTTCCTTTACCCACACCCGAAGGTCCTGCAATGACAATGAGTTTCCCTGGGGATGAAAGATCAGATGACATAGGTATAGATTATCGAGAATATGCGATCTCCGCGACGCATCGAACGCAAAAACTTAATTTCCTTATCCTGGAAATTCAGACGAGAACTTGTTCAGCAATGCAGCTTTTTGCTTTGTCCCTAAACCACCAAGACGTCGCGAGGGCGCAATCTCGAGTTCTTCCATCAATCGTTTTGCTTTCACTTTTCCAACGCCCGGAAGTGATTCGATAACAGCAACTACTTTGAGTTTTGCCAATATGGGGTTTGCATCCATTTCGCGAAAGAGATCAGGTAAAGACAAGACGCCCATCTTGAGACGTTCTTTCACTTCGGCGCGGACTCGTCGCGCTAACGCAGCCTTTTCGAGAGCCGCGGCTCGTTGTTCAGGTGTGAGCTGTGGAGGAGTCGGCATTGACGTTCCTTTCTCTCTCGGTATTGATTTAAAACTGCTGGTCACTGACTATAGCGGCAAGAGTCGTCGAGAAATTGGATCCACGGGGTTAACGCCATCCCAATCGCGGACACACTTCACGAAATGTCCCAATTGCGCCGTTCTTCTCAACGGTTGTAATATTGAAGACTTATGTTTACCGCGTCTTGCCGAGCCGAATAGTAATTGGTCAGATGAGTCAGGACGATTTTTTAGAAGAACAACGCCGCCGCACACTATGGCCATGGGTTGATGAATCCGGTGTAGCAATTGTTGAAGATAACCCCCTGTTCGATCACGCTGATCTCCACTATTTTTTCGATGCGCTCATTTCAACAACAATTCATCCACGTAGAGGTTCTCCCATTCCCCTCCCTGAGCACAAAGCGTCACTGACTGCTCTCAAGTTCACACTTCAGAAAGTTTTTGGTCCGCTCACCGGATATGGCGAAGCACCTGGCATTGATGACTTTGAAGATCAAATTGTCCGTTCAGATTTAGGTATTGCTGTAGCGCTCATTGCCACTTTTCAACGTCCACAAAGCGATCAAGAGCATCAAAGTTATGTGTGTAGGATCGATGCATTAGGAGATAGCTTTATCACGAATGCTTCGGCTGGTCCGACATACGCACGATCGATCATGCCCGAAGGATTAATAAATTTCATCACCAATTATGCACTCCGGAACAACAACGTGCCTCCCAGCGGGCGTTACGAGCACATGGCAACTTGCGCTGTTGCCTACAAAGATCTCTATTGGGAAGAACGTGACATCAAGGTGTATCAATATCTTATTCACGTTGTAGCGCCACTGTGCGAAGAAATTGTGATGAGCGACCATATACTGAATATTCCCGAGGAAACAAAAGCATTTTTTCTCATGCATTTCAAGGACGAACTCAGAGACGAACTAGAAAACGTCATTGTTCTTGCTGATGCTCTTGAAAACAGTCGGATACAAGACGCTCCACCAGATTTGTGGCCAGACTATGGACCCGGTTTCAATCCACTTGCATAAAGGGAAAGTAAATACTCGATCCGCAATCTATTCTGATTGCGCCTTCTTCACTTGCGCGCATACCTCGTGTGCTGCAGCAATGGGATCATCGGCAGCGTAGACCGCACGACCAAGCGCCACCCAACGCGCACCGTCGCGAATAGCTTCATACGGAGTTGCAACGCGGGTTTGGTCTCCAACATCTTGACCAGCCAGACGGATACCAGGCACCAACATTTTTGCGTTCGGTAATTTTTCGTGCACGTACGCAACTTCTAATGCTGAACACACGAGATCGCAGCCAACTTCTTTGATGAGTGCAAGTCTTTCATCAAATGCTTCTTGATCTGGAGGCAATGATGTGAGAACGGTAATGGCCAGTAGTACAGGTGGTTCATACCCCGCTTCGGCAGCACCTTCGTCTAAACCGCGTCGAGCAGCTGTGAGCATTTCTAATCCGCCTGCTGCATGAACCGTCGCCATTGCAACTCCCCGCTTGGCATGGGCACGCGCAGCACGTTCGACGGTGTTGGGAATGTCGTGAAGTTTGAGATCGAGAAAAACTTTCTTTCCCATATCGCGCAATGTAATGACAGCTTCAGCGCCTGATTCGGCATAGAGTTCACTTCCCACTTTCACATAGTCAAAGTAATCCCCCACTGTGTTCACGAGTTTTAACGCCGAGGCAAGATCTCCCACATCTAAGTTAAGAACCATCTGGTCTGTGACACTGATGTCGATGTCTGTTGTCATATCGTTTCCTTTTTATGTGTTAGTACGTTTTAGCCGCGGATTCCGCGGCCCCTGGCAGCCATCACGGGTAGGGGTTAGGCGGGCATGTCGATTGCGCCAATGAGATCGGTCACTCGAGCGACACCTGTGTTATAACAAAACTCTTTGAGTTCATCAGCGATACGAATAGTTGCACGCGGGTCAGCAAACGTTGCTGTTGCAACCCCAACTGCACTCGCGCCACACATCATCATGCCCGCAGCCTCCACGCCAGTTGTTACTCCACCTGTTCCAATGATGGGAGTGTCGGGGAAAGCTTGGTGCACTTCGTATACGCCTTTTTGTGCAATCGGCAAGACGCCCGCACCAGAGTATCCTCCTGCACCTTTCCCCACGATGGGCTTGCGCGTGTACGGATCGAGAGCTAATCCAAGAACGGTGTTGAACAGTGTAAGAATGTCTGTGCCGCCGGCAATGGCTGCTTGGGCAATTTCGGTGACGCGCGTGACGGCGGGCGTCAGTTTGGTCGTGAGCACAACATCATTTCCCACTTCTTTGCGCACACGTTTCACAATTTCTTGTGTGTCCTCATAGCTTTGTGCAAAAAGTCGATTTCCGCTTTCGGTATTGGGACAACTGAGATTGATTTCAATCGCAACAAAAGAATCGGAAACGGGAGCCAGGATACGTGCAGCTTCTGCGTATTCCTCAACAGTCCTCCCCCACAACGCCATAATAAAACGCCCGTTAGCGTCACGAATTTTTTTGAAATCCGTATCCACCCACTCTTGAATATGGGGACCAGGCAAACCAACCGAGTTCATCATTCCTGTTGCAACGGCACCCACACGGGGAGCTTGATTACCTGGTGACACAAACGCGGCGAGAGATTTAATCGTGATTGCGCCAACGTCATCAGGATTGATCACATCGAAGAGTTCATCGCTATGTCCAAAACTGCCCGAAGCTCCAATGATCGGGTTTGGTAACGTGAGTGACCCGAGTGTGGTTGAAAGATCAATGTTCATCATCAGCCTTGTGTGTCTAAGACGAGTTGTGTATTGGCATATAAGTTTTGCAACGACAATACTTCCACATTAACTCGACGCCATTGTTCAATCCCGGCAGCTAGAGCACGCGCTGCCGCAATTGTTGTGACACACGGGATGAAATATTTTGTTGCGGCCATGCGAATATGATCGCCGTCGCGACGCGTAGAGCGTCCTCGAGGAGTATTGATCACAAAATCAATTTTGCCTGACGACATGAGATCGATGGCGTCGTCGCCGAACTCATCACCAACTTTGGCAATAACATGATCGACGGGAATTCCATTTTGTACAAACGTACTTGCCGTTCCCGTCGTCGCTGCGAACCGGAATCCCAGCTGCATGTAGTGGCGCGCGACATCGATCACTTTTTCTTTGTCGCGATTAGCAACCGAGATAAACACAATTCCTGATTCGGGAACTTTCATTCCCGCTGCTACTTGGGCTTTATAGAATGCTTCACCAAAGGTTGCACCCATTCCCATGACTTCACCCGTCGAACGCATTTCAGGTCCGAGCACAGCATCGACTTGAGGGAAGCGCGCGAATGGCAACACTGCTTCTTTCACTGCAACGCGACCAGACGAGCGATAATCGCGATTGCGATCGAGAATTCCCTTGTCTCTCAGATTTTCGAGCGTTTCACCAAGCATCAGTCGTGTTGCAATCTTTGCCACAGGAATACCTGTTGCCTTTGCAACGAAAGGAACTGTTCTCGATGCACGCGGATTGGCTTCAATCATAAACACAACATCGTCTTGAACGGCATATTGGATATTGATAAGACCAACAACTTTCAAACGCTCCGCTATTGCTTGTGTAGCAATCGTAATTTTGTCTATGACATCATCGGAGAGTGACTGAGGAGGAAGCGCACACGCGGAATCGCCAGAGTGAACACCCGCTTCTTCAATATGTTCCATGATTCCCCCGATCATGAAATCACCGTTGACGTCGCGCAGGGCATCAACGTCGACTTCAATGGCCTCTTCGAGGAATTGATCGATCAACGCTGGTCGTTCCATCGATAAGCCACCTTCGCGACCAAGACTTCCCATCCCGCTTAACTCTTCCATTGCTTCGCGCAGTTGATGTTCGTCGTCGACGATCTGCATGGCTCGACCACCCAAGACATAGCTGGGTCGAACAAGCACGGGATAACCAATATCATTCGCGATAGAAAGCGCGTCGTCCACCTCGACTGCAGTGGCACCAGGCGGCTGCGCAATAGATAGTTCATCGCAGAGTTGATGGAAAAGATCACGGTCTTCAGCTAAATCAATGGAATCAGGAGATGTTCCTAAAACATTGAAACCGTGTTGTTCCAAGATGCGAGCGAGTTTGAGCGGAGTTTGTCCGCCAAGTGCAACAATGACACCGTGGGGTTGGAGACGTTCACAGATTGCCAAGACATCACTGGCCGTTAACGGCTCGAAGAACAACATGTCCGATGTGTCATAGTCAGTAGATACAGTTTCAGGATTGCAGTTAATCATGACAGGCGCATACCCTGCTTCTCGCAATGCATAACTCGCGTGGACACAGCAGTAATCGAATTCGACACCTTGTCCAATTCGATTCGGACCAGAACCGAGAATCACAACTGTTTCTTTAACAGGGATTTCCATTTCATCTTCATCAGAATATGTCGAGTAAAAATACGGCGTTGACGAAGAGAACTCACCAGCGCAGGTATCAACGACAGAAAATGTTTTGTGGATATCGTGCGATTTAATGATGTCGAGAACTTCCGTTAATGAACAATCCCAGAGGTAGGCAATCTGCTCTGCAGAAAATCCATCTTTGAGAGCTTTCTTGAGTTCGCGTTTCGAAATTGTTGACGACGTTCGCGCTTCTAACATTTCACGAGTTTCGATGATCTGCATGATCTGATCGATGAAGAACGGATCAATTCGGGTCAGCTCGTGCGCACGTGCAGGATCCATAAACGAACGCAACGCAGATTCAAGAGCAAAGATGCGATCGGGATTCGGAGAAACAAGAAGATCAAGCTTGTCTTCTTCACTCAGCTTGTCTGCAATTTCCTCTTGTGTGTCACAGTTCAAACCAAAGCGTCCGTTTTCCATCGAGCGCAGTGCTTTTTGCAATGATTCGCGGAACGTGCGGCCAATCGCCATGACTTCGCCGACACTTTGCATTTGTGTTCCCAATGTTGAACTTGCACCGGGAAGTTTTTCAAATGCAAAGCGAGGAATCTTCGTGACGACATAGTCAATGGACGGCTCAAAACACGCGAGCGTTTTCTTTGTGATGTCGTTGGTGATTTCATCGAGCGTGTATCCCACTGCAAGACGCGCTGCGATTTTTGCAATAGGAAATCCTGTTGCTTTGGAAGCGAGTGCTGACGATCGCGAGACGCGCGGATTCATTTCAATGACGATTTGCTCGCCGGTAGCCGGGTTGACAGCAAACTGAACGTTCGACCCACCCGTATCAACACCGATACGACGCAACACCTTAAATGATGCGTCGCGCATCACTTGATATTCCCTATCGGTCAATGTCATTTGTGGTGCAACGGTGATTGAATCTCCCGTGTGAACACCCATGGCATCGACGTTTTCAATCGAACAGACAACAACGCAGTTATCTTTTTTGTCGCGAACAACTTCAAGTTCGTATTCTTTCCATCCAAGGACGCTTTGTTCAACGAGGATTTCACCAATGGGAGATGCTTCGATTCCGATGCGTGCACGGTTCGCCATATCGGCTTCGTCATACGCAATTCCGGTTCCGCCACCGCCCATAATAAAGCTGGGGCGAATCATGATGGGATAACCAATTTCGCTGGCAGCTTTTAATGCATCATCGACATTGTTCACAATGCTCGAACGACATGTTGCTAAACCAATTTCCGTCATGGCATTTTTGAAGAGTTCACGATCTTCTGCCGTTCGGATCGCGTCGGGGTTGGCACCGATCATTTCAACGCCATACTTTTCGAGGATTCCATTATCTGCCAAACCGAGACCGATGTTGAGTGCTGTTTGTCCGCCCAGTGTGGGCAAAATTGCATCTGGTTTTTCGAGAGCGATGATGGCTTCGACATGAGCGAGATCGAGAGGTTCAATATAGGTTGCGTCGGCCACATCAGGGTCAGTCATAATTGTTGCAGGATTCGAATTCACCAACACAACGCGATACCCCTCGGATCGCAGCACGCGACACGCTTGTGTGCCTGAATAATCGAACTCGCAGGCTTGACCAATAACAATTGGTCCAGAACCAATGACCAGAATTGATTTGATATCGGTTCGCTTTCCCATTATTTTCGTCCCTTCGCGAATGTTTCCATCGATGTCACAAAATCGTCGAAAATCACTGCAGCTTCGTGCGGACCCGGACCCGCCTCCGGGTGATGTTGCACACTGAAGGTAATTCCGTCGTTTAATCGCAAGCCTTCGACCGTTCCGTCGTTGAGATTCACGTGTGTTACCTCTGCGCCGGGAATCGTGTCAGCATTGACGGCGTAGTTGTGATTTTGACTGGTGATCTGAATTGTTCCGCCGAGAAGATTTTGGACGGGATGATTGCCTCCGTGATGACCAAATTCAAGTTTGTATGTTTCTCCTTTGAGCGCACGCCCAAGAATTTGGTGCCCCAAACAAATTCCAAACACCGGAAGATTTCCCACAAGCGAGGCAACGTGCGTATCTGCATGTGTCACTGCTGAAGGATCACCGGGACCGTTCGACAAAAACACACCATCAGGTTCACGGGCTATGACATCATCGGAAGATTCATTCCACGGAACAACTTCGATATAACATCCTCGCGACTCGAGATGATCGAGAATGGATTTTTTTATTCCAAAATCGTATGCCACAACATAAAACGGCGAGTCTTGCTTGCCTCTAAAGTACGACTCTTTCGTGGAGACGAGTTCCGCCAAGTTTTGGTGATCGGTTCCCTGTGCATTCACTGCTGCTTGTTTCACGGCAGTTTCGTCGGTACCAAATGCAGCGGGTAAGGCTCCGTTGTCGCGAATGAATCGAGTGAGTGCACGCGTATCAACATTGGCGAGAGCGGGTATTCCATGTCGAACAAGGTACGCATCAAGAGTTGCATTCGCGCGCCAGTTCGAATACTTTCTGGACAGGTCACGCACGATAATTCCATTACAAAACGGGGATGGCGCTTCGTCATCTTCACCGTTGACGCCATAATTTCCCAGTTGCGTTGCCGTGAACGTAATGATCTGGCCGGCATAGCTCGGATCAGAAATAATTTCTTGATATCCCGACATTGCGGTATTGAAAACAACTTCACCTGTTGCGACTCCAGCGTCGGGAATCGCTCCACAGATGTTGCCCTCGAATTGTGTTCCATCATTAAAGATGAGAACTGCCTCGTCCCCTGTTTTCGTCATCGCGTTGGCTGCCCTTTCTCACACGTCATCTCGCCGCGTAAAAATGTATAGTGAACTTTTCCTGTGAGCTGTTGGCCGTCCCATGGCGAGTTCACACTTTTCGAATGAAGATCATCGGCGGATACAATCCAGTTTTCTGATTCGTTAAATAGTGTGATGTGTGCTGGGTTGCCCGCTGAAATATCGAGACCAAATCCACCATTGTCTGGTTTATGCGCATTAATAATGCGTGCCGGATTAATCGACATCACCCGAATAAGTTTTTCTAAAGTCAGCACACCTGTTTGCACAAGGTGAGTGATACTTGCTGAGAGTGCAGTTTCTACTCCGAGCATTCCTGGAGGCGCGTCTTTGATTCCCTTGTCTTTGAGTTCTTTCGGATGGGGTGCGTGATCCGTTGCAATAGCTGCAATTGAACCATCTGCTAAACCGTCGCGCATTGCTTGGTTGTCGTACTCTTCGCGAAGAGGCGGATTCATTTTAAAGTTTGCGTTTCCACTCTTTAATAGATCAGACGTGAGGGCAAAATGTTGCGGCGCAACTTCGGTAGTGACGTTCACGCCAGCGAGTTGAGCTCGACGGATCACATCAAGCGCCTGTGCCGTCGACAGGTGAAGAACGTGATAGAGCAAATCATGTCCGAAGGCACTCATGAGTGCAATGTCACGCGCCACGATGACTTCTTCAGCCACGCGATGGCGACCCGGTAACCCAAGTTCGCGACTGATGTCGCCCTCATTCATGACACCGTCGTGAACTAAAGAGTGATCTTCGCAATGTTGCGCAAGGACGCATCCCCCCAGATTGGATAATGTTTCAATGGCTTCGCGCATGAGACGTGCTGTTTTTACGCAGTCGCCGTCGTCGGTGAAGGTGCGCGCGCCCGCTTCATACAAACCCACCATGTCAGAAAGTTCTTCGCTTGCACGGCCTCTCGTAATGGCCGCAGAAACAAAAACGTCGCACAGAGCATTCTCCGCGCGACGCTTCACGTCTAGGTAGGCTTCGGGTGTATCGATACACGGAGTGGTATTGGGCATACATTGCACCGCGGTCATTCCACCCACCGCAGCTGCACGCGACCCTGAAAGAATATCTTCCGAAGTTTCTTGTCCCGGTTCACGCAAGTGAACTTGAATGTCGACGAGTCCGGGAGATATCACGAGATCAGTGGCGTCGATTGTGTGTGCGCCCGCGGGAACGGTAATCGACTCACCCACTTCATGAATGACACCGTCGCGAATAAGCACGTCACCTTTTCGTCGAGGCTTCGAATCAATAATGTCTCCACCCACTAGTGCAAAAATGTCGCTCATCTTGTTTCTCCTCGTTCGACATCGATGCGATCGATACTATCGATTTCGCTCATGAGAACATGAACTTGTTCTGAGTGTTTGGTGGGAAGATTTTTTCCGATGAAATCTGCACGGATAGGAAGTTCGCGGTGTCCTCGATCGATCAAGACCGCGAGTTGCATTTGTTCTGGACGCGACACACGCGAGACGGTATCCATCGCTGCGCGTATCGAGCGTCCCGTAAAGAGAACATCGTCAACCAAAACAACATGAGATTTTGAAAGATCGGTATTGGGATTAGGTTCGGTGGGAAAAAATGGCGGGAAGAGATGCGCAATGTCTTCGGGTAAAGTGCGAGATGTAGTTTCGTTCTGACTCCGATCATCGCGCGCGCCCGTGATATCGAGAGAATACACTGGGACTTTGGTTTCTTCGATTCCTGAGATGATGGCCGACAATCGAGACGCAATAAGTGCGCCGCGTTTTAAGAGTCCAAGGAAGACAAGATTTTCCGCACCATTATTGCGTTCAATAATTTCGTGGGAAATACGAGTACACACGCGTCGCATGTCGTCACTCGAAAAGACACTTAAGGTTTTCACACGCCTCCACATCAGTCTCGCTGTACTGCCTCGGATGTTATATCCGTCACCTCGCAGGATGAATTGGCTCAAATCAGTATACCAGAAAATGAAGGCTGTTACGAAAGGTAGACCTGCTCTAAAAGATCTTGTTGAAGTGCGGTGAGCCATTCGTAAATATCGCGCAATTGTGCCGACGGATCAGCAGGATCAGCTTCTTGGCTTTCTTCAGAAATATTGAGCCGCGTTCCCAGCGCGAGTCGCAAGTCATTGAGGCTTTTCAACCACGCTTCTGTTTCCTCGGGAGATAAGAGAACCATTTTAAGATCGCCCGCATCGCGCTCAAGGGGTGCAATATCAAGGCGTTTGATGGAGTCAACGAGCAACATCAATGTCGCGACGCGTGATTCAAGAAGTTCAGGATGCGAAAACGCAGCCCACGTCATTTCGGCGGTTTCTTCTGTGGGATCTAAATATGCGCGCGGGAAAAGTCGTTCGCGCACAGGATCTTCGCCCAGTGCTGGCGTTTCGATTATGGCTCGAAGGTCAAGTGCAATGTCGGTAAACATTTGCGCTTCTCCATCAAAAAGATACGCCTCGACACCTTCCATCGTGACTGCAAAACGATTCGACCTCATGTAAACTCTCCGCGCATTGGGACCCTAACTACTCATCTTTTTGCATGGTCGCCCAGAGACCGTGTGCGTGTAAACGGCTGACGTCACCTTCGCATGCGTCGCGTCGACCTGATGACACAACAGCTTTACCATCATGGTGAACTTGCATCATGAGTTCGTTTGCTTTTTCGCGCGAATAACCAAAGAGTTTTTGCAACACGTGAACAACATAGCTCATCAAATTCACAGGATCATTCCAGACAATAACCACCCACGGAGAATCGAGCATTCCTTCAATGTCGATATCGCCTTCAACAACGGGTACGGGTGTCTCGGTCACGGTTTTACCTTATTTCGATTCAGCTTCGTCGCTTGGATGAGCTTTTTCTAATAATCCCACACCGCGAACGTTATGTGCAATTGTTCCGAGGACACCATTGACAAAACGTGGCGACTCGGGAGTGGAATAGGTTTCGCACAATTTTACCGATTCAGAAATGATGGTTCCCACCGGCACATCAGCGCTTCGGACGAGTTCGGTAATCGCCATACGCAGTACCGCTCGATCAAAACCGGGAAGACGATCTGAATCCCACCCTTTTGTATTGCTCTGCATAAGCGAATTGATCTTCTCAGCGTTTGCTGAATAATCTTCCAAAAGCTGGACAACATATTTGTCAGGAACAACCTCAAGCTCAGCCAAGGTCGCATCAATAGTTTGATTTTTCGAATTCGATTCAAACAAGAGAAGCGATGCTCGTTCTCGGGAATCTGTCTTATTCACGACACTACCTCATCAACAGAAATATCACACACGAGTGATGTATTCGCCGGTGCGGGTGTCGACCTTGATAACTTCACCTTGGTCAACAAACAGCGGAACTTGAACAATCAATCCCGTTTCGAGAGTTGCAGGTTTGCGCGCGCCCGAAACACGATCGCCCTGCAAACCAGGTTCCGTTTCAGCAATCGTTAGCTCTACGCTCGCAGGGAGTTCAACACCGAGTGCTTCATGTCCAAACATGGGGATCATTGCGTTGTCAGATTCTTTGAGATATTTTCCAGCATCGCCGACTTGTTCAGCGGAGAGATTCATTTGGTCATAAGTTTCCAGGTCCATGAAAACAAAATTGTTGCCATCGCGATATAAAAATTGATAGTCGCGCTTATCGACGGTTGCTTGTTCCATTTTCGTACCAGCACTAAATGTTTTTTCCAATGTGCGGCCCGTGCGCAAGTTCTTGAGAGTGGTGCGAACAAAAGCTGGACCCTTACCGGGTTTCACGTGTTGGAAATCGGTGATCTGCATCAACCCTTCATCAAGGTTGAGCACCATACCGTTTTTGAAATCTGCTGTTGAAATTGCCATAAGGGGTCAAAGCTTAGTTCAGACCTGGCTTCGGGACCACGCGAAGTACAGACCTTTCCTCTGCTTTACATGCAAAAACTAGCGCGATTCTGCCATATCCATTGCGGCTTCTGGTCGAAGTTGCGCAAGAGAAAGCGGATCAATTCCGTCCCTCACAATTTTGTCGAGTTGCACGACATCAAGAATTGGAACTGATCCTCGAGATCGTCCACCAATCCTGTCCGTTTGACTCCATTCAACGCTTGCATAACGCACTTCTTTTTTGTCAATTTCAATAGCAAGAGACGCTACGAGAGAAGCGTATGCTTCAATTGCATTGTCGTCTGCCAAGGCATCGACCAGTGCTTTTACTGGGGTAACAATCGCGGCGATCTCCTCAATGGCAGCTTGATGTGACTCTACAAATTCTTGCCATTGACCTTTCTCTGCACCTATTCGCCCGAGTTCACGACGCGATTCATACAAATCATCCCACCGATAGTCCTCTGAAAAATCAAAAATAGGCTGAGATACTCCCCCGACGTCTCTTTCGCACGAATCGTTTGTTCGCTCAATAGATACGAGTTCATCCCACTTAGGAAATTGTGTACCAAGCAGTTGATCACATATCGAAACTAGTTGTGCTTTAACTCCGCTTTGAGTGGATTGGATTTCCCCAAGAAAGCCTTCGCCAGGAAGGAGTTGAGCAAGTACTTCATTAGCTGTAGGACTGAGCGATGAACCAAGGTTGCTTACCATTGCTCTTACTTCACTGATCGCCACATCGCGTTCATCCAAATGCTGTTCGAGACTTTTGCTCGCAACATCGACTGCAGAAGATATCTTACCATCTTTATATTGCGCACGTCGAGGGTCGGAGAAATCTAATCCGGCTTGCGCAATCGATGCAGAAATGAGTGCCTGATATATTTGGAGTTTGGCTTCGGGCTCAATATCCGCTGGCAACGCTAGCCATACCCGGCGTGGCATCATCACCACTTCCGTTCTCATTCCCTCGCCAATTCCTGAATCGTATGGGTGCAAGTATGACATAAACAACCTTTCATCCGTGAGAGGCGATCTTAATCACTATGTTACAAATCAAGCAAAATTCTTGATGTAATGAGAATAGATTTAAACGACAACAAGCTGTTTTGGTGCAGTGGTGAGAACTTCCGCACCGTCGTGCGTGACGTGGAGCGTGTCTTCAATGCGCACCCCTGCGAAATCTTCGATGTATACACCGGGTTCGACCGTCAATATGTGGCCTTCAACGGCCGTTTCATCGCCCGCTGCCCGCACCCACGGCTGTTCGTGGATGTCCAAACCGACGCCATGCCCCGTGGAGTGTGTGAAGTATTTTTCCACGTCATGTTCTTTGAGAAAGTCACGACACGCTGAATCAATATCGGCAACATCAATACCGGCTTTGACGACTTCGCGACCGCGCTTTTGGGACTCGATGACGAGATCATACATTTCTTGTTGTTTCGCATCGGGTTCACCCACACTCACGGTTCGAGTCATGTCTGAGCAATATCCGTCAACGATACAACCAAAATCGATCACAATCATTTGATTCGGTTGAATTTTTGTGTCGCTCGGCATTGCGTGAGGGAGAGCACCGCGTGGTCCGCATGCTGTGATGGTATCGAATGAATTTCCTGATGCGCCTAAGTCCACCATTGCGCGATCAAGAGCAGTTGCAAATTCTTTTTCTGTCGGTAGGTCTTTCAACATGGGAAGAGTCAACGCAAGTGCATCATCGGCAACACGACATGCTGCGCGGATACGATCGACTTCACCTGCTTCTTTAATGATGCGCACTTGTTCAACAACACCCGTTGTGGGAACAAAGTGAGAATCACTAAAGTGTTCGATGTATTTATTTGCGCTTGCCCACGCAAGAGTGCTTGCTTCAAGCCCGACACGCATTCCCGACGATATTCCTTTTTCAAGAAATGCCATGGGGCCTTCGCCCTGGGTTGTGACACATATGTCCGCATCGACACCGGCCGCATCGAGTTGTTCGCGGCTCTGTGTTCGATAGCGTCCATCGGTAATGAACATCATTGAATCTTTTGTCAGCAACACAAGACCGTTACTCCCGGTGTAGCCCGTGATGTAACGAACATTTGTGAGATGCGAAACAACAAGCGCATCGATGTCGTCGGGAAAGACTGCACGGACTTTATCCGCACGCTTCGAATAATCCATGGGAGTGAGTGCTGCGAGGAGTTCAGAGCTTTGTGTCATAGAGGTCTTTCGTCACTTTCTCTCGTGTGCCTTAATTTCATTTTGCGAGAAGTGAACTGACTGCTTGTGCGGCGAGAACGTACGAATTGATTCGAAATCCTGAGACTACTCCCGTGACGACAGCAGAGATCACTGACGTGTGGCGAAAATCTTCGCGCGTGTGGGGGTTCGAGAGATGGACTTCGATTTTGACGCCGTCATACATTGCAAGAGCATCGCGAATAGCATACGAATAATGCGTGAATGCGCCTGCGTTAATAATGATGGCATCGGCGGTTCCCCGTGCTTGTTGAATTGCGTCAATGATTTCACTTTCCGAATTGGACTGGATATCATCAACCTCGAATGACGGCAGATTTTTCTTCACCGCATCAACACAATCGGCAAGAGTATCTGATCCATAAATATCGGGCTCACGCTCACCGAGGAGATTGAGATTGGGTCCGTTGATGACAAGTACGCGCATAGTGACAGTTTTACACATCTCAGCACATATAAATTGTTCTTTTTATCCCATAAGGAAGGACGGACCTCCCTAGCCGATGAATTTGTGGAGAGAGGCAAGAACAGCATCGCGATCGACGTCGTGGACCAGTTCGGCTCCCCCGCCCAGGTTCAGCAAGATCATGGACAGTCCACCGTCTGATTTTTTGTCTGAGTACATGAGTTCGACGAGACGTTCAGCATCGCGACACTGTTTCGGAACTTGTTTTTCTAAACCGAGCGATTCCAACAGTTCGCATGCTGCATCTTTTTGCGATACAGGAATGCGCCCAAGATCGGACGAGAGTTGAGCCGCAAAGTAAAGACCAATGGATACAGCGACACCATGGGCAAGAGAAAATCCAGTTTCTTTTTCAATAGCGTGCGCCAAAGTGTGTCCAAGATTAAGCGTGGCGCGTATGCCATTGCGTTCGAAGGGATCGCGCGCAACCACATGCAGTTTATGGTTCATACATGATCGAATAACGGGAACCAAAATAGATGCATCGCGCGCAAGAATCTTGCCACTATCTTTTCTGATTGCATCAGCCACAACAGTGTTTCCCAGAAGTGCATACTTTGCTACTTCGCCAAGACCACTGAGAAAATCGCTTTCGGGTAGCGTTGCCAGAACGGACGTATCGGCGATAATCGTTTTGGGCTGATGGAACGAACCAACGAGATTTTTTCCGCTTTCGAGATTGATGCCGCATTTGCCTCCGATGGAAGAATCCACTTGTGCAAGCAATGTTGTAGGAACATGAATGACGTCGATGCCTCGGAAATATGTTGAAGCAACAAAACCAGAAAGATCTCCGACCACACCGCCACCGATTCCAACAACACAGGCGGAACGCTTCACGAGATTTTTTGACATGTCCACGAGAACTTTTTCGTACGTCGCCATGGTTTTGGCTTCTTCGCCTTCGGGCACGAGAAGGGAACCAACTTTCACGCCAGCACTTTCGAAGGACTGCTGAACTGCTTCGCGATACTTGCGCGGAATTGATTCTTGAGAAATTACAACAACCTCGGAATAGCCCGTCACATAGTCAGCAATTTTTTCTAGAACATCATCGCCAACAACCACTGACGACAAAAGATCAGCACCGCTTCCGCTCACTCGATTGCATTGTCTGATGACCGCATCAGCAACAGCGTCGACATCACGACGTGATGTTGCAATAGTGATGTCGGCAGCCAATTCATAACATTCTCGACGTGCAATAAATTGTTCGTGAACTTTTTCTTCTAAGTCACCCTGCAAAAGCGGACGCGCATTATTTTTGTCCGCTTGAATACGTTCAACAATATCTGCTTCAAACGCATTGAGGTACACAACGTTTCCGTTATTGCGCATATCAATGACGTTGCGCGTATCAAGAACGGATCCTCCCCCCATGGAATACACGTGAGGTTCAGGCTCGATTGCAAGTGCCCGAATTGTTTCGCGTTCGCGCACGCGAAATTCGGCTTCCCCAAATTTTTCAAAGTATTCGTGAATCGTCATCCCGATGCGCTGTTCGATTGCGTCATCAAGATCGATTGCTTCCAAATTCGATAGTTCAGCAACAATTTTTCCCACAGAAGTTTTTCCCACCCCAGAGGGACCAATGAGGAATATGTGGCGCTTTTCGTTACTCATATTTAATCGAGAGAGTTCTT
Organism: uncultured Burkholderiales bacterium; assembly: GCA_964516875.1. Taxonomy (GTDB): domain Bacteria; phylum Actinomycetota; class Acidimicrobiia; order IMCC26256; family JAGPDB01; genus JAGPDB01. The sequence goes on from CAZFAO010000004.1 coordinate 45,264, forward strand.
AAAGTTTGTGGCGTTAGTGAGAAATTCTTTCATGGAATCTCCACCAAATTTTCGGGTTGCCTCCGCGAGCAGAGTCAGCGCGACCATTGTTTCGGCAACAACACCCGCAGCAGGAACAGCCGTTACGTCGGTGCGCTCTTTAAACGAGACTGTTTCTTCTTTTGTCTCCACATCTGTTGTACGAATAACGGGACGGTTGAGCGACGCTAGGGGTTTCATCCACGCGCGACACACCAAGAGCGCGCCGTTCGTGATTCCACCCTCGACTCCCCCGGCACGCGAGGAGGGTCGAACATAATGATCGTTGTCGTACAAAATTTCGTCATGCGCTTGGCTTCCCACCTTGTACGCATTATCGACACCATCACCAATTTCGACAGCTTTAATGGCTTGGATACTCATTAACGATTGAGCCAAAAGACCGTCGATCTTTCGATCCCAGTGAACGTGCGAACCCAAACCTTCAGGAACTCCGAAACCAAGAACTTCAACAACACCGCCGAGTGAATCTCCCTCTTTCGCCGCGGCTTTAATTGTTGCAATCATCTCGTCGGTAGATTCGGGAGAAAAACAGCGCACTTCATTATCGTCAATAGCTGCCAAATCAGAATATTGCGGTCGCGGTGCGTCAGCGGGCACACGAGCTTCACCGATTGAGAGAACATGCGACATGATTTCTGTGCCGAGTTCACGGAGAACTAATTTTGCAATCATTCCCGCAGCAACACGTGCAGCTGTTTCGCGCGCACTGGCACGTTCTAAAACATTGCGGGCATCATCAAGATTATATTTACGCATACCAGCGAAATCAGCGTGTCCAGGACGCGGTTGCGTGAGCCGATTTTTTGTTGCACCGGGAGCTACCGACATCTCCTCTTCCCATTTAGGCCACTCTGAATTGTGAATAAGGAGAGAAATGGGTGAACCCAATGTGACGCCGTGGCGAATACCGCCCAGGATTTCAACGTGATCTTTTTCAAAACGCATACGAGGACCGCGGCCATATCCCAATCGTCGCCGTGATAATTCATCAGCGATAGCATCTTCTGTCACCGCGAGGCCCGAAGGCACGCCTTCGAGAATAACATTGAGTGCTTTCCCGTGGGATTCGCCTGCTGTGAGAAATCTAAACATAATTTTCCTGGATGAATTGAGTTACTAATGGTGCACACCAAATAGCGAGCACCGTTCCCGCAGCCAAAAACGGGCCAAAAGGAATCTTCATTTTACGCCCTCCGTGCGTTATCCCAGCAATCGCAATTCCGAGCACCGACCCAAGCATGAACGACAGCAGCATCCCGAAGTAACTGACAATATATCCGTGGTAGCCCATGGCTATGCCTAAAAATATTGCGAGACGGACATCTCCGAATCCCATTGCGCGGCCGTTGCTGGCATACCAAACAATAAATAAGAAGGCGCAATAGACAAAACCAACAATGGCCGCATCGCGCAAGCGGTTAAATTCACCTGTCGACACACTCGAGAGAACCAAAAAGAGAATAAGTATTGCTCCAGAGCTATACACAATTTTCTTCGGCAAAAGTTTTGTATCAATATCGATTGCGCTGAGCGCTATTAATCCTGCAAAGAAAAGGACGTAACCAATTGTGGAGAGGTGCAATCCGAGAAACAGCGTGGTGAGCACGAAAATTACACTTGTGAAAAATTCAATCAACGGGTACCGAATCGAAATATGATGAGAACAGTTGCGACACCGCGCACGCAACAGAACATACGACAGCAGAGGAATGTTATCGATAGGCGTGATTTTCTTTTTGCAGTACGGACAGTGCGAGTCTGGTTTCGACAGAGGAATGTTATTGGGCACGCGATAGATCACAACGTTCAGGAATGAACCAATGATCAGCCCAAAGACTCCGGAAAAAAATAACCAGATTGTCATCCACTGCGATGTGGTGAGCACGTCAAACGTCACAACAGCTCCTTTGTAAGTTGGTTCGTTATTGCTTGTGTCATGACATCAATGGGCGCAACTTCTCCGGTCATAAGTTTAAAAGCTAATGCACCTTGATGAATCAGCATTCCCAACCCATTGATTGTTGTACATCCGCGCAACCGAGCTTGTCGCAACAGTTCCGTTTCTAGTGGATGATAAATCGTGTCGACAACTATCTGGTCGCTCGAAAATTGAGTTACGTCAATCGGTACCGAGTCGTCCGCTTTGCCTTCGATTGTCATTCCTACGGGTGTTGTATTAATAAGAATGGAACATTCGCTTGCGTAGCTATCGCGATCAGAATAGTCAACAACATCGATCGAGCCACGCGCATCACCTTCATGCGTAGAAGCCAGTACGGCGTCGATCAGTTCAATCGATTGATCGATCTTGCGTGACGTAACGAAAATATCAGCTTCGCGATAGATGAGCGCATCACAAATTGCACGCGCTGCACCACCGGCTCCAATGACAAGCACTCGCTGGCCGCTCAGTGAAATATTTTCGGATTCGAGCGACGCAACAAATCCTTCCCCATCGGTGGAATAACCGTGGAGTTCGCCGTCTGAATCGATAATGAGTGTATTGACTGTTTTCATTCGGGACGCGGCGCCGTGAGGTATAGAAATTTCGTATGCAATATCTTTGTGGGGCATTGTTACGTTAAGGCCTTTGTACCCCGTCTGAAACAATTCGTTGACCCGCTCGGTGACGTCGCCTGGTTCAATATCTATAGCGTTGTATTCCCAATCCAATCCCAGGTGTTGGTATGCAGCGTTATGCATCACGGGACTTAACGAATGGGAAACGGGATGGCCGATCACGCCAGCAAAAGTTGTCACTATAGAGCTCCGTTTGCCTTGGCGGTCTCGATATTTTGGAGATGCTCCGTGTACGTATTCGCAAACGCATGCTTTCCTGTTTCTGCGTCGATGAGGACGTAATACAGATATGTTGAGTCAGCGGGATTGAGCGCGGCACGTAGTGAATCCATCGAGATCATCGATATTGGTGTGGGCACAAGTCCTTTGTGAAGGTAGGTGTTAAACGGTGTGTCGGTTTGGAGATCGGCGTTGGTGAGCGAGCCACTTGCTCGACCTAAACCGTAGAGAACCGTTGCATCGATTTGGAGTGGCATATCCGAGCTCAATCGATTGTAAATGACCGACGCGATCAACGGTCGGTCGTCGGCGTATCGTGCTTCTTTTTCTATCAAACTTGCAATGGTGATGATTTGGTACGGAGTGAAGCCTCTGAAGTTTCCTTCGAGCCCATTGTTTTGTGCACGCGCATCGAATTCTTCCATGGAGCGACGAATAATGTCCGCTTCAGATTCGCTGTCCGTGATGGAATATGTTTCCGGGAGCATCAAACCTTCGGGAGAAGTTTCAGGTGTGGGTTGATATCGTGACGAAAATTCGTGGGCGTCGAGCACTGCCTGAAATCCATCAGATGTCATGGTAGGAAGTTTGTCAACATTTGCCTGAACATCAACGAGTCGTTCACCCGGAATAATGGTGAATTTGTCGTAGTTAATAGTCGGGCCTTTTTCGAGAACATCAGCCGCGTCGCTGGCATCGATATTGGTGCGCATTGTATATTGTCCCGCTTGATAGGGCCCACGTCGAGCGAATTTCGAATAAAGGGCAAATGCTGTTGACGACCGAACGACATCTTTATCTTCAAGAATGCGCCCGATGTCTGAAACACCGCTGCCCTTTGTGATTTCGATCACAACCTTTTTTCCAGGATCACCAAATGCGTGAACTTGGAACCAGAGCCAACCGCCCCCGAGGAGAAAAGGCAAAAGCAAGACAGCGAGAACAATGAAAGCCGACGTGGTGCGTTTGCGTGCTCGACGTTTTTCGTCCGGGCGCTGGATTTTGAATCGGGACATACCCGTGCGATTTTAGAGCGTATCGATAAAGGTTTGAGCGATCACTGCTGCCGCGAGGGCATCACGGAGCTTTTTGCGATCGTGGGCGTTCATTTGGGCATCGCGCATGGTGCGTTCGGCTTGTGCTGTGGTGAGGCGCTCATCGACAAAATGGACTTTTAGCTCTTCTAAGTGAGCAGCGTGTCGTATGACATTGATGCGGCGAGCGATACTTTCTGCTCGACGTCGAACGTCAGATGCCGCAACCGCTTCTTTCCCCTTCAGGTCGATTGGTAATCCAACAATCAGTGCTACGGGCTCCCACTCGTTGATGAGATGCATCAATTGATCGAGAAATTCATGCGAGCTTGTTTCATGGGCAATGACATCAAGAGCAGTTGCAACCCGCGCCGAATCATCGACGAGCGCAATGCCCGTTCGTTTTTTTCCAACATCAAGCGCCACGTATCGCTCCATTCTGGAGGTCCGTCCTTCCTTTTCGGTCAAATCCGACATGTCCGTTTTGTGCGCGGATCAGACCCGCTAAGCGTTGAGGGAGTTTTTGAGTGCGGCAAGGGCGTCGTCGATGGCGTCAACGTTTTGTCCACCGCCAACAACAAGTTCGGCATTTTTGGCTGTGCCTCCGCCAAGAATTTTCACAGCATCCTTGACGACCTCACTTGCGTCAGCACCTTCTTCAACGCGATCTTTCGAAACGACAACACAAATTCCTGCTTTGTTTTTCTCAGCGTTCAAGCCGACCGCGCCGACAAGAGCCGATCCGAGTTCGTCTCGAATTGCAACACAGAGCGTACGCAGATCATCGGGCGTGACGTCATCTAGTCGGAATGCAACAACACCATTGTTTGCTTGGGCAACATAGCTTGATGCCTTGCTTGCAAGTTGTTGTGTTCGCAGTGCTTTGATTTCTTTTGTTGTTGCTTTGAGTTCAGTTTGCAGTGCTGAAACTTTTGTCGCAATTTCTTCGGGCGAACTTTTCAGATCAGCAGCAACATCGCGCAAGATTTTTTGATCATGGGTGAACGACTCGAGCGCACGATCGCCGGTGATGGCTTCGAGACGACGAATGTTTGAACCAATCGAACTTTCTGACGTGATGCGAATTGGTCCGATGAATCCAAGTCGAGTCACATGGGTTCCGCCACAAAATTCAATCGACGGACCAGCCACCAAAACGCGCACACGATCGCCGTATTTATCTCCGAAGAAAGCAATCGCGCCCATTTTCTTTGCGTCTTCGATATCCATCTCTTCATGAGTGACATCGGGGTCCTTGATCACTTCTTCGTTTGCGAGACGCTCGATTTCGTCGAGCTGTTCTTGCGTGACTTGTTCGAAATGTTGGAAGTCGAAGCGCAAACGATGATCGTCGACATGCGAACCCGCCTGTTGAACATGCTCACCGAGAACTTTGCGCAGTGCCCAGTGAAGAATGTGCGTTCCCGTATGGTTACGGCGGATGCGGTTGCGCCGCACACCATCGATATGAGCAGCAATCGTGTCACCGACCGAAACGGAGCCTTGCGTAATTGTTGTGTGATGAACGTAAATGTTGCCTGCAATGCCATAAGTGGTGTCAGTGACATCAGCCTCGAATCCATCTGCCATGAATTTTCCGGTGTCGCCCACTTGACCACCGGACTCTGCATAGAACGGTGTTTTATCGAGAACGATCGAAACGTTGTCGTCTTGAGCTGCTGCTTGGACGCTTGCACCTTCTTCATTAACGATCGCTAATACCTGCGCCTGATCCACAATAAAAGATTCGCGACCCACAAAGTGTGTAGGACCGTTATTATCAAGAATGTCTTTGTAGATATTCGTCGCGTCCGTACTCACAACAGTTTGATCTTTGCGTGCTGCTTTAGATTTTTGTGACTGCTGAGCGAGTGCTTTTTGGAAACCTTCCGCGTCGATTTTTCTGTTCGCGTCTTCTGCAATCTCGCGCGTGAGATCAAACGGAAAGCCGAGCGTGTCGTGAAGAAAGAAGGCTTCTTCCCCACTAACGTCTCCTTTTTCGAGAACTTCTTCGAGACGAGTCAATCCGCGCACGAGTGTTTCACGGAATCTCTCTTCTTCGTTTTTAATCAAAGTCACGCTGCGAGATTGGTTTTCACGAACATCCGGGTAGGCGTGTTCCATAATGGAAATCACATGCTCAGCAAGTGCGGGCATAACAACATCGTGGGCACCCAACATGTACGCGTGACGGACAGCGCGACGAATAATACGTCGCAACACATACCCGCGATCCTCATTGGAGGGAACACAACCATCAGAAATAAGAAAAACCATTGAGCGTGCGTGCTCGGCCATGATACGAAGACTGACATCGGTGTTTTCATCTTTGCCGTATTTTGCCGATGTGAGTTTTTCTGCTGTTTCGATCAGCGGCATGAAGAGCGAAGTTTCCCAAATTGTCTTCTTACCCTCTTGCAAAAACAGAATGCGTTCAAGTCCAGCACCGGTGTCCACCGATGGCGCGGGAAGATCAATGCGTGTTCCATCTGGTTGATCTTCATATTGCATGAACACGAGATTCCAGAATTCAACGAAACGATTTTCGCCGCCAAATTTAGGGCCACCATCTTCACCCAGTTCTGGACCAAGGTCGTAAAAAAGTTCAGTACACGGACCACACGGGCCGACATCGCCCATCTGCCAAAAGTTGTCCTTGTCGAGTCGTTGGATTCTCTCAACGGGAAGTCCAGACACCTCTTGCCAAATTTTTTCTGCTTCATCGTCACTCTCGTGAATAGTGACCCAGATACGATCTTTATCGAACTTGAGGATTTCGGTAGAAAACTCCCACGCGAATTCAATGGCGTCTTGTTTGAAGTAGTCACCAAAACTGAAGTTTCCGAGCATTTCGAAAAAAGTGAAGTGACGGTTTGTGCGACCAATGTCGTCGAGGTCGTTGTGCTTTCCGCCAGCACGCACACATTTTTGTGATGTCGTCGCACGTTTAACGGGTGGAGTTTCTAGTCCAACAAAATATGGTTTGAACTGGAGCATTCCCGCCATCGTGAACAAAACGGTGGGATCATGCGGCAAAAGATTAGAACTCGGCAGACGCTTATGCCCTTTGCTTTCGAAATACGAAAGAAAAGATTCCCGAAGGACATCAATAGGTGCTAATTGTGACTTCTTTGCCATAAGCGAATGATTCTAGTTCTCGTCAATGAACTCTTCGAGGCCTGTTTTCGATTTTTGGAAGTCAGAAATGCTGTTGAGTGCTGAAGCAAAGGTTTGATAGGCACTTGTATCGCCATAGCGCTCTTCAAGGAATCGCTTGAGAATATCGAAGGTGAATACACCCAAGATATATCCAATAATGAGCCATCGCAGTCGCTTGATCATACTTTTTCTTTCTTTTCTTGTTGTTCTTGTGCCCGGCGCTTCCGGCGCGCGCGCCCTTTGGATGCCGTTTGCGTGAGTGCTGCAGTGGTGACTGCAGGTTTGCGAAATACGATACCAACCAGTCGCGACGTTGCCCGTATTGATTGGTGGACACGCTGCTGTTCGGCCAACGTTTCGTGTAGTTGACCAAGTTCGCTTTGCGATGATTCTGAAAGTTCTTTCATCACACCAACGAGTTCAACGAGATTGTCATCTAAATCATCGAGTCTTTCGTTAATTCTTCTCGATACACCCAGCATTGTGACCGTCACCGCAACGAGCACACCCAGAATGAGAGCAGTCAATATAGAAGTAATAAGTAATACAACTGCCGAGGCGTCCATAGAGAGAGTCTAACGATCAGGCGGTAAGCTCGGCGACTCTGCCTTCCTGCACTTAGCTCTCTGCTTAAGCCTCTGCCCCATTGCCCGAAGGCTTGTAAAACTCAACGTCCACACCATCAGGTAAATATTGCTGTTCGACCGATCCACCAAAATCATGAGGATAGAGATACTTTGCTTGCTTCGAGTTTTTATCTCGCGCCGGATTTTTTTCGTTCACCGATTGCGTCACAGTGTCGCGCAAGTGATGCGGCACTTCTCCCACGGGCGAGTTACGCACATAAGCCAGTGCAGCATCAATAGCAATGTAAGCGCTGTTTGATTTTGGTGCACGCGCAACGGAAAGAGCAGCGTGGGCAAGAATGATTCGCGCTTCGGGCATGCCACACATTTGAATCGCTTGCGCAGCCGACGTCACCAACGTGAGCACACGCGAGTCGGCAAGACCGACATCTTCGCTCGCCGCGATCATGATACGTCGCGCAATCGCCAGTGGATCTTCACCCGCATCGAGAAGTCGCGCAAGATAATAGACGACGGCATCTTCATCAGAACCGCGCATGGATTTAATAAATGCAGACAGAGTGTCGTAGTGTTCTTCGCCACCCGTGGGACGTTGACGAGATCCGAGAACACTTTTCAGAAGTTTTTCATCGGCTTCATGTGTGGTCGTCGCAGAAATGAGTGTTTCTAAAACACCGAGCGCGAAACGCACATCACCACCGGACGAATGCGCAATCGATTCCAACAGCTCGGGTGCTACTTTGACATCTGCTTTCGCGAGCTGGTCATCTTGCGTCAGCGCACGTTCGAGCAACGCAATGATATCTTCTTCTGTCGGTGGCGTGAGCGGATACACACTCATTCGAGAACGAAGAGCGCCCGAAAGAGAAACGTAAGGGTTTTCTGTCGTTGCGCCAATGAGTCGAAATGTTCCTCGTTCGACATGAGGCAAAAGTGCATCTTGTTGCACACGCGTGAGACGATGAATCTCGTCAACAAAAACAATGGTGTGAAGATTGCGTTCGCCTAGACGCAACGCCGCAGCACTCGCGATATTTTTGATATCGGAAACAGAAAGACTCATGGCCGAAAGCATTTCGAGATGGTGATTACTTTGTGCTGCGATCACAGAAACAATGGTTGTCTTGCCACATCCGGGTGGACCATAAAGAATGAAACTCGCCGATGGTGATGATTCAATAATGGAACGGAACGGCCGACCCTTGTCGATGAGTTCGTGATGGCCGACGATTTCTTCGAACGTTTTCGGACGCATACGAGCAGCCAGCGGCGCGTGAAGGTCACGCACTTCGTTTGCATTCTCGCTAAAGAGGCTCGATGTCATTATTGTTCTTCCGTATACGTTGGCATGTATTCTCGCATATTTGGTTGCGATCTCTCCGCGTGGTCTCCCGACCAGCTTTGGTCACCCCTGGTCAAAAACCCTTATTTTTATTGACTTTTTTGAAGGTTCTTTGATATTATACGTACATATGTTTGATACTAGCATAACGTTATCTGAGCTAGAAGACACTGTAACGCACCTACAAAAGGCCCTGCTCAGCAGTACTATTTCATCGCAGGATATGTGCGCTGTCGTATCTTTTCGTCAGCTGGTGGACTCTACGTGCGATCAGATTATTGCGCGCTACGAACGCGCTGGAGATTGGCAAGAAAAGGGATATCTCTCTGCCAAATCAGCAGTTGTTCATGAAACAGGAATCACCCGGCGCTCGACTGATCGATCGTTGGTAACGGGGTCATTGCTCGCGCACTACCCCGTTATCACCAACGCACTTGGTACACATTCCATCACACACGATCATCTACATTTTCTCCTTCCTCTCATGAATGAAAAATACTGTGAGTTTTTTGATGACGATGTTGACCTTCTCATCGAAACCGCCAAGACGGTCAACGCTGAACAGTTCTCTCATGTTGTGCGCCACTGGAAAAATATGGTGAATGCACTTATCGATGAACCCAGCGATGAATATCTTGCCTTCCAAAAACGAAAACTGTTTTTGAATGAACTTCTCGATGGAACGTGGTTGATTCACGGCGAACTCGATTGCGTAACAGGGCGAATACTCGAGAAAGCATTGCGTGACGTATCTGAGAAATTATGGCGTACAACGTCACCAGAAAATCGTGGCGAATACTCAGCTGCGCAACAACGAGCAGATGCTATTGGATATTTAGCTCAAGGATATGTCACATCTGAAAATGCTGCAGAAACTGCTGTGGGTGCTCAAGCAGAAACGAGAACACAGTTCCGTTACACACCAAACGCCACTCTCAACGTAGACATCATTGTGGATGCTGACGACCTCAACACGGATACAACAACTCGTGACTTTCTTAAAAAGTGCCTCGATGCATCATCGCCACTGATTAATACACACTCACAATCATTTGTTGAACAGATCTTGTGTGATTCCAGCTTGATTGTTCCCGTAAAAAATGACAACGGAACGTATGATCTCGGTCGATCAGCCAGAACCGCGCCATGGAAATTAAAACGACAACTTCTTCTTTCGCATTCAACCTGTTCCGTGCCGGGATGCACGACACCGTCGAGATGGTGCGACGCTCACCATATCGACCATTGGGCACATGGCGGAAAGACCGCAATGGATAATCTTGCACTGTTATGTCGGCGCCATCACACGATGATGCATAACGACAAAACTTTCGCGCAACGCATCGAACCGATTTTGCGGGTGAAACCGCCACCGTTAGCCAGTACGGGATAGGGCCGCGCTTGTTATTCTTCGTCGACTAAAAATTCTGGACGCACAGACAAACCCAATTCCTTGAGTTGTGCTTCGTCAATTCGCGATGGCGCTTTCGACAATGGGTCGTGTCCTGTTTGAGTTTTTGGATACGCGCTCACTTCTCGAATGTTATCTTCTCCGGCCAAAATTGCAACGAGACGATCGATACCAAATGCATAACCAGCGTGAGGAGGTGCACCATAACGGAACGCATCGAGCAAAAAGCCGAAACGTTTCATCTGCGTTTCTTCATCAATGCCGAGAATGTCGAAGATGTGACTTTGAATATCACGGCGATGGATTCGAACCGAACCCGAACCTAACTCCCACCCGTTAAGAACAGCATCATAACTTTGTGAACGGATGGAACGGACGAAAACTTCATCGAGTTCTTCGCCGTTCTTGACTTGTTGAGAAAGAATTTCGACTTTCTCGCGATCGTCATCATGAGGCATTGTAAACGGATGGTGTGCAGGGACAGGCTTACCCTCGCTGTTTAATCCTTCGAATAAAGGAAATTCCGTGACCCACAAAAACTTGAGGGGTGGATCAGAAACAGGTGGCCGCAATAAATCGTTACGCAAGGTCCCCAACACATCGCATGTGGTGTGCCAGTCAGAAGCAACAAGTAAAAGCAAGTCACCCTCTTTTGCGCCCGTTGTTTTTAGCAAAGCAGCAATTTCGGTTTCGGTCAAGAACTTCGCGACGGGCGAATCAACACCATCTTGCGTAACGCGCATCCATACCAAACCACCAGCGCCAAGTTTCTTAGATTTTTCTGTCATGTCATCGAGTTTGGAACGCGACATTGCACCTTCGCCTTCAATGCACAACGCTTTAATGCTCTCAGCTTGAAACGCACGAAATTCCGTCGACGCAAAAAGTTCGGTGCATTCGATTAAGAGAGTTCCGAAACGAAGATCGGGTTTATCAATCCCGTATTGGTCCATGGCGTCAAACCATGTCATGGTGTCAAAGGTTCGCTCCACACCATGAGCCACAGATTCAGCCACCAATTCGAGAGACTGCGTAACAGATGCAAGGACGTCATCTTGCGAGCCAAAACTCATCTCCATATCGAGCTGAGTAAATTCAAACTGACGATCAGCACGCAAATCTTCATCACGAAGACACTTAGCGATCTGGAAATATTTATCAATACCGCCCACCATCAACAATTGTTTAAACAACTGAGGAGATTGTGGAAGTGCATAGAACTTTCCCGGACTCAACCGCGACGGAACCACAAAGTCACGCGCACCTTCAGGAGTTGACGCAATCAACAGCGGCGTTTCCACTTCGGTGAAACCCTGCTCGGTGAAAGATTGACGGATAGCGGCATTGACAGCAGCACGAATTTTAAGATTGCGCTGAATGCGCGGACGGCGCAGATCAAGATAACGATATTGATAACGAATCTGCTCATCAACATTGTCTGCTTTGTCGAGCTGGAACGGTAACGGGTCGCTGGTATTGAGAACCTCCACGTGAGAAGCATGCACTTCAATTGTTCCTGTCGGAAGTTCGGGGTTGATAGTTCCTTCCGGACGCGAAGCAATGACACCCGTGATATGCAGGCAATATTCGAGACGGACATCTTTGACAAGCTCGAGCTCAGACACCCCGGGGTCAGCGACGACCTGGACAATTCCCTCTCTATCACGCAAGTCAAAAAAGACAATTCCACCATGGTCACGGCGAGCATCAACCCATCCACACAGTTGAACGACATCACCGATTTTCGCCTCAGATGTTTGAGTACTGTAATGTGTCCGTAGCATGCGCGTTTCTCCTGAGAGATTGTGTAAATTATTCAAAGTTGGGTATTCGGATATAGGTTATTCGAAAGAGGAGGCACGACACCGCATGGGACTATTACGTCGATCAGGAAATGGGCAAGGAAATGCTCAGGTTCCTCAAACGCGCACTGTTCAACCACCGCAACCAGCACAACCGCCGCAACAAGCACCCAATGCTCCCGAGCTCTACGAACAATTAGCCGAAACAGCCCACACGCGATTCATCTACCCAAGCGACCCCATTGTTGATCGCATGCTGATAGCTCTCGGAGCCGAACCCATCTTCGACAATGGCCACACCTTCCAACGACAAGGATATGGCAATATCGGTTTCCGCGCATTTACCCTGCCGTCAACACTCCACATTGAAATAGGCCGACCCTCAAAACCCGATGAATTCCCCGATGGCGTCACAGGATTCATTCCCATTGTCTTGCGATCATCGGATGGATTAATTTTTGCTGCTCTCGATATTTCTTCACAAAAATGCAAGATCCAATTGGGAACAACATGGAATGCAATGCATGAATTCTTTAGCGAAACAACCGACATTCCTCCTCTCTCAGATTTAATTGCCAATGCTGGATTTTCCCAAACACCACAAGAGCCATCCGAGCGCCATTTACGATTCCACGTGGACGGAGCTTCGATTATGGGAACGATGTCACATATTGAACTTGCACAAAAGAAACTAGGTTCTGGCTATTCGCAAAAAGACTTCGATGCACTCGTCACCGAATTACGAAAGCCTTTTGTCGAAATAGGAAACCAACGTGTTGGGCTCCTGAGAACGTTCATGGCCGCGCAAGCACCTGAAGAAACATTACTGAACGCAACAGAATCGAACGTTTCTGCACCGCACGCATTCGAGAGTCGTTAACCACACGCGCTATCGCACGGAATATCTTTCGTCGTTGAGCGAATAAATGTTGCCAATGCATCGCGCAACATATACGGTGGCTGCGCAGAACCAAAACGCGGATCCCACGTGAAGGACTTGTGCCATCCTGCGGTCACTTTCCCGCTTCCCGTTGATTCAATTGCGCCAAATGTACCTCGATAATAACTCACCATGGCACCATTAATTGTGAGTGTTGGCGGATTGTTAACATCGGTCACCGTTGAATCATTCCAACGGTCATTGTAAATTGTTCCCTGGTAGGATTCGGTTTGTTTGCCTGCCCACAACAGTCCATCAACTTCTTTTGAACTACATGGTCCCGTTTGGGGAACTCCATCGTTGTAACAATTCAAAATGATGTCTTTGCTCGCGTAAAGACCAAGAAGGTCGGTACTCAACGATGAGTCCACATACGTTAACGAATTAGCAACAGAAATCGAACCGGTTGAAAAGATAGTCAACTCCCCTTTTATTTTTCCGGATACGGTCACCGTTCCTGCACCGTTTGAAGGATTGACACTCAGCACGCCATTGGAAGGAATTCGATACCATCCTTTGTCAACGCCATCGATGACAGGACGCATCATGCCATTCATATCGCGCTGTGAGACATCAGGATTGGTTTGGTCGTATCGAAAGTCGATGCGGATATTATTTCCGGACAAAACATAGCGATCTGCATTCTCCGTTGCAGCAATCGATGTCAACCGTGAACCGTTCTCATCACCAATACGTTGCGGCAAAGGAAACTTCGACCGAGCTGCTGTAAAACGTGTTGTTGTAATTCCAGAACTGCCATTACACGCTGAAAAATTACTACCCGATGTTGCCGCAGCTGCGGTCACAGAACCAGCGGCATTCACTGAGTCATACCCCGACGTGATCCAGTTTTTTGAGCCCGATGACTGCGTGACACCAAAACCGTCACATACATATACATGAGAATCGTTGGTATGAATATTGCCCGCAACGGCATCGTTTGCCGCATAAGCATTATCGAGTGATTTAACACGAGCTTGCAGAGCAACATCTGAAACTTTCTCATACACTTGCGGTGCGACTTCTTCTGTTTCACTCATCACAACATGCTGAATAAAGTCACGTTTACGGATCTTTTGTTGATAGCGAGAAAAAACACATCCCGTGGGTTGATCGACATCTTGTGTGTTGAGACACATGTGACGCACAACAATGTCCACAACGTACTCGGTACGTGCGCTGTTTGCATTTTGATAATCACTTGTTGTCGATCCCGAACTTATCGACTTCAACTCTCCTGCATTGCCGAAAGGATTCGTCACAACTTTATTAATGCGCAATTTGAAGCAAGGCAGTTTATTATCGGTCGTCGATGCAGACGTCAACCCGCACTCTTGAATGATTCCATCATCGCTGATGCTGTACCACTGAGCGCTCCATCGATAGACCTGAGTCATGACGGTCGATGAATCATACGTACTGCCCGATGAATGAGTTGTATCTAAAAGATTCGAAACAGGAGACGTTCCATTGTTGTCGAGAAAGTTCATTGATGCCGATGTAATGAGTTCATTAGCGTTGTCCTGATTGACGACGGCATACAGAGAATCGAGGGTTGATTCGGCAGCATTTCGTGCCTCAATTGTTGCTCGGTTTCTCGACGTCGAAACGAGATCAGCAATCGTCAGTGCGGTGATGCTTGAGACAATCATCACGGCGAGAAAACAAATCGATAAAACGGTGATGACAACAAAACCGTCATCGTCTTTTCGGAGTAGTCGTTTGCTTTTCATGACCATCTCACCCCGTAAACTTATCTGAATAGGCGCCTTCATCGTTATAGGTTTTTGCACCATTGAGAAGAACTGTTTGTGAGTAGTGATAATTTTTCTTGATGTCGGTTCCGTCCGAGTTATTTTTTCCCGTGTCGTATAAAACATTCATTGTGACGTTGACATAGAGGATGTCTGCCGTATTGCTTCCAGCTGTCCCATCAACAAAATCAGGAGTGGAAGAATTAATCGTTGTGTAAGAAAAGATATTGATGCGAGGTTGAAGCAATGAATCGACGGGAGTGCCCAAGTCAAGAACTTCTCGATAGCTATTTTCAACCAAAGTCCATCCTGAAACAGATTCATTAGAAGCAAAGTAATGCATGTTTGAATCTCGATATTCACATTCCACGTAATACATCATGTCTTCACTTGTTGCTTGATCTGTTTGAGGAGCACACGGCATGGACACAACCGATGCAGTTCCAAAACCGATGTCAGCGCCCGTGGAGTCGTAATGAGCATTAAGACCTGCGCCGCCACGAAATAAACACGCAGTGCGAAAAGGCTTGGAATAATCAATCACATCGTCGCTCCCGGGTGAGAGATCAAGAAACCAGCACATTGAATTGGGAAGAACTCTCATCATCACATGGCCTGTCTCGTAATATTCCAAACAATCAGCGCTTGAACCAGAAAATGTTGGTGTGCCACTTTCGATTGCCGGAGTTGCAGGATCATCTCCTCCGTTCTCGATGCGGCGGAGATACACCTCATAGGCACTTTGCAGTTCATTGCTTTTCCAGACAGTGCAGCGAAGCGTTGATTGTGCAGATGCAACATCTTTGAGGATCCGCGAAAGCGCAAATCTCGTATTCGTTGACACTTGTTGTTTACTCAGCAGTGCTGCGCCGCTCGAAAATGTCGAGAACAACACACTGATGGCCATTGTGAGAACAATCACTCCCACCAAGATTGCAATACATACTTCAACGAGACTAAAACCTGAGTCGCGTGAGGTATCAAGAGTTTTCATTACAGATTCCCCGTATGCAGAGCTGGTATTTCTGAGAGAGCCGATTGTGATGCTCCTGCATTGTCGACAGAAAATGTTGGTTGGATATCAGTTGCCTGGTGAGCCAAGAGGTAGGGAAACCAAATACATCCAGACGCACTGTCACGTGTTCGTGTCACTTTCCATGGATTGACAGAATCAGGATTGGGATACATTGTCACCTGCTCGCCGACAGCTGAAATAACTCCCACGCGCGTACCAGAAGCAAATTGAAACGAATCAACCGGCACGCTCTCCCGTTTCGTCACTGTCATTGATTCGGTTCCTCCATGTCCGTTGGGGAATGTGATGCTGATTCGTCGCGCTAATGTATCCGGCATTTTTGCAGAAGCGACAATTTGATTGCAGCTACTTTTTTTATTGAGCGGAGGAGTCACAATCCCGTCGGTTGCACCGATTTTTTCGAACCAGTAATCAACTGTCACGTCAAAGGAAGCTGTTATACCGTCATCATTGATAATCATCCGATGCGTAAAGCTTTGATCACCTAATTCACAAACATGTGATGTATATTTTCCATCGTCATCGCCATATTCATCACAGAATTTTTTTGCCGTTACTTTATCAATCGGACGCGATGACACTTCTCCGTTGTCATCAACACTGAGGTGTACCGTTCCGTTTTGATCAACATAGGAATTAACACGCCCATTGACATCTTCGCGCGATCGCTCCAGTGCACTCAACGCACATGCTTGAACACGATCCCATGGTCCACGAAGTGACACCTGATCTGAACCGGAATACGAATCGCTCGAAGCACTCTCGCTAGAAGTCTCTTCCGTAACCGTGTCAACATCAAGTCCACATCCGCTTGCTGCCATCATTTCATGTAAGGAGTTGACGTAAGCAACAGCGCGATCACGTGTCTCTATTTGGATGCGCGCTTCCGCTAGATTTCCGACCTGTTGAACAACGGCGGTAAAAACGAGAAGAAGAATTGTTGATGCAACAAGAACTTCGACGAGCATAGATCCAGCATCGTTGCTGTCTGAACTGTCGTTCAGAAACCGGATGTGTCGGTGTGCGACTCTATGCTTCCCCACAAGGGGATTTATCGGCAATATAGGTCAAAAGAATCAGTTTTTTGTTATTGTTTGAGCCACATCTGTGAATTTCAATTCGCGTTGTTCGCCACTTTTCATATCTTTGACCGCAACAACGCATCGTTCCCATTCGTTGTCTCCCAACAAAATCGTAAAGTGCGCACCGGAACGATCAGCATTTTTCATTGCGGACTTCATCGATTTCGAACCAAACGCACTGTCCACACTAATACCCGACCCACGTAATTGACTCTTGAGCGCGCGTAACTGTGATCGCGACTCATCGCTACCTACCAAATCAACAACAAACGCATCAAGAGATCGAACAGGGAGCGAAACCTTTTCTGCATCGCACGCCATAATGGTGCGCTCGATACCAAGAGAAAAACCTATGCCTGATGTTTCTGGACCATCCATCATCGCAACAAGTTTGTTGTACCGGCCTCCCGCACAAATAGTTGATTGTGAAGCGTCGATGGAATGGGAAACAAATTCAAAAATAGTGTTGTTGTAATAATCAAGTCCTCGCACCATTCGAGGGACCACTTCATAGGCAATATCGCGTGCATCGAGTTCCGATTTTAAGAAATCAAATTCATCTTTACTCTCCGACGACAGATAATCATGAATATTTGGTGCGCCATTGGCCATATCTTGCCACTGTGGAACCTTTGTATCGAGAACACGGAGTGGATTTTTAGCAACGCGCGCTGCAAACTCATCTCCAAGATCTTTCTCGTAGCGAGCAAAGTATTCACGGAGTTTGTCCATATGAGCAGCACGAGCTTGTGCGTCACCCAAAGAGTTAATGACGAGCGTAAAGTCCGACAATCCCAAAGAACGAATATATTCATCAGCAAACTGGATGGTTTCGACATCGATCATGGGGTCATCAACACCGAGAGTTTCAATCGACAGTTGGTGAAATTCTCGAAGTCGTCCCTTCTGAGGACGTTCATAACGAAAACCACTGATGAGATACCACACCTTAAATGGCGCAAGAGGTCGATGTTGAGCAAAAGTTCGAGCGATCTGCGCAGTGCCTTCGGGTCGAAGAGCAATATGGCGTTCTCCCTTATCATGGAAGTCATACATTTCTTTTGTAACAATGTCGGTATCTTCACCAACGCGTGCAAACACTTCGTAATTCTCATATGTTGGATTGACAATGAGATCGTAATTGTACAAATGTGCTTGTCTCGCAAATGCAGAAATAACTGTTTGCCACTGGCGTGACTCGTCTCCAAAAACATCTTTGGTACCAATCGGAGCGCGATAGGTGTCACTTGTTGCCATAAGGCTTAGATTCTAACCGCTACGGCCCCCACCAGGGAGAATGCGATAGGCATCAATGACGCTCTCGACACGACGCATTTGAGCAATGATGGAATCGAGGTGGGATGGATCAGCTAAATCAAAGTCGAAACGCAACTTGGCAATCCTGTCTGCAGTGGTCAGGGTATTGCATCCCATGATATTGACGTGAGCATCGCTGAGCATTGACGCGATGTCTTGGAGCAATCGAGGTCGGTCGAACGCTTCGAGTTCAACAGAAACAATGAAGCTCGATCCCGACGCATGGTCCCACTCCACATCGATGAGCCGTTCCCCTTGGGACCCCGACAACGCAACAGCATTGGCGCAGTCGCTTCGATGCACACTCACTCCGCGACCACGAGTGATGAAACCAATAATTTCATCGCCAGGAACAGGCGTACAACAGCGAGCAAGACGCACCATCACATCGTCGAGACCTTCGACGTGGACACCGACTGTTTTCGATGTGGAATCACGCGCTTGTCGTGGTGGTCGCGCAGCGGAAACAGGAAGCTGAACTTCACCCGTTTCAAATTTGAGGAACTGCTGCATGCGCTGTCCAACAGCTTTCGCAGAAATATGGTGCTCTCCCACTGCTCGGTACAGCTCGTCAACACCTGCATAATTCATCTCGTGAGCAACTTCATCGAGAGTTTGCGAACTCTGGATTTTCTGAACGGGAAGTCCAAGCCTTCTCAGCTCTTTAATGATGTCTTCTTTCCCATTTTCGATTGCATCTTCACGACGCTCACGGGAAAACCACTGTCGAATCTTGCTTTTTGCTTTCGACGAAACAACAAAATCTGCCCAGTCACGCGACGGACCAGCATCTTCCGCTTTAGAAGTAAACACTTCAACCGTATCACCAGACTCGAGCACCGCATTGAGCGGCACTAATCGACCATTCACTTTGGCGCCCACACATTTGTGTCCAACATCGGTATGGACTGCGTAGGCAAAATCAATCGTTGTGGATTCCAGTGGAAGAGTGATGACTTTCCCTTTAGGAGTAAACACAAATAATTCGTCGTGCTCGAGATCGTCACGGAGCATATCCATGAACTCATTAGGATCAGCCGTATCGGTTTGCCAATCAACAATGCGATCTAACCATGGCAGCGAAGAAATGTCTTCGGGAATCACACTATGCGATTGCGCCTTTGATGATGATTGCTTTTTCTTTTTGCTGTCCGATCCAGCATCGCCCTGCTTGTATGCCCAGTGCGCAGCGATTCCAATTTCTGCACGATGGTGCATTTCTTTTGTGCGAATCTGAACTTCGACCGGATGACCCGAAGGTCCAACGACAGTTGTATGCAACGACTGATAAAGGTTGAACTTTGGCATTGCAATGTAGTCTTTGAATCGACCTTGAACGGGTGTCCACAGCGAGTGGATGGAACCGAGCGCACCGTAACAATCTTTGAGAGAATCAACAATGACGCGCACACCGACTAAATCTTGAACTTCGTTGAAGTCTTTACCGCGCACCACCATTTTTTCATAAATCGACCACAAATACTTGGGACGACCAGAAATCTCTGCATGTATTCCTACTTCGTCAAGCAGCTGCGTAAAATCTTCGATGACCTGATCGAGAAATTCCTGACGCTCCCCTGCTCGTTGTTCGACCATATATTCAATCGATGCATATCTCTTGGGATGCAAAACAGCAAAACACAATTCTTCGAGTTGACTTTTAATATCAGAAATTCCCAGACGGTGTGCCAACGGCGCATAAATGTCCAGCGTCTCTTGAGCAATTCGTTTTTGTTTCGCGTCGGGCATTGCTGCAATTGTTCGCATGTTGTGTAAACGGTCTGCAAGTTTGATAATCAACACGCGGATGTCTTTCGCCATTGCTACCAACATTTTGCGCATCGTCGCAGCTTGAGCAGCTTCTGCACTTTGGAAGTGAATGCGGTCGAGTTTTGTCACGCCATCAACAATCGATGCCACATCACTGCCAAAGTCACGCTCGATATCATCGAGTGTGGTTGATGTATCTTCAACCGAGTCATGCAACAGTGCTGCGGAAATGGTGACGTCGTCAAGTCCTAAACCCGCAACAATGTGCGCAACGAGAAGTGGATGGGTGATATAGGGTTCACCGCTTCTGCGGACTTGAGTTTGGTGTGCAGAGCGTGCAACTTCAAATGCTCGTATAATTCTGTCAGCACTATCGTGAGGATGATGGTCGTGAAAGACATCGACTAACCCCGCGACGTCAATATCGATATGAGAACGTCTCCACGGAAAAAGACGTTGTTTGTCCCGATCATGGACCGAGCGCGGAACGTCAGGAAGGGTCATATTCACATATTATCGGCTTTATTTGTCCACTCTTTGATAGCTACTACTAGCGGAGTTGCAACAAATATCGAGCTATATGCACCGGTTGCAAGGCCCACGGCCAACGCAAGGGAGAAATCGAGCAATGCCGTTGCTCCCAAAATGTATGTACCGACAACAATCAGAGAGATGACAGGTAACAGCGCAACGATGGACGTGTTAATCGAGCGTGCCAACACCTGATTTAATGATGTGTTGACCATGTCTGAATAGCTTGTCTGTTTAAGTTTTCTCCATACTTTTGTATTGTCGGTCACTTTGTCGAACACCACCACAGTGTCATAGAGAGAAAAACCAAGAATGGTCAAGAATGCCACCACTGTCGCAGGAGACACAGTGAAGTCAAAGAGAGCATAGAGGCCCACGGTGATGATGACGTCATGAATCACCGAGAGGATCGCAGCGAGTGCCATGGTCCATTCAAAACGAATCGACATATACAGTGCGACGATAACGAAGAAGACGACCAGAGCTTGTATAGATTTTTTGGTGATCTGTTTACCCCACGATGGCCCGACCGTCGATACAGAAATATCAATTTCTTTTACACCTGTATATTTACTGAGCTCAGCAATAACAGCGTCTTCTTGTTTCTTCGTGAGCTCTTTCGTTGTGACTTTGATGGTGTCGTCGTTGAGTATTTGAATTTTGAGTTCACCGAGGCCGTTATCGGACAACAAGTCTCGAACTTTTTCTACATTTGGTTTTCCTTGTTTCATAGTTGCTTCAAAGCTTGTTCCACCTTTGAATTCAATACTGGTGTTGAGCCCTTCAACAAAGAATGCACCGATAGAAATTGTCAGAAGAATGACGGAAACCAACAGCCATCGACATTTCCTTGATGTTATTTGATAATTGGTTCGCTCATGATAGAGATCCGAAAACTGTTTTGTGACACTCATGCCGTTAGATCCTTTTTATCAAGCGATGCGGCCATACCGAAAGTTTTATTCGTAATCAATGACTTCTTCTGTGAAATTAACTTCACCATGGGATGCATGAAGGCAACCGTGACCAACAAGTCGAGCACGGTAGAAACGCCGAGGAAGAACGCGAATCCTCGCACAGAACCAGACGCCAAGAAGAAGAGCGCCGTAGCCCCCATAAGAGACACTAAGTCAGCAGCCAAAATGGTTCTGAATGCTGCCTTGAATGCTGGATCGAGACACGATCGAACACTTCGACCTTGTTTGACTTCATCCTTCAGCTTTTCGAAATAGACAACATAACTGTCGACGGTGACACCGAGCGACACAATCAAACCAACCACACCCGCCAACGTAAGCGACAGTCCTTGCGATTGACCCAACCAACAAATCAGCGCGTAGGTCAACATACCCGTCAGTGTGAGTCCTGCAACAACAACCATTCCGAGTATTCGGTAATAGAGAAGCATGTATAAGACAACGAGGAAGAGACCTACCGCACCAGCGATGAGACCTGCACGCAATTGATCTGAGCCCAATGTCGGAGAAACTTTTTGTGCTGTTTGTTGTTCAAGAACAACAGGCAGTTTTCCATATCGCAAAACCGTCACAAGATTTTCCACCTCGGACTGACGTGCATCCTCGCCCATGGTGATCTGCAATTTGTTATCTGTCATTCCCGTAGCAAGGTCGGGCTGTATTTGTGGCGCAGAAATAATAAGGGAGTCAAGAACAATTGCAACGTACTGATTGCTCAGCGGCCCACCGATGAGTTGTGTGAATTGTTTTGCACCATCGTTTGTGAGTTCAACACCAACGGTGAGCTCACCGAGGCTATCGACGTTGGTGGTGGCATCTTTGACGATGTCTCCCTTGAGAACTGTTGGACACAACAAACTTGGTCGACGCGCCGTTTTCTCATCACTGGGTTTGTCCCATGCAATAATCGGCTGGTCCGCAATATCTTGCGCACGCGGAGTCACCCGAGTGAGATCACCGGTGAGCGTATATGTTTGAGGGTTCGTTCCACCACACTGCACATTCAACGTCGTTGGCATTTCCGTTGCAGCCGGTGCTGTTGACGTTGTCGTTGTACTTGTGGTGCTCGTTGACGTTTCTGCACGGTGAAAAGATTTACCAGCACCACCGGCTGTTGTGCTCGGTGACGTTGAAGATGTCGATGAAGAGGTCGAGGAAGAAACAGTCGATGATGTTGTACTCGATTGAGTCGACTTACCTTTTGGATTACACGCATTAGATCCACGTGTATCATTAGCACAGATGAGCCCGAGGACTTGTTGGACAGTTTGGTCTGTTGAAATATTTTCAGCGACTTCTCGGAATCGAAGTTCTGCTGTTTGTCCAATCAGAGCTTGTGCTCGTCGGGTATCTTTTGCGCCGGGAAGATCGACAACAATGTTGTTTCCTTGACGTGAAATTTCTGGTTCGGCTACACCCAGCGCATCCACACGGTCACGAATAATGTTGACTGCTAGATCAAGCTCTTCCGAAGTGGGTTCGCCCTTTGCTTCAAGAACAATGGAAATTCCACCTTGGAGATCCAACCCGAGCTGTGGTCGCACGTCGTGGATAAAAGTGAGAGAAAAGAGATAGGTCGTCGTGACAACAAAAAGAACAAGGAGTTGCGCGGGTCGCTTGATCCCTCCTTGGGTATTATAAGCAACGACACCCGTGGTTACAATCAGCCCAATTGCCGTTACCGTATAGATCCAGGTGTTGATAGAACTCATTACGAATCTTTCGTGGGTTCTGGGGTATCAACCACAGCTTTTTTCATCGCGATCGCACGGAGGGCAACTTTAATCTCTGTCGAGGGAGCAATCGATAGCATGACAGCATCATCGTCGATCGAAACAATTGTGCCGTAGATACCCGCAGTCGTAATAACATCGTCACCAGGCGACAACGCAGCGACCAATTCACGGTGTCGTTGAAGATTGCGCTTTTGAGGACGCACGATCATAAAGAAAAAGAGCAACCCAATAACGAGTGCGCTAAGGAGTAAAGGGGCCACGTTTGTGCCCGAAGATGCAGCAAGAGTATTCACAAAGGTGAAATACTAGTCGTCAAACGCCTCCAACAAGGACATTTCGCCTCGGGAACCAACTGAGAGAGCGTCCGGGGGAACGGCAAGTCCGAGATGCTCATACGCGAGGGGTGTGGCGACTCGGCCACGCGCCGTTCTCTCCACATAACCATTAATCACCAAATAGGGTTCGATCATGTCTTCTATGGTTTCGGTGGTTTCACCAAGCGATACAGCAAGGGTGGATAATCCCACCGCGCGCGATGAATATGTTTCGCAGACACACGCAAGATATTTTCGGTCAGAACTATCGAGGCCGGCATTATCGATCCCGAACAGTTCGCATGCTTGCGTCACGCCATCAGCATCGAGCACACCATTGTTTTTTACAAGACAGTAATCACGAACACGTCGATACAAGCGTTGTGCAATTCGAGGAGTCCCCCGTCCGCGCTGCGCGATAATGTTTGCAGCAACATCGTCAATGTCAACACCATCTTTTTTTGCGACGCGACGAACAATTTCGCTCAGTTCATCCGTGGTGTAATAATTCACGCGGGCAAAGAAACCAAAACGATCTCGCAGTGGACCCGTAATCGAACCGGTGCGTGTCGTTGCTCCTACCAAAGTAAATTTGGGAAGATCAATCCGTACGCTCCGCGCGGTGGGACCTTTCCCGATTACAATGTCGAATTGGAAATCTTCCATGGCGGGATAGAGAACCTCTTCAATGCTGCGCGACAGTCGATGAATTTCATCGATGAAGAGGACATCGCCATCGTTAAGATTTGAAAGAATCGATGCAAGGTCGCCCGGTCGTTCTAGTGCAGGACCACTGGTAATGGAAATGTTCACGCCACGTTCATGTGCGATGATTCCAGCCAGAGATGTTTTCCCTAACCCCGGAGGCCCCGCCAAGAGAATGTGATCGAGAACGCGATCGCTTTGGTGTGCAGCATCGATCATGATGGAAAGGTGAGAAACAATATCGTCTTGTCCAATAAAGTCATCAAAACTGGAAGGTCGATGTGTGCTCACCACGACATCGATGTCACCGTCACTCGGTTCTGTGAGATCAATAATTTCGTTTCTCATGACGTCACCTTAGCGTTACCCAGCAGATCCGGTTGCTAAAAGTCGTAAACACTCTTTAATCATCACATCCACACTCAAGGTGGGATCGAGATCGCGGACAACATTCGATATTTCTTCGCGACGGTATCCCAGCTCTTCAAGAGCATCGCTGACATCTTTCACAGCGCTATTTGCAGGTGTTGGCAGAAAGATATCGTTGATCCCTTTCACGTTCGACAATTCAACAATCATGCGTTGTGCTGTTTTCTTTCCGATACCAGGAACACGACACAACATGTCAACGTCGTTAAGTGTCAATGCATCGACGATGCCCTGCGGAGTTAACGCTGAGATCATTGCGAGCCCCATCTTGGGGCCAATACCTGAAACAGAAACAAGTTTTTCAAACAAATCGCGTGTGGTTGATTCAATAAAACCAAACAGCGTGATGGCATCTTCGCGCACATGCGTAGAAATATGAAACGTCACAAAATTTCCGACCATCATGTGGGTAGTTTCCTTTTCAGGAATGGAAATCTTGTACCCCACACCATTGACGTCGACAACAACATCACCCGTGATCGATAAAGACGCAATATTTCCTGTGAGAAGCGCAATCATCGAGAAAGCCCTGTGCGACGACGCGTTATTTCTTTCAAAGGATTTTCGCGTTCATGTTTTTTTCTATCGATTTTCTTTGTTGTGCTTAATATTGAATCGGCAATAGCGTTGTGCAAGTTGCTTCCGTTGTACGTTGCGTTATCGGACGTGTCACTTGCCTTTTTTGCCGCGCTCGTCGGGAAAGAAACTGCGTGGGTCATGGCAATAGCAAGAGCGTCAGCTGCATCTGCAGGTTGAGGGATTTTTGTGAGACCAAGAAGTTTGGCGACCATTGTTTGAACGGATATTTTGTCTGCGGCTCCGTTCCCCGTGATCGCGCTCTTTACTTCGTTGGGAGAATATTCGGTGACGGGAATCGATTTTGATGCAGCAATGGCATGGACGAGACCACTGACTTGTGCAACAGACATCGCTGTCGAAACATTTTTTTGGAAAAGAACACGTTCCAATGCAATCTCATCAGGCTTGATTTCATCAATTAACTCAGAAATATCTTGATGCATTTCCGCCAAGCGAGCAGAAACTTGTTCTTGGGGTGATGTTGTAAAAATACCCGCGCGGGAAAATGTCATTGTGCGCTTTTCGTCGCGCGTAACAACCCCAAAGCCACAGCGTGTGAGGCCCGGGTCAATCCCGAGAATGGAAACGAACATAGGTTCGATTCTAGTCGAAAAAAAGAGAAATATCCATGGTCACTAAAGAAGAAACCTGGTGTGACGTGGGAAAATTATCGAGAAAATATTTCTCTACACATCGATCGAATCACCGTAATGGGATAAGACAACATTGTTGCTGGAAACTGTAAAACAACAACCCAGAATGGTTTCGCGTCAGATTCGATAGGTTCTGCTGCGATAACTATGGGTGACACTTCGCTATCCATCGACATGACAGCCGAGGCGAGTCCATCAATCCTCACTGCGTTCCCGGATTCTTCAATAACTTTCTTTAACGCTGTTTCGATTTTGGTGGACATGACATCTTCAATAGGGAGGCTCACTCGAGCGAGCATTCCTTTTGTGGTGACATCACATTCACAAATCACGTTCGACGAATCAATTGTTTCATCCAGGAATAGCCTGATGCGCGCATCCATTTTTCCTTTACCGCCACGGTCACGCGATGTCACTGACATCAATGACACATGAGAGTCGAAATCGCGATCAGCAACGATGCAATTTCCGTCGAGAAGAAGTCGGAATACTCCAAAGGTCACGGGAAAAGTAAACGACGTTGTGTCATCCGAAACAATTGTGACTTTTTCATTACCAAAATCACCATACGAAAAAAGATCAGTAACCGATTTAAAGACAGAGACCGCTTCCCCCGCGAAGGGAATGGAAACCTTGAAAGAAGTCATGATCCACTCTACCGAAATGTGGAGGAAAATTGAGTGATACTTGCGAAAGCGGGTCCGACCTCGTGGCGGTGTGCGGGTCCGACGGGTTGCGGGTCCGACCTCCTGATACGGATCTTTCGCAAACGATTGACGGATGTAGTTGCGAGGTTTCCCTCCACGAGGTCGGACCCGCATCTCTCCCCTACACCAGTTGATCTATCACAGACTCCGGAATATCACAGTTAGCAAAAACATTCTGTACATCATCATGCTCTTCTAAGGCATCAATTACTTTGAGCACGGATTTAGCATGGTCAGGATCTGAGATTTCGATTGTTGTATTCGCAATCATCGTGAGGTCTGAATTCCCCACTTCCACACCAGCATCGGTGATGGCAGTTTTGACAGCAAAGAGTTCTGTTGCAGGAGTGATGACTTCAAAGTTGTCACCGTTGTCATTGATATCGAGCGCACCAGCTTCAAGCGCAATATCCATTAATGTGTCTTCATCCGTTGCAGATTTTGGAACTTCAATAACACCTCGTCGATCGAACTGCCACGCAACAGCTCCCGGCTCGGCGAGTGACCCACCCGCTTTAGAAAAGATGGTGCGAATTTCAGGGCCCGTTCTGTTTTTATTATCGGTGAGTGTCTCGACATAAATCGCAACGCCGTGTGTTGCATAACCTTCATAATTCAACGCGGTGTACGACACACCTTCGATTTCACCTGTCCCCCGCTTGATGGCGCGTTCGATGTTGTCTTTGGGCATGGAGACGCCACGCGCTTTGGAAACCATAAGTCGCAGTGATGCATTGGCTTCGATGTCACCGCCACCAGCGCGCGCTGCGACTTCAATTTGGCGTGCCATTTTGGCAAAAACTTTTCCTCGTGCAGCATCTGCCGCGCCCTTTTGGTGCTTAATCGAGCTCCATTTGGAATGCCCACTCATGTTGTCCCCTTAGTTTCTTCACTCTGAATGACTGTGCGATTTTACACGCCGAAGAATCTGCTCAACGAAAAACTGATGAAACAGCGCCGATCCGGCAACTTCTGGATGGCATGCAATACCAAGCGCATTTCCTTGCCACACCCCGACGGTTTCTCCATCCGCCGTTGCTAAAACGTGTGCGTTTTCCCCCACAGAAACAATCTTGGGAGCACGGATAAAGTACGCCCGACAGCTCTGGTAAAGCGGGACGCAGTGGACGTCAGTTTCAAAACTATTGATCTGGGTTCCATAAGAATTGCGTTCGACTTCGCAATCAAGGACAGAAAAGATATTGGCCAACAGAATAAGTCCGGCACACGTTCCCAAGACAGGAAGACCAGAATCGAGTTGAGCCCTCAACGGTTCGAGCAAACCAGATGTCCCCAACAACTTTTCCATCACTGTCGATTCGCCACCGGGAATAATGATGCCATCGAGATCATTTAAATCCTGTGGCTTTTTTGCGAGGACAACATCAATGGTCGGAAAATCCTCACGCGAGCTGAGGGACTGTAATGTATCAACATGGAGATCGTACGCTCCTTGAAGAGCGAGAATGCCAATGACGAGATGAGGGCGTGTTGTTACCATCCTCTTTTTTCGAACTTGTCCTTCTCATCGAGATCTGTGATTCCCACCATGGGTTCACCCAAGTTCGTTGATACTTTCAATATCAGTTCGGGATCATCAAAATGAGTCGTTGCTTCAACAATCGCTTGCGCTCGAGCTGCAGGATCGCCTGATTTGAAGATACCACTTCCTACAAAAACCGATTGTGCACCCAGTTGCATCACCAACGATGCATCGGCAGGTGTTGCGATACCTCCTGCACAAAAAAGCGGAACAGGAAGTTCACCGGCGTTGGCTACCATGGTGACCAGCTCAACGGGAACACGCTCTTTGACTGCAAAGTTTTCGCGTTCTTTTTCATTTGCTTGTGCGAGATCTTTAATGGTGTCGGTGATCGAACGTAAATGACGTACAGCTTCGATAATATTGCCCGTTCCCGCTTCACCCTTGGAACGGATCAGCGCTGCGCCTTCGTTAATACGTCGGAGTGCTTCACCAAGATTGGTTGCACCACACACAAAAGGAATGGTAAACGCATGCTTGTCGACATGAAATGCTTCATCGGCAGGAGTAAGCACTTCGGATTCATCAATAAAGTCAACACCTAAAGCCTGGAGCACTTGCGCTTCTGCAAAATGACCGATGCGACATTTTGCCATGATGGGAATCGTGACACTTTGTTGAATCTCGGCAATCATTTCAGGATCGCTCATCCGTGCAATTCCCCCATCGCGTCGGATATCTGCGGGCACTCGCTCGAGGGCCATGACAGCGCACGCTCCCGCATCCTGTGCAATTTTGGCTTGTTCCGCATTGACGACATCCATGATGACCCCGCCGCGAAGCATGTCGGCAAAACCCGTCTTAACTCGAAGCGTTCCTGATTCCATTGTATTTCCTTATGTAATTTACGGAGTGACTGTTACTGGTGTTGTTGTGCTTGCAAGCTCAACCCAGGTCTGACCCGCCTTTAACTTCATGTCATTTCCCTCAACGTCTTTAAACGTTGCTGGAGCTGCAGTCGTTGGACGCTCCCATGTACCTTTTAATACTTTACCATTTCTAAATATCCAAACATCGCCCGTGCCTGTTGTTATCCCTTCGGATTCCGATGGATACTGAATGAATTGAACGACAACGCTATCGGCAGCGACCTGGGTCCCCTTCTGGTCGACAAAAGGTTTTGTTCCATAGCTTCGTAAATATTTTTCTGTTTTTGCATCGTACGTCCACGTGCATGCAAAACCGGATTTGAATTCAACAACAAATTTTGATGCCAGATCTGCCAAGACGGATACATTTTTAGAAAATTTAAATTGGGCAACAGGAGGGATCGGCGTTCCTTCTTGTTCGAATAATACTGATGGTATTGCATAAAGATTATTTGGAGCTCCGCGTGACGAATCGCGTTTCATTCCATTTCCCGCTGCCGTTTCATTCAGAGCAAGAATGCCTTTTGTGTTCCTAATCTTTTTTTCATTTTGTGCAGCTCCTCCGGAGTATGCAAATATCCCTCCCCAATTCAATGCAATGTTGGGATCCATTCCGCGCACACTTCGCACAGGACCGACGCGTTCAGGAACGCTCGAATGATAGATCCCCATAAACCGAGTAATTCCGCCTTCAACAATTTCTTCGTAGACAATGTCCGCTTCGGCAATTCCTGCTTGAGGACGAGCTTCAGGATTATTACCAATCTTGATTGCTAATGCAGGTCGTTTCAACGAATCACCCGACGGGTCTTCAACTCCCGTTAATGGTGCAATCGGATTTTTTTTCGGCGCTGTCGTCGTAGTCGATGACACAGTGACGTCAGCTTTGCTGTCGTTATTCGATGAGGAAAATAACACCACGCCGACAACGCAGATAACTATTAACGCAGCACCACCAATAAGAAATGGTTTCGATTTGAAAAATGATTTTCGGGATTTAAATGTCACTATCTTCTCCTTGGGTGAAGGAAAAGATTCTACAATTCTTTTAGTCGTGCAATACGATCTTCAAGAGGAGGATGCGTGTTAAAGGCTTTGTCCAGCCATTTTTCATTACCGCCACCTGCTTTTCCCTTCAAGGGTTGCTCGATCCACATCGATGCGGTGGCTTTTGTTGCACTATGGACAATGCTGTGATCGGCTTGAAGTTTTTCGAGTGCCGAAATAAGTCCAGGAGGATAACGTGTCAGTGAAACACCGCTCGCGTCGGCTAAATATTCGCGATTGCGCGAGAGTGAAAATTGCATGAGCTGTGCCGCGAACGGGGCAAGCACCAACAGGGCAATTCCCGCTATTGCAATAATTCCGCCGAGACCGCCTGAATCGTTTGAATTCGAATTACGAGAATTTCCGCCACCCCAGAGCATGGTTCGAAAACCAATGTCGGATAACAACGCAACAGCACCCACTGCAGTCACCGCAATCGTTGTCACAAGAATGTCATAGTTTTTAATGTGCGCAAGTTCGTGGGCAACAACACCTTCGAGTTCCACACGATTCATTTGTTGCAAGAGGCCCGTTGTAACAGCAAGCGCTGCATGTTCAGGGTTGCGTCCCGTCGCGAATGCATTCGGTGCATCGTCCTGGACAACATAGAGTCGCGGTTTGGGAAGACCCGCCGCAATACAGAGTCCTTCCACCAAGTTATGGTACCGGCGATACTCATTTTGATCTGCAGGTTGTGCTCGTGATGCACTGAGCGCCACTTTGTCAGAATAAAAATACGAGAAAAATGACATCGATATTGCGATGCCAACCGCAAAGATCACACCAATGGCCCCATAACCAAGGAGGTAATTAAAGGCTAACCCTACAGTTGTGACCAACAGCACGAAACAAAACAACACAACAAACGTGCGTCTCTTATTCCTACTTATTTGTTCGTACATAATTTATTCCGTGCTGGTAATTTTTCAGGAGGCGTTAACTGAATTTAACGTCGACAGGTCCTTTATCAGCATCATCAACTTCGAAGTATTCGCGTTCCGTAAAATTGCCGATGTTCGCAACAAAGTTTGAAGGAACAGTTTGAATCTTCGTGTTGAAACGACGAACTTCATCGTTGTAGAACTGACGAGCGTACGCAATGCGATCCTCTGTGGAGGTGAGCTCTTCTTGCAATGCCAAAAAGTTTGTGTTCGCCTTGAGATCGGGGTATGCCTCAGAGAGAGCAAAAAGTGATTTCAATGCACCACTCAAAACGTTTTCTGCTTGCGCGGTTTGGGCAACACCAACGTTCTGTCCTGCCATTGCTGCATTACGTGCATTGATGACCGCATCGAGAGTTGCTTTTTCGTGTGCTGCATAACCCTTGACGGTTTCTACCAAGTTAGGGATGAGGTCGTGGCGGCGCTTGAGCTGGACATCAATTTGCGCCCACGCGTTGTCGACTCTGTTGCGAGACGATACAAGGCCGTTGTAGAGGAAAACATAAATGATGGCTGCCAAAACGACAAGACCAATGAGGCACAAGCCTCCAAGAATGGCTACTGACATATTCACTACTTTCTTTGTGCTTGACTAGCCCTATTAGATTAGTCGAGTTCTTTGCGACGGTCTTCTATTGCTTGTCTGTATATATCTACATAGGAATCAACAACGATTTTTACCGCAAATTCCTGAGCACGAGCAATTCCTGCCTCTTGGAGCCGTTTTCGCAGATCGTCATCTTTCATTATTTTTTCAATGGCGTCGCGCAAGGCCTCTGAGTCGCCGGGTGAGACAAGGAGAGCTTCGGTTCCATCACGGGCAACATCGCGATATCCAGGAATCGAGGTTGCAACAACACAGGCATTAGCCGCCATCGCTTCAAGAAGAACAATTCCAAAACTTTCACCATAGAGAGCCGGCGCGACAACGACATGTGCTGCACGCATTCGTCGGAACAGTTCGTCATAATCAATACGGCCGAGAAACGAAATCGAGGAAACATCTTTCGAACGAGCGAGGAGCTCATCAGTTTCTTCACCTGTACCCACAACCCACAGCACGGCATTTTTTTGAAGTTCTTCTGAAGCGAGCCATGCATCGATGAGATAGCGCAATCCTTTTCTTTCGTCATGACGACCAACAAACAACACCGCAGGTTTTACTGTTGGCCACTTGTGCGCATGCATGATGGAATCAACATCGATGCAATTAGGAACGATTTGATAGTCGCCGGGAAGATATTGCTTCGCCATTGCTTTGGCTTCATTACTCACAGCTACGCGTTTATGAATTCTCGAAATTGCACCACGTGCAGGATGGCGAAAATACTTCAAAGCCGGTGCACCCTGACCTGCAGCATGAAACGTTCCGACCATGGGCGTCTCGGCCCCAATCATGGCAGTCGTTGTTGGCCCAGGAATTAGTGGCTCGTGGAGATGAATTACATCGGGCCCAAAACTGTTAATGGCATCTAAAGTCAGCGACGCCGATGCCGAGTCATCGACAATGGGCACAAGGGAACCATTACTTTTCAACGTGCGCGTTGTTCCCACCGAAATCATATAGTTCGTCGGCGGAGCTCCATCGCACGGCGCAATAATGCGCGCATCAATTCCGCGATGGCGCATTTCATCAGCCAGCAGCAACACTTGGTTTTGCACTCCCCCCGGAAGCGACATTGAATACGGACACATCAACGCGACACGCATGGGTGCGTCTGCTTTGCGCGTTGACACCTGGGGTGTGTCCTGTTTCTTTTTTCTCGCCATTGTTGAGATCGTATTCAATGACGACACAACTTTTTCTTTCGCTGCTTTTCCGCACTCTGTGAAATCGCTCATGACTTTTCCCATTCGTCATATAAAACATGCCACTGTGTCGGATCGCGCGAAATCATGTCCTCAAAAATATGTGCCAAAGATTGTGTTGTCTTTTCAACAACTTCATTGCGATCGTTCTCCTGCGAAGATACTTCAACGGGTGGATAGAAAACAATGGTGACCTTTGCGTCATGCGAAACATACGTGCACACCGGTACAAGAACAGATCCGGTTTTATGAGCGAGTGCAGCAGGTCCGGTCGGAAAAGTTTTGTCTGCATCAAAAAAAGTGACTGGCAAGCCGCGTCGTGCAATATCTCTATCGGCGACCAAACAGACCATTTCCCCTTCGCGTAAAGCTGATAAAAGTTTCGATGTGGGATGATCGTCGTGCGCGATCACCGTCATGCCCACACGGGTACGCGTCGATGTAAAAAGGTCAAAAAGTTCGGGAGGTTCAAGACGTTCAGCAACGACGACAGGTCGATGTCCACACGTTCCTAACCACGCTCCCGCGATCTCCCAACTTCCTAAATGCGGAAGGGCAAAAATGATGCCGGTGCCCTTTTCCTTCGCTGTTTCTATCGCCGCGAAGAAATGCTCTTCTCCTTCTAAACGCACGATGTCGACGATTTCGCCCGGCTGTCGTTTCGAGCTCAACCAAAAAACATCCCACCAATACCCTGAATAAGAAGAGAGAACTTGTGCAGCGCGTTGACGAAGTTGTTTCTTGCTCAACGCCGGCGAAATACGATGATGAATTTTTACCAGTCGCTTGTGAATGCCAGAAGGAAACAACCCAAAAAGATATCCCAGTGCCTGTGCAATTTTTATTCCTATGCGACGCGGAATGATACGCGCACACAACGCTCCGGCCTTGAGCGAATAGAGCATCACATTATTTGACATTGACGTCCTAGTTTCGTGAGCGTTTCGCTGCTTTTCTCTCTTGACGCTTCTCGTTCATTTCTTCAAACTTAGTTTGGAGTTCTTCAAAGCGTGAGTTCAATCCATTTGCTTGCGTGGCAAGTTTCCAGACCTTCATGTGACGTTGAATCAAAGTGATGAATCCAAAAATGAGAATGATCCACAAACCAATGTAGAGATACCCAACGGCCAAACTCACACCAAAGACAATGAGGCGCTCGGCGCGTTCCATCAAACCACCTTTGACCTGAAAACCCATGGCGCCCGCCATGGCGCGCGCGTAAGAAATGAGAAGACTCACCGCCATTGCGGCAGCTGCAAGTGCAGCGTAACCAGCTTGGTCATGATGTGCGTAATACCAGACAGCACCAACAAAAAGTGAGGCATCAGAAAGACGATCGCAAATCGAATCGAGGAACGCACCACGCGAATTCACTTTTCCATTAGCGCGCGCGATAGCACCATCGAGCAAATCAGGAATGCCGGCAACAGCAACACCGATGGCACCAAGAACAAAATGTCCACTGGCAATAGCGAACCCAGTTGCGATTGCGACGAAAAGTCCAACGACAGTTAAGAAATCAGCAGACACACCAATTTTGTTGAGCGCAACGCCGATGGGTGCCGTCACTTTTTCTGAATATTTACGTCCGTGGAGATCGAGCATTACACCGACTCTCCCTCATGATCGAAATACGTTGATTCAATTTTTTTCGATACTGCATCTATTTCAACAAGGCCACGTTGCGTTGGTGGTTCATCAGAAGAAAAGACGACCACGCGCCATCGAGGTTTCGACAACCAACCTGTAAAACACAATTGCGCTGATGCATGTCCGACGCTAAAAGGTGCTTGCGTGCCTGCTGTGGTGAGTGCGGTTAAATCATCAACTTCGAGCGGCCATGCCGTGAAAAAGAAAAAAGCACCCACGAGGACAAAAGCGATTCCGCCACCGATCATTGCGTTATTTCCAGCACTGATTCCTACGAGGATAGAAAAAGCAGAAATGATAAAAATGGAATACGCTGCTGTGCGTCGACGGCGTGGTGTCGGAAATTGATACGGGCCAACATATTTCGTAACGTCGAGATCATCGGGAAGACTGTCTTGTACAGGGTCCGACCCTGTACCTTTACTATCGCTCATATACGTTCACCCTCTGGCCAAGCGTCATGTAATTTTGTATAACTCGATTCCAGAGTTTCGGGAAGAGTGCGCGTGTTGGCAACCGTTGTGATGAACCCGGCGTCTGCTGACCAGCGAGGCAAAATATGAATATGGAGATGGCCCGGCACGCCGGCTCCGGCAGCTTCGCCCATGTTGATTCCCACATTGATACCGTCGGGATTATAAATTTCGCGAAGTAGTCGCGTTGCGGTGGTTGTCAATTCCATGGCAGCTTTTCGCACATCATCGCTGAAGTCATCAAGGTGTTGATGATGATCGACGGGCACAACCATCACATGGCCGTTGGAATATGGATATAGATTCATAACAACAAAGCACAGATCGTTTCGTGCAATGACGTAATAATCTTTTCCTTTGTCTTTGAGTTCACACATGAGGCATGCAGGAACATCTTCCCCGCTTCTGCGCGTGCGCGATTCTTCGGCAGCGTGCATAACATAGTCCGCTCGCCATCCGGCCCAGAGCTGATCAACATGTGCCATAGATTGTGTGTCCTTAAACGTCGAGCGATTTCGTTGTGATCTTCTCCACAACGTTATCAATAAATCCTTGCACAGCTACGCCTCGCTCAGGATCGTCTGCTCCGCGCTTGTTCACGCCGACTGTTCTATTGGCCACGTCATCATCTCCGACAACAAGAATGTAGGGAACTTTTTCTGTTTTTGCGCGACGGATGCGAGAACCGAGTGAATCAATACTTGCTGCGCTAACGTCTGCACGGATACCCGCCTCTTTCATTGTCTGTGCAATTTCGTATCCATAATCGTCGTGTCGATCGGCAACAGGAAGAACCAACACTTGAACGGGACACAACCACACAGGATACGAACCAGCAAAATGTTCTGTCACCATGGCGAACATTCGCTCGACGGATCCAAAGAGTGCACGGTGAATCATCATGGGTCGAACTTTTTCGTTGTTCGTGTCAATGTATTCGAGTTCGAAACGTTCGGGTTGATTGAAATCGACTTGCAACGTCGACACTTGCCAACGACGCCCGATGGCATCGCTCAAATGAATATCAATCTTCGGTCCATAAAATGCGCCTTCACCTTCGGCAACTTTGTAGGACAACCCCGATGCATCAAGAGCTTCACGTAACGCGTCTGTGGCCAAATCCCAATCAGCATCATCGCCGATTGCTTTTTCTGGTTTGGTTGAAAGGTCGGCTTCAAAGTTTTCAAAACCAAGAATACGGAGCATGTACAAAACAAAATCAAGCAACTCGTTGAGCACGGGAACAACTTGGTCTTTCGTGCAATAGATATGACTATCGTCTTGCGTGAATCCTCGCGCACGTGCCGTTCCGTGCATCGCACCAGATTTTTCCCATCGATACACCGTTCCCAATTCAAAGATACGAATCGGAAGATCGCGATAGCTTCGCGTACGTGCTTCGAAGATGAGGTTGTGCATCGGGCAGTTCATCGGCTTGAGATGATAACTAATGCCTTCTGCTTCCAAACCGGGATACATGCTTTCACGATAGAAACCCAAGTGACCAGACTTCTCAAAAAGTTCGCTCTTGGAAATGTGTGGGGTGAATGCAAATTCGTATCCGGCTTTAACGTGTTCTTCTCGAGAAAAATCTTCGAGCTCTTTACGAATGATTGCTCCACGCGGATGCCACAGATATAAACCCATACCAATTTCACTTGGCGAAGAAAACAGATCGAGTTCGTGTCCGATCTTTCGGTGGTCGCGCTTTTCTGCTTCTTCCAACATATAGAGATGTTGTTCGAGAGCTTCTTTGGATTCCCACGCTGTTCCATAGACGCGTTGCAACATCGGTCGCTTTTCATCGCCGCGCCAATACGCACCTGCGAGTCGCATGATCTTAAATGCTTTGAGATAGCCCGTCGACGGAACGTGCGGACCCGTGCACATGTCGACGTATTTTTCGTTGCCATCTTTATCGATGTTTTCGTAATATGAAATCGCATCGCCACCGGCAAAGTCCACAGAGTCTTCTTCAATAACGGCACCGGCTCGAACCTTTTCAATAATTTCGAGTTTGAACGGTTGATCGGAAAACTTTTTAATTCCTTCATCGATGGTGCATTCACCGCGCACAAACTTTTGGTTTGCTTTGACGATTTCTTTCATCTTCTTTTCGATGCGCGGAAGATCTTCGTCGGTAAAACGTTGATCGCCGGGAAGTTCAAAGTCGTAATAGAAACCATCTGCAATGGCTGGACCAATTGCATATTTAGCTCCCGGGAACAACGCAAAAACTGCTTGAGCCATGACGTGCGCAGCGGAGTGACGCAGCACTTCGCGACCATGGTCGCTATTGGGAGTGATAACCGAGATCTTTGCATCGCGGTTGATCGTGGAGAATAAGTCGACGATTTCACCATCGATCTCAAAAGCCACAGCAGCCTTAGCCAGGCCCTCACCGATCGATTTGGCAACATCGAATCCGGTGGTTCCCTGTTCATATTCGCGTGTCGAACCGTCGGGGAGAGTCAGTGTCACTTGGGTAATCTTTGCCATAAGAAGCACAGGCTACCAGGGCAAAGGGTACTTTTTCTCACCATTTGTTCGCGGGTCTGATCCGCGCACAAAACGGACAGGGCGATTTGTCCGAAAATGAAGGACTGTCTGAAAAGTGACGGACCTCCAGCAAGCGAGTATCCCCCACTTTAGTTACCCATTAGTTCTATGGTATCGGGACTTGATGGTTCGTGATTCGGGGGAAGCATGACTGCAAAAGTGATCGATACTGCACTACTCCGAACATCGACGTCACCACTCGCCGCTGATACCGACATGTCGGAAAGTTCGCGCACAAGCAGACTGTACAGATTTAAACAACTCGTTAAACCCCACGAATGGGATGAAGTCCCCATTCCCAATGGACTCGAACATCTCATCTTAGGGATACCCGGATTTTTGTGCACGAAAAAAGCATTGGCAACGGCAAAAGAAAAACTCACCGATGAAAGCACTTTATACGTTGATTACGGCAATGCATTTAATTTTGGATTCACAAAACCCCTCACCGCATATCTCCATGATTACGCGGATTACTTAGCGCAAAAGTTTGGTGACAAGATTCACCTCCACGGAAACTCACTTGGTGGATTCCTTGCCCACATGATTGCGCAGAAAAATCCCGACATCGTAAAGAGAATGTATTTAACAGCATCACCTCATCAACTGACAATGAACCCTCGCGATCTTCACGAATACACCAATATCGCTGTATTTCTCAGCATTATGAAACGTCGTCCGTTCAAAAATGCATACGACCATGAGATGATGGACTTGTGGGAAGCGTATATCAATGGCGCCACCACTGCAGAAATTGCCGAACTCGATAAAATTCTCGGAGCAATCGATATTGTTTCTTTTGTTGGAACTCATGATACGACCGTCAATGGTCCATCGTGTTTATATGAACTATCTGAACATCGTCGCAGCGTCGCCGTCGACAGCGATCATGAAGGCGTCGTTCGTGCATCACTATCGGCCATGGAATATTTAACGGGAAAAGATATCCACTCCCCCTTCCCCGACCATATTGAAGAAAGCCATGCTCGCATTGAAGATGTTCAACCGTTGGTGAAAAAATCGGCACTGCGCGTAGCAGGTGGTTTCGTTACGAGCTCAATTCCCGATGATCTTTTCTCTGATATTTTTCGAGGCGTATCGAATGTTCCCAGCACGCTGCTTCAACGAACACGCAACACATCGACCGCGCTTGGCTTAGAGAGAGAGCCCGCCTTAGCCTTTCCTCACTGCGATGCATAAGGCTACAATCGAGCATCCCCTCCATTGGGGTCAAATGGTCGTACTGTACATTCACCGTATTTATTTTTTGGGGGAAAAATGAGCACAGGTGTTGAAGAACGAGTTCATAAAAGTTCGCCACTCACGCAAGCAGTTGCGGAAGCAATTGGAATCTCACGAATGATTCGGCTCGGCGGAATCGATCTCATGCGTCTCCATCGATATTTTCAAAGTCCCAAGAAAAAAGATCTTGCCATTCCTGATGATGCTGAAGTCATCGCGATTTTAATTCCGGGTTTTTCTGGACCGGGGACAACCATGGATTGGTTGGCACAACGACTCACACGTGACAAAGTTTACGCAATGACA
This sequence comes from uncultured Burkholderiales bacterium, assembly GCA_964516875.1. Classification (GTDB taxonomy): domain Bacteria; phylum Actinomycetota; class Acidimicrobiia; order IMCC26256; family JAGPDB01; genus JAGPDB01. The sequence continues at coordinate 84,409 of CAZFAO010000004.1, forward strand.
TGGGGCGACCATACAAACTTTGGACCGTTCCCGCATATTGTCGATCACCTGTATGAACTCATCAAAGATGTTTCGGAACACACTAACAAAAAAGTTGTTCTTATCGGGCACTCTTTGGGAGGAGTCTATGCATTGCACGCAAACAGATTGTTTCCCGAATATGTTGAAGGCGCTATCACTCTTGGTTCGCCCTGCGAAACAACATTAGAAGGACTTGCAGAAGCTACGGTGCTCGGCAAAGCGGCACAACTATTAGCAAATGAATATGTGCACGTGATTTTGCACAAGGAAATGATTCTCAACTGGGGCCCCGAAAGCTCAAAAGATAATCCACAAGGGTGGCGCTTTGCTGTTGCCGCATCGCTCGACAATATCGTTGACGCGTTTTCGACATTGTTAGAAGATGACGAGAGAACGCGCAGCGTCATTGTCAAAAGTGACCACTGCGGTTTGCCCACGAACGGACTCATTGCGCGCATGGTCGACACGGTCATACGCACGGGCGATGTTCATGTTGATTTCAGCGATTCGATCAACAAGCGATTGCTGACGCGTGACGATCTCCATAAGGTCAATGGTCTCCCGCAATATGTGAAAGTTCTCAATCACATGACACGAGGACATCGCCATCGCATGAAAATTCTTCACGGTGTTGTCGATAATGCTCGCGATGCGGGTCAAGAATTACTCATCAACGCTCCGAAAAATGCACTCGATTTACTGACGCGTCCGCTGCTCGATCCTCAAGGCGCTACGAACAATGCTCGTGTTATTTTGCCCGAGGGTGTTGTTCATTTAGACGATGCTCGCCAACTGCTCCGACAACCTGTAATACCCATGCCAGCTGTGGCACACAGATAGCGACAGTTACAGTCCAAGTAATTGTTTCGCCGCTCGAATATCCGCGCGATGTAAGTTTGCACTGGGTGAATCGGCAGAAAAAACAGCAACGGCTTCATCGATAATCGCAAGCGCCGTGGGCGTGTCAAGATCATTACTCAACGCGTCGGTCACCATTTGATAAACAAGACCCTCTTGCGGTTCACCGTCAAAATCGGCCATGACTTTTGTCCAGCGCTCACAACGATTCAGCGATGCTCGCGCATCATCTTGATGATGTTCAAAACCATCGCGGTAATGGTGCGCCAAAATCATCATGCGCGTGCACCGAGCACCGATATCGCCAATAACATCGTGTGCATAGACAAGATTGCCGAGCGACTTGCTCATTTTCGTTCCTTCGTACGCCACAGGAGCTACGTGCATGAAGTGACGCACGTATGGTTCATGCGAAAGCGCTTCGCTTTGCGCTACTTCGCATGCGTGGTGAGGAAATATGAGATCATCTCCCCCGCCGTGAATGTCCATTGTCGGACCAAGAAGTTTCATCGCCATAACAGAACACTCAATGTGCCATCCGGGACGACCGTTTCCAAAGGGTGTTTCGTACGATGGTTCATCAGGCGCTGACGGTTTCCACAACACAAAATCTAAACGGTTTCGCATGCGCGGATCATCAGGATTAGCTCCACGCTCGGCGCTGAGATTTTCCACCTCGTCATTCGTTAATCTTTTCACAACAGTAAATTCTGGAAATTTCTTGCGCGTTGACGTATCAAAATACGTCCACCCATCGACAGTGTACGCATGTCCATCGGTAATGAGTTTTTCAATCGCGCTGATCATGTCGTCAACGTAATCACTCGAAAAAGGTTCGTGCGTGGGTTCTAAACAATTGAGATCTTTCAAATCGCGATTGAGTGTGTGCACATTGCGATCGACGAGTTCTTTGAGATTTTCACCGGTAGCGCGCGCACGTTCGAACAAAGGATCGTCAAGATCCGTGACGTTGCGCACGAGAGTGACATCAACTCCTCGAGACAGCAACAGCCGCCGCAAAACATCGAAGTACATAAAAGTGGCAACATGTCCGAGGTGGCTCGCATCATACGGCGTTACGCCGCAGGTATAAATTGAGGCTTTTTCGCCAAATTCCACGTCATGATATTCCTCGTCTGTTGCGTCGTACAGACGGAGAATTACGGGGCTAAAGGCCATCTATCGAGCTTATTAAGCTGCTTACTGGATTTAGCAATTCTGTTCGACAACATTGTTACTGGGGCGTATTCTTTTTTGTGGACGTGGTGGGAGGACTCATGGTTGATATAAACGAATTTCATACCGACTCACTTATTTATACGGGTAACACATCCGCTCACGATGAGCTCGATCTCGCTTTCCTCGAAGCAATCGATAATAGCGAAAGTATGTTTTCGCTCAACGAGAAATTTTTTGATTCTCTGAATCCATTGGAGCCAAAGCCAGCATTTGTTCCATCGCTGCATTCATCACTATTTGAAGAACCACTTCACCATGCCGTATGGACATCCGCGTGGCCGCAACCCCAGCGACACTTTCCCGCGTAATTTTACTTGGCGTCAGCGTTACTTTTTCTCGCGGAACGTTCCGACGGTTGTTCACGAATCCACTCAACTAATTCGTCACGAAGAAAACGCCATCCACGACCACCGGGAATTTTGTGTGCGGGCACTCGACCATCGCGCACCATCTGTCGAAGATACTCAGGATGAACACTTAAAAACTCTGCGGCCTGCACTGCTGTCATAATTGGAGGAAAGTCACTCAGCTCTGCCATAAAGATCAGTGTAATACAACACGGGACAAGATGCCACCAGTTGGTGTGAGGATGAATTTATTCCGCGTTTGCTCATAGATCCCCCATTGTCCGTGAGTAAAACAACTAAAGGCGAGAGTGAAATCCACTCTTCGTGGAGCAAACTTGACATCACGACGCAAAGGGAACTAAAAATTTCGCACGACACCAAGGATGGTTTCGTTTCCGGGGGGAATAATATGCAATGGATTGCACGCACATCTCGTGCTCACATCATCATCGCATTAACAGCTGCGTTCGCGTTCCTTTCGACCTTTGCCTATCTTCAATCGCTTGATGAAAAAATTGCTGTCGCACAATTATCTCGAGACATCACGGCAGGTACGTCCATAACGAGCAAAGACATTACTTACGTCAACGTTTCTGATGATGACACGATTGAGAAAAATATTATTTCTCATGACGACCTCGACGACCACAAACTTGTTGCACGTGTTGATCTATCCAAATCCGATCTTTTAACGCGTTCCAACACCATCCGACGTTCAACGCAAGCTGGTTTGCAGTCGCTGTCTCTTGGCATCGACGCAGATCGAGCCAACGGTGGCGACATCAAGAAAAATGATCTCGTCGATATCTGGCAAACAGGAGAAGAGTCACGCATTATTGCGCGTTCGGTTCCTGTGCGCGATGTGATTCTTCCCAATAAGCGTCTTGGGGTCTCGACGTCCAAAAGCATCACACTCGTCCTTGCTATTTCTCCTCAGCAAACGCAAGACATCTCGTCGATCGTAGGATCGCAAGACATCATGATTGTCCTGTCGACAGGAACGACATCAGACGATATCGCTCAGATCGATGAGCAATCACCACAACACTTCGAGCAACTCGATACTGAATCCAGCGAAGGCGCAGGTGACTGAAAGTGGAAAGCGTATTCGACATCGCTCTGGTTTTTTCACCGCACGAATGGGTCGAAGCGCTGCATCGCCACTGCACCAATACGGGTGACTTGCGAATACGATCGCTGATCTACGATCCTTCGGTCCTTCAGGCTGAAACTTTTGATGCTTGTGTCATTTCCGATTCACATCCTGCCCTGAGCGCGGGATTGGTACGTGCACTTCACGATTCGGGTCATTGCGTTTTGGGTGTGTGTGATGACGAACAAGCGCGAGAATTTCTCGCTTCGATAAATATTGATGGCGTTTTTTCGTCACGACTTTCCGCCGATGAACTTTCATCACAGATTCAAGAGTTTCTTACATCGACATGGAATCACACATCTGTTCACAACGATTTCAACGAGTCGCAACTAAACGCAATGGTGAAGACTCCGGTAGAGAACACTTCCGATGGATTGATGTTCGGCGTTATGGGCTCTGGCGGAGTGGGGGCTACAGAAATTTCGCTTGTGCTCGCGTCTCGGCTGATCGATTCTGTTGTTGTCGATACTGACTTCGAGCATCCCTCGATTGCTCCTCGAGCTGGACTTGATGTGAATCCTCACATTCTCGACGCACTCGAATCAGCCCATCACAACGATGTCCTCGATCAGACTCAGCGCATAAAAAACTCAGCAGCAATTGTCGGCGTTTCGCACGCATCGTTTGCACGCGATATTAAAAATTATGAAATTGATTCATTGTGCAATGTTCTCACTCGCACTTATGCACACACGGTCCTTGATCTTGGCCGCATGTCGGAAGATTCAAGTTTCTTCTCACACACGCGCACGCTGATTGAAAAATGCGACGCTCTCATTCTCGTTACTGAACCAACTCCTGTTGGAGTTTTGCGATTGCTGGAAAACATTGCACTCATCCATTCGCTCTTTAAAGATGCTGATGCTCCCCTCCTTAGCGTTGTCGTCAATAAGTGCACGAAGGATCGTTCCATGCGCATCGACATCGAGCAAGAAATAAAAACAATCGAACAAGTTTCACACTGCAGTTTCCTTCCCTATTCTCGCCACATCATTGAAAACGCTTGGCGAAGCGACATCACACAACCTGCGTCCTGGAAAAAACCAATGAACGAACTTGTCGGATTTTTGAACGACATTCGTATCGCGACCGTATTGAACTATCCCACAATAGAAACTACCGACGACTCCACTCCAGAACGAGAAGTAGAAATAGAGGCGTCGGCATGACGAGCACTCTGGTTTCGCCCTCCCTTGATTCGGGACAGCACAGAGATGTGTATGAAGAACTCCGCCACGCCATCATGTCAATCGCCGATAAGTCTCGTCTTGATCCCACACATGATATCGACAGCATTTCTCGCATCATTACTGACGTTGTCACACAACACAATCACAACTGTGAACTTCTTGACGACAATGCTTCCGTCAACGAACACGCAACGATCGAGAGATTGCGCAATTCTATTTTTGGTTATGGTCCGTTGAATGATCTCCTGACGCGCAGCGACATCGAAGAAATATTTATCGAAGGTGCTCGTGTGAGTTATATCGATTCCACGGGCTATCTCAAGGGTCTCCCCACGCCAACCACTGCGCTCGAAAACCGTCACGTCATCGATCGCCTCCTTGCTGACACGGACAGAACATTGACCGTCAAGTCTCCCCTTGTTCAAGCGCGCGTATTGAGTGGTCAAGCGCGACTCACTGCATCGATTGCACCCATTAGCGATCAGCTCAGTGCCACAATCCGAAAATATGTGGTGAAAAATATTTCTCTCAAAGATCTCACAGCTCGCGGGTCCCTTTCGCTGAGCGCGGCTGGTTTTTTGTGGGCGATGATGCAGACGCGTTCGCGCATTGTTGTGTCGGGCGAACCTGGCGCAGGTAAAACAACATTGCTCTCTGCACTTTTATTGGCCGTACCCGGACACCATTGTGTTCGATGCTGTGAAGAGATTCGCGAAATCGCCGTTGATTTTACACACGGTGGATATTATGAAGTTCGTCACTCCGGTGTTGATGGTACCGGCGAAATTTCCTTGCGCGATCTCGTCAAGTTCACATTGGCGATGAGACCCGATCGAATCATCTGCGGTGAAGTTCGAGGTTCCGAAGCATTTGAACTGTCGCGCGCCGTCAATGCAGGCTGTGGTTTTGCATGCACCGTTCACTCGAATAACGCTATCGACGGACTCGAAGCACTCGTGAATGCATCGCTCATGGCGGGTGAAAATGTTTCTGAATCAATCATGCGCAATATTTTTTCATCAGCAATCGATATCGTGGTTCATGTTGATCGAGAAGAACATGCAACACAGGAAAATGGTTTGTCGCGCGGTGTTATGGAAATCGTCGCTGTTGAACCAACGATGAGCGATTCGTTTACCACAACAACTTTGTTCGCGCGCGACTCACTCCATGACTCTCTTGACTATGTTGGCCCCATTTCGGATCAGTTAATAAAGAAGGTCAACAAATCTCTTCCCGAAGGATGCACGGTCGAGAAAATTATTTCTGGTGTAAATGTGTTTGAAACGTGGGCGCGATGAGATCTCTCTATCTTTTTCTCTCCGCCAGTTTGTTCATGGTGACAGCGGTGTTGGTCACTCTTCAGATCATGAAGAAATCTCCAACTCTTCCACGATTCCGCAAACCAGCACACCAATCCTCACGTTCACTCTGGCTCGCTCAAGCACGAGTTTCAATGACCCCAATGCAATTTTGGATTGCGACTGGGGCAAGCGGGCTAGCAACTTTTATTATTGTTTCTCTTTTTTCACGAACACCACTTATTGCTTTCGTCATAGCAATAGGAGCAAGCGCCATCCCTTATATGTGTATCGCAAAAAAACGCGCAGCGATATCACGTGAACTCATTAACGCATGGCCTGATGCATTGCGAGACATCAGCGCAACACTATCCGCCGGATATTCTCTGTCGATCGCGTTACATACGCTAGGACAGATTGGACCTCCATCGATCAGTCCTCACATGAAACGTTTCACAGTTTTAGAGCGATCAATGGGGTTCTGTGCAGCGCTGGAAATTATCCGCGAAGAAATGAATGATGCAACATCAGATCGGATTATTGAAGTTCTCATTGTCGCACACGAGCGCGGTGGTCGTGTCGTGCGTGACATTATCGACAATCTCATCGAAGCAACAACAGAAGATATTGCACTGGCTGATGCAATCGCAACGGAATCAATCGAAATGAAAATTAATTCGCGTGCTGTTGTGATATTGCCCTGGTGCGTATTGCTTATCCTCACGATGAGCGGGGGAATTTTCCGTGACTTCTACCAAACATCGGCTGGTGCCGTGGTGATTTTCATTGGTGCGATTATGAGCATTGCCGGTATCGCAATTTTGTCGCGCCTGACTCGCACCGATTTAGAACAAAGAGTTTTTGTGACAACGGAAAGATCGTCATGATTATTCTGTCGTCCCTTTTTGTTTCGCTGTGTGTGGGCTATTTCATTTATTCAATCGCACCGCCACTCCCTCGACTTACCAAACGTTTAGCTCCCTATGACACTGTTGTCAGAGTTCGTTTAGGGGGACTCGCCGTTACCGGGTCACGCAGGTCAACTGCTAATAAACCATTTTTCATTATCGAATTTTTTCGCCCCGCATACGAACAGTTGAGTCGCATCATTGAAAAAATTGCATCAACAGAAGATAGCGATGCACTGAGTTTGCGACTCGAACAAGCGGGGTACGCAATGAGTGTCGACGCTTATCGCGCAGCCGTTGTGAAAAAAGTCTTTCTCGGAATTGGTGCTGGCGTTGTGTTGGGTGCAGGGATGGGTAATTTTGCTGCGCTTTTGTTCTTTCCCGCCGTTTTTGGAATCGTTGCGTTTTCCAAATCGCATTCATCTATCGACAAAAAGATTGAACAGCGACGCAGCGCAATCCGTTCCGAAATGTACACGGTTAACCAGCTCCTTGCACTATACGTTCGAACGGGTTCAGGTGTCAGCCAAGCGTTGAGCAGTGTTGCTGGACGAACACGCGGAATTGTTTCGCAAGAAATTACGGAGGTCTTGCATCGCGTCCGTTCGGGGATACCGATTGACGAATCACTTTTCATTGCATCGCGTAAAACACCAGAGCCTCACGCAATGCGCACATATAAGTTGTTAGCGGCAGCCAGTCATCGTGGTGTTGATCTCACCGAGGGATTGCTTGACCTCGCAAAAGATTTACGGAGAACTTTACGTGAAGACGTCAAAGCAACGGGAACAAAGCGTCGTGCCGCCATGCTCATTCCGACAATAGGAATCCTGGCACCCATCATGTTGCTTTTTGTAGCAGCACCCATTCCGAGCATTGTTTTAACGGGAAGATAAATATAAAGAGAAAGAAATAGTTATGAAAGAAATTATGGAAGAAACTGAAACAGAAGTGACAGACGAAGATGGAATGACGACAGCCGAGCTTCTCGGAAATGCAGCATTGTCCATTGCCGCACTGGTGGGAATTTGGCTGCTCCTCCAACAAATCGGTGTCGATGTGATGGACTATATCCGCAACTCTATTGGGGTTTAAGTCCAGATGAGCTGGTGGCTCAATGAAAAATGACGAAGACGGGATGACCACCATCTCGTACGTTCTCGCAACGGGATTGTCGTTACTGGTTATTTCGTGGTGCGCGATGTTTATTGTGATGTCGTATGCGCGTGCGTCAATTCGCAGTGCGAGTCAGCGCGCGTCGAGGGCGGGCTTTGTTGCGTATACGTCCCATAAAAATGTTGGCGCGGCTTTGGATGCTTGTCGCTCGACTTTTGCAGATGATGTAAACGAGGCATTACCGCTCAATGTTCGTTCAGGAATTTCTGGAAACTGTTCTGTCAATGGCGATGTGCTTTCCGTCCACATAACAGGCTCACTACGAAGCATCAGCATCCTCTTTCCTTCCTTCGGTGTTGATGAAACAACGCGTCGACCCTTTGAAAGTGTTCCCTAGTGTTTAGGAGGCGGACACAGAATGACCGCGGGTATGTAGCGTTGGAATTTGTTTTCGCAATGGGCATGCTTGTTTTGCCGACAGCGTTGATCGTGCTACAAATTCCTGGATACTTAGAACAAAAAGATCGCATCACTTCTGTTGCGGCCATCGTTGCACAAGAATGTGCGAATATGGCTTCGACGGTGAGCAGCGGACAAGAACTTGCATCGAAAACAGCGCAGGATGAAATCGATGCAACCACGTCGCTAGGTCGCGCGACACTGATTGATGCGTCCTGCGATTTTGACACCAGCTCGGTGAGGCCAGGAACGCACGTGCGCAGTTCAATATCTGTTGCGGTTCCTGCTGGCATCATTCCTGGTGTGCCACAAGAGTTTTTGTGGACTTTGACATCGACGCATGATGCCATTGTCCCTCGCTATAGAAGCGTGGATGAGTCGTGACAGATCGGATGAATGACCGTGGGACATTTACCATCTGGGCTATTGGCTTGTGCCTGACGCTATTTTTGTTGGCGGGAATTTCTGTCGATGTCTGGCGGGCGTTCGATGCACGACGCGCGTTAAATGAAATTGCCGATACTGCTGCACGCGCGGGGGCAAGTGAAATCAATGTTCGAGAGCGACAACTTTATGGTCGTGTCGTTCTCGATCCATCACACGCACACGTTGCCGCAAGTGAATCAATCATTGATAATGCAGCGTTACAATCTGTGAGTGTGACGGATTCGGATGTGGAGATCGATTCCGATATCAACGAAGTGAGCGTTGAAGTACGTTCGACGTTTTCGTTTTTCTTGCTGAAAATGTTGCCGGGTTCTGGTGATGCCGAGATTATTTCGAAGGCAAGCGCGCAACCTTTTCAGGGGTAATATTTCTTACCGATTCGACCATGTGTGATGTGAAATATTTTTGACCGCAGACATTTCCGACATTGTTCTCATATCTGTTTTTGTTTCAAAAAACCCTTATTTTTATTGACTTATTTGACATTCTTTTGTTATAATACGTACATATGTTTGATATAGAAAAAGCATGCGAATCGATCCGTGAAGCTATCGCGGAGCTCGAGAAATCGGGTTCACCTTCGACTTCAGACATCAAGACACTTGTAGCTACACGTCAACTTCTTGACTCCACATGCGATCAGATTCTTTCTCGCTACGCACAATCGCAAGAGTGGAAAGATGAAGGATTTCTTTCGGGGCAGCAAACCATTGTCTACAAAACGGGAGCATTGACTGGCAACGTGAAAACAGCTCTTGAAAAAGGCAATCTCTTGAATCGCTATCCGAAAGTGAAAGAAGCAATAGCCGAAGGTTCGATTTCATACGATCACGTCACGCCTCTCGTTCCGTTGTTATCCGAAAAATACGTCGAGTACTTCGACACCGATGCTCCCCTGCTCCTCAACTCAGCAAAACTCATGCCTGCACATCAGTTTTCTCGCATGATCCGCCACTGGAAGTACTCCGTCGATGAAATCATCGACGACCCCACCGATGAATACCAACGCTTCGAAGAACGATATTTACATCTCTATGAAACCGAATTCGGCTACTGGCGCATCGACGGTAAACTCGATCCTGTCACCGGAATGATTGCGAAAAAAGCGTTAGAAGATGTGCGCAGTCAACTCTGGCAATCGCACCATGACCGCCGGAATGAAAATCATCATACTGAGAGCGAAACCGATAACCCGTTCAACGTGGAATGCGACGATGACTACACCTCCTACAAACAGCGCGCCGATGCCATTGGCTATTTGGCACAGGGGTATATCAATGCAAGCGCACCTGCGAGCACACCCGTTTTCACAGGCGACGAGGAAACACAATGCGATGAATATAACGCCGCTGAAGCTGGCTCGTATATAGAAACATCCTTCACCTATGCGTCGTCTCCCGTTCTCAATGTGGATGTCGTGATCGACATCAACGACCTTAAACCGCAGAGTTCAACTCGGCCCTTCATCGAAAAATGTTTGACAGAGGCAACTCCCATCATCAGTGCATATTCAAAGAACTATCTCGAGCAAATGTTGTGTGATTCTCTCTTGGAAGTTCCCATTAAACACAATGATGGAATCTATGATCTCGGTCGCACTGTTCGCACCGCCCCACCCAAACTTAAAAAGCAATTACTCCTCGGACAAAATACATGCTCGATCGATGGGTGCATCACGCCCGCCAAATGGTGTGACGTCCACCACATCCAGCATTGGGCCCACGGAGGGAAAACGTCACTCGACAATCTCGTCTTACTCTGCCGGCGACATCATTCGATGACGCACTTTGACGAAAAATTCATCAAGTTGACTGAAGGAAAGTTTACGAAGCCACCCAACCTGCAACGACCATTGCCCATGGCACGGACTGGTTGATACTGAGAGATATTCGCAAGAAAAGTTGTAAATTAAATATCGAGGGTGAGCCCTGCTTCGCCCATGTGCGGTCCAAGCTTTTCCATCAAATCAGGAACATAACGCTTGAGCTTTCGCATGATAGGGCGTGGCGCACCGCGGTGACCATCGACATGACTCATTGCCCATTCGTAGGCATCATCACCCACACCGTTAGGGAGTGAGTCGAGCCATTCACGGATGATGGCAACATATTCACCTTCCATGCATGCATCTTCTGGTGAACCGTTGGGGTCGCGCATTTGATTATCAAATGCTTCTGACCAACCCGTCGGAGCGAACTGTCGTTGCAGATCACTTTCCCAGTTGATGCGAGCACCTTCGGGGGCGAGCTTGCGTGCGATTTCGCGCTTTTCTTCATCGTCGAGATTGCGGCGAAGTTTTTGTTCTTCGTCATCTACTTCAGCACGGAATACGTTGAGCATTTTTCGGTGACGTCGACTCAACCAATCGTCATGTCGAGCAGCTTCAATAACGGCACCTTCCACACGCATGCGGAGAAGTGGACCAAAAGTTTCTGTACGATTCCAATCGAGCGAACGACATGCAAGCAATGCTGCTTCGTGAACGCGACTTTCGATTTCACCAAGGTCAGCGGTTGCTGGAAGATTGCGAGATTTGCGTGCAATAAAACGAGTCAGCCATGGATGGAGTGCAGAGTAGAGATCATTGGCAAGACGGTCACTGGGGGCGCCGACTTTTGCGCGTGCAACGAGGGGGTCCAGAACCTCTGTTTGAAATTCAGGAAGATACGGAGAGAGTAGTTTTGTCTCTGATCGTGAGATCCAAGTTGAGGTTGAGAGACGTGATTCTGAACCGTGTGTGGTCATGGGGCGTATCCTTTACCGGCGGGGCTTTCGACTTATCGTCTGGGGGTTAGCTCCTTTTGAGCGTTATCTATATTTTGCACCCGTGACCGTTTTATTACAATAGAGTAATATCTGCTATTTCGCGCATGTGGCGCATCCTGCGAGAATTTGCCACAAGTAGTGGCACGAAGATTAAGAAACGGCTGATCTAGGACGATGGATAACACGTAACCAACCCCCGCAAGTTTTCGAGGGATAACGACCGATGGAGGTCCCAAATGAAACAACGTATACAGGAGGCGCTACGCCGCCGACACCGAAAGGAAGACGAAGGTTTTACACTTATCGAACTCCTTGTGGTGATTCTCATTATCGCGATATTGGCAGCCGTCGGTATCGTTGCACTTCTTGGTGCACTTCGTTCGGGTAAGAAATCTGCTGCGAAGACAACACTTTCCAATGCAATACTTTCTGTTAAAGCGGAACAAACCGGAAACGGCGCAACAGACTTTACTGGAATTACTTTTGCTACGTTGAACGCTTCTGATCCAGATATTAACTTTGGAACAGCTAATGACATTAATTTAGTTGGATATGAGCCAAACCATGTGAGTTTTCAAGCTCAAAATGCTGGAACTACTTTTGTAGTGTTGGCATCACTTTCAGCTAACAAGGTCTGTTACTTTGCGAAAATAAACGCAGATGCTGCAACTCTATATGGATCCACAGCTAGTATGGACGATTGTCAGGCAAGCAACATTCCAAGTGATTCAGCATTAAAGAAAAACACTAAAGAAGGTTGGGATAAATAACCCAATCATCTAATAACACAAATGGCGGGACCCTCGGGTCCCGCCATTTTTTTATTTACAAGGAATAAAATGCGCAGAAGCAAACCTCTAAGAACGTATAGAACATGGCGTGTTACACGCCGTAATTCTCTAATTTTTGCAGCAACTCTTCTTTGCTTCGCAGTTCTTCGAGCGCTTTATACAAATACTTACACTAATGCCCTTCTACTTATTGTTGTTACTGTTGGAATGCCAATATGTTGGTTCCTGGCTTACCGAGTTGTACGGGACGTAAAAAACGGAACCCAATCCGAAGACGTTCCCTTTAATTACTCAAGCATCCGCTATCGCTACAGATACGTGATCAGGTCAGTCATCATTATCTCGGTATTACTAATTAACTACATCGCGAGAAATTAACGAATGCCCGCTAGATCTCGCTTTTCCCTATTTTACAGGCAATATTTTCATCAAAAACAGGAAATTCCTGAAAATTGGGTCTTGGGAGAAGGTCGAAGGCCGACGATATAAGGACACGAACACAATATGAATAAGAAGTGTCCACTTTTATGACCTGTGCACGGGTCAGAAAAGCTAAGGAGTGTCCATGACATTTGTAAATCCAGAACACGAAAACAATTTCGAACCTGCCGATCAGTCGCAAGCTCAACCGCAGCAACCGACGTATAGTTTCGACCACACTGAGAATGCCGAAGGCATGACATCATCTGATGCCCTCCTTCTCGAACATGCGAAGCAAGTTGGCATCCCCGTCATCGACAACCCTTACCACGAACTCGACCCGAGTGCGGTTCGCGCGCTCCCCGTCGATTCGGGCGTCATTGGTGTTGGCTACCACGAAGGTTTCCTCATTGTTGCATGGTCGCACATTCCTCGACCACACGATATCGACCAAGTGCAATCAACAGCAGGTATGCCCATCCGTGTCGCCGTTGCAACAGAAGCCGCCTTTCAATCACTTTGGAAACAAGCAGAAGCAGCACGTACAACTCGCTTGAGTCTGGTTGAAGACATCCTCGAACAAGCACTCAAACAAAATGGTTCCGACATTCACTTAAGTGTGGGAACGCAACCTCTCACTCGCGTGGGTGGACACTTAGCTCCCCTCGATAATTTTGGAATTCTCACCAGTCCGGAAATGGATGAAATCGTCGAGTACTTAGCCGGTCCAGAACCATTGCGTGAAGGATTCTCCGGCGACCTTGACCTCGCCTGCGTCTATGGAAACTGGCGTTTCCGTGCCAATGTGTTCTTGCAACGAGAATCGTTGGCTGTTTCGCTGCGTATCATCCCTAACAACATTCCACCGCTCGATAGTCTCGGCTTGCCAGAATCAATGAAGCAATTTGCGACTTTGCGTCAAGGTGTTGTGCTTGTATGCGGACCTACTGGTTCCGGAAAAACGACATCGCTTGCAGCGTTGCTCAACAAGATCAATCACGAACGCGATGAACACATCATCACGATTGAAGACCCGATTGAATATATTCACGCATCGAAAAAGTCTTTGATTCAACAGCGTGAAGTCGGAGAGGACACCAAGAGTTTTGCCATGGCCATGCGTTCAGCATTGCGTCAAGACCCTGACGTCATTCTCGTTGGTGAAATGCGTGACTTGGAAACTATTTCGACAGCGCTGACCGCTGCAGAAACGGGACACCTTGTGTTCTCCACTTTGCACGCAACCGATGCTCCTGGTGTTATCGATCGTATCATCGATGCATTCCCGGAAAACGAGCAAGCACAGATTCGAATCCAGTTAGCAAACACCCTCGAAGGAATTGTGTGTCAATCACTCCTCCCTCAGGCTGACGATCCAGCAAAGCGTGTTGTGATCTGTGAGCTGATGGTTGTAACGCCTGCGATTCGATCGTACATCCGTGAAGGAAACACTCACCAGATTCCCACAGCTATTCAAACGGGTATTGAAGAGTATGGAATGGTTCCTCGTGACCTTTCGCTGGCTCGCGCTGTCGTGGAAGGAACAATCTCGGACAAGATTGCGCGCGAATGGGCTCGTGACCCTGCCTCGTATCGTGAGTACTTAAATAAGGTTCGTCAGGACCTCCATAGGAACAACTAATTAAACTCGACTCCTCCTCAAACACGGGGAGGGTCACACCACAATAAAAAAGGCCCCGGAATTTCCGGGGCCTTTTTGCGTCGTGGATAGCGTTCGTAACCAATGAGAACAACCAATTTTCACTTATGTTATCGGCAGCTCACAGAATTTCTGGATAGGCAAAGCGAACCATTCTAGATATCTGCTTCACTCGTTTAGACTGTAAAGTTATGAATAACGCGAACACCGATACACAAACACATGACGGCGAAATAACTGTCATCATTGAAATTCCGAAGGGTTCGCGTAATAAGTACGAAATCGATCACGACACCGAAGCGATTTGGCTCGACCGATACCTCTTTACGTCCACACAATACCCAGCCGAATATGGTTCGGTCCCCCACACTCTTTCAGACGATGGCGACCCCATCGATGCCTTCGTTCTCCTCGAGGAGCCAACATTTCCGGGATGCCATATACGTTCCCGCGTTGTTGGAATGATTGAAATGACAGACGAAGCCGGTGGTGACGAAAAGCTTCTCTGTGTACCGTCATCGGATCCGCGCTGGGAAAGTGTTCAGGATATTTCCGATGTTGAACCACATATTCTCGACGAAATTAAACACTTTTTGGAGGTCTATAAAGACCTCGAGCCAGGAAAACAAAGCAACATCGGAGACTGGCTGGGTGCCAAACATGCTCGAATTGCCATCCACCAAGCATTAGAAAATTTTGCGCGAAAGAACTAGCTGCGCTTAACAGCTCCCCACAAACGATTTTCCGTCAAAGCGTTCACTGAGAAAATCTAACGCGTCGTCTTTTCCAAGTTCGAGCACACCCGAATGCGATGCACCTTGACCCTCAAATATCGTGCGGTCCACCGTGGCGCCCAAAGCACACTGGGAATCAAAAATATCTTTCGAAACATTCGAAGGAACCGTGTCATCATCGAGACCATGGATGAGCAAAACCGGTGTAGAAACCTTGATAGCCCCTGGTGAATTCTCCACAAAGAGCGACGGCCACGGTTCCACCGTTGCAGGATCGCGGATGAAGCCTTGGGACACATCTTCGTTAAACGCTTGAATCACAGCACCAAGACATCGTTCATTAACAACAGGTTCTTTCGCAAGCACCGTTGAGCTATAAATTTTCGTGAGATCTAAATCGTTACGAGCTGCTTTGAAACCGTACGAACCCAACACGACAAATCCATATTTAATCGGCGAGCCTGATGCTTCTGCGAAAACTTCAGCAAGATTTCCCGCCGGCGCAACAGCAACAATACCTTTTAGATCAACCTCTGGCGCATAGGTGGCTTGAAGTTCACCAGCAAACAAAGCAGCGTGGCCACCTTGGGAATGACCAACAACAACCGCACCCTCTTGTGCATTGATGGGTTCAAAATCAAGTGCCATGCGAATCGAATCGAGAACGCTGCGTCCTTCACTTGAACCAACAAGGAAGGGATGCACACCTGGTGTTCCTAACCCTTCATAGTCAGGAGCAACAATTGCGAATCCCTTTTCTATGTACTCATCAAAATAAGGAATCTCTTTATCCGCATTTTCTGTTCTCGACGGGGCGCACGTGTCGGCGATTCCCGTTGTACCGTGAGCCCACGCAACAAGATTGTGTTTCTTGTTATCGCGCGGCGAATAAATCAGCGCCGATGTTGCAACGGGTGTTTGATTAACTCCCGTGGTCACATACAACACGCGCCACGCATTGACATTGTCCGGCGCGTCGTTGACGACTTGACTCCAAATAATCGACCCAGGCTCAGTGACGGGTAACGAAGTTGGTGGAGTATAAAAATCATCATGGGATTTGGGTGCTTTTGCAATTGCCCCGGGCGTTGACGTATTGCGTTGAGCATTTTCCTGAGAAGAACATTGCGTGAGTGTCAATACAAGAACAATCGCCATGATTGATGCGGGGAGAAATTTTTTCATCACAGGCAATTTTACGCGGTACATGTTATGTCCAAACGAAAGAACGTCCATTTATATTTCACGATCAAGGACACTGACCATCTCCACGTGGTGAGTATGGCTGAACATATCAATGGGCGTTGTTGATTTCAAGCAATATCCATGTTCAATCAAAAGAGCAATATCTCGTGCGCCAGCTGCGGGATCACAGCTCACCAGCAGGACTCTCTTTGCATGACACGACACAACAGCATCGATTGCTTCTTTTGTGATTCCCTCGCGTGACGGATCGGCAACAACCACATCACAGTGATCGCCAAAACTGTGTACATCAAAGCGAAACTTTTTCACATCGCTATGGATTACTGTGGTGTTGAGCCCTTCAAGATTTTTATGTGCGTCACCCACCGCATAAGGATTACCCTCGACAGCAATAACTCTGTGTTGCGACTGAGCTAACGCGAGAGCGAATACCCCGACCCCACTGTAGAGATCGACGCACACCAGTTCAGTTCCAATTTCATTGACAAACCCAAGAACTAATTCACTCAGGACACGAGGTGCGTCGATGTGTCCTTGGAAAAAACTTTTCGGAGAAACGCTGAGATTGACGTCATGAAATACATCAGGCGCACGACGCACGGTTGCTTCATGCACATCTTCGTCTTCGACCGTACTCATAACATCGTGCGCTTGAAGAACACATTCGTTGTGGAGCACGAGGCAATCATCGACAGCAACCATGTCATGAGAATGTGTTTTTCGAAATCCCCACGAGGAGGAAGCCACAAGGATGCGCGCAGACGTCCGGTAGCGTTCGCTGGCCAGAGGAACGCAGTCACGAACACGTTCATCAGCATCTGCGATTTTTCCGACACGCGTCAGCGCGTCGATAACAATGTCTCGTTTGTATATGTGCTGTGCGTCGAGCGAAATATGTTGCCAGTCGCACCCACCACAGCCATGAGCAACATAGCGACATGGCGGCGTTACCCGAGCGGGAGATTGATTTTCCAGCGAAACAATTTCACCGAAGCGCGTACGTCCTTTGACTTTTGTTTCGCTCACTGTTGCGAGTTCACCGGGAAGTAATCCATTTACAAACATGATCTCGCCATTATCACATCGGGCAAGACACGCTCCCGAGGCGACAAGCTTGTCGCCAGTCACTGTTGATGAAAGGTTCACGTTATTTTCGGACTAACGGCTTATAGGTAATACGGTGAGGTTGATCGGCATCGGTTCCCAGACGTCGATGACGGTCGGCTTCGTATTCGGTGAAACTACCTTCGTAAAACACAATTTGTGAATCACCTTCGAAAGCCAAGATGTGGGTGCAAATACGATCGAGGAACCAGCGGTCGTGAGAAATCACCACAACACATCCAGGGAAACGAAGGAGTGCATCTTCTAATGATCGCAACGTATCGATATCAAGGTCGTTGGTGGGCTCGTCGAGAAGGAGAACATTTCCTTCACTCTTAATCACGCGCGCGAGCTGAACACGGTTGCGCTCTCCACCGGAGAGATCACCCACACGCTTTTGTTGATTCGAACCAGTAAAACCAAAACCAGCAACGTAAGCACGTCCGTGCATTTCGCGTCCGCCTGCAATAATGCGGTCAACTCCTTCACAGATTTGGTCGTACACGCTCAAATCATCATCCAAGATGTCACGGTTCTGATCAACGTGTGCAAGTTTGACGGTTGAACCAACAATGACTTCCCCGCTATCGGGTTTATCATCACCAGTAATCATCCGAAACATTGTTGTTTTACCTGCGCCGTTGGGTCCAACAACTCCCACGATTCCTCCGGGTGGAATAACAAAACTCACATCGTCGATAAGGAGTTTGTCGTCAAAACCTTTGGTGACGTTGTGCATCTCGATGACTTGATCTCCCAAACGAGGACCTGAGGGAATCATGATGGAAAGCGGTTCAGCATTACCTGCTGACGAATTCGCTTGTGCAACAAGTTCTTCGTACGCAGTGATACGCGCCTTGCTTTTTGTGTGACGCCCTTTTGGTGCCATGCGCATCCATTCAAGTTCGCGCTTCAATGTATTCTGGCGAGTCTTGTCTTGCTTTTCTTCTAATGCGAGTCGTGCTTCTTTTTGCTCGAGCCAACTCGAATAATTTCCTTCCCACGGAATCCCTCGTCCGCGATCAAGTTCCAAAATCCACTGGGCAACGTTGTCGAGGAAATATCTATCGTGCGTAATTGCAACAATGGTCCCCGGGTAATCTTTGAGGTGACGTTCCAACCACGCTACAGATTCAGCATCCAAGTGGTTCGTAGGCTCATCCAACAGCAAAAGATCGGGTTTCGATAACAGCAAACGGCACAGCGCAACGCGACGGCGCTCACCACCAGAAAGTTTCGTCACACCAGAATCTGCAGGCGGACAACGCAGAGCATCCATGGCAATATCGAGAGTGCGTTCAATATCCCATCCGTTTGCAGAATCAATTTTGTCTTGAAGATCCGATTGCTCGGCTAGCAGCGCATCAAAATCGGCATCGGGATCACCCATGGCATTACACACAGCTTCGTACCGCGCCAACCACTTCGCAACATCGCCAAGGCCATCAGTAATATTTTCAACAACGGTTTTGCTTTCATCGAGCTGGGGCTCTTGGGGCAAATATCCCACACTAAAACCAGGTGTCAAGCGCGCCTCACCGCTATACCCATCATCGAGACCTGCCATAATCTTGAGAAGAGTGGATTTACCAGCACCGTTACCACCAATGACACCGATTTTGGCCCCGGGGTACATGGAAATATTGATGTCTTTGAGGACGTCGCGATCAGGCGGAATAAAGCGAGAAAGATTATGCATGGTATATATAAACTGTGCTGCCATAGGATATAGAGACTAGCCGTCATTCTCTCCAATGGAAGAAATCACGCATAACTGGTACAATTGGTTCTTATGTCTCATTGGATGTCACAAGCACAAGCTCGCCGCTTAGTCAATGACGTCCGCGATTATTGTGCTCAAAACACCTCGAGTCAACTCACTTTTGAAACAGTTATCAATCCAGGGACGGCAAAAGAGTTCGATCTTGGTAATGCTCTCTTTCGTGTGTACACCACTGTCTTCCCTGATCCCGGTGATGACACAATCATGAAAGCTGACCAAGACAAAGACAAAGAAGTTCAACGCAGACTTATTCTTAGTCTCCAAGGCTGTGGTGTCACCGGAATAAAACTCATTAACAACACGCAACGCGAGAACCCACAATTCGGTTCCGTTATTCTCGCTCCCGTTGACCTCACTCCTATCAAATATTTAACGCGCAGAGAACGATTAGATAGAGATCGCGAAAGAATTGATAAAGCGACAAAAAAATCTCAAGAGACCCGCGCTCGGCGAGCTGCACTTGCAGAATCAACAAAGAAATCTCGTGAACAAACACAAGATTCACCACTGCGCAATGTTCCTCCGATGAGTCTCGCAAATGCCCGGAGTAAGTATGTTGAATTTGTTCTGAAGTTTGGTGGCCCTGCACAACTCCTTTACGCATCACGGAGTATCGATGAAATAAAGCCTCCACGAAATCATGAAAAACCTGTTGCGCATATAACACTTGGCCCTCATGTTCTCAACGTCGCTAGTTTTCAAGCAATGAAACGCACGCTCGTGAAAGCGGGCGAACTCGATCCAGACACATTTGTGCCCAGTGGTAAACTTGGTGATTCTCTATCAGCAAAATTGAAAGATTTCGCGAGATAATGGCATTTTCATTGGACGAACACAGCAGTAATGCACTTGTAGCTGACGTGCGAACATATCTCGATCATTATTCGATTGACTTCTTAACGTACGACACCGTTGCGCAATCAGAAAATGGGCACCAACATCGAATTGGGGAATTCCTCAGATTTCTCTTTACCCAGAAACCCGAAGGTGAACAACAACGACAAATATTCGATAGCGCAATCGCAATGTTGAGCGCACTCGGCGTAACACAAGAAGTTCTCGAAAATAATGCGATCGCAAAACAAAATGATGATCTCCGATCCAAACATGTACCGGAAATATTTGACCTCAAACGGGGACACAAGGTTGCACCTCCGGCATCGCCGCGTAAACAAAAAAATGGAAAAGAATCAACGAGGATGTCCCGAGAAGAGCTTACGAAGAGGGAGAACGATTTATTACAACTCCGCAATGATTACGCAGATTTTTATTTTCGAGCAGGTGGACCAGAGGGATTGAGATACGTCCTTGCACAAATTCGTGAACACCATAAGCGAACGGGATCAATACCGCCAAAGGTTCACGTCGGTGAACGCGAAATAGATTCGAAAAGCTTTATGTCCTGCATGCAACGCATGTTGGCGAACAATAAAATTGGCAAGGATTTGGCGCCTTTTACAGACACAAAGACGCATGAGAAAATCGAAGGTATGCGCAGCGATTTGCGATAATTACACCATCTCCGAGGGCACAACCCATTGGTCATAATCATTTTCATTGACGTATCCGAGTGAAATCGACATTTCTTTCAGCGACGTACCTTCATGGTGAGCTTTCTTCGCGATTTCGGCAGCTTTGTCATATCCAATATGGGGTGCCAATGCTGTGACGAGCATCAAAGAATCGTTGACATATTCTGCAATCTTGTCTTCGTTGACACTGAGTCCTTCGACACAAAATTCTCTAAACGTTTCACACACATCAGAAATAATTTCGACCGAGTGCAAGAAGTTAGAAATGATGACGGGCTTGAAAACATTGAGTTCAAAGTTTCCTTGACTTCCACCAAACGAAATTGCTGCGTTGTTTCCAAATACTTGCGCACACACCATTGTCATGGCTTCACTTTGAGTCGGGTTAACTTTGCCGGGCATGATCGACGATCCCGGTTCGTTTTCAGGAAGCGATAACTCCCCTATTCCACATCGTGGTCCAGAACCCAACCAACGTATGTCGTTGGCAATTTTCATAAGATCCGTCGCCAAAGTTGTAATAGCGCCATGAGCAAAAACAAGATCACCATGCGATGCCAACGCGGCAAATTTATTTGCAGCTGATGTAAATTTCTGTTGTGTTTCTGCCGAAATATATTCCGCTGCCTTGTCGCCAAATTCAGCCGGCGCATTCAGGCCGGTTCCCACCGCTGTTCCACCAATTGCTAATTCTCGAACATCGTCAATACTGGACGCGACGCGCGCAATCGATGCGTCGAGTTGAGCAACATACCCAGAGAACTCTTGACCCAACGTAAGAGGAACTGCATCTTGAAGATGCGTGCGACCGATTTTAACGATCGAAGAAAATTCTTGAGCACGCTTATCGAGTGCGTCGCGCAATTTCTTCACCGATGGCAACAAACGCGTAGTGACTTCTTCGACGGCAGCAATATTCATTCCTGTAGGGAATGTATCGTTACTCGATTGACTCATATTTACATGGTCGTTGGGATGGACAGGAGATTTTCCTCCTCGCGAACCCGTTTCGATTTCGTTCGCCCGTCCTGCAATCACCTCATTGACATTCATATTGGTTTGCGTACCCGAACCCGTTTGAAAGATAAACAACGGAAACTGACCGTGAAGTTTGCCTGCAATAATTTCATCGGCAGCTTGTGTAATGAGATCACAAATGTGTCCGTCGAGTTTGCCAAGATCTTTGTTTGCCAGCGCTGCTGATTTCTTTAAAATTGCCATCCCGCGAATGACCGAAGGAGGCATGGTCTCGTGACCGATAGAGAAGTGATGCAAACTCCTTTGCGTTTGAGCACCCCAATAGGCACTCGCCTCAACGGCGATTTCTCCCATGGAGTCGGATTCGAGTCGTGTATCTGTGTGTATATTTTCTGACATATCCGCCCAGAATACCACCTCACCAGACCCTTTCTGGACAAGAATAGGGTTGTGACGAATGCCGCGACAACAAAATCGAATAATGTAAAAGCCCTCGCGGATGACTTTCTCGATCGTTTGTGCGATATCTGCCCTTTGGAGGCGTCTGAGGAAGGTTTTTCAGATTTTGATGATCGTATTGGCGATCTCTCCCCCAAAAAGTATGACCGTCTCCATGATCTTGCACAATCCACTCTGTATTTAATAGGCACCTGCGCCATTAACGATTTTCATGACCAACTCTGCGCGGATGTGCTGAGTGACTACTGCCGTGACATCATCGTCGAATACGAAGCACTCGACTGGGTGAGGTGTATCAATGTCATCAACAATCCCCTCGATACCATCCAATCAACGTGTTACAACATTGATGAAAGCGATCCCGCTGCTGTTGCAAAACGCGATAAAAAAATTAAGGAAGTCCCCGCTGCTCTTCTGTCTTTCCGCGACACACTTCTCTTCGGAGTCGAACACGACTGTCTCCCCCGCCGCACCCAACTGATTCATATCGCACACAACTGTGCACTCACGGCGAATGATCCTCTCTTTATCAGCACACCTGCGCGTCAAGCATTCTTAACGTTCGGCGCGTTTCTCACCGATGAGATCATTCCCGCAAGTATCGATCACGATGCCGTTGGTCGAGAACTCTACACTCGAGCATCGGCTCGACATTTAGGGAAAATAATCGACATCGATGAAACATATCAATGGGGATGGAACGAAATCCATTCCATCCTTCACGAGATTGATGATGTCATTGCAGTAATTAATCCTGGCGGAACCTACCAGGAAACGGTTGACTTGGTTGTTCGCGACGAGTCGCGTACTGCGCATTCACCCAAAGAACTTCAAGAGTTTCTCCAAGGTCTTCTCGATGAAAGTATTACTCAACTCAACGGAACTCATTTCGATATAGATCCGCGCTTGTTAAAAGTCGAAGCGTGTCTGATCGACGAAGCAGGATCGTCGGCGATGTATTACTCCACACCCTCGGATGACTTTTCGCGTCCCGGTCGCACCTATTATCCCGTTAACGGAAAAAGGACGTTCCCGCTTTGGGAAGAAGTGACAACGTGCTATCACGAAGGATTGCCTGGCCACCATCTTCATATCGGAATGATTAAATGCTTGGGAGACGACCTCAGCAGATTTCAAAAAACGATGGCCGCCAATACTGGAGAGAGCGAAGGTTGGGCGCTCTATGCCGAGCGACTTATGGTTGAACTCGGATTCAACAACGATCCTGTTTATATTTTTGGAATGTTAAATGCGTCGCTGTTTCGAGCAACGCGCGTTGTCATGGACATCGGGCTTCACTGCGAATTAGAAATTCCTCACGACGCACCAGAAATATATCCTCGAGGACACGTCTGGAATAAACAACTCGCCATTGATGTACTCACGGACATCATCGGGGTTGATGAGTCGTACGCAAAAGATGAAGTCCATCGTTATCTTGGCTGGATTGGGCAAGCAATTTCCTACAAAATTGGCGAACGCACTATTCGTGATTTACGAGAACAAGAAAAAAAGCGTCTCGGTGCAGATTTTTCGTTGAAAGATTTCCACTCGCGCATCCTGGGATACGGACACGTTGGGCTTGGTCGCCTCGAGTCGCTCTTCGCTGTGAATGCGGGTCCGACCTGAGTGCGGGTCCGTACGCGGTTGCGGGTCCGACCTCGTGGAGGGAAACCTTGCAACTACATTTGTCGATCGTTTG
>CAZFAO010000005.1:0-100547 GCA_964516875.1 uncultured Burkholderiales bacterium
TTGATGGAGATGTCGTTGCCCGACTGCGACCAATGGGAGAGAAATCTACTGTTCGTGTTGATCCAGAAATAAGTTTTGGGATTCCACAAGTTCAAGGAGTCAAAACAGAGGTTCTCGCTGAGGCATATGCAAGAGATGACTCATATCAAACCATTGCTAATGACTTTGGTCTTTCTGAAAAGGATGTCGAATCTGCTATTCGTTGGGAAATAGCGGTGAGGAAATCTGCGTGATCTGTGATATATCTGGATGCCAATATGCTGGGAGTCGCAAAAGCTTTTGATCTTTTGAAGCCAGATGAAATCTTGTATCCTGGCAAACCAGGTTGTGTTATAAGTTCTACACGGGTAAGCGATCAGGAATGGTTAAAGATCGCAGGTGAAAACGACTGGATTGTTTTCACCCGTGACAAGCACATACGATCGAGGCCACAAGAACGTAATGCGATGCTTGAGGCAGGTGTCCGCGTTTTTTGTCTCACAGGTAAACAAGATTACAGCAAATGGGATCAAGCCAAAATAATTATGAAAAACTGGGACGCGATACAACTTATAGCTGACCAGCCAGGACCATATATTTACTCCGTAACATTAGGCGGCGGTTTACGACAAATCGTATGACGGACGGTATGTTCAAGCACTTCAGATTGAATCAACTTCGAAAAATGATATAAGCAGAGGAAGCAACCCGATACACAGACTTACAACAGCTTCTATTTCTCGTTTGACACACGTTTGACATCAGAGACAGAAAAGAAAAACCGTGCCTCGAAAGGCACGGTTTACATGGTGGCGGGGGTTGGATTTGAACCAACGACCTTCGGGTTATGAGCCCGACGAGCTACCAGACTGCTCCACCCCGCGGCGAGGTTCCATTTAAAAAACTTAAATGAGCAGGGTTATCAGGATAACGACGAGATCAGTACCTGGGCAAATCGCAGCAAATATACGCGATTAGTCCAAAGTTACACTCGAGATCAGTGCGCGGTGATCTCCAATCAAATGATCGGAAACATGAGTATCACTTAGTTGACATCCTCGTGCGAGGAGCCAATCGATCTGGCGGCGAGGATTACTCGACGGCGATGTTCGCAAACCCGATGGCGCATCATATCCGTGCTTTTCTGCAATCTCAACCACTTCTTTCTCGAGATTGAAATCTGCCCCGACAAGAGAAACTCGCGCATCGGTTACGTTCGTCAGACAATGTTCAAGTTGATCAATTGCCGTGGTATTTGGTTTCTTGCTCGAACCATGGGAGTGAAGATGTGTCGTTGTGACCTCAATCTGTGCTCCGCCACAATCGACGGTTACAGAAAGCGTCATGCGAGGTTGTTGCTTAGGCTCAAAGGGTAACCGGTGATGATGCGATGAAACAATATCGTAACGAGAAAAGATTGCAATGTTTTGAAATCCTGCGCCAAAGAAGCGTACCCTTGCAATGCGATATTCATAATTTAACTTCTTCGCAATCTGTTTGGGTTGATTTGCAAAGAACGTTCGCATCGATCGATGATCGATCTCTTGCACGCACAACACATCGGCATCAATTAAGGAAATCGCATCGAGCATTTTCTTTGGTGAATAGAGAGAACCTTTCGTTCGCCCATGGTGCATGTTAAAAGTTGCGAATCGAAATTCTTTCACGGTGTAACGCTATCCGATATTCACAAGACGAGTGAGTCCAAGTGCATCCATCAGGCGGGTTAACTCAGATGTCAACCATGCCATCTTGTCGAGCACAAGGATCAGTCCAAAAAATGCCATGGTCGCTATTGTGATCCACACAAATATATTGAGATGCTTATTGAGAAATTTCGTAAAACGTGTGTAGCGGAATGAAGCGTAAACGATACCGGTCATTGCCAAACACAAACCCAAACAATATGCCAAGATTATTGCCACTCGAGAGATGATTGCATGTTCAATCGATGCGTATGCGAGGACGCCACCCAAGATCGGGCCAATACACGGTGACCATCCGAATGCAAATGCTGCACCAATGAGGACTGCACTGGAATTGCGCACACTTTTTTGGAGAAAAGGTCGTTTCTCCATCTGGAAAAGTCGACTATTCGTAAGATGATTGATTAACAAAACTGCCGCGAAAATAAGAAGCAGTGCACCACCTACTCGTGTCGCGATATCGGAATGCGTCAAGAATTTTTGACTGATTTGTGTTGTTGCTAATCCGATGATGATGTACACAAAGGAAAACCCAGCAGAAAAGAGGAGACAGATTTTTATTACTTTGCGACCTAATGTTTTGTCATCTTTTAAGTCGTCAATACTCATGCCCGAAACCATGCCGATGAGTCCCGGCAAAATCGGAAGAACGCAGGGCGAAAGAATCGAAACCACTCCCCCCAGGAAGGCAAGGAGGAGACCCAGTGGTGATGAAGTAATAGTGACGGCAAACATGCGCTTGTAAGGTTAGTTGGTTATCTTTTTGCTTCTAGATTGATAGAGAAAGTAGCCAGCAGCACTGAGGCCAACAATAATTGCCAACGCTGCAAATATTTCAGGTGAATGACTGGATTGTTTGGTTGTACTTTTCCCCTCGCCCTTGAGTGCACGAGGTTGCCTGGTGACAGTTGTGCCCAAAACACTCGACGGCACCTCTGTTGGTTGCGTTGGTTGTGTTACGCGTGGAGTTGATTTATTTGGTAATTGCACAGTTGTATGTGAAGTTTGTTTTTGCGACACAGACGTTCCTTGTGATATTTGTATTCCACAAATGGAGTTGTAGCTGAGATACGGTGGCTTTTGACCGACGCCAAACTTCCACCCTTCCACATCCCCATTGCGCACAACGCTCGCCCCTGCGCCCACTCCCGATAGCGTGAACGACGCGGTACCTGCGGTGGAGCGAAAGTAGTTCCAAAATGTAGAACCTGCGCATGTCAGACAAGAATCTCCCGCTGGACACCCCACACCACAGAGCGAACATACTGCTCTGCCGACGCCAGAAAAAGATTGAAAGACAGGCTGAGCTTGGGCAAGTTCAAGGGCTTCTGCACCAGTGATGGAATCTCCACGAAATGTGATGCATGCTGTTTTTGGTACCCCTTCGCCGGTGTCGATCACAACTGCCGCATGATTATCCGTATTCGTTTCTGCATAAGCAGGTGTTGAAATAAAGATGCTCACCGCACATACAACAACAACGCATACACACAGAATTTTTTTCATCTTTCTATTTGTTTTTCTTCTTCGAAAAGAAAAGTAAACAAACACCTATCATTAAAATGACGGTTGCAACAATTGCAATGTCCCCGGCATCTGAACCTGTATTCGCAAGTGTTCCTGATGCGGATGGCGAACTTTCTGGAGAAACAACTTGTGTGAGTGATGTTCCTTGTACAACAACAGGTACCGATGCTGTTGATGTTGTTGTAACAATGACAGCAGCATCGAGTTTGCGGACGGGAAACCACGAACCCGATAATGCGGATATTGTTTGAGATGTTGCAAAGGTATTGATGCCGTACGCGTCGTTGGGTGAAATGATGTGTCCGTCAGGTGCTTGTTGAGAGAGTAGCCAACTCGTCGGAGATGCGTATACGAGCGATGCACGACTCGGTGCATAAAAATCTCGCCATGCTTGTGTATCTGTATTAATACCGGTAGCGTTTAATCCTCGCAATGCGGTTGCTGTTGAGTTGGGGTCAGGCGATCCGAAATTAGAAAAACTGCCGTCTGAATTTATTGTTGTTGCTAAATATGTCAACGCATTGACAATAGCGATGTCGTTGCGGTCTTTTCCTGCTGCAACGAGTGCTTCAATCGCAAGCGCAGTTGTGTCTGCACCGCCGTCGAGCAAGGTTGCTTCGCCTGCATAATTGAATGACCCGTCGCTAGCTTGCCCGGAACGAATGTACGTTATCGTTTGATCGGAGATCGGATTTCCTGTCAGTTCAAGTGCGAGCACTGACGTCAACGTGGTATTGAACAGACCGGCGCCATAACTTCCATCGGGCAATTGTGCCGATGTAATCGCGCCGACAAGATCACGCACAAAAATTGAATCATTTGATGGATCAAAATCATACGCATCAAGACCGAGAGGTGAAACGACACCGGTGATGAGTTTGGAAGCTGTACTGGCAGTGAGTGTTTCATCCGCGAGATCATCAGCATAATCGAGTGGAGTTTTTCCATTGTTCACAACGCTCGTTACCCCTGTATATGCTTCACTCGTGGAGTACGTTGAACCTGTCTGCGCAGCAGATGCAAGAGCAGTTATGGCATCGGGTGTTTCGAAACCTGGGTAGTGTGCAACTTCGAAACCACCATCGGGTTGTTGTTGTGTTTTCATCCAGTCCAGCGACTTTGTCACTTCGCTGGAACCGGTACCCGATTGAGCAAAGGACATCGAAGTTGCTGCGGTCACTGCGAGAATCACACCACAAAAAATAAATCGTGAAATTCTCACAAGATGAGTACGAGAAGAGAGGTGCATTTTTTCCTTTACGCGGGACCATTCACTACCTGGGGCGATCTGGCTTGAACATTGTGTTCTTACAGTTGCGCGACAGCGTTGGATTTGCACCAACTTCTCCCCTACAGATCGTGTTCGATCTGCGTGTGCGTCGTTTCGCACGGAAGTAGCGGACTATACGATACTAGATATTGTGAATTTCGCGCATACCCCACGTCTCTACCACCCTGTATCTGCGGGTTTATTTTCAAGTGCGATCATTGTTGGGGCATACGCATCACCCAACCTCGCATTAACTTTGAGTGTTACCTGTATCGCGGCAATCATTACTTCTTCACTCATCGACACCCGACGGTCACGAATAACATTTATGTGGATTGTGAGCGTGTGTGTCATTTTTTCTGTTGTTCGTCTTGCCCTGATTGCAGTAACAACTCATTCGGAAACATCAACTTTTGCTCTTCCCCAGATCACATTTCCCTCCTGGCTGGGCTCGCTTGTGTTGGGAGGAAGTGTTGATACACACGTCATTGTTACGAGTGCACAATCAATGGCTCTTTTGACAAGTGTCATTATCGGGTGCTGCGCATTCTCATTTCTTATCGGACCGCACCGAATTGTCCACCTCATTCCACGAAAACTTACATCTCTGCGCGAATCAACACAGGTGGCATCCAACGTGATGTGGCGCACACCAAATGAAGTTCGACTTATCAACGAAGCACAATACAATCATCGGTCATCAAAATTTTCTTCAGCACGTTATGTTTTCCCGGCATTCGTTTCCGAACTTGTTAACCAATCAACAACCCATGCTGGTGTTGCTGATCTTCGAAAAAGTGCAATTACGCGTCAGGTTTCATGGTATCGATTCACATTTTCGCACTCCGACACACACTTAATTGGCCTCACGCTTTCACTGGGTGTTGCATTTCTTGGCGTCTGGATGATGGTGCATCCATGACGCAACTTCGTGCGCAGATCTTTTCTGTTTCCATCAAAAATATCGTCATCACATCATGCGATGACTTCGAGGCTCATTCAGGTGAGATCGTTCAGATCGTTGGAGAAAACGGATCAGGAAAAACAGCCTTTCTTCAATGTTGTGCGGGAATAATTCCGCACATTACGGGTGGAACAGTGCGGGGCGAACTTCAAATCGCAGGAAAAGATCTCCGTTGTTGTTTGCCAGCTAATTTGCAGGGCCATGTTGTGTACGTCCCCAGCGCTATTGACATGTTTTTTATGTGTAATAGCGTTTTTGATGAAATCGTTTTCACACTTGCCGGCAGTTACCCCGATCTCGACCTCGCTCACATTTACGAGAAAACTAATTCCATTATTTTCGAACATAATCTCGATGAATTCAAAGATAAAGAGATTTCGACGTTGTCGTATGGTCAACGTGCAAAAATTGCAGCTCTCTGTGCCATTATTTCTCGCGCACCTATCATTTTGCTCGATGAAGTAATGAGTTCACTTGATGACTCTGCGAGAAGCGACATTCACAACCTTGTTAATACGTTTGTTCAGAATGGAGGCCTCTGCGTCGTTGCCGATCATGACTATGTGTGGAACAACGCCCGCACGCATACCTTTACGCGTTCTCTTTCCGAGGACGTTGCTCCACACATGATTGATATCCGCGAACACCGCGGAAAACTCATTTCGCTCACAGGTGCCAATGGTTCGGGGAAAACAACTCTCCTCCGATTCATCCTTGGATTTGTTGATGAATCTGACATATACCCACACGCGCACAGCATCGCAACATCGATCAACATTGCGCACCCTCTTGCTTATATGCCCCAGGAATGTCGACAGATGTTTCGCCATCTCGTCCTTCGAGACGAATTTCCTTCACCGTTAAATGACCACTTGATTGACAGTCTTGGGCTAAACGAGTTATTAGATCACAACCCATCGACGCTTTCGTATGGTCAACAAAAACGTGCTGCTCTCGCAACAACGTTTTCAACCTACGCGCGCTCTGATCTTCTTGATGAACCCACAATCGGTCTCGATTCACGAACAACAGAGCTTGTAATTTCTTTTCTGAAAAACTATTCGTCCTCCAATGACGTGACAATCATCTGTGCAACTCATGACGAGTCGCTCATCTCGGTCAGCGACCAATCATTCATGCTGAACAATCAAGCTCAATTACACAAAGTAGAAGCATCATGAAGAATCGGCTATCTCTGTTTCTCTTTGCTCTCGTGAACATGTTTTCCATTGCCGCATTTTTTCTCCCCCTGTTTTTCTCCACGACACACACGCGCCTTCATTCCGTCATTATGCCTTTGTCTATTACGCTCGTGATACTTTCGGCTGTCGGTTGTGTTGCTCTGTCGCATTCACGCATGACATCGAGATCTCTCGTCACGCTTGCAGCAACAGCATGTGCGCTCGGAACGCTTGGACGTCTTCTTGATTTACCCGCAGGGGGAAGCGGAATGTTTTTCGTTATTGTTGTATCCGGTTTTGCTCTTGGCTCTCAGTTCGGCCAACTGGTGGGAATGTCTTCAATGTTTGTTTCGGCCTTCTTGACAGGGGGAATCGGTCCCTGGCTTGGATACCAAGTCATTGCAATGGGTTTAGTGGGTGCAGCCGCTGGAATTGCTACTCCATTTATTATTCGCACTGTTGATGCTCGAGGAAAAATTCCGCTTTCTCTCTTTGGAGTACTCACAATATTTGCCGGCGTTCTCGGACTCGCATACGGTTTCATTATCAACTGGTGGTCATGGCCTTTTCTCGATTATGGAACGAAACTTTCCTTTGACCCGAGTGAAACAATTGTTTATAACCTCTCGCATTATGTGGATTTTTACATTCGCACATCACTCTGGTGGGACGCTTGGGCTCTGCTGGGAAACGTCGTCCTCATGATTATGATAGGTCGCGCTGTGATTATGGCATTGCTTCCCGCACGAGACTTTCTCCATCCCGACATCAGATTTGAAAGTGCAAATGACGTAGAAAATGTTTATCTAGGAACAACGTCGTAAAGAGAATGTGCAACTGGACGAATCTTGGCGTCGATATCTTTTCGTAGCGGATTGGTTTTATCGCGTTCGGAAACAGTGAGGTCATCTTGCACCCATGGGATAGCCATCTCAGGATCTGAATAAAGCACTCCGAGTTCATCTGTTCCGTTGTAATAGTTATCTACTAAATATGTGATTGTCATATCCGTTAATGCTTGAAAACCATGTGCGATTCCACGCGGGATATACACACACTTATGGTTTTCTTCGCCGATCTCAATAGTTTGAGTAACACCATTTGTTGGAGAGCCTTCACGGAGATCATGCAACGCAACAAGAGCTTTTCCGGCGGGCACATACCAAAAATCTTCTTGATATAAATGGAAGTGCATTCCAACGACAGAACCCTTTTTGCGGGTGCCTCGATTTCCCTGCACCATAGTCGGTGCATCTTCGGGCAACCATTCCTGTCGAAAAGTCTCAACAAAATATCCGCGCTCGTCACCAAAAATGTGGGGTGTAACGATGAGAATGCCATCAATTAGATCTGATTTTTCAATAGTAGCCATGAGAGATAAGGTTATCTGATTTCCTCAAACAAAATCGCTCCGAGAACAATGACTACCAATATCAACCCAAGAGCGCTGAGTGATGCCGGCTCAGCGAACAACCCCAGCACAGCGAGCAAACAAAGGACTGCGTTTCTCACGCAAGAAAAAGATCGCGCAGGCTTATTCGAAAGATTGCCAAAGCATCGACAGGGCTGTTGAGATTTTCTGGTGAGATCGATAAAACACACGACTGCAAAACCAGCAAAAAGACCAACCATCGTCAACTGCGTGACTCCGCGCAGCGGACCCCCATACGCACAAAAAAGAATGACACAAAACGCGATGATGAGCTCGATACGCCAGAGCCAACTTGACTCCTCAAAACTCTTGATGATCGGTTCAAAAGAATGTTTGATTGAAAACTTCATTTGTGGTTGGTGAATGCGTTCTGTGCGGATGTTCGTGAACGATTCCATCACACTTTTGAGCAATGCGCTACAAATCAGAATAGGCGCAAGAGCATAGGGTAGCTGCGACACGAGGTCTTGATAAGTCACTCAAGTATTGTAGAAGCACAATAGAAATGGATATGAATCGCGTATGAGTTGGCAGATGGTATCGAGCTTTCGGAATGATCCGAAATCGGTCAAAGGAAAAAAGATCGATAAGGTAAAGGTCAAACGCGTATGGCAGTTCGCGCGCGTGTATAAAAAATCGCTCGTATTTTATCTTCTCACTCTGTTTTTTTCCGCCGTTGTCGCAGCAATTCCTCCTCTCCTTTTTCGAGAACTCATCGACGAAGGTCTTCCCAACGGAACGAAAGACGGAAGCCTGACCGTTATCACGTGGCTCGCTATCGCAGGTGTTTTTGTTGCGATTATTTCAGCAACGCTCGCAATCATTCAACGGTATTATTCGGCAGCGATTGGTGAAGGCCTCATTTACGATCTCCGCGTTGCTTTGTATGACCACATTCAAAGGCAACCGCTTGCGTTCTTCACCCGCACACAAACAGGTGCACTGATGAGTCGTCTCAACAACGATGTAATCGGAGCACAAACCGCAGTGACATCAACAATGGGAACCGTGGTCAGCAATGTCATCACGCTTATCGTCACCTTGAGCGTCATGCTCAAACTCGAATGGAAACTCACGCTCGTCACACTGGCCGTTCTCCCTTTGTTTATTATTCCTGCACGCAAAGTGGGTGTGCGTCTTCAAAGTGCATCGAGAGAAGCAATGAATTTGAACTCTTCTATGAACGCAACCATCGTTGAAAAGTTCAATGTTTCTGGGGCACTGATTGTAAAACTCTTTGGTCGTCCCGACGAAGAAAAAGAATCCTTCGCGAAGAGAGCTCGACGTGTGGCCGACATCGGAATTCAAAGCGCACTCTATTCGCGCACTTTGTTTGCTGCCCTTGGATTGATATCGGCCATTGGTGCGGCCATTGTGTATTACGTGGGTGGACGCCTCGCCATCGAAGGAGCTCTCACTGCCGGAACAGTTGGTGCTTTTATTTTCTACGTTGCGCAAGTATATGATCCACTCACTCAGTTGACGAATGCTCGAGTCGATGTGTTGACTGCGTTAGTAAGTTTCGATCGAGTCTTTGAAGTTCTTGATTTCGAATCAGCACTTGTCGAAAAAGAAGATCCTATAGAACTCACAACAAATATCGGTCGAGTTGAATATCGAGATGTTTCCTTTACTCATTTACCAAAAGAACTTGTCACAATTGAATCGCTCGAAGAGGAATCAACAGCACGATCAACTCAAGAAGACGAAATACTTTCGCACGTCAGTTTCACGATTGAACCGGGACAAAAAATTGCTCTCGTCGGTCCATCGGGTGCAGGCAAAACAACAACCGCGATGATGCTTGCGCGAATCTATGACCCAACCGAAGGTGAAGTTCTTCTCGACGGGGTCAACGTTAAAGATCTCTCGTTTCAGTCTCTCAAGGATCATGTTTCTGTGGTCACACAAGACCCTCACCTCTTCCATGATTCGGTATTAGTGAATTTGCGTTACGCCGTGCCGGATGCGACCGATGATGAAATTATTGATGCCTGCAAACGCGCTCAGATTCACACAATGATAAATAACCTTCCTGATAAATACAACACTCTCGTTGGCGAACGCGGTTATCGACTATCGGGAGGCGAAAAGCAACGAATCGCTATTGCACGAGTACTTCTCAAAAATCCTGCTGTTGTCATTCTTGACGAAGCAACAAGTCATCTCGATTCCGAAACGGAATATTCAATTCAAAAAGCATTCGATGCTGCTCTGGAACAACGCACCGCGTTAATCATTGCGCATCGATTATCTACAATTATCAATGCCGACAAAATTATTGTCATGGATGCTGGCCGCATTGTTGAAACGGGTACACATTCCGAACTCATTGCAGCGGGAGGTCTGTACTCAGATCTGCACGCAACACAAGTCGCTCATTCCCCCAGCATGATTGAAGAATAAATCTCGCTAGTGCAGAATTATCTCTTGTGGCGTAGAATATACGTCTCTTATGCCCGATCAGCCACTACCGCCAAATCCTTTTCAGCGTGTTCCCGAACCGCAGGATCCTCGGTCGTCTAAATTATTCGCACATCAGCAACCACAACAACCGTCGAGTCCATACGGAGAGAGAGTTCAGACCCCAACTCAATCTCAGATGCATCGACCGCCACAGAGAACAGCTCCTCCAAAGATCTCAGCACGACGGGAATTGCGTCTGCACAATATCAAGCTGCGTCGCAATATTTTGATTGGAATTTCGGTTTTTATCGGCCTGTTGTTGGCCCTCATTGCAACAGATACGCTCAAACTTGGGACCGGTCCACAACCATATTTTTCTGACGCATCTGCATCGCCCGCACAAACCAGTGCCACCACAAAAGTTGAAGGTGAACAGGTTGAATCGATCCGAACACCCACGGCGAAAGATCCACTTCGTGTGTACATTGGCGGAGATTCCCTTGTCGGATCAATAGGGAACCCTTTAGCAACACAATTAGGAAATTTGGGAGTGATTAAAGCCACGTATGATTCGCGTCCATCGAGTGGATTAGTGAACTCCGATTTTTTCAATTGGAATACTCACGCGAAAAGTATTCTTACCCAATACAAACCGGAAGTCGTCGTCTTCATGATCGGCACCAACGATGCAGCGATTGTTTCGTCCAACCCCAAAGGATACAAAGAAGCTTATAGTGAAAAACTTAATGATTTTCTCGACATCGTCTCTCCGTCTACTCGCAAAGTATTTTTTGTTCTCGCGCCTTCCATGAAAGAAACCGCGCTCAATAAAAATGTTGACAAGATAAACGATGTCATTTCCGATGTCGCAAAAGAGTGGAAAGTGCATGTGCTTGACAGTTCCAGCACGTTGTCCCCCAGCGGCACTTTTTCCATCAAAGTTTCGCAAGGAAATAAAAATGTTGTTGTCCGCGCTGATGACGGTGTACATATAACGGGCGAGGGCGGCAAATTACTTGCTACTTCCATTTTTAAATCGCTTGATAAGCTCTATTCACTTTCGCAATTCAAAGTTACCCCAGCAATCAAACCTGTAAAAGTTCCTGGATGTTGCACATCGCCCACGAGTATTCCATCGGGGACATTCAGCACTGCTTCATCAAGCACCACGTCGTCAACATCGACATCATCTCCATCGACATCGTCCACATCAACAACTGCACCAGAAGTATCTTCTCCGCCGGCTGCTTTAACCCCAGCAATACCAAATCCATAACACATCGTGTAGTGAACGCACCATAACGAATGTTGCGTAATCCGTGCAGAATTAGTTAAAAAAATGATGACGATTTAAGGCTTACGACCTATGGATATAACTCACAAATAAGGCGAGTATATGCCAAACACGGTTTCGGCGTCTTTCTCCCACCCCATCGCCGAAGACGTACACAAGAAGGTTGCTTTCTCCCGAGCAACCTTCTTTTTTATTGCACAGTGAACTGCAAAATAAGTTATGGAAGTCGGAAACGAAGTTGTGAGAAACTCGATTCTGTCACTAAATCTGCAGCATATTTTGCAATCATCGGCGCAAAGGTAAAACCAGCTTGTTCACATGCCATTAGCACAACAACATTGCCCACACGGTCAACAATAAAATCGCCCGTGCGATTAAACGTTGCTTGGCAGGTATCGCTCGATAATGGATGGGCATCGAGACCCGGCATAAATTGTGAAACATAATCACACACTTTTATTGCGACTAACGGATCGACAATAAAGTCTCGATCAGCAACTGTATTGACGTACGTACCCATTCTTATTCCTGAAACTAAAACACCCACTCCGGGAGCTTCTTGAGAAAAAAACGTCGTATCACGGTGATGGAAAATGTTGGGCCAGATAGCGCCTGGATCTCGACTAGCAAAATAAAGAGTCTGTTCCTGCGAGATTTTCGGTTGTGGAATATTTATCACTCCATTAAGAAGTTCTGGCGTCCATGCACCTGCCGCACACACAACAACAGAAGCAGAAATCGATTCGCTCTCGCTCTCTAAAACCTTGTTCCCCGAGGCATCATCGTACATTTTCTTTACAGGAAAGAACTCGCGCAGTTCCACGCCATTGGTCGAACACAACTCGTGAATGGCGGTCAACGTTGCCCGCGCATAAATACGTCCGCCCCCAGGATGGAAAACAACCGTTTCGTCAAATTCAAGATTCGGCCATCGATATTGTGCCTCTTGTGTTGTAATCACTTCACTTGCAACACCGCATTGATCCATGGCGTTAACACGACTCGCAATGACGGGCGCTGAACCATGATCGACACAGCCGTTGGGTTCAATCAGGGAAACCTGTGCTTCGTCTTCGACTTGGCGCCAGAGTGAAAGAGCATTCAGCGCGAGTTTCACATAATCAGGATCGTCGTACGAGAGTCGATAGATACGGGTTGCTCCATGAGAGGAGCCCCGAAGGTGCCCAAATTCGTACTGCTCACAGACCACAACAGATTTGCCACGACGAGCCAAAGCATAGGCACTGAAAAGCCCGTGGACTCCACCGCCGATTACGGCTACATCATAGTTTTTCATTGCTCATTCAATTCTTCGTTCGTTGCTGAGTCCTGGCACTAATCTGTATAACCATGACAACTGCACCGAATCCTACTTTGTCGCTTTCTACCATCGACGGAACTACACGCACACTTGATGACTGGACCACAGTATTTAGAAACTTATGGGTCGTTCTTCCGTCAAAAGCTGAAGCGACAGAATTTATCCCCGTTGCTGAACAAATTTTTAAGACTTTTGGGGATTCAGCTGCGCGATGTGCGTACCTCATTCCTGGTAACGAAAATGTCGCAAAGAAAATTTTGGAAAATACGACGCAGAAAACCCAGTGCTTTGTTGATCCAGATTTCACAGTGTGCGATGCGCTGGGCATAACGTATGCTCCAAGTTTGGTGTACATTCGACAAGACACCTCGGTAACTCATATTGCGCAAGGGTTTGATCTTGGACAGTGGAAGAAGACAGTCGAGGACATTGCACAATCTCTTCGATGGATAGCTCCACAACTCGACAACTTCAAAAATATTAAGAGTCAGTCCTACCCTATTAAATAGAAGGTCCGTCCTTCCTTTTCGGACAAAAGGTGCTGTACCTTTTGCGCAGAAAGGAAGGACGGACCTCCAGAAAATGCGCCGTGAGATGATCACACCCTCAAGAGAGGAACATCACACGACGCAACCTGGGCGACCACTCGATGCACGCGCATCAAGCAATCGCGATCTTAAATTATCGATATGCTCCCGCATTGCGTGAACATACTGGCCATTGACCCCATCCACTTCGTGCTTGAAGTCGACGAGCGGCATCGTCTTGAACTTCCGGTGGAGCCAAGTCGGCACGTTCGTATCCGGTGTTCATGGAGTTCCATGTTCCCGCGCTGAACTGGTACGCACCGTAGTAACCGTTTCCTGTGTTGGTCGCATAGTTACCGTGAGATTCACAGTTACGCAAGCGCGCCCACACATCGGCATTATCTGCGTTATTCGATACTTCAACAGCAGGGACAACCGCACCGGATGCGGCAGGTTTTTTAGCAACCGGAGCAGGGGGTTTTGGTTGCGCTTTCCCGTTTGCGATCCAGTATCCATCGCCACTGACGTGGATGGCAAGGTCGACAGAAGGAGCACCGTCAATTGTTGGCTCTGCAGCAGTTCCGAATGAAACAGCATCACCATAAGGGAAGATAGAACCGCTATCGGTCAAGATCCAATATCCATCGGCTGTATCTGTCATTGCAATTGCAGTTGTTGATACTTGAGTTTGTCCAGCAGAAATTGCACCATGGAATGTTGCATCACCGAATGCAAAAACAGCACCCTTGGATGACAACATGACATAACCTTTTCCTGTTGGTGAAACTTGTGCGTCAATAATTTTGTCTCCGCCAAGTTGTCCTGTTGCAGTTCCATAAGAATCTGCATCACCAAAAGTTGTTACACCACCGTCGGCACCAACCATTGTGTAACCTTCTCCATCTTTTGAAGGAAGAAGTGCTGAGTACGTTGCACCAAAAATTCCTTGCATTTCTGCTGTACCCAAAAATTGTGCATCGCCATAGGTATAAATATTTCCTTGGCTTGTCATCAACCAGTAACCGTTACCTGTGTGTGTGCTGACAATGTCGACAACATTGTTGACGTGGTCAGCAGGAATTTCACCGAAGTCCTGTGCTGTTCCATAGGGAAAAACTTGACCACGTTTTGTGGCGATCCAGTAACCAGCACTTTTCTTATTCGCTGAAATCGCAACTACTTCGTCGTTGCGTGCGACCTCTGGGTTAGCAAACGCAGTTGCTTTACCAAAGCTGTTGACCGATGCCGGGGCGTGTGCTTCTGCCCGGGAGCGGACAGCAACAGCGAGACCAGCTGAGGCGATCACAGCAACAATGAGCAGTCCGCCCAGAGCTGAATTGACTTGAGATGTAAGGGAAGAGAGGCGGGATGTACGTCGAGACGCAGATCCCACAGGTTTAAGCCTGTGAGGTAAATACGGGTTCCGTTGAGGTTGTGTTATAACGCCTTCGGTTGTTACGTACATGTGTGTGCCTTTCGTTGTTCCGAGCGCGCGCATGCAGACATAGGCATGCCCGAGTTCGGAGGAAGTGGTATGTCAGCTGCAGTAAGTGGCAGCGGGTCTTACTTGTCACCGTAAGCGGGCCCAGTTCCCCTCAACTGAAAGCTCACCGCACACGGGCTTGTGTACAAATAGGACAATGAAGAAGCTAACATCGACCTGGAAGATAAATCAAGCCTGGCAGTGTACCAAAATGTCCATATATCTGGCGGAATGTCTACCCTGTTTGCAATAAAATGCACGTCCTGCCAGGGAATATACAATTTCATGAATAATCTGCATTTCATGAAGTTTTAGCAAGTTATCACAGGATAGGGCGATATTACATACGTGTAATCTGGCTATAAATACGATTCTATGCAGTCTCATCCATCGAAAAAGTCCCTCTGAAAATCGAAATGTGGGCAACCAAAAGCCCGGAGTCAGGAGGAACTCCGGGCTTTTGTGATTTACCAATAACTTTTAGAGTTGTTGGTCAGTTACAGCATGACGTCTACGGTAAACGGTTGCCGCTGTTGCCCAGCCGATCCCGAGCAATGCAAGCGCGATAGGGATAATCGTTTCTGCATTCCGTCCGGTATAGGCCAAGAGACCTGATGCACTTGTCTTTGATCGATCATCTGATGCAGAAGATCCCATTACAATTGCGTCGGCCGCTTGTTCATCGGTTATCGGTTGTGTTGTTGATGTTTCAGTAGCAAGCACGCCACCTGGATCTACAACATCTGACACCGCTTGCGGAGCGGCGGGAACATCAATAGCAGGTGTGGGGACAGTCGCACCGATGGATGCAGCGCTATTGATTGTGTTGCCATTGAGTTCAACGCCTGCTCCACACGAGAGCAATGATCCACGGATGGAAGCACCCGTGTTTGCCACGATTGATGCATGAGCAAACAATCGTCCGGCAAATCGGGCAGCAACACCGATGTCGGCATTACCTCCCACCTGCCAGAAAACGTTGTTCGAGTTTGCACCATTGATAAGTTTGATGACTGCGTTTGCACCAACATTGAGATTTGCATTTGCTTTCAATATAAAGATTGCGTTGGAATCACCTTGTGCATCAAGCGTCAACACTCCGTTAACACGAAGTACGTCTGCGACATAAACACCAGCAAATAATGTTGTGCCGCCGAGTTCAGCGTTGAGTGTTGCATTGATTGGACGAGCAGATAGATGTGCATAGATTGCATCGCAATCTGCTTTGACTTGTGTAGTCGTTGAGTTGCCTAAGTTCACAAGACCATTGAGAGATATTCCCACGGGAAGAACTAGGCCGAGAAGTGAAGTAGACGTATGAACGTCAACATCACCACTGATTGTTGAGGTGCCATTATTGATGAGACCTATGTTGGCGAATACAGATACATTTGCTACGTGCCCAAGAGGAACGCTATTTTCTGCATAGGCAGGTTTTTCGCTCAGTCCAAATCCTAAAAAAGCAATCAGGACAATGAGGGTTGTTGCTAATAATTGAGAGGCCCAAGAAGTCGAGAATGGCTTGGCGGGTGTCGCTTGGATTAAAGAATTCATTTCTCTTTCACCTTCGATTCTGGAAGTTATTCCACATAATGCATCGCCATAAGGAAAAAATAACCGTGTACAAAATCTCACAGAAAACGAAGTACTTTTCGTAGTGTTGATGGAGTTCGTCACGAGACATGGACGAAGAAACTCTCAGGAAATTCAGCAGAGATCCTTCGGACTACGTCCTCTGGATGACAAGCGAGAAGCCTCCTTGGCGTTTGAACGCCCTCCGGAGGAGAATGTCTCACTCTTCGCGTGATGATTTATTATGCATTTGCAGCGAATGAGGAGACTACAGGCTCCGAGTGTTTTGGCATGGATGCCAAACGCGAAACCGCATAATAAATCATTATGCGGAGAGTGCCCAAGAGGGGACTTGAACCCCTACGCCCTTTCGGGCAAGCGGTTTTAAGCCGCTCGCGTCTGCCTATTCCGCCACTCGGGCAACGGGTAGGTCACCATGTTATTACCTCGAGAACCACAAACATGAAACACTAAGATCTTTGACCATGGCCAAGCAGACATTACCCACACAAGCTGACGACTTTCCCGCATGGTATCAAGCCGTCATTCGTGACGCTCAGATGGCAGAAAACGGTCTCGCCAAAGGCTCTATGGTCATCAAGCCGTGGGGTTATGCGATATGGGAACACATCCAGCGCGCTGTTGACGATCGCATTAAAGCAACGGGTCACGAGAATGTCTACTTCCCCGCTCTTATTCCTGAATCTCTCCTCGAGCGCGAAAAAGAAACTGTTGAAGGTTTCGCGCCTGAAGTCATTGTTGCCACTCATTCGGGCGGAAAGAAAATGGAAGACGCACTCATTTTGCGCCCAACATCGGAAACTGTCATTTGGGATACGTACTCACGATGGATTCAAAGTTATCGCGACCTTCCTCTGCTCTATAACCAGTGGGCAAATGTTTTCCGTGCCGAGATGCGTTCACGGCTTTTCCTTCGTACGTCTGAATTTTTATGGCAAGAAGGACACACTGCTCACGAAACGGCTAAAGATGCAACACAAGAAACACTCACCATCATGCGCGATGTGTACATCGATGTCATCAAAAACATTTTAAAGATTCCTGGCATCGTGGGTCGCAAGAGCGAGAGCGAACGTTTCCCTGGAGCTGTTGAAACAATCACGTACGAAACCATGATGCGCGACAAAAAAGCATTGCAATCATGCACCTCTCACTATCTTGGACAACTTTTCGCACAAACATACGGAGTTCAATTCCAAACGCGCGACGGCGGCCTTGATTATGCGTATGCCACAAGTTGGGGAATTTCCACACGCATCGTCGGTGGACTCATCATGGCCCACGGTGACGATCAAGGACTTCGCCTTCCCAGCGGTGTTGCGCCCAAACAAGTTGTCATTGTCCCTATTTATCGCAACGATGATGAGATGGGCGCCGTCATCGAAAAAGCTCACGCAATCGCTGCTGATCTCACATCTTCGGGGGTACGCGTCAAGGTCGATGACCGAGACGAATATCGTCCAGGATATAAGTTCGCCGAGTGGGAGCTCAAAGGTGTTCCCCTTCGTATTGAACTTGGTCCTCGAGATTTAGAATCGCAATCGGTTCTCGTGTCATCGCGACTCGGCGGTGAAAAACAAACTGTTGCTTTCGACAAAATCACAAGTTTTGTCGCAACCGGACTTGCTGATTATGACGATGGACTTTTCGATCAAGCTCACGAGTTCCAACAAGCAAATATTTATCGTCCCACTAGCTATGACGACATGAAAGAATTCCTCAGCGCTGCAAACGGTTTTGCCATTGCTCCCTGGAACGGAAAAGCTGATTCAGAAGCACAGGTCAAAGCGGATACCAAAGCAACTATTCGTTGTCTCCCCATGACCGATGAAGAACTCACCGCTGGAATTGAATCTGGTGAATTTTCAGGCGCACATGATGTGTCATCCGAAAAATGTATCATCACAGGAGAACCTGCAACCGAGATGGCAGTCTTTTCTCAAGCGTATTAACGCCTACGTCTACTTG
This sequence comes from uncultured Burkholderiales bacterium, assembly GCA_964516875.1. Lineage (GTDB taxonomy): Bacteria > Actinomycetota > Acidimicrobiia > IMCC26256 > JAGPDB01 > JAGPDB01. Next base: position 18,652 of record CAZFAO010000005.1, read on the forward strand.
TCGATGTGATACGCGGCTCGGCTGCCGTCCTCGCTGACGATAGGATCACCAAACCAGAGGACGAGCTGCTTTTCAAAAGCTGCTCCGCGGTCTACATACGCGTTTCTGCTGACTTCAATGACAGAGAAATTTCTTCGTCTCAGTTCCTCGACTTCTTCTTTGGTCAAAATTCCGTCAGCGGCAATACTTTGTTGGAAGCCGTCGTCTCGACCGACCATTGCACCGAAACTAAATCTCAAATTCGTATCGCACAGCACCAACATGCCTTGTTCGTATGGCGCGAGATCATAGATCGGAGGAGATTCCGGGAAAGAAATGAAGGGGAATTGAAAGACGCCATCATGTTTAAGGTCTTGTGATTCAACCTTTTTGATGTATCGACAATCTTGCTCAAATCGCTCGGATATTCCCTTGTTGTTCACGCCATCATTAGGCGAGGTCTGATCCCAGAGGGCAAAGAGGAAAACAAAAATGAGAATTGCATAACTCAACCATTTCCCGTACGGCTTTGGCTCGAGCTTTTTTTGCAACTTTTCAAACACAAACCCGCATGCGAGGAGACCAATAAACGCAAAAATAATAACGACGCGGTTCCATGAACGTATTTCAGTGAGGCCCACTAACGAAACGAGTGTTGTAAAACCACTTGACACCGTAAAGATCATCAGGATCGCAGAAAGAATCACGAAGAATTTAAACTCGGGAATGATTGTTCGCGATGTGATTGCACAATACAGCGCATACAACAACACACCGAAAAATCCAATGGATATAAGAATTCCGAGCGACTGTCCATTTTCAGAAGTGATTCCCATCCCTTGAACAAAACTTCCGACTTTTGCAAATAATTCAATGCGATGATCGCTACGTGGCATGACCATATTGACAATCTGCAAGCCAAACGTTTCCGAATCAGCTTTCGATCGCTGCATGATGTGATCGTTCCGACCTTTATCAAGTGCGAGAATAATTGTCGGTAGAAGGTTGAATATAAAAACAGCTCCAATACCAACAATGAGTGCAAATGTTTGTTTAACAGCGGGCCATTTTTTATTGAGAGCACAGTACACACACGCGATAAGAAGCATGAGACACGAAAAAACTGCATGATAAGCAGACATCGAACCTGCAACAATCGCGAGAATAATAAATCGTGGTTTTGTTAATTTGTATCCGCCGTTGGTTTGAAAATAACAGTAGACAAGAACGATAGGAATGACTGCATACATCGAAAGAAGCAAGTGATTAACATTCCTAAAGAAGTGATACGGCAAAAATGCGTACAGTGTTGCAACAACAAATGCAGTGGATCGCGCTAGTCCCCACCATTTAGCTGCCCCGTAGGCCGACATCGCAACAATAGAAAAGCCAAGCACGTACCAGACGTTGACGCTTTGCGTTGCCGACATGAAATAGCTGAGAATTTTCATGGCGACCCATTGAAGATTGTCTCCACTTTCGGGTACGTCAAAATACGTCATCTTCTTGGGTGCACCGAGTTGGGAATACGAGTTAATCCATCCCGTCTTTTCTATTCCACGAACAATGATGGGATTCCAGTCGGCATCTCCACCACGACGAAAAGGAGCAGAAAACTCAGTAAGCCAGAGTTGTAATACGACATAGGCAACGAGAAAATTAAAAAAACCAACGCCGATATATTCAGCTATCGACTTCCATGGAAAAACAAAAGAAAATTTCTTTTTGGATTGTTCGGGCTTTTCGTCAGCGGATGTCACATCAGATTTTGCCATGGATTTTTCCTTATTTTCAGTTCGATAAGAACGATCAGTCTACTGAGATAGCTCTTGTGCGCGAAGGTTTTACAAGGACTCCCGTGACGCTTTATTATGCATCTCGCATTTCAGCCATGGCGATTGCAGCATTGATATAAGCCAGATGTGAATACGCTTGTGGGATATTCCCCAATGCTTCACCCGTTACAGGATCGACCTCTTCAGATAACAAACCAGTTGCCCCGATATTTTTTCTCACACCAGAAAACAGCTTCGATGCTTCATCGATCCGTCCGGAGCGCAGATAACATTCGACAAGCCAGAGTGTCATTATGTTAAATCCACCCTCTTCACCGGGTAGACCATCATCGATATGCCGATAGCGAAAAACCGTGCCGTTATCGAGCAATGTTTCTTCGACGGCTTTCATTGTTCCCTGAAAACGGGGGTCGTCGAATTTTTCAAAACCATATAAACCAATCGCCAATACCGACGAGTCAATATCATCTCCGTCGTAAGCCGACGTATAAGCATTGCGATGTGCTTTATAACATTGTGTATTGATTGCATCAGCAATTTCATCACGTAATTCTTCCCATTCTCGGGGAACTTCACCGGTGAAATATTCGGCAAGAAATATTGCTCGATCAACAGCAACCCAGCACATCAACTTCGAATACGTGTAGTGTCGCGGAGCGCTTCGAAACTCCCAAATACCAGCATCCTCTTCTTGCCATCGCAGTGCAACTGCCTTGACGAGATCGTTGACAAGATTCCAGTGTTTGGTCGCAAGAGGTTCTCCGCGTTTTGCGAGCTGACAGATCACGTCAACAACAGGACCAAAAACATCGAGCTGCACTTGTGAGTCAGCAGCATTGTTGATGCGCACAGGCTTAGAGCCTCGGTATCCTGAAAGTTCTTCAATCACACCATCAGGAGCTAAGTGACCACCCGTCACCTGCGCCAAAGGATTCAATCGTTCCGCACCGCCGCGAAGTTCTACCAGATTGAGAACCCAGTCGAGCAACGCCATCGATTCTGAATGGCTGCCTAAACGAATCAATGCCGATGCCGTGAGGGCGCTATCGCGCAACCAACAGTATCGATAATCCCAGTTGCGTACCCCGCCAATTGTTTCAGGAAGAGACATTGTTCCGGCAGCAAGAATTGCGCCGGTGGGTCGATAACACAAACCTTTCAGCAATACAGCACTTCGACGAACGTCTACTGTTGCAAACTTTGGGATCTTTAATTTGTCGACCCACTTTTGCCAGTGCGCTTGAGTTGCACTTCGTCGTTCGGGTTCAGGCATTGCGTCGGGAGCAACATTGGCTGTTCCACATCGGAGTTCGAGCTTGACGCTTCCGCCCATGGCATCAAGATCAACAGTTGCTGTTGCCGTGTGATGATTGCCATCTTCTGTAATAGTCCATGCAATTGATTTTGAACGCAGACAGACAAGGTCATTGCCTCCCTTGATGACAAGCCCTCCATCTTTTGGTTCGAGCTTGGTGATGGTACGCCCAAAGTTGAGACGCGGCGCAAAAGTAATATTGATCACGCCCGAGCCTTCGATGACGCGAACTAAATCACTGCGACCTGCTTGGTGTTTCGCGCGACCCCGCGATGCGTCAAGGTAATCGGTGATGTGAAAGCCAGGAAATTCAGATTGCAAAATGAGCGTGTCACCCAAATAACGTTGGCGAGGCAAATTGCCTTCAGCGTCTTCGATCGAAAAGATACCCGCTTTAGTTGGTTCGTTGTCGGTATCCATGAGGTGGGCGAAAATGGCAGCAGAATCGACACGAGGAATACACATCCACGAAATGGAAGCATCAGGTTGAACAATAGCGATGGTGCGCTGATCGCTGAGCATAGAGCAATCATCAATGAGGGGATAATTCGTATTAGCTGTGTTTGTCATTAGCGGAAGAGTCTATTACGAATCAGCTGTCCAGCCAGAATGCTCAACTCGCTCATTCCACAACGTCGGAGTCATCGAATAGCGCGCATGTGTTTCGCGCACACCGGCAACTTCAATATATTCAGGCGATTCTCCTTCATACACAAAACCCAGCTTTTCAACAACGCGAATACTTGCAACATTTCGTGGAACAATCGCTACTTCAATGCGACGGAAACCCAGTGCCGAAAATGCGTAGCTCACAACTAACGCAACTGCTTCAGGAACAAAACCTCGACCAGCATATTGCTCATCTATCCAATATCCCAACAACACACTTTGGAAGGGTCCGCGCACAATTGTCCCCAGCGACACTTCCCCAATAAATGTTCCATCGTGAAGAAAAATTCCAAAACCATAGGACGTATCAAATTGACTTCCTCGCTCGAAAGCCAAGACGCGGTGGTGAAAATGTTCAAACGTACTTGTTGTATCCATGGCAACACCATCGACAGTGGGTTCCCAAGGAGAGAGCCACTCGTGACAACGATCACGTACCTCTTTATATGATTGGTAATCGTCACGTTCAAGGGGTCGAAGAATGACGTGCGGACCTGTGAAATACACATCGGGAATGCTATTAGATAAAACCACGTTCTCAGTGTACGCAGTGTCTGGCGATCAGCGCCAATATCATCGAGAAACACAATCACGCCATTGCGAACATCAGCTAGTTAACGCTGCAGTTCTCGATCCTGAATTTTGAGCCCGTCGAATGAACCACTAATAGAAACGAATCCTACGCCTCCAACCGCACGTTCAAGACCGTTTCGAATTGAACCAGTAAAGATATCCAACACCTCAGCGTTACCATCGCGGCGTGATTCTAAGACAATCTCTTTCAACACATCTTCAAAAGCTTGAATAGATGAACCAATCTGTCCATAAGCTGCATCCTGAAGCTGATATGTCGCAAACACTTCTTCCTCGTCCGGGTCAAAAAGAGAAAAACCATTTTCAAATTTAGCCACTCCGGTTTTACAATCGCGTGCAAACTTCTCTGCTGCTTCTCGAGCATGCAATGTATCGGAATGCGAATCAGCTAGATCTGACAAGAACGAATCAGCGATATTTTGATACGTTTTCGCTATCCAACATAAGTACTGTGCACAAAAATCTTCAGGATAATCTCCATCTACGGATCGGTGCCCGTACGCCCTCAGCAGCAACGTTGGTGACTCTTGTTGAAACTGTTGACGAAGCACTTCTGTGAATGTAGCAACCCTGTCTGATGCACCGCCTACTAAAAGTGCCGCAGCGATTTGTGATTCGCTGTCCTCCGATAGTGCATAGTGGGACAAGAAGTCCTTCTCTTGTTCAGTAAACGTTAATCCATTATGTTTCATTGCTCTTCCTAACGTGTGTGTTGTTGTGTGACTTCTTTTATATGTGACTGCATTGATTGCGTTGCAGGCATATCGAGAGAACCAAAAGAATAACTGATTGTTCTCGATTCTCCGCCAGGAAGCACGATGACATTTCCTGCCGCTTTTTGTGCGAGGTAACCATCAACTCCTGCAGTTGAAGGAAGTGCAATCCCGACGCATTGGTGGCGATCGGTCAACTGTATGCATCGAATTGTGTTTGGTGCTTCATCAGGTCTGTGCGACACATAATCAGATGTTCCATCTGGATGCACTTGCAAAGTATGGGCGCGACCATTTTTATCAGCAAAATACTTCACGGTCATGACTGCTTCAGGATCATAGGCGCGATCAGGAACGACATCAGCAGTGCGCTCAGGATGCATAGCCAATTCCTTCATCGTTTGTTTCACTTCTTCAGATACAGAAACGTGTGATGGGAACGATGCACGAACGCGAATCGAGTCAGTATCCCAACCATGAGTACCAACAATCTTCGAACCAATCACCGGAGCAAAATTGATGTGAGCTAAGTACATAAAGTCCATGGGTGCTTTCGATTTGTTAGTCACAGTCATGGAAACATTGACGACAGTATCGTCTTGGGTCACGCGTATCGTTGGATGTGCAACATAATTAACCGTCATCGCAACTTGGTGCTTATATTCACCATGAAGCTCCACAAAAGGTTTCCCATCATCATCTGTCCCCACCTCGAGCCACGCAAAATCATATGGCGCATTTGGTAGTTCACCATGCAAGGGATGAGTATCATCAGGAGAGGGTCCCCCCATTGCTGTTGCGCCGCAATGCACAAGAAAGGCGCCGTAATTTCCTAGATAATCATTTGTTCGCCGTGGTTCTGTAACTTCCGATTTCATTGTGATATCGCGACCAGCAATGCGTGCATTCCAAATTTGTTGACCGTTAAAAGGGAGAAGCTCAAGCTGAACATCGGGACTTGCAATACGCAACACGTCGTATCCTGTGTCTGTTTTTTGAACAGTAACTTTTATATCACCGTGACTAAGAAATTCTCGCTCCTTAGCGTCAAAAAAAGCGGGTCGGAGTTGAACGAGCACTGGTCAAACACTCTTAGAGTTGAGATGGAACATTGTGGCGCGTAGCTTCGATGCCGATAAATCCGATACGAGCACCACCGATAAGACCGCCCAAGTTTCCAAGTTCGACAGGGCGAACTTTGGTTCCTTTAGAAAAGGAAAGAACGGCTTGCTTATCTATTTCTCTTTGGGCCGCTTCAAAAAATGGCTTGCCCCAACCTAAAGCAACAGACCCACCTACAAGTGCGAGATTGAGGTCAAGAGTATTTGCTGCCGATGCAATTGCACGTCCCAAAAGGATTCCAGCATTCTCAATAGTTTCTGGCGTGGCTTGTTCTGGTGGAACACCCGTTTTTGCCAAAATGGAAGGTCCCGAAATTTCTGCTTCTAAACAACCGTATGCACCGCATGCACACTGTCGACCATCGGGAACAACATTGGCATGACCAATATGGCCAGCATTATCACGTCGTCCGTTGAGGAGACGGCCATCAAGAACAATTCCGCCACCAACGCCCGTCGAGACAACCATGGCAATGAAATTATTCTTACCTTTCGCTCCGCCGACCCAGGCTTCACCAAGAGCAAGGCCTTTACAATCGTTATCAACGAATGCAGGAAGTTCAAACCCTTCTTCGAGTTGAGCACGCAAAGGAAAATCATTCCAGAGAATCTGCCCCTTGTCACCACGAATGTTAAGAGGCGAAACAAATTCACCACGAGGTTCCATTGGGCCTGCAGTTGCACACCCCACAACAATCACTTTGTCGCGGACAGGAGCTGCAAGTTTTTCACCCAGTTCAATCACTGCATGGATCAGGTCATAACCATCTGAAAAATGAGAATTGATAATTGCGTCCTCAGCAAGAACGGAACCATCATCACCAATTACGCCAACAGCAATTTTTGTGCCACCGACATCGACTCCAATTGAATACAACATAATTGCCGATACCTTTCAGCAGAGACAGACCCTATTGTCCGTATTAAAAACGTCTGGAAAATCTAGCCGTTTCCCGTCATGATGCGCAATTTTGATTAGGCAAAAAGCACTTATCGAATGATGGTTTCATGAGCCAGTTCATGCGCAGATGATACCTTCTGCGGTGGAACATGTTTGGAAACCGGCACATTAAGTGCGCGCACTGCAGTCGTCAAAAACTGAGCAACTCCTGTTGGACCGGGAAGCAACATATGATCATGATCGTCAATATCGTCTGGAAGCGCTAATGCAGGATCAACGTCGTGCTCACCTGTCTCTAAGAAGACTCGCCGGGTTGAACAAGGACGAGCACCATTTCCGCGAGGAGCATCATTTCCACGTCCATCCTCAATATCAATATCGTGTCCTTCTTCACGACTTTCGTCATGAGAACGATTTGGTTCAGCGAGAACAGGACCCCAGTGATACACGACAGCATCACGCTTGTCATACACAGGTTGCGTCACGCCGAGATTAACGTATGCTGCGATTCGTCCCTCGTCATATAACTCACGCAACTTCGCAAAAGCATCAGTATCTGGTTCTTCATCACCAACGAAAACGACAGTTTTTCGCGGAGATTGTTTTGAAACATCCGGGTCGTTTTCTTCACGTCCAAACAAGATAGCTTCAAGTGCGCCACTTTTCCCAGGGAAGAAAGGAACAACGTTGATATACCCGGTACCGACGTGAACTTCTAGTCCGTGCTCATGTGCAATTTCTGTTACGGAACGAATTGCTTGTTCAGTATCAAAAGAATCATCACACGCTTTCCACACAAGTGTTGTTACAAGCATTCGTTGACGAAGTTCTGAATCGTGCTCTGATCGTTGCATGAGAGAACCTTGATGTTCTAATTCAATGCCAGGAAAGCGATCATTGCCGAACTGGTTGAGAAGAATGTCATAAACATTTGCAACAGCATCAAGTTGTTGTTCTGTGACATCTGGATGGTAATGAACTCCGTGACCGTCGTTGAGATCATATTCAAGACCAAAAAGACCGGAATATTTGATGCCAGGATGGTCAAGAAGGGAACGAAGTCCGTTGACATCTTTTCCACTTACGAGGGAAACACCTGATCCGCTTTCAAGTGCTTTAGCAATTCCACGCATTATTCCTGGGTTAGGTGCAGTGGTCGAGTGAGGCATTCCTGCCGGTGCAAGAGTTCCATCGTAATCAAAACAATATTCAACAGCTTCTGCCAATAGTGCGTCTGAATCATGTTCGATACCAGCTTGGTGCGCGGCTTCGCGCAACAAATCAATGACATTCTCCATTGCAGAGAAACCGTTGGTGGGATGATGAAAATGCTGACGGAGGGCGGATTCTGGCTCAGATGTTGTTACGTGCCCCAGTGAGGAGCCGGAAGAAAAATTTTCTCCCGTCGTCGCAACACCCTGCCGAAGCAGAGGTTGGTTCACTGTTTTTATCTCCTAGTTAAGTTGCCCCGTTTGAGACACTAAAATTTGATTCCGAAACTATACACAAAATTTATGCCTACTGCGCGCTTCAAATATGTATTTTCCTTCATAAATACATATTGATTAAAAACCCTGGTCAGATTGATAAAAAAGCCGTCTCACTCGTTTACGAAATGGCCTAGCGAGTAAAGTTATCGCGATGACAACTGAATCTCCCTTCGTCTCGACGGCCCCTGTTCCCTCTCAGTATCTCGTATGGGCTGACTGCGAGATGACTGGCCTCGAAATCGCTACAGATACGCTTGTAGAAATCGCACTCGTTGTCACCGACTCTGATTTAAATGTTATCGATGAAGGAATCGATATCGTCATTCAAGAAAGCGCAGAGAAACTCGATTCGATGAAAGACATCGTTAAAAAGATGCATGAGAAATCTGGATTGACGAAAGAAATTCTTGCCAGCAATACATCTGTCAGCGAAGCCGAAGAACAATGTCTTGCCTACTTAAAAAAACTTGGAATCAAAGGCGGGTCTGCTCCACTCTGCGGTAATTCTATTGGGGTCGATCGACGCTTCCTCGATAAGTACATGCCGAAGTTGGATTTCTTTTTACACTATCGAAGTGTTGATGTTTCTTCTTTTAAAGAGCTCTGTCGTCGATGGTACCCTGACGTGTTTGACAAGCGCCCACAAAAACTTGGTGAGCATCGCGCACTCGGCGACATCATGGGATCAATCGAAGAGATGAAGTACTACCGCGACAACATGCTCAAGTAGCTGAGTCGGCCCTCTTGAGATTCTTCGTCGCTGCGCTCCTCTGAATGACCGGTGTAGTTGTCATCCCGAGCGCGTTCCCTGTCATCCAGAGCGAAGCGAAGGATCTCCCTCTTAAAACGAACGGCCTTGTTCTTGTTGCGTAGGTGGCTGACTAGCTGATGCTGGTGCATTCCTCGTTGGTTGAACTGGTGCAACATCAATCACGTCTGTCGAAGCAATCTCAGGTGAAGCATCACTTAACGCGCGTTCAATGAGATACGCAGTGTCGCTTTCCGGTTCAAGAACAACTCGCGTTTCAGTGAATCGAACACGTAGAAGCGTCTCGAGAATTTCTTCTGCAGTCTCCTCGTGCTGATCCACAAGATCAAATGCAGCTTTCACAAAATATTTACGCAGCGATTGAAAAGTATTCGGTGGAACTAGTTTGTCGAGAGAGATAAACCATTCAATTTCATCTGGATTTTGTTCCGCAGATCGATGAGCAAGATTGGAGAGAAATCGAACTCCATCAAGTTCTGGAATGTCGTTCAGAAATCCTATCTTTGCACCAGATAAAGTCATCCCTTGTTGGACGAGAACAAAAGTTACTCCATCTGCAAATTGATGCGTTTCAAAATTTCTTGCCGCAATATCTAGAGCAATCTGAGAAAGCTGTTGTTTGTTTCTTTCCACAATCGAAACGAGATCTTTTTTTGCCTGAGATCTCACACGTTTTCCTGCAAATGATTTATCATCACTATGCCGATTGAGACGCTCAAGCACATCAGCAATCTCACGAATAATCTCAGTATCGGCAATGCGCTGCTCATTAATTTTCTTCTCCGCAAGTGCTTCGCGAGAAGCAACAGCTGCTTCATGCGCAGTTACCGTTGCTCTATCATTAGCGATGATTGATTTTTGTTGAGCAATCTCGTCTCGAATCGCATCTGCTGCGCCAGTTAATTCGTCAAGTTCTGCTTGTGCCTCTTCAATAAGTTGAGAACGTTGCGCCAATGCAACATCTGCGTCATCAAGTTGGACTCTTGCAGCTAACACTTCTTTTTGTAATTCCGCAGACAACTTATCCAGTGGAATTGTGTCAAAATCAATGCGACCAAGTGCTTTTGATTTTCGAGCGAGAAACATGTCATCAATAACAACAAAAATGCCGTGAACATCATCGGTTCTATTTACTGTTAAATCACTCATCTCATCCATCTCAAAATCCATTTGAGCGGCATTTGCTAAAAACGATGCCAGATAGTCCCGCGTTTGAGCATCAAATTGTGCATATTTTGGATATGCTCCTCTAGGCAATCGAAGGTCATGAAAGATTTGAGCCAGTTGCAGCTCTGAGATCTTTGCCATGCCAGGTTCCACTTGGAAGGAAAAATATCTATCACCAGTACGCGTATTCTGTCTTTTATGAACTGAACCACGATCCACATAATCTGTAGAAAATGAAAGGAGATCTTCAGAAAATACGAGTTGATCAGGCGTAAAACGATAATGGGTGTGGAGAGGACTCCAATAAAAGTTGGCATCAACTTTATCGCAGATGTCTCTAAATTTGGGGTTAACCTCCATTGATTGTCCTACGGGTAGATAAAACCCATTAGGTTCCGCAATGAGAACATGTACTTTATAGGGATCTTCTTTAGCGCTAAAATGTAATTTGCGTCTCTGAGTTTCAATATAAGCATTATCTGAGTACGGCAACGTAACGGAAATAATGTCAACTACACCACGCGATTTCAATAATCGTAACTGTTCAATTTTTGCATCTCGTGTAGCTTGAGAAGTCACCTCAGCAGAATCAGCATCATGAAAACCTTGCGTATTTTGAAATTCAAATCCCATTGCGGGAAAAAGTCTTTCTTCAAACGGTAAGTCTTTATTGGTCGCTGTAGTAGCAAAAAGTGGCTGATTTACTGGACCTCCATCAGTCCATACAACTGATATTTCACCACGCTTAACGCGCCGTTCGAGCTCACGTTTAAAACCACGAAAGGGCTCGATGTCTGGCGCTTGGCCTTGGAGCAGGACAACAACGCCTGAAAGTGGAGTACTCATATATCTTCTCTGAAAAAAGCCGGAGGGTCCATAAAGGACATAAGGCACATTGTACTAGGCGGAAATGATCTGCGCAAAAACGGTTAGTACCTGTTCAGCAGCACTTTATGAAGTAGCTGCGCTCAACCATAAACCGTCCAACAGATCAGTACAACTCACCACAATCGACGGTAATTCAAAGTGGCGCATGATGGCCACGACGATTGCGGCGCCTGCAACAATCACATCTGCACGTTCAGGTTCAAGACCAGGATTATGTTTGCGATCTTCCAAGGTTTCTGTAGCGAGGGTGCGGAACACATCTTCGGCTGCTTCGCGCGTAAGAACGAACTGGTGAATTGCGTCAGCATCGAATTGCACCAAGCCAAGTTCGACAGCTGCGATTGTTGTCACTGTCGCTGCAACACCAACCCACGTTCGATTGTTCACAATTTCTGGAATCTCTAGTTGCACTTCTTTTAAATACTCACGAACTTCACTAATCACATTGGTGAGTTCTTCGGGTGCGGGAGGATCAGAGCGAATGTGACGGTTCGTCATCACGACACTTCCCAGCGGAATTGATTTCACTGTGGCACATGTTTCAAAGTTCTTTGTATCGGACAAAGCAAATTCCGTCGATGCTCCACCAATATCAAAAACAACACTCGGCGTTTCGAGAGTCAATCCACTCATCGCACCCGCAAACGCAGTTTCGCCTTCTTGTTCACCTGAAATTACTTGAGCGCTTACGCCAAAATCAGTGCTCACATGTGCAATAAAATCAACACCATTTTTTGCTCGTCGGGCAGCTGCTGTTGCAAAAAGTGAAATGTTATCTTTTGTTGCACCACTGTCGATTGCGAGAGAAATAAAATCTGAAACCGCGTTGCGTGTTGCATCCATTGATTCATCGGACAACACGCCGGTTGCATCGAGACCTTTTCCTAAGCGGGTGATGCGAACATCACGGACAATATCGATGGTGGGATTATGAGTATCGCGAACAAGAACGCGCGTGGTGTTGCTTCCGATGTCGATAACGGCGATGATGGTCATGGGAGATCCTTCGCTTCGCTCTGGATGACAGGGGAAGTGCTCCCGGTGACGGGGAAAGTGCTCCCGGTGTCAGGGGAAATGTGCGACTTTAGTTCGTCAATTTTATTCAATGTCCATTGCCCCACGGCATCATCACCCGAACCAAGAAGGTTGGCAACGTGGGTGTGAAGACATTTGAGACCTCGTCGCGTTCCTCCCACACCACCCGTGGGGCGAGGACCGTCATACGTGGGTGAAATAAGAAAATCGCGCTGTTGCTCATAGTGATCGTGAATTTTCGCAATTGTGTCAAAATCAATTTCTTCTTGTGCAAGTTTGACCCCTCCCATACTTTCAACTCGCGAAACATCAGCAACAAGTTGCTTATCAATCAACCAATAGCGCGTGGGCATGGGTGTCCCATCATTAAAAAACGGGGCGTTTTCAATCACCGTTGGTTGTGCATGTGCATCGCGCGCTGCGATACAAAATTCTCCTTGGGGAACTTTGCCTAAAAGATCAATAACCAATTCCCGCTCGGCAGAAGTTGGTTCAACCCACGTATCGGGTTTTATCCACTGCGGCGATTCGAAAGACATAACGACTAGTTTTCCACAGACAGGGTCTTACCCTGGACGTGAACGATTACGGTGCAGGTGCAACAGTTGAAGGAACAGTGGTGGCCTGGCCAGACACAATGTATGCTTCTTCACCGGGCTTGACGAGATGATACTGCTCGCGTGCGATTCGCTCAATTTCAGAATCGGTCGAAAGACCTTTGCGCTCTTGTCTCATTTTCTCATTTGCTTCTTGCAAAACGGTGAGTCGATGACGCTCGAGTTTTTCTTCTTGACTCTGCGCATAATATCCCTGGATTGGATATACATAAATAAACATCACAGCAACGACAGTGACGACAACAAGTACACAACCAATGACGGTACGTTTGCGAAGATCAGCTGCGGTATTCATGAGGTGTATATCTTATTGACTCGCCACACTCAACGGGCGAATACGTCAGCTCCCAGATACTGTGCTTGAGAACCGAGCTCTTCTTCAATACGAAGAAGTTGGTTATATTTTGTAACCCGGTCTGTTCTTGCAGGAGCTCCTGTTTTTATTTGACCAGCATTTGTCGCCACAGCCAAGTCAGCAATCGTCGTGTCGTGAGTTTCACCGCTGCGATGACTCACAATTGTTTCATAACCATTGTCTCGAGCAAGGGTCATCACATCGAGAGTTTCTGTGAGAGTTCCAATTTGATTGAGCTTGATCAAAATTGCATTTGCAATCTGTTTTTCGATTCCCATTTGCAAACGTGACGTATTTGTAACGAAAAGATCATCGCCGACAAGTTGAACGGAAGAACCCAACGTTGATGTCAAAAGTTGCCACCCTTCCCAATCATCTTCCGCAAGACCATCTTCAATAGAAACAATAGGAAATTCGTTCGTCAATGTTTTCAGATAGTCAACGAATTCATCGGACGAAAATTTTCGTCCCAATCCTTTGAGGTCATAATTTCCTTCAACAAAAAATTCCGTCGCTGCAACATCCAGCGCAAAAGCAATATCATTTTGAACACGCAACCCTGTCTTTTCGATTGCTTCCGATAACAACGCAAGTACCTCATGAGGAGTATCAATATCAGGTGCAAATCCACCCTCGTCTCCAAGCCCTGTAGACAAGCCGCGAGATGTGAGCAAACTTTTCAGAGATTGGTATACCTCGCTTCCCCACTGCAAACTTTCGGAAAATGATGAAGCACCCACAGGCACAATCATGAATTCCTGAAAATCAATATTGTTCACTGCATGCTCGCCACCGTTGAGAACATTGAGCATCGGAACGGGCATGACCTGTGGGACAAGACCTGTGTCGAGCGCTTGAAAAAGCGATACACCCCGCGATCGCGCTCGTGCATGGGCAACTGCCAAACTCGCACCAAGGACAGCGTTAGCTCCAAGATGGGTTTTGTTCGGTGTTCCATCAAGTTCAATAAGACCCGCATCAATCGCACGCTGATCGTCAACATTCTTGCCGATAAGAAACTGAGATATAACAGTATTGACATTTTCTACTGCGGTCAACACGCCTTTCCCGCCGTATCGGTTTTTGTCGCCATCGCGAAGTTCACATGCTTCATGGGCACCTGTGCTTGCACCCGAAGGGACAGCGGCGGTGGCTGTAATTCCATTGTCTAAAGTAATTTGTGCTTCAAGAGTGGGGAATCCACGAGAATCAAGAATTTCTCGTGCATGTACTTGTGAAATAGTTGTCATGATTCTTTCCTTCGCTTTTCGTCAGCTTTAATTTGTTCCCACTGTTTTTCAACATCTTCAATTGTTGTGGCATCACTTTCACCGAAAACATGTGGGTGACGTCGTATGAGTTTATCAGTGAGATTTGCAATCACATCATCGATGTCAAAGTGCCCTTCCTCGTTTGCGATCTGAGAATGGAGCATCACTTGTAAAAGGACATCGCCAAGCTCATCTTTCAAGCCGTCATAGTCAGGCGTCTCAGAGCCAGGTTCAAAAGTTTCGAGGACTTCCAAAACTTCATCAGTTTCTTCCTCTAAATATTTCGCCAGCGTTGCATGCGTTTGCTCAAGATCCCACGGACAACCATTATCTTTGTCGCGCAACTGCGCAATAAGTTTCGTTAGCTCGGTAAACGAATCGTGATCCATGGTTATCCATTTCCAGGGCCTGGCCCTGGAAAGTTACGTTGCGGGTACAGTCGCTGAGGTTGTGAGTTCATCGATTTCTGGAATAGTGGTTGACGTCGTTGTTGTATCTGTGGACAACGGAACAATCTTGGGAAGTTCGTCCTCGTCTACGGTGACTTTACCGTATTTTTTCAATACGGTAACTTTCGCCTTTTTCAAACTCGTCTGCACTTGATCGAACAATTTTGTTTGCTTTTCTGGTTCCAGTGCTTCTCTAATTGAATCTTTGGATTCTTTCAATGTGGGAGGAACATACTTCGTTGCTTTGAGAATGTGGAAACCATATTCTGTTTCCACGATTTCAGAAACAGCACCAATCTGCAATGCTGCTGCAGCGCGTTCAAATTCTGCAACAAAGTTCCCCGGCGTATAGCACCCAAGGCTTCCGCCTGAATCTTTTGAACCAGGATCGATGGAGTTTTTCTCTGCCAATTTTGCAAAGTCTTCCCCGTCATCGATCTGCTTTTTTAGTTTTTTTGCCTTTGCTTCATCTTCGGAGCTGACAAGAATATGCGAGATCGTTTTGCCTGAGTCACACGCCGGCGCAATTGTATCTTGGTTTTCTTCAAAGTATTTTTTTATTTCAGCATCTGTAACTTCTGGAGCAGCTCGCAAGAGTGCATATTGTTCAGCAAAACTTTCAATCAAACTATTTTGAAATGACTTGGGGAAAGCATCCCAGATTTCATCAGTTTGAGTTTGTTCTTGGCCTGCGAACAAATTCTTTGCATCTTCCTTTGCAGATTTTTTATCTGCAGAAGTGATTTTCATTTTGTTCTTAATTCGAACTTCTTTAATAGCGAGAGAACGCATCCGAATATTTGCCCAACTTGCGCGGTACGTATCGCTAAGTTTGTCGTCTTTCACAAGTGGCTCATCTTCACTATCGAGCATATCTACCAACGGCTCGTTCTTGGCAAGCGCTTTCATATCTGAATCGAGATCAGCTTCACTGATAGAAAGTTTGTTGTACGTCAACCCTGCCTTGTCCGAAAGACCTAATTCGTTTCTTATTGTTCCACAGGAGGAAAAGACGAGAACCATTGAACAGGCAATAGCTGAGATGAGAATAATTTTATGTAGTGATTTCACTTTCCTAGGCTACTTCACTGCTCTCGAACAAGTCGGCAATGAGCGTTGTTAAATGAGGAGCGTCGTTGCGGCCCTCACCAAGAGTCACAACTATTTCAGCGGGGCCAAGTGCATGGGCAGGTTTATAAAGAGCCCCTGGGTACAAACGCTTCAACCGAACCTGGAGAGATTGAGGTAACTCGACGCCTATCAGACGGAACGCGCCCCGATTCGTGACGATAGAAGAAATGCCCACCTCCTGGCATGCAATCCGCAGATGGGTGATATCAATAAGCGTAGATGCAACATCGGGTAATGGGCCAAAACGATCGACGAGTTCCTCTTTAATTGCTTGGACATCGTGATGTGTTTTAGTCGTCGAGAGTCGTCGATAAATATCGAAACGGTGATCTTGCTTAGTCACATAGTCGTTCGGGATAAGTGCGTCGCCCGGAACATCGATGGTGATCTCTTTGATTTCCTCGCGCTCTTTTCCGTTGAGTTGGTCGATAGCTTCGGTCACCATTTCGCAATACAAATCGAATCCAACAGCAGCAATGTGCCCGGACTGCACATCACCAAGCAATGAACCTGCGCCACGAATTTCAAGATCACGCATCGCAATTTTAAAACCAGAACCCAGTTCGGTAAATTCTCCGATTGTTTTCAAACGTTCGTAAGCCTCATGTGAAAGCGCTTGGTTCTTGGGAGAAAACAAATATGCGTATGCGCGCTGGCCTCGCCGCCCGACACGACCACGCAGTTGATAGAGTTGCGCCAAACCTAAAGCGTCGGCGCGATCAACAATCAGAGTATTAACTGCCGGTAGATCGAGACCACTTTCAACAATCGTTGTTGCAATCAGCACATCATATTTACGTTCATAAAAATCATCAACAATTTTTTCTAACCGATTTTCTGCCATCTGACCATGCGCTGTGACGACGCGCGCTTCGGGAACGAGATCGCGGATGGAATCAGCAACGTGTTCTAAGTCGCGCACCCGATTGTGGATGAAAAACACTTGCCCCTCACGCAAGAGTTCGCGCCGAATTGCTTCAGCCACTGCCCGCTCATCGTATTCATGAACATAGGTTAATATCGGCTGGCGATCCGCTGGTGGCGTAGTAATCATCGACATATCGCGAATTCCAGTAAGCGACATTTCGAGCGTGCGAGGAATTGGCGTTGCGGTGAGCGTCAGAACATCGACATTGGTCGCAAACTTTTTAATCGATTCCTTATGCGTCACGCCAAAGCGCTGTTCTTCATCGACAACTAATAAACCAAGATTTTTGAACGTGATGTCTTGCGACAAAAGTCGATGCGTCCCCACGACAACATCAACCGTTCCATCTTTCAGTCCATCTAAAACTTCTCGTTGTTCTTTTGCTGTTTTAAATCGCGATAAAACTTCAACGCGCAATCCAAACGATGAAAAACGTTGTTCAAATGTGTGACCATGTTGAGTTGCAAGAAGTGTCGTAGGTACGAGAATGGCCACCTGTTTGGAATCTTGCGTGGCTTTAAATGCAGCGCGTAATGCAACTTCGGTTTTTCCGAATCCCACATCGCCGCACACCAATCGATCCATAGGATGATCAAGTTCCATGTCTCGCTTAACATCTTCAATAGTATTTTTTTGATCGAGTGTTAATTCATAGGGAAAAAGATCTTCCATTTCTTTTTGCCATGCAGTGTCAGACGAAAACGCAAAGCCTGTTGCATGGAGTCGCTTGCGATATAACACGACGAGTTCTTGCGCAATGAGATTGACTTGGCGCCGAACAGAACTTCGCGTCTTTTCAAAGTCAGCTCCCCCCAAGCGGTTCAGCGTGGGCTTGTCACCGCCAATATATTTTCGGACAAGTCCTACCTGGTCAGAGGGCACAAACAGTTTGTCGCTGCCCTTAAACGAGAGGATGAGATATTCGCGCGTGACTCCCACCATTGTTTTTGTTTCGAGTCCGTCGAAAATGCCCACGCCATGATGATGGTGCACCACAAAATCCCCTGGAGCTAAATCGTCGTAAGTCTGAATCGAGCGACGCGACCCACGTTGCGTTCGACGGACATGTCGATGACCGGCGAGTTCGTGATCGGTAATGATGGAAATGCCCAGCGTTGAACAGATGACGCCGTGTTCAATATCGGCAACAACGCCATAGAGTGCATCGCTTGGTTTATTCGGAACATTTTCGACAGGTGTGAGCGTGACTCCATATTCACCAAGTTGATTCGCCATGCGAGAAATTCCCGCTACCGAATCAGAAACAAGAACAGTTGTCGTGTTGCCACTGGCATGAGTTTTTAATCGGCGCGCAAGTTCTTCGTTATCTCCTCGCGGTGTATCGAATCCGACTCCCGTGATGACAGGCACATCAGGTGACGGTGCCACCGACGGCCAGAGCGTGATTGCGTGTTTGCGTAAAACATCTTCGAGATCAACGAACAAACTTGGTGCATCCGTGACAGGTGCATCCCACGTGATCGATAGTGTTTCAGCCAACGATGTTTCTTCCTCACGAAGTTCGTTCATTCGATGCGACGCCGCGGTCGGATCACAAAGAATTACTTTGTCATCAGCTCCGATTAGGCCAAGAAATCCGCTGGTATCACTGGTTAAAAAGGGAAGAAACGATTCCATTCCGTCAAACACACGACCTTCAGAAATGGAAATAAAAGATTCGCTCGCCCACGGATACGTTTCTGCAAGAGTCGCTGCACGTTTTTTAAATTCGTCATTGAGAATAAGTTCTCGCGCGGGGTAAATAGAAATCGATTCACATGGGCCACTCGAGCGTTGGTCCGCAATAGAAAAGTGCGACAGTCGCTCAATCGTGTCTCCCCACAGCTCGATGCGAATCGGATGTGCAGATGTTGAGGGGAAAATATCGATGATAGAACCACGGACTGCGCATTCTCCACGCGCTTCGACTTGGAATTCGCGTGAATAACCACTTCCTACAAATCGAGCAACAAGTTCATCACGATCGAACTCGGCACCTTGATGCAAATGCGTTGCATGGAAATCTTGCGAGTCGAGAATCTTTTGAATTGCAGCGCGCACAGACGCAACGACAATTTTTGGGCGATCACTACTGCCCATTCGAGATTGCACACGAGCTCGATGTCCCATAGTTTCGATTCCCGGGCTCACCCGTTCAAACGGCAGCGTTTCCCACGCAGGTAAAAGTTCGACATTACGTGCATCAACAAAAGCAGCGAGGTCTCCCGCGAGCGATTCAGCTTCGGAATGAGTGGGTGTGATGATAACTGTTGTTGCATCATGTGTGAACTGCGCAACAACGGCAGAGCACAACGCGCGCGAGCGTGTGGGGACAACGAGTGTGTCGCCGCTACTTAAACGAATCGGATCCGATAGTGAAGATGAGCATAGCTCCGCCACAACATTGGCAAAGGGCGCCACGTTTGTTTCGCTCACTGGCATCAAGAATAGTGGCTGCGTATTGTGAGCGCGCCTTGTGTCAGACAGAAATGCAGCGGCGGAAAATCTCCGTGAGCGTACGTTTTAGCCGCGGATTCCGCTGCCTCTGGCAGCCATCACGGAGAATTAGGCGCTGTGGAAGACGCGCATCGCGGCGTCGAGAGAATCTGAAACAATCATCTCGATTGCATCGGCAGCTTTTTCACACGCGATGTCAACAACTTCAAGTTCTTTTTTCGACATCGGTTTGAGAACATGGTTAGCGCCGTGAGTTTTATGCGTGGGCTTATCGATACCGATACGCACGCGAATGAAATCTTGATTTTTGAGATGTTGCTTAATCGAACGCAAACCATTATGGCCCGCCAAGCCTCCACCGACCTTGAGCCGAACGTCGCCCAATTCAAGATCGAGTTCATCGTGCACAACAATGATCTGGCTGGAATCGAGTTTGTACCGTCGAGCAATCTCACCCACTGCAACACCTGAATCGTTCATGTAAGTTGTCGATTCTGCAAGAAGAACTTTGTGTCCTGCAATTGTGACTGTTGCACCAAGCGATGATGATGTCTCTTTTGAAAGTTGTGTACCTGATCGCGCGCACAAAATATCGATCACTTCAAAGCCAACGTTATGTCGCGTATGAACATATTCTTTCCCGGGATTACCGAGACCGACAACGAGAAATTCCACAGTTACTTAGACTACTTCGAGAGTGCAGCTGGGTTGAGTTAGCGCTGCACCCAAAGACGAGAAACTACTCTTTTGTTTCAGCAGCAGGAGCGGCACCTTCAGCGGGCGCTCCAGCTTCGGCTTCAGCGGCCAATGCTTCAGCTGCTTCGGCTGCTTCTTCCTCTTCAGTCTTACCGCGAGGAACAGAAACAACAGCAAGAACAGTTTCAGGTTCAATTTCAGATGTCACGCCAGAAGGAAGTGTGATGTCACTCATGTGAAGCGATGAACCCAGCGCCAAGTCGGAAATGTCATACGAGATAGAAACAGGAATGTCAGCAGGCTTTGCTTTGACCGTAAGGTTGAAGTTGATCTGCTCAAGACGTCCACCGTCTTTCACACCCACTGCTTCACCTTCAAGGTGGAGAGGAACTTCAGCAACAACTTCTTCGTTCACATTCACGCGAATGAAATCCACATGAGTAATCACGGGACGAGTTGGGTGACGACGAATCTGACGAGCTAATGCTGTATCTTTCTTGCCGTCGATGTCGAGAGTAATCAACGTGTTAGCACCTGTTTCGCTTGCAAGAATACGACTGAAATCGTGTGCGTTAACCGTTACGGAGAGAGTATCGTCACCGTGCCCGTACACAACTGCAGGAACAAGACCTGCTTTGCGGTCGCGGCGTGCATTGGCAGAACCGAGCTTGGTTCGTAAATTTGCTTTGAGATTGGTCGTTGCCATTTTGTACCTTTGTTTGGTGGTCTGCCTACGACATATAACAAGGCAGTATCCGTTTTTGTGAACTCTCTATTCTGCTCGAAATTGCTGTCTCGACGCCAGTTGATCGCAAATATCCCTTTAGCCGCATCTGTGCGCGGATCAGACCCGCTCGTGGTTGCGATATTCAAACCGCGTGAAGGGTCTATACCCTTCTACTGCCGGATTACTGTGCGTTGTATCTTTTGAATCCCATAGGGCCACTTGTCCATCTGCTGGAGAATGAACTTCCCCGAAGGGTATGTTGCGCCCATCTTCGGATTCGCCAATGTCGAGTCTGCGTATAGGTGCTTCATTTCCTCGTAATACAGGAACAGCCCTCTCTGCGAACATCGTGGGTTGTGGGGAATCAGAAACATAGATATCACCAATGCCATCATTCATCACACCTATGCCATCGTTGTGAAAACTTTGATCTAACGCGTGAGTTTTGAATGTCATGAGTACCTTCACAAGATTCTTTGGCGATTCAATAACGGGCGCGCCTGGACGATTGGGATCGTGAGAAGGACTTTTTCTTTGTTGAGTAACTACTGCGGTATTGAAATCTGTAACGGCTGTGACGAAATCATTGATCGGACCGCGCATACCCTCGGGAATTGGTGCAACATCACGACGTTTAAAGACTCGTGGAGAACGATAACGACTAAATACGTCACCTTGCTGAACTAATACACGAATGGCGTCTTGCCTCACAGTTATGCGAGTCGCCATAGTTTCAGCAGTATTCGAACGACCGTCAATGCGTCCTTGGATCAAAGGAAAATTAGATGTCCCTCCCCGATCAGCGTACTGACCCGATTTGAGAATGAGCTTGTGTGCTGATCGCTGCAAGTTTTCGCGGAGTACAGGATCAAGGGGAAGAAAAGAAAAATTGTTGAAGTGGCGCGCAGGAATGTTGGGAACGACGGGAGAAAAACGCGCGCTAGCCATCACACTAGTCTAGCGTTTTGTCCGTTTTACGGCAAATGTGGGCGGATCAGACCCGCTAACCGACCCGCTATCCGTTACTGGTAGTTGTCGCCGTGGAACATTTCCGAAACCGACGCGTCTTCGAACACATGGTCGAGAGCTTTTGCAATAATCGGCGCAATCGACAGGACAGTAATTTTGTCCGATGCTTGAGTGTCGCGGAGAGGAATTGTGTTGGTGATGACACACTCTTTTATTTGTGCACCAGCTATTCGATCGAGCGCTGGACCAGAAAGCACTCCGTGTGTTGCAGCCAAGTACACATCGGTTGCTCCGCGTTCTTTCAAAAGTTGAGCAGCACTACACATTGTTCCAGCCGTGTCGATCATGTCGTCCACCAAAATACACGTGCGACCTTCAACTTCACCCACGACTTCTTCGGCAACACTTTCATTAAATGTTCCCTTGGGTCGACGCTTGTCGATGAATGCGAGTTCTGTATCGGTTCCCATTGCTTCCAAAATATTTGCAAATTTACGGGCGCGCTTTCCACCACCAGCATCGGGAGATACAACAGTGATGTCACCTTTGATTTTGTCTCCGAGATATTCCGCCAAGAGAGGAACTGCTGTTAAGTGATCGACGGGGCAATCGAAGAATCCCTGAATTTGGCCCGTGTGTAAATCGACAGTGACAACACGATCCACACCAGCAACCGTGAGCATGTCGGCAATAAGTTTTGCGGTAATCGCTTCGCGGCCTTGCGCTTTGCGATCTTGTCGTGCGTAACCATAAAAAGGAACAACAGCAGTGATGCGTTTTGCCGACGCGCGTTTGGCTGCATCGATCATAATCATCTGTTGCATGATGCGATCGTTAATCGGTTCACAGTGCGATTGAATAACAAAAACATCAGCGCCGCGAATGGAATCGCCATAACGAACGTACAGCTCGCCGTTAGAGAATGTGGAAAGAGACATATCGCCGAGCGAGACCTTCATCTCTTCGGCAATTTGCTGTGCGAGTTGTTCATTCCCGTCACCGCTCACCAACATGAACCGTTTCTTGCTGACCAGTTCCATCGACGCCATGTATCCCCTTATATCAGTGTCAAATATGACTCTGCTTGTATCCCGTGAATCTTAATGTAAGCAGCTTGGGAGCAAAGAGTCCAGTTGATATGGCTTAGCGATCAGTCGGAGGTGTCCACTCTTCATCGATCTTGGCGGGGACTCCCTTGGCCAACGATCGCGATGGAACATCTCTTGTAACAACTGCGCCGGCACCCGTGTAACTTTCATCGCCCAAAGTCACAGGCGCAACAAGAACAGTATTAACACCCGTCTTCACATTATCGCCGATCACACTGGGGTGCTTATTTGCCCCGTCATAGTTCGCCGTTATCGTTCCCGCACCAAGGTTTGTGTTCTCGCCCACTTTTGCATCGCCCAAGTATGACAGGTGAGGAACTTTTGTTCCCTTACCAATTTCGGTATTCTTCGTTTCAACAAATGTCCCAATGTGTGCACCTTCGCGAAGAAGCGTTCCTGGTCGAAGAGAAGCGTACGGACCGACGGTGACATTGTCTTCAATTGTTGAACCTTTTATTGTGGATGATTCGAGCACGCAATTACGGCCAACAACCGAATCAATGATGCGCGTGTTCGGACCGATCACACTTCCCGAAGCAATCGAGGTTGCACCTTGTAAAACCGTACCGGGGAGCAATGTCACATCTGATTCAATGACCACACCAGCATCAATATATGTATTTGCAGGATCCATCATGGTCACACCATTGCGCATATGTTGAGTATTAATAGTGTCTCGCATAATGAACTCCAGTTCAGAAAGTTGTGCGCGATCATTTGCGCCGTGTGCAATAGAAGGGTTTGTGTAAGTGTACGACGTCACCGGAACGGATGATTCGCGCGCGATAACAACAACGTCCGTGAGGTACTGTTCGCCTTGTGAATTATTCGTGTCGAGTTTATCTAATGCCATGTCAAGAAAAGTTCGAGAAAAAACAAACGGAAACATGTTGCACTCTTTAACAGCGCGTTGTGCCTCATCACAATCTTTTTCTTCGACGATTGCTTTGACGATTTTATTCTCGTCACGAACAACTCGACCATAGCCATAGGGATCATCAAGTATGGCTGTCGAAACGAGAACGTCAGCATCGGATGCAAGGAATGCGTCACGCATTTCACTCAACACATCCGTCGTTAACAGCGGAGTATCTCCCAGGACGACAATGATATTTTCAACATCTGCACTCAAACCTGTCATTCCTACTTTTACTGCATGACCCGAACCTTGAGGTTCGCTCTGTTCTACAAATGTGATTTTTTCAAGAAAAGAAGCGCACGTCATCTCAATATCTTTTTCGACTGCTTCTTTGCCATGCCCGACGACGACAACAATCTCATCGACAACATCTTCAAGCGAAAGAACGATATGAGAAATGACGCTTCGTCCACACAACGGCATCAAGAACTTGGGAAGAACCGATTTCATTCGTGTCCCTAATCCAGCCGCAGGAACAATGGCAGCAAGCGAGCGTTTCGTCATAGGTACGAGATGCTAACAAACGGGACAAAAATCTGTGAAAAATCGTCGATCGACTACCGCCTATTCGGAAATATCGTACCCGATTCATGCCCTGATATCAACAAATTCGCTAGAGAAATAGGGAAATTAGGCCGTCCGAACTATTTTCTGCGAATAAGAGGTATCCCCTCCATAATAAGACACCGGCTGCCGACAATAGAAGTATCCAAATCCTAAGGGAGTTACTTCATATGCCAATGCAACCAGTCTTTGACGGCACTTGGGTGATCTATACACGCGAACCAACAAAACGCGCAATAGCTCTCACTCTTCTCGCAATTTTTGCTGCGGCGTCCTTCCTGATGCCTGCATTAAGTAAGGCATACGCTGCTGGCCCACCAACAGTTGCACTCGATTCAGTTCTCACACGAGTTTCCGACGGTAATGCTCCTTTTGCAGCGGTAGATCCGAATGCCAATAACGGATTGCTCGCAACACTTGATTCTGCTGCGTACACATTTGATATCAATGTCAACACGCTCGACGCACAACCTCATACGATTTCTAATGTAACGATTGTTGCAACACTGAACTCAACATCACCACATGTTGCATGGATGAAAAACAGTATGCCCACTGCATGTACAACAGTTACATTGAGTTCCGACAGCAAAACTATAACGTGTGTTCTCGGTGGAACCGTGAGAACCGGTACTGCTTTGAAAATTGATGGGGCCTGGTTTGCTCGTTCAAATGTTCCGAACAACACAGACGTCACAACACAATTCACAGTGAGTGGAACAATGGTTGCTGATTCGAGCACAACCACAAACCCTGCACCGCACACATCAAATGCAGATACAATCAAAGTTGTTTCGACAGGATCAAACTACGAAGTCAGAAAATCACTTTCCGACCCACTCAACCCTTATACAATCGCTCGAGACAGCTCCGGAAACCCTATTGGTGTTGACGTGAAGTGGGGTGTCCAAGTTGAAGTGAAGAGTCCAACTCCCAACCAAACCAAGGGAGTCAACACTTCGAACTTAAGCACCTTAACGCTTGAGGATCTCATGAGTTCTGGACCAGCAGATCATCTTCCCATCAATAAAAATGCAACACTCGTGAATTGTTCACCGGTGAACGCAATCACGGATGGAATTGCTGACTCAAGTTCGAATGTTGTCGGAACGTACAGTGCTGTTCAAAATTCTGGAACATGGACGTGTAACCAATCCGCAGCCGGTGAACCTGTTGCAATTCAAGCTACAGGTATTCAATGGGCGCCCGAATGGTTCCCGAGCGGAAAATACTCGCACCGCGATGGGTATTGGTCTTTTAATACATCAAATAATGCGAACGAAATTTACAACAACCCAACAGGAAAAAATAATCAAGCTGTTGTCGCTACGCAAAACCTCACCATTCGCTACCCATGGGCTGATGTCCTTGCTTTTGATAACACTCCTGGCGATCGCAGTAAAGTTAGTGCCGGATACATTTCATGGTGTAACAACATTGGCAACATCGCTGTACCTGGTGGCCCTGTTGATGTCGATGATCCAACCAATAACGAAGCTTGTGTTGAGATATATAAAAATCCAGGTGTCGGAAACACAAGCAAACGCTTCGTGAAATACGGCGGCGACTGGACGTCATTCCCTGAACATGATCTTGGCCTCACCGAAGGAGCTCTCGGGACAGGTGACAGCGACAACTATGTCGTTCCTAACCAGAAGTTTGCTATTGCTATTTCGGCAGAAACAAGTAAGTTATCACCCGTTGGTTTGGCAGATTATGTATCGTGTGATTCAATCGATCAAACAAAATACAACCTTGTTGAACACAATGCTGCACCTGTTATGTCAGGCGCAACCGGTTCTGCTCACCAATATTACAGTTGGCAAAAAAGCGGAACCTACGATTCTTCCTTCCCTGAAGTAACCGATGCCGATATTGTTGTGGAGTTTGCAAGCACAGGAACAACGTTTGCAACATCAACACAACAGCGCACCGTCAATTGCGACAGCACTTCGTTGGTATGGAAATCTGATCCAACACAACTTTCTGGCGGAATTGATTCTGCGAACTTGATCCGCGTTCGCGTTCTCAAGCAGATCCCACCACGTATGCGAATCGATGCATACGTTTCCGTTCAAGCGCATGAAGGATTAGCTCACAACACTCGTATGTTTAACTTCATGCAGTACAAATCATCGAATTTCAGAAATGGTGCCTGGAACCAAGCATCTAACAGATGCCTTCCTGAAAACGATCCATGGAATACATCATCGGGTCTTTTCAGTTGTGTTGTTCTGGCTGACCGCGCTTTTGTTATTCTTCCCCCTCCACTTCAGCAACTCTCCGACACACCCGAAAGACCGCTTCAAGACAAGACAGCAACATTGACTACTGGACAAGAGTGGACATACACGATGAAGTCAGGATTGACCTTTAATGCCGATGTTGCAATTAAAGGTGTTCATGTTTACAACGTGCTTCCTCCAGGACTCGACTTTGTTTCTTCGACCACCACGCCAACAGACATCATTTCCGATTGTGATGCAGCCGTCAATGTTGATTGTTTAACAAACGATGCTGCGCGAACAAATATTGGATATCGAACAATCATTTGGGATCGCGGAGACTCCGACTTCGATTACACCGGAACACCACCGGCTCCTCAATTGCAATCAACGATATTTGGTTCGTGGCAAGTCACCACACGCGTTGCAAAGTTCATCGCGAATGGTTCCAAACTTCAAACACGATCATGGACGCGTGCTGATTCCGGAATTGAAAATATCGACCATCCGATCGTCTTCAGAGATAATGATGCTGCATGGCATAACGATCTCCTTTCTGGACCGATCGATGATGACTGGGTCCAAATAGCAACTGCTCAGGCTTTTGGTATTGAAAAGTACATCACCGAGGATCACATTCCGCTCAATGGAGTGGTTGAATACAACCTCGCTTTTGGAAACTTAACGGGTAACGCTAAGACCATGGACGCGATCGACATTTTGCCTTTCAACTCTGATAGTCGAAGCCCTGCAAGTGTTATCGATGGTGGATTTTCACTTACGGGAATTATCGATCCACATGCTCTCATCAGCAAGGTGTACGTCACGTCTGCGGATCCGACGACACTCAACAGCGATCCTAATAATCCAAGCAACCCTGTAGTTGGCACTGGTATTTGGAAGTGTACATTTGAACAACTCGACACCTCCGGTTGTCCAGAAAGTTCTGACGTGACAGGTGTCCGATTGATTTCGAAACCAATTAACGTTGGACAATTCGACATCGTTCAAATTCAGCTCACAACATTTGGTAACGACGGACACGAAGTATATACAAATAGATTCCAAGCACGCGCGAGCGGTTTGGCTCTGCCTGTTATTTCTTCCGACGTCAACGCGGTCACACCGACAACGACGACCACGACAACCACAACAACAACGACAACTCCGACGACGTCAACTCCGACGACGACTGTACCTGTTGAAGTTAAAGGTGAGACCTTAACAAACATCATCAGACCACTACCGTTTACGGGTGCGGCAAGTGTCGTGTTCTTAGTTCTGGTAGGACTCGGATTAATTGTTGGTGGATTCTTTGGAACAAAGGTAGTGAAAAAACGACGAAACTCTAAGTTCTTTTAATCAAGTTCAAAATAGTGACGTACAGCTGAAATGCTAGCTATATCAACTCGTACGTCACCCGAGTCTCGGTCAATGCCAATCACTGCTGCACCTTGTGGAGCACGAACATCGCCGCTGTATTTCTCCAAGTATTCTTCGGGATCAACTTGCTTAGTTGCGCGATCTTCGACGGCTAGCTCTGCTGCGATAAGAGAACCTTCATAGCGAGGCACCCCATGCGTGGCAATATCGATGAAACCCTTTATTCGATAAAAATAAAGCGGTACATTCACAGCGCTCATATCACCACGTGAATTCACATGCTTCCAGTGACCTGTTCCCTTGTCAAACACAACGTTTGCAGCTTCTAATAAAGCAACTGCTTGCGGCTGAGTTATTTTGAATTCTTGGTGGGGATTATTGTGCATCTCATCTCGGCGTTCCATATCGCTCAGCGGTGCTGGTGTAGCAGGAACGGGAATAAATACTTTGTGCACATCGGGAATATTGGCCCACCGTTTTACTGATGGAATGACTAAACGTGGAGAAAGAGGAACCGTTAGATCGCTGCGCCTTTGCCGGACTTCTTGTTCTTGACGCGCTCTTCGCAACTCTTGCGGTGTCATGGTTTCGAGTTGCGGCGCATCAGTAATACTTGTGTGCCCTCCGTTGCCCAGTGCCATCGAAAAATTATACGAGATCGATTCTGCTAGATCGTTACTCAAACACGAAATTTTTACTACTCGCGATTGAGCGTATGCCCTGATCAGCGCCCACTTGTGAAGCTCAAAATAATTAGCACTTCGACCCTGGACTCGGGCGCTGAGAGGCACTATCATAAATGGACATATCGCCCTACCTAACGGAAGGTCAGCACTATGACGATAGTTACACCACCCAATGAATTCGCAGGTGTCGGCACAAAAAAAGTCGGAACACTCAAACCCGCTCTTGATGCAATCCCGCGTGAGTGCCTTGAGCGTCCCACACGTAAAGCAGTCTTTGTTGTCGCTCGTGCAGTTGCATTGTGGATTGCGTCCTTGGTTCTTTTGTTTGCATCAGACAATCCATTCATTGTTGCCGCCGCTTGGATTTTTGGTTCGCTCGCTCTAGCGGGAATGTTTGTTGTCGGTCACGATGCCGCACACGGTTCTTTATTCAATTCGAAAAAAGTCAACAAGTGGGTGGGACGATTATTATTCCTCCCCGAACTTCATTCCTATGAAGGATGGCTACTCGGACACAACCGACTTCATCATGGACACACTGTGCGCGAGCAAATGGACTTCGTGTGGATGCCCACAACGCCAGCAGAATATGCGCGCATGTCAACGTTTCGAAAATTTCAACACCGCGTGGAATGGAGTTTTTTAGGATCGGGTCTGTATTACATACGCAATGTGTGGTGGGACAAGATGATTTCGTTTACGCCTCCTGAGCGTTATCGCGAACGCATTAAAAAAGACGTACGTTTTGTTGCGCTTTTTGGTGCCGTCTCTATTACTGCTCTGTTTGCGTATGGATTGCATTATTACGGCGATATCCTTGGTGCAGCATGGTTAGTTGTCAAAGTGATTGCTGTTCCGTGGTTTGGATTCATGACCATCATTGGGTGGACTGTGTATGTACAACACATTGCTCCCGACATTAAGTGGTGGCCACGCAACCAATGGGATAGTTACAAAGGTCAGATTGAAGGAACAACTGTTTTGTATTGCCCACGCATAATCAACGAGCTTTTCTTTTATAACATCTTCATCCATGTCCCCCATCATGTCGATATGCGTATTCCGTGTTACAACTTAGAAAAAGCAGCCGATGCATTAATTGAAGCGTTTCCTGACATCAAACATAAAAAATTGCGCTATCGCGATTATCTTCGCACGGCTCGAATATGCAAACTCTATGATTACGAAGAGCACACATGGCATGCCTACGACGGAAGTGTGACTGCGCTTCCGTAATCACACCCGTCATTCAGAGGATAAGTCCGCCCGTCATTCAGAGGAACGAAGTGACGAAGAATCTCCGATGGCAATAGAAGTAAAGTGGTGGCGTGGAACAACTCTTCCCCACCCATTGTGTCCTTGAAACAACAGAAGCGTATGCGCTCAGTGACCCCGATGCACCACATCTAAGAATCAATATGGTGTCCAGCATCGACGGAACAGTTGTTGTCGATGGAAAATCTAAACCATTAAGTTCCAATGAAGATCGAAAAGTTTTTCACGCTCTCCGTTCAATGGCTGACGTGATACTTGTTGGAGCGGGAACTGCGCGCAAAGAAAACTATGGGCCTGTCGTTTTCAGTGACGAGATTCAGCAACTCCGGGTATCGAACGGGCTTTCACGAAACGCACCCGTCGCGGTTGTTTCTCACTCTGGACACTTCGATTGGGAAAGTCCTTTTTTTCAAGAAGCTCATTCAAAGCCCATCATCATTACTGATGCGCATGGTGCACACAACGCGGTGCACGGTTCACACTATGCAGACATTATTTCGTATGGTGAAGATCATGTCGATCTGCAATCGGCAATCAATGAAATCTATTCGCGTGGTTTGAAACACATTCTGTGCGAGGGTGGACCATCACTCAACACTGATCTACTAAACGCTGGTGTTGTTGACGAACTGTGTCTCACTCTTTCACCCGTCCTTACGAACAGTTCAACGAAAACAATTTTTGATGGACTCAACTGCGATGAACCTGCACGAATGGAGTTTTCTCACATCTTGCGTGAAGGTGATGACATTTTTTTGCGATTACAGAATAAACGGTAGTTACGAAATCCATCCGTCGCTGGGGTTGTCAACATAATCTGATCCATTCATCGCATCAGGAGCAGTAGGACACGTTGCTTCGTACTCAGTCCATGCTGTTCCATACATTGTTGAACCGTCAACATGTAATTGGGCAAAGTAACAAGCAGCATCGCCTTCCGATCGAGTCTGCATCACAATAGAATCATCGGTCCTCTCGATAACAGCAACGGTTTGTTCATCCGAATCAGCGCCAAGGGGCAGATAGACAAATGTAATATCGGGCTCATTTTCGTTCAAAGTTTCGACCGAAATTCCAGAAAAGTTCACATCACCGTTTCCTGTTTGAATTGACTTAACTGCCTTTATCGAATCCGTTAACGTTGTTTTTGCTTCCGATTGTGCCGATAGACCTTCTTCAGTTTCTATATCATCCAAGTATGGAAATTTATCCTCACATTTAGTAGTAGCTTTGTCCATTAATTCATAATCAGCATCACTTAACGCTCCCCATGCACCTTCGGTATTGGCTTCAGTAACTTTCATCAGTTCATCGATTGCTTTGTAGGAAAGTTTGGAATGTATGTGATCGACGATACATGAATAATATTCTTCAAATTCCTTTGCTTCATCACCCGTCAACCCTGACTGCAACATTAACTTTTTAACCATTTCTTGCTTGGAAGGCCGGCCACTCTTTAATGTTGTGTTGGCCAAAACGAAACCCGAAAAGCCAATGAAAAATATCGCGACAAGAGCAATGACTATTTTTGCAATTTTATTGGAACCATCACTTGAAAAAGACACAACCTACACCCTATCGATAATGAATGAATGAAAGGTTATCTTACAGGCTAAAGAGATCGCACCAATGGAGGCCTTGTATTTTCCATCGACACTTGTTGTTCTTGCACTTGCGGAGCGCATGGCTTATTAGCACCACACATGGCCCTGAACGGACAATCCCTATTACAAATGTTGACTATCTCAGTTGGCTCTTTGTCGTAGTCAGGACGCTCCCCATCTGTTGGCTCGTTGGGAAGATCATGATCGTCGCGTATGTCAAACAAGTCTGATTTTGTTTCCACCACTTCACGCGCATCGACTGCTCTGTCTTGAATAGTCTGAGGCTCGTGATGCATTTTTTGCGTGCCGGGTTGTTGATTGAATAGAGCAGCGTCTGTTTGTTTCTGCGGAAATGATTCCGTTTTAAAATTAGGAGGACCTTTCATGAATGCATCGGGTGCAAATTCCGTTGTTTGGTCCTGCCTTGTTGGAGCTGCCGGGGTAACGCCGGGAGCTTCACGTGTTCCAATTGCGACGAATACTTCATTATCTGCACGTGCAGGACTAGCAACAACAGATGGGGCAAGAGTTGGTGATGCTGGTGTTGCAGCAGGTGTGGCAGCTACTGCTGCCGCTGTTACCGTTGCTACTGTTGCAGCTGTTGCTGCGGCAAGAGAAGTTGCACTTGATGAAACAGTGCGCGATGCATCTTGTTGAAGAACTTGCTGTTGCTGTGCATTGTGACGTGCCTGTTGAGCAAGTTGCGCTTGTTGCGCGACAACCTGTTGTTGCAGTTGCCTTTGGCGTTCTTGGTGTTGAGCGTGAATTTGCTGTTCTTGTTGCGCAATCTGTGCTCGACGTGCTTGCTCGCGAGCTTGGAGCTGTTGTGCTTGCTGTGCTTGTTGATCGTTCAGCGAGGAAGGTTGTTGAACCGGTGATGTCGCATTGTGTATAGGCTGATCCACATCCGTCACATCGATAAAACCGCGCTTTTTATCGGAGCCATCCGAAAGACCGCCAACTTCGACAAACCCTGCTTCGTCAAACAAACGCTCATCGGCAGTCACAACAAGTTCGCGCTCGTTGACTTCAATAATCATGTCACGGACTTGGTCAACATCGAGTTCCGCAATCGAGGCGATAAGTTCCTTTTTTTCAAGATGAGACATGTCGGCAAAACGTTCGAGATCGATATCGTTCACCATATCGATAATCACTTGCGCTTTTTCTTGCGTGATTTCACCCGCTTCAACAAGAAGAGCCATTCGCTCTTCGACGGATTTAATCAGAACAGCCATTTCATCGAAAGATACGAACCCTGCTTCATCGAACAATCTCTCATCGGCAGTCACAACAAGTTCACGTTCATTGATCTCAATAATAAGGTCACGCACTTGGTCAACATCGAGGGTCGCTATTTGTGTAATTAATTCTTTCTGCTCTTGAAGAGTCATATCTGTAAATCGTCGAACATCAAGCGCGTTTGCCATTTCAATAATAAGATCGGCTTTTTCTTGCGTGATTTCTCCCGCATCGACAAGAAGAGTCAATCGCTCTTCTACGGACTTAATCAGTGCTGCAATTTCATCGAACGATACAAAGCCTTCTTCTCCAAGATTTCTCTTTGCAGCAGCATTGACAATGGATTCAATATCAAGTTCGGAAAAATACTGTTCGTACTCGGCGATGATTGCTTGAACTTGTTCTGTATCGAGTTCCTCTAGGTCGGCAGACATTCCAGGAAGCGGCGCTAAAACATTTTTGTCATCTTCGGCAGAAAAGTCGACGACTTCACCTGTGTAGCGCGCATGCTGTTGTCGCATTTGAGCAAGTTTGTTAATGATCGCAAGAAGTTCTTTGTTTTTCTTTTGCTTAATTGCTTCACGACATTCTTCAATCATTAACTCGAGAGCAATAAGGCCATAAACATTTTTATACCAACGCAAGTATGACTCAAGGTTGATGAAAGAACGAACACCATTTTCTTGCAACTCGGAAAGTTCTTTAACGATCTCGTCGATTTTGTCATCGGCGACTTCTCGCGGTTGCGCAGCGTGATCCATCGTGAGATAGTTACGGCGTATGTTGCTTCCGTTGAACATCGACTGATGCCCTTTCGCTGTGTGAGGTACCTCATTAGGATAGCCTAATTAGGAGCGCCTAACAAACTTTTCGTTTGCCCAGGTCACTGGGTTGATACACTCATTCAATCGCAACTTTCTTGGACTACTACCAGCTCTCCATCGACCACCGAAACACACATAAGTGTGGTGGCTATCCTTTTGCAAAAGGTGAATTCCTCACGGCAGTTGTACCACTGCTCCACGCACACAGTGTGCTCGAAATTGGAACAGCTATTGGTTATTCAGCATTTTGTTTCGCGCAAGGAAACGACGTTCACGTGACCACCATCGATATGGACACAACGCACGCTGATATTGCTAAAGAAATGTGGACGCAACGAAAAGTCGAAAGCCTAATCTCCTGTCTCGTCGGTCAATCGGGCGACGTATTACCCACGCTCACAGACACATACGACATTGTATTTTTCGATGGCTTTGCACCTAACCCAGATGAAATCAAAGAGTACATTCGGCTTCTCTCTGAAAACGGTGTCCTCATCACCACGAATCTCTCTTGGAATAAAACAGCACCCGAATATCTAGCGACACTGGAAAAATTTCACCTTCACACCATTCATCATGATGACACGGCGTTTTCTTCGCTCAATCAAGACCGTATCACCCTATGTTCGGAACTTTGGGAAACAATCGCCCCTACTCCCAGGGGCTAAAAGCGTTTCGCCTCATTCGCGAAACTACCCTTTTCCTACAGTAGTTAAATAGCGGCATCTCATTGTCGCGTGATCACCACGGAAGATAAAGGGTAATGAGTACATCAAGCAAACCTGCACCAATAAATATTTCTGCGTTTCGCGGCTATGTAACAGCAGTAAAAATAATCTGTTGTCTCTTTCTCATTGCCTCTGGCGCTATCGTCAGCGTGAAGCCAGCACAAGCTGCGGATCCCGCCACTGTTGTTATCAACGAATTGATGTATCACCCTGGTTCTGATGACGAAAACGATGAGTTCCTTGAGCTCCATAACTATGGGGAAGCTTCTGTGGATATGTCGGGCTGGTGTTTCACTAATGGAATCACTTTATGTTTTCTATCAGGCACGTCACTCGATCCAGACGAATACGCCCTTATTTCTCCCAACTACACCCAAACGATTAGCACATACTCTCACACCCCCATCGGTACGTACACGGGAAACCTTTCCAATAGTGGCGAACGAATCCGACTTGTCGACGAAGAATTAGTTACGGTTGATACAGTTTCATATAAAGATGCCAGCCCCTGGCCTTTGAGCGCCGACGGAGATGGTCCTTCTTTAGAATTACGAGATCCCCTCCTCGATCATGAGCTGGCATCCTCATGGGGGTCGAGTTTGTCAGATGGCGGGACACCTGAGGCAATAAACTCCATAACAAATGCGAACATCCCCGTGGTAAGTAATGTATCGCAACCACAAGATGTGGAGAGCACTGATGATGTAACAATCACTGCGACAATTGAAAACTCTGTGACAACAAATCTTGTGTACAAAATTGGATTTGATTCCGACATTACTGTTTCCATGTTCGACGATGGAACACACGACGATGGCGATGCCGATGACGGCGTTTTTGGGGCCATGATTCCTCAACAGGATTCCAATGCACTCGTTCGTTTTCGCGTTGAAGCAACTAACGGAAATGGAACTACATCGGGACCAAGTAGCGACGACACGATTGATTACTACGGATATGTCGTCGATTCACAAACATTAAATGAAACCGTTCCTATCTTGCAGTGGTTCATCCCTGATAATACCTATGACGAATTGAACGGCTTCGACGTAGAAGACGATACCTACGTCCCGTGTGTAATTGCTTATGGAAATATCGTTTTTGATAATTCTGAAATTCGACTTAAAGGTAACTACTCGCGAAGTTTTGACAAGAAACCTTATAAAGTGAAACTTCCTCAAGGTCACACAATCGACATTGATGGAATATCGAAATATCCCGTGAACGAATTCCACTTGAATCCTGACTATGCAAACGGAAACTCGTACGTCTTGTCAACCTTGTCCTGGAAGATTTATGAATACGCAGGATTTCCGGTCCCCAACTTTGGAAAATTGCAGGTCAATAGAAACGGAGATTTTGAAGGAACATATCTTTTCTCTGACAAGTACGATAGCGAGTGGAAAGACGAAAATCCTACCTACAAGAATCAAGAACATTACGACAACTGGTGGGAAAAGCAATCTCCAAAGGATGGAGATTTCTCTGCACGCAACAATTGGGAAACCAATGAATTAACTCTCACGGGCGATGAACTTCGTGATTATGTCCTCGATAACAATGACATCCCTAACTTGATCAATTACATGGCAGCAACGGCCGTTGCACGCCACCACGACTGGTCATCAAAACAAAACTTACAAGAATTCCGAGACACCAATGGGACTGGCCGTTGGTCCATACAGCCATGGGATTTGGACCTCACGTTCACCAATATTGGTTTCGATGGGACGACAGAAGCTGAACCAGGAAGCGGGTACATGATTGATCCTCATGACTCTCCTGATTATCTTCCCGTCAATGACCGTTTCATGGTCAATGTCATTTATGACGATCCTGAATTACGATCAATGTATCAACGCCGTGTTCGTACTCTTGTTGATGAACTCTACGTTACGGGACTTATTACACAGTGGGCTGATGACACTATTGAGCATTTGGAACCAGCCATGTTGTTAGATGAAGCCAAATGGGGTTCCGACCCTAACATGCAAGCGTATTTCGATGCTGTAATCGATTATATGTCCAATGATCTCGGGCTCGATATTAACGACCCAGAAGTAATCGCAATGTTTTATATGCAGGGGCTCGGTATTACCGATCTGAGTATCTTTCCTGACCCCATCACAGCGATTGAACCCTTGTCATTAAAAAATAGATTATTCCTTACATTCAATCTTCAAGTACCCAAGATGGCACAAGCCTTTACGAACCAATATGTCACCGAAGGATATCTTCCAACAACTGAACCAGCAAACCCCGTCGTGAACATCAATGAAGTGATGTACAACCCCGTCGATGGTAATTCGCAAGAATATATTGAACTGTACAATCCAAATAATTATGCCGTCGATTTGTCGCAATGGACTATCGAAGGTATTGATTTTGAATTACCCGGAGGAAGCACACTCCCAGCGCACGGGTACGGAATTATTGTGAAAAATGATGCAGCATCTCGTGCACACTACGGTGGTGGTGTTTTAGTGTTGGGTCAATACTCTGGAACATTGGCCGATGGTGGAGAGACAATTTCACTTGTTCGCGATAACGACACAGTATCGAGCACCATTGAATACTCGACCGATCAACCATGGCCGTCAGGCGCAAATGGGAATGGCAAAAGTCTCGCGCGTGACATAGATTCTGGATGCTGGGGCGTCAGTTCGAACAACGATGGAACCCCTGGAGAAGAAAATTCTCTCGATGAAGAATGGACGTCAAGCAATGCTGGTGTTCTCTGTCCTTTTGTTGAAGAACCACCAACGACAACAACGGTTCCGCCACCAACGACAACTGCATCTCCCACAACTACGGTTCCAGATTCATCTGCTACGCCTACAACTCAACCTGTGAAAGCAACGACGAAAAAAAGTTCTTCCGCTTCAACAAGTGAGTCGACAACTACTCCCACGACCACTCTCCCCACAACGAGCATTCCGAACACATTGCCGACCATCGGAAAAGCAAGTTCTAACACTGACTCTGAGCAACCAGAAGTCGCTACCGAACAAGCAATCAAATCGGTAGACAGAGATTCGAGCTTACCGTTGGCCCTGCCGATTGCTGGAGTAGTTCTGCTGGGTAGCGCTGCGGGACTTTTCTTCTTCAGGCCACGTTGGTTAATGTCGCTCTTTGGAAAAAATGACGTATAAATAAAAGACATCTTCACGCCAGACTTTCACTCTGCTGTCAGCATATCTCGCCCTGAGCGGAGAGTGTTTTCTCTTTGATTTTGTCGTACCCCCTCGTTATAATACAAACATATGTTCGCTCATGCAAATAACCGTGAAGTCAGGAGAAAATCTTTCACCAGAAAACTCTCGAGTGAACAAGATGTCGAATATATCAATGAACGCGTGGAAGTGCTGTGCCTGTTTTCCGAGGGCGCCGGCGACCAGAGTAAATGTGTCCCGAGAAAAATGAAGTACAAAAATCGCATCATTAGTTTTACGGAATTGGGTTTTCGTCATCCCACAAGTCAAGGGAATCGAATGATTCACGTCTTCGATACGACCGACGGTTCCGCAGAATACCGCATTGAACTCGACGCCGAACGTCTGACATGGATGCTGATCTGCATCATGCCGGTGGATTAGTCATGAGTACCACCATGGACCTCAACACTGCCGAGCCACATATTATGCACATCGATCTCAACAGCTGCTTCGCTACTGTCGAGCAACAATCTCGCCCGAGTCTTCGCGGCAGGCCCATTGGCGTAACCAATCGCATCTCTCCGCATTGTTGCATGATTGCACTGTCGTATGAAGCAAAGGCTGTCGGCGCAAAGGTAGGGATGCGTTACGACGAGGTCAAGGCCATGATTCCTCACCTCATCGTGTTAGAAACCGACCCTCCTAAATATCATCATGCCTACGAAAAGCTTGTCGACATTATGAAGAGTTACTCTCCTATCGTTGAAATGAAAAGTATCGACGAAGGTATCGTCGACTTTCATGGCACTGATCGAGCATTAAACGGCACGACTCTTTCAAAAATCGGTCACGAAATTAAACAGCGGCTGCGCGATGAACTGGGTTGTTGGATGAAATGCAACGTGGGCATTGCGCCTAACCGTTTTCTTGCCAAAGTTGCTGCTGGTTTTAATAAACCTGACGGACTCACTGTTATTAACCACAAAAACCTTCTCGATTATTACGCTCAACTCAAGCTGCAAGATCTGCCTGGTATCGCTCATCGTTTCGGTAAACGACTCAACGACCGGGGGATCATGACTCCGCTGGACTTTCTTCATGCATCGTATCCAACTCTACGAAAAAATGTTTTCGCCAGCATCGTCGGAGAGCATTGGTACAAACGCCTTCGTGGATACGAAGTAGATGGCGTCGCCACCAATTTGGGAATTGTCGGAAAACAGTTTGCACTAGATGTCAAAACACAAGACGAAAATGAACTCAAAAAACGATTTGCATATCTCTGTTACTCAACAGGACGCAAACTCCGTTATAACAATGTGCGTGCACGAGGAATTTATGTATACCTCAACTTTCACCAACCCTACGAACAATCTGCTCGCAATAAGTTTGCCGGAGGAGGATGGGGATCCACGGACGGTTCCCATAGTTGGTTCAAACGTCATCTGTTTAAAGAGCCCTTCTTCAGCGACCGTGCCATTTTGGAAAATGCCATGTTGCTTTTTGATCAACGTCCCAAAGACTCCACAATTTCTCTGATGAGTATTACGTGTTACCATCTCTCTGATAGTGAAGGTGAACCTACACAACTGGAACTGTTTCGCGATCTCGACAAAGAAGAGCACCTGACGGAAACGGTCGATGATATTAACGACACTTTTGGGATTCCCAGTGTCATGATGGCCAGTGCACTCGGGGCACATGGCATCGTCAAACAAAAAATCCCTTTTGGATCGACAAAGTATTTCCAATTGTTATGCAAGCGCGCGTAGGCTTAATCGATGCAAGTAGATATTTGGTCCGACATCGTATGCCCTTTTTGTTATTTGGGAAAACATCAATTCGAACAAGCGCTCGAACGCTTTGAACATAAAGATGAAGTAGAAGTGATCTATCACAGCTTCGAGCTCGACGCATCCGCAGCACTCGAAAATCCACTCGATGTCTACGACATGCTTTCACAAAAATATGGAATGACTCGCGAACAAGCTATTGAATCGAACCAACGACTCGCAGAACAAGCACAAGAATTGGGTCTCGATTTCCATCAAGACAAAATAAAACTCACAAATTCTTTTGACGGACATCGTCTGATCCACTTTGCGGCGACAAAAGGAAAGCAAGCAGAGATGGTTGAAATACTTTACAGGGCATATTTCACCGATGGACTTCACATTGGACACCATGACGTATTAACAAAGCTCGCAACCGAGGCTGGCCTGGACGAAAAAGAAGTTTCTGCCATGCTTGACAGCAACGACTTTGACGAAGCCGTGCGCACCGATGAAGAAGGTGCCCAACAAATGGGGATCACGGGCGTTCCCTTTTTTGTGATTGATGTGCAATATGCAATTTCAGGTGCGCAAGGAACCGAGAGTTTCCTCTCCGCTCTTCACCAAGTGTGGGAAAATTCCTAATTCACTATTCGTCGATGGGCTTGAACGATGCGAAAAAGTTGTTAATGATGCGATGTGCACCGTTTGACCTGAGCAATTGCAATTGTGCCTACTAGATTGGCTAAATGGATTCGCCAGATAATGAGGACGAAGAAGAAGATTTCAGCGTTCAACTCACCGATTGGCTTAAAAGCCCAGGGGATAAAACTATTGGAGGCCTCGAAGATCTATTCGGCGATAAGAGCTTTGCTCTCATCTTTTTAGTGCTCATGGCCATTCCTGCACTCCCTCTTCCCACCGGAGGAGTATCTCACGTCTTTGAAGTCATCACGATGTTGCTCTCGCTTGAACTCATCGCTCAACGCCAAACAATCTGGCTTCCTCAAAAATGGCGCGACAAAGAACTAGGAAAAATAACGCTGACAAAAACTCTTCCCTATCTGATTAAATGGATTCGAAGAGTGGAGCGATTTTCCGAACCACGAATGTCTAAATTCCTCGACTCAAGAATCGCTAGTACGCTTTTCGGCGTTTGCGTTTTTGTCTTTGCGCTCACAGCTCTTCTCGCTGTTCCGTTTTCTGGCCTGGATACACTTCCCTCCATGGGAGTTCTCGGATTATCTCTTGGGTTTATTTTGGGAGATATTATCGTCGTTATCGCCGGTATTGTTGTTGGATCAGTGGGCATGGTTTTATCGATTGGTTTTGGCGCTGCGATCTATGAATTAGTGAAGAATATTTTTTAGTGAGATTCTGAACTTTATTGCTCGGGGACAAGGACTCGAACCTTGAATGCCAGTACCAAAAACTGGTGTGTTGCCAATTACACCATCCCCGAAGGACTGAGAGATTTTAGCGGATGATCCTCATGCTCCCTGTACAGACATAATATTGCGATGATAGTTCTACGCTTTATTGCTCCTCAGTTGGCGTACATGGCCTTGCGACCACTAGCTTTAGACCCTTCATATGGGTTCACTAATCAAAAAGCGCCGCAAGCGCATGCGTAAGAAGAAGCACAAGAA
Organism: uncultured Burkholderiales bacterium; assembly: GCA_964516875.1. Classification (GTDB taxonomy): domain Bacteria; phylum Actinomycetota; class Acidimicrobiia; order IMCC26256; family JAGPDB01; genus JAGPDB01. Next base: position 59,824 of record CAZFAO010000005.1, read on the forward strand.
GCTTCTGAAAAAGACTCGTTGGCAGCGACGCCAGCAGGGTAAATAACTACTGCTTGCAGCATATTTCATCATTAAATAATTGTGCTTACAGCGCTTAAACGAACATCATCAAAATGTTCGTCAGCTTTGATTTTGTTGTAGAGATGATCTATTCGATCTGTTACATCAACGATAAAAAAGGTCGATCCCGATCCTGCTAAAACACATTGCTGTCCAAGCTGAGTTTCCAGTGCAGCTTTGAACTCTCCTAAGTGCGGGAAAAGATCATACGCTCCTATAGCGAGATCGTTGTGTAAAGTCCCAGTGAGCTCAGCAATAGCTTCTGGAGATGCAATTCCTGGGTCAACAGGGCGTCCCAATTCTTCATATCTGCGAAAAACATCAGGCGTGGAGCACTCGATGTCGGGCGTGATCACAAGCACCGAGAGATCAGTAAAATATTCACGTGAACTTTTCTCGAGAAGCTCCACATGTTCACCGCGTCCACGCATCCATAATGCTTGCGAATATACACATGCAGCAATGTCGCTTCCAATGCTCGACCCCAAGGCTGCGAGCTCACTCACCGACAACACATTGCCACATATATCATTGAGTGTTCGCAACGTTGCAGCTGCATCGGCAGAACCACCACCGAGTCCAGCAGACGTTGGGATGGACTTAAGAAGATAAAAAGTCGTTTCATTGAGAATTGGGTATTTATTGTGAATTTTTTCATGGTGCATAAATATTTTCCACGCTTGCACAACAAGATTTGTATCATCAGCCTCTAATACGGACTGCGTTCCATCAACATTTCCCACAGTCAGGAGCGGAGTGCCCGAAGAACTCGTTTCGAGGGAATCTGCAACTTCGGGAAGAAAGACAGTAAGTGCTTCGAGATTATTAAACCCATCATCGCGCTTGTCGCGCATGCGCAACGTTAACGTGAGTTTGGCAGAGGCATTTTCAATCTGCATTGTGTGCCTTTTCGGATGCATGAAAAAGATTGGCAAAATCTTCCAACGTACATTGTTCCGGACGTAACGTTGGTTCTAGATGTGCTGATTGGAAAATTGCTGTGATCTCATCCCCAAGGTAGCTCGAGAGAGATTTCCTCAACATTTTTCGACGTTGCCCAAACGCCAAATCAATCATTGAAAAAAATTGATCGACGCGTGATGGATGCACATTCACCAACGGAGTATCTCTGCGGGTAAGTTGGATCACAACAGAATCAACACGGGGTTGGGGGATAAAAGATTGACGCTGCACATTAAACACCGTCGAAACATCCATATAAAACTGTACTTTATAGGTGATGGCCGATACTTCACGTGTGCCCAAAGGAGCACCTAATCGTTCCCCCACTTCTTTTTGCACCATGGCAACAATGTTTTTTGCACTAGGTGTTGTGCTCGCAATATTTGCTAACAACGGTGCAGAAATATTGTAAGGGAGATTCCCAATAATTGTTTCGACGTTATTTTCAGAACACATTTTTTCTAGATCGACATTCATGACATCTTCATTCAGCACACTCACTTTATTCTCAACACCAAACCGCGTAAGGATCTGGTGGAGAGGATCAAGAATGTATTGATCATATTCAATTGCGTAAACATGTTGTGAATGACGAGCGAGTGGAACTGTAAGCGAACCAATTCCTGGACCAATTTCAATGACATTTTGTTGCGGCTGGATTGATTCTGCAATTTTTTGAGAAACATTAGGATCAACTAAAAAGTTCTGACCAAGAGCACGTGAAGCAGAAACTGTGTACATGTGCTGGAGCTCTTTAAGAACACTGAGCGTTACACCTGAGTTATCTGAATTCATGGGTGACATTATCTCACCATGAGAGCGAAACCGAGACTACCCCTTGAGATGTCGAAGCAATTTTTGAGAAGCCTTCTTTCGATAAATCGATAATGCGACCAGCACCAAAGGGCCCTCGATCGGCAACTCGACACGTCGTGCTCGCTCCCGAAGAAGCGTTGGTTACCGTTACGGTGGTTCCCATCGGCAATGTTTTATGCGCACACGTTCCTGATGGCGCTGCATAAAATGTTGCTGAGCCGCTCTGAGTTTGCGGGTTCTTCGTGCCGACTAAAAGGATTTGAGAAACGGGGGCTTTCGTCACAACATGACCTGATTCTGTTTCTGAAACAACTGCTCCATCTTTCATTGTTTGCGTAAACGTCACCGTTTCAGATCCGACAACACCTGCACGCTTGATGGATGTTTTACCTTTCAACAACGTTGAATCATTTTGTTTCTCGACCGGAAAAGGAATACTTCTCTCTTGTGTTCGGGTTGATGATGAGACGCGCGTAACAGACACATTTATTACGCCCAGTGCCGGTGTTTCACGTGGTGGTGTCACAATGTCGTCACCATCAATAATGATTCCGTTATTCGCTACAACTTCTCCTACGGTGAGATCCGTGGTTGAGATAGGTGTTGTTGTTGCATCAATACTGAGTGACATTTCTTTTTCATGACGAAATTCAAGAGCCGGTGCAGATCGTCGCGAGGTATAGACAGACCTATCAAAATCGGTTTGCAAAGGAACAAGATCTTTCAAGTCGTGCTTACTTTGAAAGTCATCCATCGACGTTGCAACAGACAGCACCGAAGACTGAACACCTTCGATGACAACGGGGATCCGCGTCGGAACCAGCACGCTCTGACTGGCTTTCATCGACACTGTTTGATCTGGCTGCATGGCTGCGTATAGCGACATGGATCCAGCAATGAGAACGGCAATAATGGCAGAGGCAATCGCATATTTTTGGAACTTAGCTCGGCGCTTTAATACAAGTGTCCGCCGATGGCTTCTCCACCGACGGTGGCTGAGATCCCGATTGGCCTTCTTCTCGTGCTCAATCGCGCCCTTCATCTCCGGATCGACAAAAACATATCCTTTGCCAGCCTCATCGACACGGACAGCTCGAGTTTGACCTGAATCGACAAGGAGTCGAGGGTCAAGAAGATCTTCCAGTTCAGGAAGAGAGGCCAAAGATTCAATGGGAATCCAAGACTCAGGTTCTGGGGCCGCTTTTCGGGCCGGGGATGGACGCATGAAGCTCTCCACGCTAGCCAGAGCTGCCCCCTGAATCCAGTTTCTAGGGAGATATGTCCCATTTATCAGGAAATAAGTGGAATAAATCCCTTAGGAAACACCCCAAAATGCACGAAGTTATAGGTATGTCCACCCGAGAGTCAAAAACTCATAATTTCTGGCCGGCGCGAATTGTCGCGACTCTCTTTCTCCTCGTCGTGCTCGGATCGATGGCCGGTGGAGAATATCAAACCCAAAAGAACTCTCGTCAGGACTTAGAAGATCGTTTTGCTGTCCGCGCCACGACTGCTTCTTCTTTCCTTGATTCTTATGTCTCGTACACACTCGACCGTGAACAAGAGCTCGCAAAAATGCGATTGGGTGATCCTGTCGTTACTCATGATCAGTTTCTCGACTATCTCGATGATTTTGGATTTGGCCCGTCTGTTCTCCTGGACTCAACAGGACACGCACTCGACACAGCCCCCTATAAAGAAGCACTCATCGGAACTCAACTTTCCGCTGAGTATGAATATCTCAACCATGCTGTCAACGGGAAACAAGGAGTCTCCAACGTTGTTCCTTCCGCAGCACAAGGTTTTCCCATGGTGGCATTCGCAACACCTTTTGAATCGCAAGTGGGAACACGAGTCATCAGTGGCGCATACGATCTGACTACCAAACCGCTGGGCAACTACTTAAAGAATGCAATTCCCTACCCCAAAGGCAAGGTCTATCTTGTCGATGCAAACAATCAAATCATTGCATCAAACTCAGATAGAAGTGGAACACTTGAATCCGCTGACGAAGATTTGGCACAAGCAAACGCCAAATCATCACGCGGGAGTTTTACATCCAAATCAGGAGACGATTCCTTCTTCGTTTCAGAAAAAATTGACGGCACGCCATGGACAATCATTCTCGCTGTTGATACAGAAACTCTGTTTGAACCAGTTAGTGGATTTAATAGAATCCTTCCATGGATTTTCTTGTCCTGTTTCGCAGTCGTTGCCAGCGTCCTTGTATGGATGTTGATCGCAGGACGTGAACGCCGAATGCGACTCCAAGATGTTGCACTGATTGACCTTTTGACAGGTATTTATAATCCTCGAGGTATAAAAGGCCACCTTAATCGCCTTCTCAGTGGATCACGTCGCCACGATAACGACCTCAGTGTCTTCATGATTGATATTGATGATTTCAAACAATTCAACGAGACCTACGGAAACAATGTTGGCGATGAAATCTTGACACTGGTATCAGAAGAAATTCAAAAACGTCTTCGCACTGAAGATATTGTCGGACGTTGGGGCGGCGAAGAATTTGTTGTTGTTCTTCCCGATACCAATACAGGTGGGGCCAACATCGTTGCTGAGAGAATCTGTCGCGGCGTCAAAGAAGATGTGAGATCAGTTACTGAAGAAGATGCTCATGTGACAATTTCTATCGGAATCGCTTCAATAGAACCAGACGATACTGTCGATAAAATTATTGCGCGTGCCGACGAAGCATTGCGCGAAGCAAAAGCTTCGGGGAAGAACCAAGTCCGTTCCTAATCATTGGCGAAAAAGAGTCTGGGCATTCGCAAACAATGCCGACACAATATCTTCTCGCGTATCTCCACATTCTTGCGTGCGTATCTCGACGATCTGATCGACAACATAGGCAACGTAACTCGGTTCATTCAACTTCCCTCGGTGAGGAACAGGAGCTAACCATGGAGCATCCGTTTCGCACAACAAACGCTCCAGTGGTGTGACAACAATCGCGTCGCGAATTTCTTGTGCATTTTTGAATGTAGCAATTCCCGATATAGAAATATATGCACCGTTGTCGACGCAACGAATAGCTTCTTTCGGACCGCCCGTAAAACAATGGAGCACAACTTTGCTGGGCCATTTTTCCTTCTCAAGTAAACCAAAAGTGTCGTCCCACGCGTCACGAGTGTGGATGACCATTGTGCGGTCAAATTCTTTTGCAAGACCAATCTGCCACACAAACGATTCCGTCTGATCGTTCTGAGTGGAATGGTTATAAAAAAAGTCGTATCCCGTTTCACCTATGCCAGCAATAAGATCAATGTTGTCTGATAAAAGTTTTTCTAGTTGAGATTTCTGTTCGCCCAGGTGCTGCGCTTCGTGTGGATGTAAACCCATCGTCGCTTTCACATCAAGATCATCAAGCCCAAGTGCCTGTCGTTCGTCTTGGACCATGCGAACAACATCGATGGAGCGTTGAGTCGTCTCCACATCGCAACCAATGACGTTGATTGCACGAACGCCTGCTTCATACGCACGCGGCAGTTGATCACGAGCATCATTGAGAGAATCAAAATGGCAGTGTGTGTCGAACAGCTTGCAGGGTCCGACCCTGCAAAAATCATCTGACCCAATACCAGTCACCACTTATACCCTTCTATATCTTCTCCATTTTTGCAGGGTCGGACCCTGCAAACAGAACTACTCTTCGATCCTCGGAAATAACGATTCACCTTTTTCAAGAGTGAGCCCTGCAGGGTAAGAGCCCCAAGCAATATCGTCGGGCAATCGTATTTTTTCGATGGGTTGAACTTCAGATAACCCAAGACGGCGCCACAGTTCTTCAGCAGTTTCGGGCATCGCTGGGTACGCCATCAAACACACAGCACGCAAAGCTTCAAGACAATCACCGAGTACTGCTTGCGCAGCAACCATATCAGTTTTCGCGAGCTTAAACGGTTCGCGCGTTTCGATATACGCGTTTGCTGAACCAATAAGATTCCAAATTGTTTCGTGTGCTTCTGAAAAGTTGAAATCTTCAAATTGCGCGTTCGCTTTGGTAAACGTTTCTGCAATCTGGTCTTTCAGTACTCCATTTTCACGAGCTTCAGGTGATATGCCGTCGCAGTATTTAATCGCCATATTCAACACACGACTTGCCAAGTTTCCAAAGTTGTTTGCCAAGTCAGAATTGTATCGAGCCAACATCTGTTCGTAACTGAAATCGCCGTCGCCACCAAAACGCTGATCGGCAACAAAATGATAGCGATAACCATCAACACCAAAGGTGGGAATGAGATCACCCGGAACGATTTGGTTCGCTTTTGATTTACTCATCTTCTCGCCACCGACGGTTAAGAAACCGTGTGCAAATACAGTCTTGGGAGGCTCTAAGCCAGCAGCCATAAGCATGGCCGGCCAGTACACGGCATGGAAACGCACAATGTCTTTCCCGACAAAGTGAACTCCCGGCCAGTATTGATCGAATTTTTTCTTATCGTCAGGATAACCAATAGCTGTGATGTAGTTGGTGAGTGCATCAAACCACACGTACGTCACATGTTGTTCTTCCCAGGGAAGAGAAATTCCCCAGTTAATCGATGTTCGAGAAATGGAAAAATCGCGCAATCCTGATTCAATGAAACTTAATACTTCATTGCGTCGCGATTGAGGTTGGATTGCTTCAGGATGGGCGGCGTAATGCTCTTTGAGTTTGTCTTCGAATGCACTGAGTTTAAAAAAGTAATTTTTTTCGCGAACATGTTCAACAGGTTTACCATGGAACGGACAATTGCCGTCAACAAGATCATCTTCTGTGTAATACGCTTCACATGCCACACAGTAGAGACCTTCGTATGTTCCTAACTCGACATAACCAGCGTCGTATACCTTCTGCAAAATCTCACGAACAGCTTTACGGTGACGAGGTTCGGTGGTTCGAATAAAATCATCATTACTGATATTGAGTTCTTTCCACAGTTCCTTAAATCGCTCAGAATAAAAATCAGCAAGTTCTTGTGGAGTCATTCCCTTTTCTTCAGCAGCACGCTGCAACTTCAAACCGTGCTCATCTGTTCCTGTTAAAAACATCACGTCATCACCAATTAACCGGTGCCATCGGGCAGCGACATCAGCAGAAATGGTTGTATATGCGCTTCCCATGTGGGGGGCATCATTCACATAGTAAATGGGTGTAGTGACGTAAAAGGACTTTGCCATGGAATACAAGGATAGCGTCGCGATGCGAGTCGCGTCGCCCTAAGTCTCTCGAATCTCAGCGTACATTTTCTTCAGGCGGTTTTTTGGCAGTTGTGTGAGTCCGGAGAGGGCATCGATGGCATCACGCGTTGTTACCCCTGCGGCATGGAGGACCTTCATTGCGTGAGCAATATCGGCTTCATTTTCTTCGACGTCACTCTCCCGATCTGTCCCTTCGACGACGACAACGCATTCTCCTTTAACTTCTCCAGCGAAATGTTCAGCGAGTTCGGCCAACGTTGCGCGTTTTATTTCTTCAAACTTCTTGGTCAGTTCACGGCACACAACAGCTCTGCGATCGGGATCAAGGTGTTCTGCCAAATTGCTAAGTGTTGCGTGGAGCCGTTTGGGCGATTCGTAAAAAATGGTAGTTGCCGGTGACGTTACAATATGTTTCGTTATTTCTGATCTCTTTTTTGATTCACGAGGAAAAAATCCTACGAAACTAAAATTCGTGTGAGGAAAACCAGATAGCGCAAGTGCCGTGGTAACCGCAGTCGCACCCGGAATTGCAGTGACCATCACTTGAGCTTCATGGGCACGATCAACCAAGTACGCTCCTGGATCACTAATGGCGGGCATTCCCGCATCACTTGCATAAGCAACGGATGAACCTTCGTTAATACGTGTGATGATGTTGTCTGCTTGTTCAAACTCATTGTGATCGTGAATCGCAATAATGTCGCGTGTCCCTCGATCAATCCCGACAAGCGATAAAAGCTTTTTCATCTCTCGTGTATCTTCACAGGCAATAACATCAACGTTACTCAACACATCGTGCGCGCGTTGTGAGAAATCGCCAAGGTTACCCAAGGGAGTTGCTACGAGATAAAGCCCTGGTATGAGTTCCATAGAGTCGAAATCTTAACGGAGCGGTTGCTCGACGATGGCATGAGTGCCACGCGGTGCCACAACGATGCGGCGCGGGTGAACAATACGAGTGCTGATTACCCGTGAGTCAGCATCGAGAAAGATCACACGAAGTGCGAACTTCATTCCAAATGTATGGATAGATCGACACTTCTCGAAAATCATCTCATGAGGGGCCTCGTCAAGACTGATTCGCGCCATGCCTGTACGACGCATTCGATGCCCTCGTGCATATATTCCCGTCGGCATGAATATGTCACCTGATTGAGGGATCGAATGCAGAGATTTCATCCAACCACTTTGACATAGAAATTCGCCTCAAACAAGCCTGATATGGGACAATCGTACAGTGACAAATCCGCAAATACGGCCAAATGACGTGGCTGGAGAACTTTTCGAAGAAGAGGACATTGTTTTCCCTTCCGTCGAAGATTCAGAGAAAGTTCACGTTAATCATTCTCGGCCTATCGGCATCGCGGGCGTTTTAGCAGGCGTTGTTTTTCTTGTTGCAGCAAATGTTTTAGGTACAAAATTTGGACGAAGTGGTTTGTGGATCACAATGTGGCGTTCGTTTATCGCTATCGCAATTTTGGGTGTGTATGTAAAAATTCGTAAACAAAACATCACGCGTGAATCCATTCGCTATTGCATGGCTCCTGCAATTGCGTTCACCATTCACATCATCTGTTTTTATTCAGCTATTCAAGATACAACACTGACAAACGTGGTGATCATTCGATCGCTTCAACCACCGCTCGTTTTGTTTTTTGTTGGCGCGCACTTTAGTGAAAAAGTAAAAATGTCTAACGTCATTGCGGCTATCACTGCTTTCATTGGAGTCGCACTCACTGTGTGGGGAACTGCATTAACGGGAGCAAATAATGTTCGCGGCGATATCTTGGCCGTGTGTGCACTGGGCGCGTGGATTGCACTTTTCATCTTCACCAAAAAAGCACGTGTCCATGTAGGAACAGCATCTTTTATGCTGATCACCACAACGATGTCGGGAATTGTCGCCACGGTGATTCTGCCGTTTACTCATCAGGCAATGATCCCCACGTCCAATGAGTTCTATCGCCTCTTGGCCATGGCTGTGTGCGCATCACTCGGTCATGGGTTTATCAGTTGGGCTCATCGCTATACCAAGCTCTCGACTGCTTCGCTTTTGACTCTTCTTACACCTGTCGGTTCGACTATTTGTGCGGCCCTGTTCTTCGACCAAACCATTACGGTCATGATCGCAATCGGAATCACCATCGTGATGATTTCTATGGCAACCGTGGTTGGTGTGGATCATTCCTCGCGTAAAGTCGATGGTCTCGATGCCCGCTTGGACAAACAAGAGGCTGCTTAAGCTAGAATATCTTCCCTTATGAGTAAGAAAACGAACAAGCGCCACCTCAACGCCAAGCGCAAAAAGGCTAACCACGGCAAGAAACCGCTCTGCGGACGCCGCTAATCGTTTTCCGTTTTCCAGGGTCAGGCCCTGGAAAGGCAAGATTTAGTCACGCATTGTTGACGAAATAAGTAATTCACTTTCAAGCGCTAATTTGATGGATCGCGCATCACCATTGGTTTCGCGTTCCCACATTGCTAACTCTGCTTGAGCGCCTGCGTCACCAGAGAATGCAAGAGTAACCAATTCAGGATTGATCGTTGCACCAACGAGGACTACACCCGCCGCTCCCATGTTTGCTGCCAACAAAACCATGTGAGCAGTTCCCACATAGACAGGGCCAGAATATGAGGCGATGAGGTGAAGGAAGAACGATGCATCACCGGTGGAGTCAATAACTCCTGCAATGGGCAGATCGTACAGAAATTCTGGAGAAATAGGCAGAGAATCCGCAGCTCCTTCAAGGAGAACGAAGAGGGATGCTTCGCGATGTGCTTGGTGGATTGCTTCACACAGTGCATACGGGTCACGAATAGATGCATCGAGCGTGACCATAAAAGCTTTTGCGCCAGCGTCAGCACAATCATCTGCAATCTGTACACTTTGGCGAATGCTCGGCGCTGTTACATCGACAACCACAAGAGCGTCGGTAGATTTCACAATATCTTTGACGAGATGTTTACGTTCTTTCCGTGAAAGTGTGTTGCCTTCCCCATCGTATGTTGCAACAAAAATTGCGCTCAAACCATTTTCCGTTAATCGTTTTGCAAGTCGCGCGGTTGTTTTATATTCCACGTCGCCATCTTCATCAAACAAAGTAGGGAGCGCACATGCAACACCTTCGAACATTGGCATCACCACCAACTCGACTTCATCCTCGCCGAAACTCATCATCTCTGGTTCTACGGACGAAGATGCTTCATGTGTGTCGGTGGAATGCGTCAGAGGCTCCGTTACTTCCGAACGGACGTCGCGTAGCTCTGCAGCGTGGGAGAGAAGTGACGGAGCTTCCACACCTACCTCTTCGTCAGTTCCTGAAGCATCTTCATCCAGCACAAAGTCGATATATTCATCGATACCGACTTCTTCGATCTTGCTCAATTCATCCTCCGATGGCCCTGATAATTCCATTAACTCACTCGAGCGTTTCGCTTGGCTTCTCTCTAACAATGAGAACACTTCTGCGGACTCGTCGTCAAGTTGAACAGGTTCGCTTTCGGAAGCATCCATCGACGAAATCACTACAGGAGCAGCCTCACGCACCTCAGCAATCGCACCATCGTCCTCCCAATCATCGAGCATATCGGTCTCTGTACCTGCATAAATATCATCATCCACGTCGAAAGACTCCCAGTCGTCAAAGTGCTCAATATCTTGTCGTGATCCGCTTCGTGGCATAAGGGAAAAAGGATACTCACTATTTAATGTCGAGTGTGTGACTCGCGAAAGTGATGGCGAGCATCATTTTGTGAGATCATTAATAGGTGCTGTTTCCCACAACACCCTTCATCATCTTTTTTCTCATAGTTTTTCCATTGTCATGGTTGCTGCTTCCCCTGCGCGATTCCAAAAAAGATTGGACACAAAGGCTGCCCTGGAAGGTAATGATCCTGGTCGCAAGCTATATTTTCCTTGGTTTCAACCAGCCACTTTTGCACTTTGGTCCTGTGTCGATTCCTCTTCCGTGTGCAGTTTTGATTTCTTCGATCGTAATGAATTACTGCTTCACCAACCTCATGATGCGTCAGTCGTCACAACGAGCAAAGTCGTGGATTCTTGGAATTGCTATCTCGGCCAATGTTGGAGCACTTGCCTATTTCAAATATCGCAACTTTATTATCGGGCAAGCACACAATGTTCTTGGTGACGCAATCGGGCTTCCTCGTTTAAGTTCACTCATCATTCCGATTGCGATTTCGTTCTTCACTTTTCAAGCAATTAGTTATCTCGTTGATTGTTATCGAGGAACTTTCGAAAAAGTTACGATTCTTGATTTGGCTGTTTACCTTTCGTACTTTCCTCACCTTGTTGCGGGGCCAATTGTGCGTGCAAGCGAATTCATTCCACAAATGCGCAACCGTATTAATCCTCGCGCCGTTGAAGGAACCCACGCTGCAACATTAATTGCGCGTGGTCTTTTCAAAAAGATGATTGTTGCTGACTTGTTGTACACGCAGATTGTTCGGCCTGCTTTTGGCGCGCCTGGCGAGCTCAATTCCATCGATGCAATTGCAGCTATTTATGCCTACGCAGCCCAGTTATACTGCGACTTTTCAGGATATACCGACATTGCCATCGGGATTGCGCTCTTGCTCGGATTTAAATTCCCTGAGAACTTCAATCGACCCTATACAGCAACATCGCTTCGTGATTTTTGGCAGCGGTGGCACATGACGTTGTCGAGATGGTTACGCGATTACGTCTATATCCCCTTAGGTGGAAATAAGAAATCAATTTTTGGTGCACGCTTGGTTGGTTTTAATCTCCTCGCGACGATGACAATCGGTGGATTATGGCATGGCGCAAATGCAACCTTTGTTGTGTGGGGAATGTATATCGGAATCTTTATGGTTGTCGAACGATGGATCCGATCGTTCAATGAACGACACAACATTGCAGTACCTGCATGGTTTCGACGATTCCTGACATTCAACATCATTTCATTTGGTTGGATTATTTTCGCGTCGGAATCTTTATCGAATGTACGTATCATGTTAGGAAGAGTTTTCACTGATCTATCGGCTCCATCAACTCTTGTCAGCTTTACTGTCATTGTCTTAATTTTGTGTGGAATTTTTATTCAGAGCATTCCACAAAATCTCACATCACGTGTAAGCGCAAAAATCAGCGCTCAACCTATTTATGCTCAGGCAGTAATTTTCGGTTGTGGGCTTCTTCTTCTCAGTGCAATGTCCGGTCAAACATCCGCTTTCGTTTATGGATTCTTTTAGGCAGTTATGACAGAGCCTCTCATTCCCTCCGAATCGGAACACCCACATCCCAAGCGACTGCGCGGTGGATCTACTAAACGCGTTCTTGTCGCTCAAGCAGACCAGCCGCATCGTGTGATGACCGCTGGTCAGGCTATTTCTTTTGTCTTTCTCACATTGTTGATCGGAACTATTTTTAATGCGTCATCGTTGTACACAAGAGCATCGACGATGAAGCCATCAGCACTTCGAACAGCATCCATGAAAACCCTGCGGCCGTTCGATGTTGTTTCTCGCACGGTTGGATTGACGTCACTGCGTCAACGCACGAGAAGCGCAATGGACCTTCCGCGCGATGACAAAGTCGACAACTTCACTTTCAAATCTATACCTGCACCCGTTGCTCCCACACCAACGACATTGCCAGCGTTGACACCAGCAAATAAATTGCGTGTGTGGATTGTTGGCGATTCACTTTCTATTACTCCTGGCGAGTCAATGTTAAAAAACTTTTCTGGTGATGCTTTCGATATTCTCGGCTCAAGCGGACAGATCTCAACGGGACTTGCTCGTCCCGATGTCTTCAACTGGTTCACCTACATCAACGATTTTGTTATCCAGAATCATCCGCAACTCGTTATTGCAACTTTTGGTGCGAACGACGATCAATATCTTTTTGGAGATGCTGGGGCTGTTGGACCGTTTGGAACACAAGTATGGCGTGATGAATATTCGAGACGTGTCTCGAGTACTCTCGATTTCTTAGCATCCCAAGGAACCCAAACTATCTGGATTGCCATCCCTCCCGTGCGCGATCCTGTCCGCAACGACCGCTATGCACTCATCAACGAAATGACTCGCAATGCTGTTAATGCACGACCCGGCACCGCGAGTTATGTCGAGACCGCCGCGGCCTTTACCAATCCCGACGGCGCATATTCAGATTCCCCTCCGGTGAATGGAACACCCACCCTTTTGCGCGCACCCGACGGCATTCACTTCACACGCGCCGGCGGTGACGTTATTTCTCGATTAGTGACTGAAAAACTTCACACTTTATATTCGTTCTAATACACTCAGCCAGCAGGCGGATACTAGCCTGATAGTCATGTCAGAAACTCCCCTTTCCATCCCTTCGAACCTACTCCCAGCCGACGGACGATTTGGTTCAGGCCCTTCGAAAGTTCGCCAAGAACAACTCGATTACGTGGCGGCGCATTCACATCTCCTTGGGACCAGCCATCGACAAAAACCGATTAAGAACATTGTTGCTGGTATCCAAGAAAAAATGACGACGCTGTTTGCCCTTCCCAGCGATTACGAAGTTCTCTTAACGAACGGTGGCGCTTCGCTTTTGTGGGATGCAGCCAGCTTTTCCATTATCCGCAACAAGAGCGCTCATGGTGTTTATGGGGAATTTTCTTCTCGTTTTGCTGCAATTTCTAAAAAATCTCCACATCTTGATGAACCTGTCATTATTGAATCTGAACCAGGGACGGCTTCTTATCTCGAAACGACAGCAAGGGTAGACACCTACTGCTTGACGCACAATGAGACCTCGACGGGTGTCATGATTAGCCCGTACCGTGTGGGCGACGACGACAGTGTCGTCATGGTCGACGCGACCTCAGGGGCAGGTTCAGTTTTCGTTGATCCTTCTGTTTATGACATGTATTACTTTTCGCCACAAAAATGTTTTGGTGCTGACGGCGGAATTGTTTTTGCTCTGTGTTCACCAAAAATGATTTCTCGCATCGAATCGATTGATCGTTATGCTCCTGCCATTCTCGATCTTAAAACAACGGTCGAAAATTCTCGCTTGAATCAAACGCTTAACACGCCCGCACTCACAACACTATTTCTTGTTGACTCTCAGTTGGATTGGCTACTGGAAAATGGCGGTATGGAGTTTGCAAACAAGCGGTGCAGCGATTCGTCATCACAACTTTTTACCTGGGCGCAAAGCCATCCACTCGCATCACCTTTTGTTTCTAATGTGAAGGAACGATCATTGGTCACCGCAACAATCGACATTGATGATTCAATTGATGCGGAAGATGTCGTTGCGACGCTCCGCGCTAATGGAATTGTCGATTGTGATCCATACCGCAAGCTGGGTCGAAACCAGATTCGTGTTGCGACTTTTCCTTCAATTGATCCAGACGACGTCTCTGCGCTCATTAAATGCTTGGACTTTGTGCTGGACGCACTCGCCTAGAAAATTGGCCATAAACCCTTGTAACAAGGGCTTATTCTAATTCATCAATGCACTTATCAGCAGCAGCGTTAAGCGCCTTTTCCTCTTTTGAAGTCACCAACTTCGTTTGGTCTTCATCAGGGTCTGCTTCCATCATCTTTTTCCAACTTTTTGCAGAAACATCGTCGTACGTCTCATCGATCATGCATTCAAAGTAGTCATCAAATTTTTCTCTTTCGCTCTTTGAAGCATCTGAATATTCACTTCCGGCGGATTTTTTGAGAGCGTCTTCAATTTCGCCTTTCGATGGTTTAGAAGAACAACCAGTCAACATCAAACCAGCAATACATAAACCTAAAATTAACTTTTTCATCGTAACCCCTTACTGGTTGTTTGGAAATATATTATGCGTTTGCAACAATACGAACTGCGTTGGGATTGAACAGTTCGTGAATTATTGTTCCTACTTCTTCATCGGTAGGACATTGCGAAAACGCTTGGCCCATATCAATCAATTCAAAAACATTGGATCGTTCGTTGCGAATGTATATATCGTATGAATCAAATTCGCCTGTCGGCGTATCGTCATGATAGTGACCAACAACGCGCGACTCGATACCGTCGACATCGATAATGGCTACACACTCTAAACCGGTCACGTTCCACCTCCGCAATGGGTCGTTTAACAGTTCTCAATTGTGGCAAGAAATAGCGCAAAAAGGGTGGATACTTGCGTAATATTTCAAAATTATACGATCCGCGAAATTGGTTATCTTTTTTTACGACCCCGAGCAAGGAACAGAACGATCAATGCAGCAATTCCTGTGGCTATCCAGACTTGGGGTTGCATGATCAAAGGAGTATCTTTTGACTCAGGATATAGGGGTAAAACATTGTCCAAAATCTCATCTTCAAGGAAGTCGGAAGGCTTGTCGACTGCCTTTTTTGGCTCGGGCTTTGCCGTGGGCGATTGAGGCTTGGGACCTGGCTTGGCTTTTACCGCGGACGACTCTGATTTCTTTTTGGCTGGAGCTTTTGCCTTCGCGTCTGGTTCTTCACCGAAAATTTCGTCGACAACCGCATCGAGCGAATCTCGAGTGGGACGCTTTTTCTTAGGATCATATGCCATGTTCGCTCCCTTTATACTGCTGTTGCGATTGATGTTGCTGAAATCTGAGGTGCCTGCGAAGGAGATTCCTCAATGGTGAGACCGATTATTTTCAAGAATACGTCATCGAAATTTTTGAAGGCATCATGCGCACCTGGTCGCGCTCCCAATCCCGATAGCGGTGACGACATCGCCGATGCCTCTGCAATTGCTGCGCGCGACGAAATGGAAACAACGTTTTCTTTGTAGCGCTCGATGATTTCTGATTCCCAAAATTTACCGTCACGTGTGCGACCAACATTATTCACAACAATTCCCGCAACCTCTGGTTTTCCATCACGACGAGAAGCAATTCGATCGACATTCTTTGTGAATGCTTCTACCCCATCGGATGACCAGGCACTGGGAGCGGAGACAACAATGACTTTGTCCGAAGCAAACAGAGCATTGATGGTGAGCAGACCCACCGACGGAGGGCAATCAAAAAAGATGACATCGTATGCGTTCGAGATACCCTGCAACGCACGGGCCAATCGATCAAAAGCACCAATGGGATCAGACGCCAAATGATTTTCAACATTCGTAAGTCGTGGATGCGCACTCATCACATCGATGAAACCTGTTGAGTTCGCAATCGTCCAATCGCTGCGGTGGATGAACTCAGAAACGTTGGCGGAATTGATCTCGGTTTCATCTTCGAGAACATCGGCGAGAGTCTTGTGATCTCTATCGGCAGGGAGGCCCAGCCCAGCTGAAGCATTGGCTTGTGGGTCACAATCGACAACGAGAACCGACAAGCCATGGCTCATGGCAATTTCGGCTAAACCGAGCGTGACGGTGGTTTTGCCCACACCACCTTTTTGATTAGCTATTGCCACTGCGACCATCGCCACAGGCTAATCTGACCGCCCTCCCCCGCGCCATTTCCGCTTTCCAGAGCCTGGCCCTGGAAAGGAAAGAGAGATTACTTTTTAAGCGAATCGCGGATTTCGGTGAGAAGTTCGACTTCTGTTGGTCCTGAGTCTTTCGGAGGAAAGATTTTGAGAGTTGCTTTGACAATTAAGAATGCAACGAATGCAACCATCACGAAGTCAATCACAACCGTAAAAAATGCACCAAATTTAAATTCCGCGTTATTGATCGTCAAAATAGCTGCATCGTTGAAAGAAGGCTTGCCTCCAAACATCGCAAAAATTGGCGTAAACAAATAGCTGTTAAATGCGGATACGATCTCTCCAACTTTGATACCGATAAGTAAACCAATTGCGATTGCAACAAGATTTCCCGTTGTAACAAAATCTTTAAATTCTTGAAGTGTTTTTTTCATTCTCTCTCCTTTGAGCTAATGGCGCGCTAGATGATCAAGCGCATTTTGAACAATTGCCTGTCCGACTTTGTTCTCGAGTGTCATGATCGATTCTGGATGAAACTGAACAGCAGCAATAGGTTCGCTCACGTGTTCTATTGCCATAATAACGCCATCGTTTGTGTGCGCGGTAACTTTGAGATGCTCATGAGGAAATGAATCGGGGTGAGCAAAAAGCGAGTGGTAGCGCCCAGCATCAAAAGGCGATTGAATACCAATGAAAAGTTTTCCGCCATCAGATTCCACAATAATGGCCGATGGTTTTCCATGAACAGGGATTTCCAGCTGTGCTAAATCTCCGCCGAAATATTCAACAAGTGCTTGAAGCCCAAGACATACACCAAAAATAGGAATGTGTGCCGCGCGAGCCTTCTCAATAATGGCAGACAAACCAAAATCAGTCGGAGAGCCTGGACCGGGAGATAAACAAATAAGATCAGGCTTGAGTTCGTTGAGATCTGCTTGAAACTCTTCGGGAGTAAAACCCACGCGGCGAGTGTGCACGCTTGCACCACACATTCGAAAATACCCAGCCAGCGTATGTACAAACGAGTCTTCGCAATCGATGAGCAAAACTTCAGGCGCGCGTTCATCTCGTTTGATTG
This sequence comes from uncultured Burkholderiales bacterium, assembly GCA_964516875.1. Classification (GTDB taxonomy): domain Bacteria; phylum Actinomycetota; class Acidimicrobiia; order IMCC26256; family JAGPDB01; genus JAGPDB01. Next base: position 77,355 of record CAZFAO010000005.1, read on the forward strand.
TATGTGCATGAGAAATAGAAACGTCGGCCACGTCATCATTCTTATCGGTAATAGCAACCTCATTCGAAACTGGTGAAAGTTGAACACGCGGCTCAATCCCGGAAGCTGTGTCATGACAATAACGAACAACATCTAACATGGCGCTTGCCTTGAGCTCGGTCTCGCGCTCTTCTGCTAAAGGATCGGAATCGGCCAGAAGCGTTGCACCAACACGAATATGTGCAGCGCCATCATAAAAGTGAATGCTGCGGAGCATCAACCCAGTATTCATGGAGCCATCCAGTCCCACAAAACCCATCGAACCACCATAAAAGCGTCGAGGTGACTTTTCATATTTTTCGATGAAGTTCATCGCCCACATTTTGGGTGCACCCGTCACCGTCACTGCCCACATGTGCGTCAGAAACGCATCGATAGAATCGTATCCGTCTTGCAAATACCCTTCCACATGATCGACTGTGTGAATGAGTCGCGAATACATTTCTATTTGGCGACGACCGATGACGTTGATTGTTTCTGGTTTGCACACGCGTGACTTATCGTTGCGATCAACATCGGTACACATGGTGAGTTCAGATTCTTCTTTTTCCGAACTTAATAATTCTGCAATTTGTTTCGCATCCGTTTGTGCATCTGTTCCGCGAGCAATCGTTCCCGCGATCGGGCAACTCTCCACACGACGACCATCGACACGCACAAACATTTCTGGTGATGCCGAAACTGTCCACTCGTTATCGCCAAGGTTGATCAACGCACCATAAGGAGCAGGGTTCACTTCTAGTAATTGATTGAACACCGTTGCGGGTGTTGCCGCGCATGGTTCGTGAAACGATTGCGACGGCACAACTTCAAATAAATCTCCTCGTGCAAAGTACTCTTTTGCTCGAACAACAATGTCGGAATATTCACCGGCTTCCATATCGCGAGAAGGCTCAATAGCTGCTGGTTGGTAAGCGCTTTCGGAACCGTTTCGTTCACGGCCCTCGGTACTTTCGTGGTTAAATTCAAACTCATAATCAATTCTGTAGGAAGAATCGTTTTCATGATCGGTGATAAAAAGTTGGTCGGCAAAATACAAAACTAGATCTCGATTATCTGTGCGTTCATGGATGCGCTTGACACCCATGAAATCAATGCCGAGGTCATATCCAAAAATTCCATAGAATCCAGCACGAGGATCATCGCAAGCCAAACCATCACGAAGGTGTCGTATCACATTCATCACGTGTGCAACCTTGGAGCGATCTTCTTCCATAAACGCTGAACTGTCGTGGCGCACTGTGCATATAATCTGTTGAGGTGAGCTCAACGTTACGTCAACAAATTCGCATGACGAAATCAATTCCACAAATGCCGGAAGAAGAACCTGGCCGCGCTCGTTGAGAGCAGAAATAGTGATTGTCTTTCCTACAGCTTCGAGTGCAACGGGAGGATTCACGAGTCCAATATCCCAGCGCGTGTAGCGACCTGGATATTCATACCGTGATGTCAACATCACACCACGATGTGTATCGATGCGGAAAATAATTGCATCGACGTCGTCAGAAGTACACTGCGTTGTCGTCGCTGAGACGTGAAGTGCTACACCAGCACAGTCGTAATGTTTTTCAGTGTTGTTCATTGGATCACTTTAGGTCCACGGATGCTCGATGTCTCATTGATTTTATTAGCGCAATCGCAGCGATCTCTTATGAACGGGCCCGAAGAAATACAGCCGCTGTTGTCAGATCGCCACGGGTACGCTCAAGCACGGCACGAAAGGCATCTGTTGTTCGCCTCAAACCATGGGTAAGCGCGTCTGGATAATCAATAGAAATAGCTAATGTGTAGACATCGTCCATCACGTCTAACAGTTCTGTTGCTCGATCCACGTCACCCGTACGCAAGAGATCGAGAATGCTTCGACGTAATTCGCTTGCAGCTTCCACGATGCCATTGATGTACGCTGCAGGTTCAACGTGAAGTTCCTCGCGAGTCGCAATTGGTGCACCTGTAATGATCGATGCAGTCACACACGCCTCGGTGTATTCCTTTTGTGCATCGTAAAACATTGAGTTCGCTGCGATACCAGGAAATTGATCCATCTGAGGTTTGCATTGTTCGAGCAATTCGCGAGACTGAGCATTCAGGTCGCGCGCTTTGTCGTGTTCGCCTCGATGTGTCGAACGAATCGATGATGAAGAAAGTTGGATGACTTTTCTCGATGCAATCAACATCGCTTCACGAGCTGCGTGTTGTTTTTCGAGTTGGCCCGCTGCTTCGCTTATATCAAAAGTAAATTCAGACATCAGCGAGGACGACGAATAGGCGGACGGCCAGAACTATCTTCACGTCGCATACGTTGCTGATCTTTGATTTGGATCAACATAAAAACATACGCAGCAAGTGCAATGTCACTCAAAATGTGAATGAGCCACAGCGTTCCGTTACCAAGAAAGACTGCGAGGACAAGCGTGATTCCCGAAGTTGCGAGGAGTGCAGTGAAAACATCTTTGCGACGTTTTTTTATGTGTGCAGCGCGTGGAGTTTCTTGATGCATTGATCCATCAACGAGTCCTGCAGCAGGTCGCGCCATTGTTACCCGACGATTAGAACTTTTGAGCACACCCAACGTGTGCGTGTAATCACCAATAGCACCCGTCTGGCGCTCTGAACGAGCACGCAAAAGTGGCGGAACTAAAACCGCTGCCCAGAGGGCTCCGAGAATGATGAGAACGGGAATGGTCACTCCTTAAACTCCAGGTGATGACCATATACGCTACTGCGAAATATTGTTGTGGACGTGCATTTAATATCGATTCTTCAAGTCAAGTCGCTGAGAGTTAGGCGAAGCAATTTCTTGGAGCTGACCTGCACCAAAATGACGGATTCTTAAAATCCTAAATCGTCATCATCGAGGATGGCAGCACGACGCCATGGACCTTGCGATCCACCACTTTTTTCCCACAGTGCAACATCAGTGATTTCCATTGTTCGATCAATTGATTTACACATGTCATATACCGTTAAAGCAGCAACAGTGCAGGCTGTGAGCGCTTCCATTTCGACACCTGTTCGGTCAACAGTATCGACTTGGCTTTCAACTTCAACGAAGTTTTCTTCCAAACGAAAGTTCACAAAAACACTTTGCACAAGCAATGGATGACACAGAGGCAACAGATTCGCTGTTTGTTTCGCTGCTTGAATTCCGGCCACACGGGCAACCGCGAGCACGTCACCTTTTGCAATCGACCCGGTTGCAACTTTGTCAGCTGTATCGGGCAACATCCGAACTTTGCAGCGCGCCACAGCACGTCGGTGCACGGGCTCTTTGGCGGTGGATTCAGTCATGCGCGCACGGCCGAGGGGGTCAAGAAATGTGTATTCCGATGGCATGGGCGTCAATCCTACTCTTGTTTACCTACTGTGAATCGAGGATTTCGTTCAATCCTTTGCGAACATCGGCGGCCAAGTCATCACGCTGGAGAGCAAGGGCGACGTTGGCGAGCAGCCAATCGGTTTTTTGGCCCACGTCGTAACGTCCATGCGTGGAAATGCGCCCATAGACCGATTGCTCTTGCAGCAATAGCGCAATAGCATCAGTGAGCTGGATTTCTCCACCAACACCAGGTTCGACACGTTCAATACAATCAAAAATTTGGGGGCTAAAAACATATCGACCAATCACAGCCAAGTTGCTCGGAGCATCCTCGGGAGATGGTTTTTCCACCACTGCTTTGATTTCGCGTCGCAAACTTTTTTCGTCATTCTCATCAACGGACACACAACCATACGACGAAATTTCAGAAGGGTCGACTTCAATCAAACCAATAACGCTGGAACCCGTTTCTTCATAATCACTAATCATGCTCGCTAAAAGAACATCATTGCCCACCATAATGTCGTCACCCAACATCACCGCAAATGGTTGATCGCCAACATAACTTCGCGCAACCGAAACCGCATGACCAAGACCTTTGGGATCACGTTGTCGAATGTAATGAATGTTCGCAAGCGATTCGATTTCGTCGAGCTTTTCAAGTTCGTCAAATTTTCCTTTTGATCGAAGTGCAAAGTCGAGTTCAAAATTTCGATCGAAGTGATCTTCAATGGCGCGCTTTCCGCGTCCGGTAATCACAAGGACATCAGTAATTCCAGCAGCGACAGCTTCTTCCACAACATATTGAATGGCCGGCTTATCGACAATGGGGAGCATTTCTTTTGGCTGACTTTTTGTAAGCGGCAAAAATCGTGTTCCCATGCCCGCCGCTGGGATAACAGCAATTTTTACTGAAGATGATTTATTTGATTGTGTCATAACTGTCCTTGTCGTCAATCCTGTGAATCTTCTTGATGTTGTTCGCGTCCATGTTTCGTGACACCACTTTCTTCGCGGCGAATGAGCCGACGAAAGTTAGGAATGTGACGAATGACGACAAAACAAAAGAGTGATGTAACCACGATCCATTCCCAGAGGTAATAATCATTATCTATAGCAACCCATATAGGCAAAACGCCCGCAGCAATAATCGATGCCATCACGGGGAGTTTGCTGATTTTCATGACAACAGCCCATACAAGAATCGCCACGATTCCCGCTACAGGATAGAGTGCCAGTGCCACGCCCCCGCCGGTTGCAATACCTTTTCCCCCTTTACGACCAACGGGAAAGACATGCCCAAAAATACTCGCAATGCCCACGAGATAGGCAACAATTCGCGTTTGTTCTGTTGTGAGACCGTCGTTAAAAACAATCAGAGCAATCGCAGTGGGAATGAGACCTTTGAGAATATCGAGTGCCATTGCGAGCACTCCCCATCGCCAACCAGCAATACGAGCAACGTTGCTAGCACCAGGATTACCCGAACCTTCGGTGTAAATATCGTGCCCAGCCATACGCGCAACGATCACTGAAAACGCAATATTTCCAATGGCATACGCCGGGATAACTGACAATATTGCCCACTTCACTCAACAATTGTAGTGTTCGCCGGGTCGCTTTCTTTCGCCCTAGATGCTGTTGGTCTACTTTCATAGGATTAGCAACCCCATTAGTTAAAATCTCTCTATGCCCATATATGAATATCACTGCGAAAAATGTGGGAAGAATTTTGATGTTGAGCAGCGCATGGTCGATGATGCTCTCACCGTTCACGATGAGTGTGGCGGTGCTGTGGTGAAAGTCTTTTCCAGCGCAGGGATCGTTCTCAAAGGAGCAGGTTTTTATAAAACCGATACCCGCTCTCCATCGGGATCAAAAAGCGCGGCGAAAACCACTGCGGATAAGCCCGAAAAGAAAACCGAAAGTGCTGCGCCTGCTCAAGAAAAGCCCGCCGCTCCCAAGACTGACGCCAAGCCTTCACCACCTCAATCATCTTAATATTGCACTTTCTTGTGTTATCTTGTTTTTGTTGATACTATGACTGAGTGCTGAAACGCTCGCCTCGATCCCGCATCGCCACTATTGGCATTTCCCTCTTCGCCGTCGTTGGATTGTATATCGCGTGTGATGCTCTGCTGACAATGCGTTCGCTGTCCTCCCAATATGGAGCTCGACATACCTATTTCCAAATCACACGTACCATCGCGGCCGGAGAACAACTGAGTTCATCAGACTTCACCACACATGAAATGTTCTCGAGCGATATTCCCACAGGTGCTCTCACCTCTGAGAACAATCCTGAATCTTTCTATGCGAAATATGCGCTGTCCGAAGGTGCGATTGTGACGAAACACATGGTTGTTAAAAATGCGATTTCAACAACCGATGATGACCATCGAATTGTTTTTGTGCCCACCGATGATGTTTTATCCGAATCGATCTCATCGACAACTGACCTTCTCAGCGTGAGTTCCGATGGCTATTCAGCCGAATATGTTGCGCGCAATGCACGTATTCTTTTTGACCTGTCGAGCCAAAAAGAGGAAGCGGATTCTCACCATGGATACTTTGTCGATGTCACCATGGATGAAGCGGAAGAAATCATTCACGCTTTAGGAACAGGAGACGTGCGTTTCGCTTTAACCTCGACCAATCACTAGTCTGATTCACCGTGCCAATTATCCATGCAATCATTCTGGGGATTCTCCAGGGCTTAACCGAATTTCTTCCCATCTCCTCTAGCGGTCACTTAACACTGCTTCCAGAAATTATGGGATGGAATGACAACCTGACCGATGCTCAATATAAAACTTTTGAAGTATCACTCCACGCGGGAACCCTCATTGCTGCGGTATCGTATTTGTGGGCTGATGTTGTTCGCATCGTGAAAGGCGTTTTCACGTCTCTTGCGTCGCGCGAATTAAATCGCGATGGAAAATTCGGAATTATGTTGTTAGTCAGCGCGATTCCTGGAGCTTTCTTTGGTGCTGTTTTTGAAGAAATCATCACAGAAAAATTTGGCAGTGTTCCCCTCGTTGCATTCATGATTATTTTCTTCGCTGTTGTTTTATTCGCCAGCGACCGGATCCATGGAAGAAAAACGACAGAAAATTTCACGTTCGCAGACGCAGCAGGCGCTGGTCTTGCTCAAGCTGTTGCGTTGATACCTGGAACATCGCGCAGTGGTATTTCAATGTCGTATTTACGTGCACGAGGTTATTCAAGAGGCGAATCTGCACGGCTCAGTTTTTTAATGCTCATTCCTATTGTTGCAGGAGCGACTCTGTTCACAAGTTTAAAAACAGCAGCAGAAGGAGGGATACCCTCTCAGCTCGTTATGCCGATGATTGTCGGTTTTGTTGTGTCGGCTGTTGTGGGCTGGTGCGCAGTCTTTGGATTGCTGAAACTTCTCAAGACCCACTCGTTCACACCGTTTGTCATTTACCGACTCGTCGTTGGTGTGAGTGTATTTGCTTGGTATTTCGCAAAGTAATTACATATGCTGAAGGGTCTGATCTTGGAAATTTTCAAAGAAAATTTGTAAAATCGGACCCTCCCCTAAAGCACTCTCAACAGCAGCAGTTCGTTCAGTTGTTGCGGAGTATTACTTCCCCGTCATCACCATCTCATCAATGAGAACGGTGTTGGCAACAACCGAACCTGATAACCACCACGCATCATCGGCAATAGCAGATGTATTTGCCAACATGGTTAACAGATCCGATGCAATTGTTGCTTCTTTAAATGCTTCTGCCATATGACCGTTGCGAATCCAAACACCTTGCGCGCCCACAGAAAAATCACCAGAGAGCGAATTGACACCCGAGTGCACGCCTAAAAGATGCTGGACGTAAATTGCTTCGCCCACGCGCGAAAAAATATCCTCGACACTTTCCCCGGTTGTTGGGGCATAGAGCGCACGCATTCCCGCACTCGGTCGAGAAGCAACTCCACCACGTCGAGCGCAACCATTGGGTTTCATCTTCAATCGGCGTGATGAATACATTGTGTGTGCGAACTGTTGCAACACTCCGTTTTCAAGAAATACATTTTTTCGTGTCGGCATACCTTCTGCGTCGTACGTTGCAGCCGAGAATGCTTTTTCGTGTGTTGGATCGTCAATCAATGAAAGCTTTGTGTTTCCAATCGTGTCTCCCAAACGATCCGCCAACAGCGCGCGACCTTTCGCAACTGCACCACCGCTCATCATGCCTGCAATAATCCCAAAAAACTGCGTCGCAACAAGGGGGTCAAGAATCACAGGAAGTGTGGCACTGATTGGTTGTGTTGCACCAAGCAGACGAGTTCCGCGCGTGAACGCCATTTCAATCACTTCATCGATATCGAGCGTGGTCATCCCACGTCCAAAAGAAAAACCGTGAGATTCAAATGGTTCGTCGTCACCCAACATCATCGATGCCGACAAACTCGCCGACGTTGCAGAATTTGTCACCATGATTCCATGCGAGTTTGCGACAACACTATGACCCCAGCCATCTTCGTAATCAGCCGATGAAATGTCGTTGATGCGTTCATCGTATGCCTGTGCTCTTTTATCAAGCTCTAACGCCAGCGCAATTTTTTCTTCGAGAGATGTTGTCAATATTGAGTCATCCCATCCGTTGCGTTCCACGGGCACAACATCATCAATATCAGATGGTTTTACCAATGCGGCAAATTCATCTGCTTCGGCAATGGATGCATTTTCGCGAGCTTGAGCCAGCGCTGATTCAAGAATGTCTTCATCCAGTGATTCAGCCCACGACGAACCCTCACGAAAATCATTGATGACCCGGATTCCCACAGCTGTTGAACTAGCTGTCGTCATGTTTTCAACGTCACCTTCATAAACAGTGACTTCTACATCGCTCCCTTGAGAGACATAGATTTCAACCTGTTCGTCGCCTTGTGCTTTACTTGCAAAACGTTGCGCGATTTCTTCTAAATGAGTTGTGTCTTTTATATCTGTTACAGAAGTACTCATGCAGCTGTACCTCCCACGGTCATTTTCGACACACGCAGTGTTGGTTGACCTGACGATACCGGAACACCTTGTCCATTTTTACCGCACGTTCCCGTCCACGTATCAAAGTCATTCGCTACTGCATCAATATCAAGCATTGTTTGTAAACCATTTCCAATAAGAGTTGCGCCACGAATGGGATATGTAATGACTCCGTTTTCAACCATGTACGCTTCGGTGACACCGAAAACATATTCTCCCGTGACCGTGTTGACCTGTCCTCCGCCAAGAGCAACACAGTAAATGCCTGATTCTGTTGACGAAATAATGTCGTCAACTTCCATGGTGCCTGGTTCAAGATAGGTATTGGTCATGCGTACCATGGGAACAAATTCATATGTTTCGCGACGACCATTTCCCGATACGACATGGTCTAGTTTTGATGATCGCAACACATCCCACATGTAATCATTGAGAACACCATCTTTAATGAGTGTGTTTTTCTGCGCAGGATTTCCTTCGTCATCAAATCGATACGTTCCCCACTCATCTCCCATGGTGCCATCATCAACGAGAGTAACAAGTGGTGATGCGACTTGTTTGCCAACTTTGCCAGCGAAAACACTTTGAGCCTTTTCGATATGATCCGCTTCGAGACCATGACCGCATGCTTCATGAAACAACACTCCGCCTGCACCTTTTTTCAAAATAACGGTGAGGTTTCCACTCGGCGCTGGACGCGCATCGAGAAGTGTCACCGCACGCTGTGCAGCAACACGTGCAATATCATCAACAGAAAAAATGTCAAAATATTCAGCGCCGATGCTTCGTCCTGGTGCTTCATGAGCGCTTTGGATTCCTTCCAAGTTTTTTGCAATGGTCTGAACGACACACCGCGTTCGCGTTTGTGAATCAGTAACATTCACTCCAGCAGTATTCATAATCATCACTTCGCGTTGACTTTGCGCAATCGTTGCGGATGCTTGTGTTATGGAAGAATCGAAACTGCGCGCAACATCATCAATTTCTCGCAAACGTTCTGCTGTTGCACTCGCTGGATCTCGAAACTCGTCGGCGTCATTGCCTTCACCATTTTTATCGCCAGTAAATAAAGAGGCATCAATTCCTTTTCCCGAAGCAGAAATTGCGCCACCGACACCAGCCGATGAGCACGCAGCATCGACCGCTGCTTTCAAACCTGCATCGGTAAACGTATTGGTATAGGCATAACCCACACGCGAGTTATTGACGACGCGAATACCTACACCTTTGGACAGTCCCGTAGTACGCGAGTCAATTCGTTTCTCGTCAAGCGATGTTGCAGCCGAGCTTGTTTGCTCAACAAAAGCCTCGGCAAAAGAAGCTCCTTTGTCCGATGCATATTTCAACGAATCGCTAATTAATTGTGGGTCAACATTCATATATTTCCTCTATAAGTTCCTCTTATCTTATGGGCATCAGCGATAGGCGCGAGAGTTTTATTCCCACAATTAGAGGGGGGCCATCTGCGGTCAAGCGTGATAGTTTATTTTCCTACCTCGGGGGAAGAAATGTCAGATGAAACTAACGATGGCAATCCATTAGACGATGCTCCCGGCTGGGCAGCGCCCAATAGTCCAAGCCGTCCAAGCGGTCCTCAGGACGGACAGCCACCACAGATGCCTCAACCTCAATCTCTTCCCCCATACGAACCACCCAGTCCTTATCAAAACCAGATGCAACAAGGTGAGCCTGCCCAACCGTATGATCCATACGGAAATCAAATTCCGCAAAACAATCCTGTGTACCCCACACAAAAAAAGAAATCAAAGTTGTGGCTATGGATCACGCTCGCAATTGTAATTCCACTATTGCTGTGTGGTTTAGGAATTGGTGGATGCACAGTTTGGTTTGTCAATGAAACAAAATCTGCGACAGGCGTAACAAATGACTTCTACGCTGCAGCGAAAGCAGGTAAAGATACGGATCCATATAGCTGCGCCGAGCGCGTTGACGATGGTGTCCTCACCGTGTATCTTGATGATTCCACAACGAATAATGGGAAAATTTCGAATTACAACTTCACGAGCTATAACAATTCAAACGGCGTTGTCATCGTGAGCGGAACAGTCACACGAAGAGGTATCGCGCGGTCAACTGAAGTAGAAGTTGTAAAAGAAGACGGCAAGCACAAAGTGTGCAACATAACTGAAATTAATTCTTATGAGGAATGACATTGACGGTTTTAGATCTGTCGCACACCAAGGAGCATCCTCCTAAGATGACGCAAGTGGATCAAGTAGCTACAGGACAAGTAGAAATAGCAAGCGCAAAACACCCTCGCCGTATCCTCGTCGAAATAGGAGTTCTTGGTGCGCTTTATGCCATCTACACTTTCGTGCGCAATAATTCTCATGCTTCGGAAGCGCTCGCTTTTTCTAACGCTAAGCACATTATTCGATATGAAAAATATTTATGGATGTATGTTGAACAACCTATCCATAAATTCTTCCTCAGCTATGAGTGGATAATCATCAGTGCAAATTATTTTTACGGTTCGTTTCATTTCATCGTCACAATTTATGCGCTCTGTTACGTCTTCATACACGATGCAAAAAGATATTCGCACGTTCGCAATACTATTGTGATTGGAACGTTGATAGCTCTTGCAGGATTTGTAACTTTTCCTTTGATGCCGCCACGGTTACTACCTGATTCGTATAACTACATTGATACATTGGCGAAGTATCCAACTTTTTGGTCGTTTAATTCAAAGGAATTCGCAGCGATTTCTAATCAATTTGCAGCCATGCCTTCGGTTCATATTGTGTGGGCAGTGTGGTGTTTGTTTGCGCTGTTCCCGTACACAAAAAAACTGTGGCTCAAAATATTGTTGTGCGCGTATCCCTGTGCGACATTTTTTGTAATTATTGTGACGTCGAATCACTTCATTCTTGACGCAGTGGCGGGACTCGCTGTTTTCTTTGTTGCCTACTGGGTGAGTCGGATGATCACATCACTGACAACGCGCTCTGCCATTGATAACACAGCATCTTTAGCTGATATAAGCGCCAGGTGACGAGGTTCTAATCCAATAATTGGATAAACAGTGAATACTTCTTGTTCGTTGGGAAGTGCTGTCAGCGGAAGGATCGAACACCCAACACCTGACCGAACTAATCGTGGAAGGAGGCGAATGCCTTCACAGTTAACGGGAACTTCGAGTTCGACTCCTTTTTCTTGAGCTGCTTTATCAATCCATACACGAAGAGGATTATTTGTTGGTGTCAGCACGTGAGGAAATTTACTCAGTTCTTCAAATGTTTTCGGCGACGAATCCAAACCAAAATCTTTTGGCGCAATGCCGACGAGTTTTTCATCACACAAAGTTGTGACATCGATGCGCGGATCAACAATTGGTTCAGTGATTACTGCAACGGAGAGGTCGTGTGTAATTACATCAGCAAGCAATCGTTCCGATGGAGCTTCCGTAATGTGCAACGTTACGCCAGGAGCTGACTCGCGCATCTCTTGAACAAGCGATGGAACAATCCATCGACTTGCTGTTCCGATTACTCCAATGGATGCGTGCCCACGTTTGAGTCCTTGCAGCATCGAAAGATCAACGAGCATGGAATCGATTTCGGCCTTGATACGTTTTGCACGATCGACAACAACTCGACCTTGTTCGGTCAGACGAGCACCTTGACGAGATCGAACAACAAGAGTTGTATGGAGTTCTTTCTCGAGAGCTTGGAGTTGAGCCGAGACATTGCTCTGGACGGTCCCCAGTGCGTCGGCAGCGGCTGTAAAACTGCCAGCTTGGTTAATTGCGGCGAGGACATCGAGTTGACGTAGGTCCATATTGATCACACTTTCGGTTCTGATTGCGACATGTATGTCATGGTTCTTCCTGATTATTGTATCATAAATAGTGATTTAAACTATCTCGGCAATACATTTGACGGATGGATCTGTCTGTGAGAGAATAACTCTGTTCCCCCATCCATGTCGGGAGGCCGATTCCCCCATTGGCCTCTTGACATACCCCTTCTGGCACAATTCACCGAAACCTTTTATACTGTACGGCTCTCGGGAGGCAATTAAAAATGGAATCTACACTCGTATTCACTGGACCACTTACGTGGACAAACAAAGCAGCTTGCTGCGGTCAAACATCCCTGTTTTTCCCACCTCCAGGCGAACGTCCTGAAGCACGCGCACGTCGTGAAGCAAAAGCTCGCACCATCTGTGCGGTCTGCCCAGTAATGGAAGACTGTCAAGATTGGGCACGCAACCACCGCGAATATGGTTTCTGGGGTGGCGAATCTGAAGAAGATCGCGCTGCTGCCGGTTATCGCGTGGAAATGCCTGTTGGTCGTGTTGCTCGTTACCCTAAGGGTGACGGTGCACCGGTTGCTCCTCGTGGAGAAAGCGCGCCTGCGTAAACTTTTCAAGAAGGCCTGGCCTCCTCTATTCACGCCGCATTCGAAACATTTCGGATGCGGCGTTTTTCTTTTCAATACAAGTATTGAGCTAGTTATTATCTAGCATTTTCTCCATCGAAGACGAAGAAACAATTACGTGGTATCACCGACCTCAATTACGCAACCCAATTTTTGTTGCAGCGTTTGAGGGGTGGAATGACGCGGGGGAAGCAGCAAGCGATTCCGTCGCGTGGATTATCGATAAATTTTCCAGTCAACTCGTTGCCGAAATCGAAGGCGATTCGTATTTTGATTATCAAGCGGTTCGCCCAAATATTTCTGTGGGCGAAGGTGGAATCCGTCAAGTTTCCTGGCCGCGCAATCGCATTTACGGAGTGACTGTCGATGATGCAGACCGCGACCTCATTGTTATGATGAGTCACGAACCCAACTATCGCTGGAAAGCTTTTTGTGTCGACATCGTGACTGTTGCTCAAGAATTGGGTTGCGAAGAAGTTTTTACATTTGCGTCGATGATGGCCGAAGTTCCTCACACTCGTCCTGCTCGACTGACAGGGATGGGAACAGAACGCGAACGCCTCGATGCGTTGGAAGTTCTTCCTTCCAATTACGAAGGCCCGACAGGAATTGTTGGTGTGCTTCACGAGTACTTCACACAAAATAATTTGTCGTCGACATCGCTATGGGCAGCAATTCCCCATTACGTTGCACAACGACCTCAACCTGCTGCGATGAATGAATTGCTCAACACTTTTGGAGCACTCGTCAATATTGATTTGGATACAAGCGAATTGGCAAGCCAAGCTGCCGATTGGGTGGATCATGTTAATGATGCTGTTGCTGACGATCAGCAAGCTGTTGATTATGTTGCCGAACTCGAAATGCGATACGACTCCGGTGACTTTGCAGAGAACTATGAACTCGCCGACGAAGAATTTCCTAGCGCAGAAGCATTAGCTGCCGAAGTCGAAAAATTTCTCCGCGATCAACCCCCCGAGGCTTAAGCGGGTCTGATCCGCGCACAAAACGCACAAGTCAGACATGCACCATAAGTCCCAATCGTGCGCGGATCAGACCCGCTAAAGGGCGCGGAGGACGCCTTCGTATAAATCCGTTGTGTGCTGCAAGGATTTCACGCTCACTTGCTCATTGCGTCCGTGAAACATCGCCAAGTGTCCTTCATAATTTGTATCGTCGGGATCAAATAGCGCCGCGCCGTAAGCTATAGCTCCTTCGCGTCGCCAAAACCGTGAGTCTGTACCAAACGTAGAAATCGTCGGCAACAATTTCGCTCCCGGAAAAATTGAGGACGAAACCGCGCCCAGCACATTCCACAGCGGCGTATCCGTTGGTGAAATCGTGCTCTCGTCGTGTTGTTGATAAGTAACGTGCACAGTCTCACCATGAGGACCAAGAATGTCAGCGATGATACTTTCAACTTGTTTCAGCGTGGTATTTGGTAGCGATCGAATATCGACCTGAAGCACAGTCTTATCGGCAACAGTATTTACTTTTACACCACCATGGATCACGTTCGGAGAAAACGTGTGATGCGCACACGAATGTAAAACCGAAGCAAGCGGTTGATCAACCTCGCGAATCGCTTCATCATGTTTCTCGCTGTCACTCAACCTTGTGACGAGATCGACATCAAGTGCAAGACAGTGAAGAAACGTTTCCCATCCTTGTACAAATTGCACGGGAGGTTGATAACTCAAAAACCTGTTGAGGATATCGTTCGCTGTCACGATTGCATTATCTGCACCATAAGGTTTCGATCCATGCGACGGTGTTCCATGAATTTCAATCGTGATCCAGTGCACACCCTTCTCACCGACTACGACAGGAAGATATGTTTCACCGTCCGCGTACATGTGCGTTCCGCCGGATTCGCTGAGAACATAATCGGCTTGTACTAAATCATGAAGTTCATTAATAAGAAATTTAGCTCCGTGATTTCCGCCGGCCTCTTCATCGGCAACAGCTGCAAAAATAACATCCCCATTGGGAACAAAACCTTCAGCACTTAGTTTCGCCATTGCAATTGCCATCGACGCAGTGATGTTGAACATGTCGACTGCACCGCGTCCGTGGACAACACCATCGATCAACTCACCACCAAAAGGATCGTATTCCCAATCATCGGCGTTTGCCGGAACGACATCAGTGTGACCGAGAAGCAGTAATCGAGGTGCATGGGAATCGCGTCCGCGCATGCGCACGACCAAACAGGCTCGGCCTGGCAGGTCCTCGAAGGGTGCAACTTCTAATTGATGTTCGTTAAAAAGACTAGCGAGAACTTCGGCGTTTCGAGTTTCGTGACCTGACTCAGGTGTTCCGTCATTTACGCATTTATTACGAATGAGTTGTTGGACGAGTTCCGCTGTTGCATTTGTCACAGAACATCATTCTATGACAGTTATCGAAGCTCTCGAGGTTCCCCAGCAGCAGGTTCTGGCGCACGACCCGACAACGCTAATTCGCGCTTGTACTTGTCATCCCAAACACCATAGGCTTTGATCACAAGTAAGTCATACGGATTTGAGCTTTCGCGTCCACCTTCATTTTCAACAATTCCAGCAGCGGTATTTTTCATCCTTGACGGATCTTTTTTTCCGGAAACCAAGTGTTTAGCTTTTTCCTTGATACTTTGAAATTGACTTATTCGCTGTGCGTTGTGCCCCGCATTATGAACAAAATAATTTGTCGATGTTTCTTCAACTGCATCGGCAAAAAGATCTCGGTCAGCACGCTCAAGCTCAACACTGAGCTCTTCGAGTATTGCTAAAGTAAAATCACTTCTGCCTCGCCCGATCTTTTCATGCAGTTCGCGAAGGGTATCAGTTGATACAGCATCCTTCACTCCAAAAAAATTATCGAACAGTCGGCTGAAATGATCCATATCAAAATGAGAAATATCAACGACGGAAACATCAAGCTGTCGAAATGCCTGTTTCAGCTGACCCTGCTCATCGTAAGAACCAAAGAGAGTTGGTATGCCATTGGTATCCACACGAATATCCGGTACAAGGCTTAGCAATTGGCGAGCAGCTGGAGCAAGATAACGTTTAGCAACTTCTGTTGTAGCTTCACTAACTATATTACGTACCACTTCTGCGCTGGAAACGCGAGAAGCATTCTGTTGTGAAAGTCGTCCGTTTAACGGATCAAGGGTGAGCGGTACAACAATAAGAATTTTCAGACCGGGATCGTCAATCAATCTCACTTCATCTGCTCGCCCCTGAGAATTTTCAACAAGAACGTTCTTGCTCACACGCGCGAAAATATCTTTCCACCCTCGCTGGCGTATTCGAATTGTAGGATCGAATACAACTAAGGTCTCGGCAACGCGATCTTTGGTTTTTGCTCGTTCACTCTTCGATGACTCAATTGCTCGGTGAAGCTCATCGGGCGTTCCCGCTACGATGATGTCGAGTTTTTTATTCTGGACCTGTGCTGCTTTGGCAACTAATTCCATAATTTCTGATGCAAGAAGCGTGGAACCAGAGCCATTCTGGCCGGCTATCACCACGAAACGGTGGGCAGAAAGCTTGTCCATGATATGAAGAGGATTTTCTTCGAAGCCATTCGCGTTGCGACCGCGAGGAAAGAAAACGGTCGTCACGTCATGGCCAGGGTCACGTGGGCCCGTATTTGGATCAACAATCCTCACACCAGTCATTAGTGTATTATAGTACATATTATGACAATTCACAACGAAGAAGTTTCGGTTGTAATAACGACAAAAAAGCACCCTGAGCTGGTTAAACGACTCCATAACGCCTTTTCGGACCCCGTCGACAGCTATTGGAACAGCGCGAACACGTGGTTTAGCGAGTGGGGAGATATCGATCTCGAATGGAGATTGCATCCCGTTTCTGCTTTTCAGATGCCCGAAGCGTCGCGCCCGGAAGAACTGTATGAACTAGCGATCGAGGGCCAGGTTGATATTGAGCACTATTGGGAAGGATTGGAAGTGTTCGTCATCAACGACCAGCCCACTACTCCTGATCAACTCGCTGCCCATGTGAATGAAACATTAGGAATAGAGGTGGATGCTCAGGGGTATGTCAATCACGATGACATTGGAAATTCCTACGAACATTCTGAGGGAAAGGTTTCACTTGTGACGTTACTGATTGAGCAGATGACGAACAACTAGCGTTCAAAAATTTGTGACGGTTCGCAGATGCGTCCGATCGTGAAATGACCAAACTCACCGTAGAGCGCCGAGGCTTCATCAAAGCGCATTTCATAGACAATGTCTTTGATGTCTTCAAGCGTCTTGGAAAAAAGAGAAACTCCCCATTCCCAGTCCGTCAAGCCAGTTGAACCTGTGATGAGCTGATTTATTCGGCCTGCGTAGTTGCGCCCCACTAAACCATGTGCGCGCATGAACGCTGCTCGCTCTTCAAAGGAAAGTGAATACCAGTTGTTTTCACCATCGCGCTTTTTCGACATGGGGTAAAAACAAATATATCCCATTGCTTTCGGAGGAAGTTCTGGATAGAGCTTGTGCTTTTCATAAATGGCCATGCGCTCGCGCCACGTATCCATCATCTTTGTTTTCTCGTCTGCGGATTCATCCAAGGCATATACACGAGCTTGTTCTTCGGCTTCCGTCGTTGTGTACTCCGACGTTTCGGTGATCGACAAGAAACTATCTACAACAAACGCACCCGACGTTTTAATTGCTTGTTCAACACCGAGCAGTTCTTCAGAACTCGGTGCGAGCATCATAAAGATCGCATCGGATTCATGACCGAATGTTGCAGCCGTAACAAATTGAATACCTTTGAGTTCGGCTTCTTCTTTGGTTCGGGTCAGCGAAGTAATTGTCTCTTGGCGATCTTTTTCCGTTGCAGGAAAAGTCACCATGAAATGCGATACGTACAAACCTGTTTTATTTTCTGCTGGCATATAACAAGTGTAATGAAACAAAAAAGAGGGCCCCGAATGGGACCCTCTAGTACTTTCTCCGTTCTGAAGGCCGGATTCCGGACCCTACAACGGTAAAAGTCGATGGGGATGAACTAGAAGCCCATGCCTCCCATGTCACCCATTCCGCCATCGCCCATTGGCGCGGCAGCAGCAGGTTCTGGCTTGTCGGCAACCACAGCTTCTGTGGTCAAGAACAATGCGGCAATCGATGCTGCGTTCTGCAATGCAGAACGTGTCACCTTTGCTGCGTCGATAACTCCAGCTGCTACTAAGTCTTGGTATTCACCCGTAGCTGCGTTGAGTCCTTCGTTGCCCTTGAGAGCGAGAACCTTTTCAACAACAACTCCGCCTTCAAGTCCAGCATTGCGAGCAATCTGAGAGAGAGGAGCTTCCAGAGCGCGAGCAACAATGCGTGCACCTGTTGCTTCATCACCGTTGAGCGTGTCAGCAAGATCGTTGACCTTGGACTGCGCGCGGAGCAATGTAATACCACCACCGGCGACAACACCTTCTTCAACAGCAGCCTTTGTTGTTTGAACTGCATCTTCAATACGGTGCTTCTTTTCTTTGAGCTCTACTTCGGTTGCTGCTCCCACCTTGATGATGGCAACACCACCGGAAAGTTTTGCGAGACGCTCTTGAAGTTTTTCGCGATCGTAATCTGAATCAGTGTTGTCGATTTCGTTACGAATTTGTTGAACACGTGCAGCAACAGCTTCTTTTGTGCCAGCGCCTTCGATGATTGTTGTCTCGTCTTTCGAAATAACAACTTTGCGTGCTGAACCAAGAAGGTCGAGCGTTGCTGTTTCAAGCTTAAGTCCAACTTCTTCAGCGATAACTTGTCCACCTGTGAGGATGGCCATATCTTCAAGCATTGCCTTGCGTCGTTCACCGAAACCTGGAGCCTTGATAGCAACAGACTTAAACGTTCCACGGATCTTGTTCACAACCAAAGTTGCAAGTGCTTCACCGTCAACGTCTTCTGCGATGATCACGAGAGGACGGTTTGACTGCATAACCTTTTCCAGAACAGGAAGCATGTCTTTAACAGCAGAGATCTTGGAAGGTGCAAACAAAACATATGGATCGTCGAGAACAACTTCCATACGGTCTGAATCGGTGACGAAGTAAGGAGAGATGTATCCCTTATCGAATCGCATACCTTCTACAAGGTCGAGCTCGAGACCAAATGTCTGAGATTCTTCAACGGTAATAACTCCGTCTTTTCCAACCTTTGCTAACGCTTCAGCGATTTGTGCACCGATCTCTTCGTTGGCTGCAGAGATTGCTGCAACGTTTGCGATTTGTTCTGGGTTGGTGTCAACTTTTTGTGACATGTCCTTGATGGATTGAACTGCAACGACAACAGCTTTTTCAATTCCGCTCTTGATACCCATTGGGTTGGCGCCAGCAGTAACGTTGCGCATTCCTTCAATCACCATTGCGCGTGAAAGAACAGTTGCAGTTGTTGTACCGTCACCGGCAACGTCATCAGTCTTTTTTGCAACTTCTTTAACGAGGCTCGCGCCGATGTTTTCGACAGGATCTTCGAGTTCGATTTCTTTTGCGATGGAAACACCATCGTTAGTAATTGTAGGAGCTCCCCATTTCTTATCCAAAACAACATTGCGTCCCTTTGGTCCGAGAGTCGCAGCAACTGCGTCCGCGAGCTTATTCATACCTGCAATGAGGCTGCGACGAGCTGTCTCGTCAAAAACAATAATCTTTGCCATTTTTTCTCCTTATTCACATCTGTGAACAGTTCGGCTTATCTTCGGGCACCAAACCCTAAAACCCAGATTTTCGGGCAATTTATGGGGTTGGGGCCATTAGCACTCTCCAGGTGAGAGTGCTAACAGTCTGCCAAAAACCCTCATGTGCATGCAAGCGCTGGGATAAATTTGAAGCAACCAACGTTCTAGAATGCCTCCATGGCAGATCTCCATGATTCCACCGAGCATTACCTCGCGACCATTTTTGAAATTGAAGAAGAAGGTATTGAAATTAAGCGCGCTCGTATTGCTGAGCGACTAAATATTTCTGCACCTTCGGTCACCGAACATATTCACCGTATGGAAAAACTTGGACTCGTAAAAGTCTCTGACAACAATTCTGTATCGTTGACTCCCAGCGGGAAAAAGCAAGCAACGTCTGTCGTGCGACGGCATCGTTTGGCAGAGCGGCTACTTGTCGATGTCATTGGTTTGGAATGGGGCAAAGCCCACAAGGAAGCGGACCGATGGGAACATGTTATTTCTGATGAAGTAGAGGAAAAACTTGTTGCCCTTCTCGATAACCCGGAAACATGTCCGCACGGAAACCCCATTCCCAATGCAGATGGTTCACAAAAAGAATCAACAAAAAGAAGTTTCAAAAACGCAGTTGCACTTACCGATGCATCAGAAACTCAACAGTGGACGATTCGTCGCATAGGTGAACGCATTGAAATGGACGATGAAGCACTCGACTTTGTTGCAAGCAATGAGTTAGTCCCCGGTACCGAGATTTCGATTTCAAATAAAACACCAAACGATGTTGTCATCACGCGCAAGGGAAAGCCAGAACTAAAAATTCCTCGCACCATCGGTCAATCAATGTACGTTGAGGCTTCGTAAATTATTTACCCTTTTTACGGTTGACGGCTTTCGAACTTTGCACATTCGTATATATTGTGTCGGATATCTTTTCAATGTTTCGTGCTTCAGCTAAAGCACCATTGATATCGACTTGACCGTGAAATACAGCAATGGCAGTGATAGAAAATTTGCCTTTCTTTTTATATTTCACAGCTACTTTTAAGTGGCGAACACTGTCAGCACCTCTTGGCGTATCATAATTAATTTTATTTGTATCGATTTTTACAGGTGATTTACTGTCAGTACCCAGTTTACAATGCGTTATCCCAAAGCTTTCTGGGGGTTTTGGCGGATTTGATTCCTTCACCCATTTATCCAACTTACCTTCGTCACAGATAAGAAAATACAACTTTCTCACTTGAAAAGATATATTGATTCCGTTATTACTGAGTTCTTTTTCGTCAATGCTTACATCGATATATGATTTTTTCATTTTCAGAATGGCTTTACCGGGTGCTGCTCTATCTTTTGTTCCAGGGAAACCTTCAAGTACCGGCTTAGCCTGGTTTAGCATGGCTTCAATGAGCGCGCCACCTTTTAAGGGGAGACAAAACGTAGTGCCGTATGTCCACGTTGGCCCAAAGAGCTGCTCATCGTTTCCGACTCCACCTGCACTGCCCAGGTCATCTGCGTCTTCATCGGGCAACCCAGTATTGGAGTTCCATCCTATTCCCCAGTATGCGGTGCCAGGCCAACCACCTACAACCGCTCCAGTTGATCGCTGTGTTGCAGAAAGATAATGCGCATACCAGGGTCGACTCTCTTCATAAGGTTTGTAGTCAAATTGCTCAGCACGATTGTTGTCAGCAGCGCTTGGTGTACATTCGGTCAATTGTGGAATAGGCGTATAACCAAACGACACACCTGCACGGCCACCGAATCTACCTCGCCCGCTACCACCTGGATGATGAGTTCCGCCTCCACCGCCGTATGAACCGCAGAGATCACCTGAACAAGCATTCGTTCGACCGGTAGCACCAAATGCGCTTGAAGAAATTGCCATCGTCGAAATAAGTGCAGCACACAGCACTATTACAAGTATGAGAGAATTGTAAGTGTGACGTCGTGTCATTTTTATTCCTGGGATATTGGGGAGACCTGTATACGTATCGGGGTTTGGAGCTCATCGCCACCAAACTCGATACGTATAGACAAACCCATTAAATCATGGAATGCATGGATTGAGAAGAGCCCGAGCAAGAATAATCGCCTAATATAAAGCCAAATAAGCCCGAAAAGCCACGAGAACAGTTCGTTATGCGAATATAACGAATAACGCGAAGTGATAAGACATTGGATATATTGTGAAAGATATCGCACCCCAGAAACCCACCATATATATAGACCTCGATGGAACGCTGTTGGGCAACAATGCCTCTCTTTTGCACGACCACACGGGCGCTCGTAGCACTGTTGGAATTGATGCACTTGAACGCGCCGAAAAAGCGGGAGCTGATCTTGTTGTTGCAACGGGACGCGACGTTTATCGCACATCCGAATTTTGTCGCTCTGCAGGAATCTCTAAATATATTGCTGAACTCGGTTGCGTCATTCATACAACAGGAGAAGACATTATTGAATATGGAGATAAAGCAAACGCGTTCATTCACGAAAGCGATTTAAGTCAAGCTGAGTTTTTAGGGTGCCTTTCTGATGCAGGACATATGTTGATGCAACACTTTGCTGGTCAACTCGAACTCCACACTCCGTACAATCGAGATCGTTATGCCTCTCTTCTCATGCGCGGAAATGTTCCCATCGAAAAGGCAAATATTCTGCTCCAAGAAAACGGTTGGTCATTTCTTGAACTCGTTGCCAACGGTCATGGAATGTTTCGTCGCACCATGCCCGGAGTTGACAATGTATTGATTTACCACGTCACCCCCATAGGCATTTCGAAAGCGTATGGAATTTCACGCGACCAAGAACTGCGCGGGATTGATCCACAGCATTGCTACATGATTGGCGATGGCATGGCTGATGTTCTCTGTCACGATGTTGTTCGCACTGTATATATTCCGTCGAATGGAATCGACAGCGATGCCGACGTTCAAGAATTTATAAAAACACAGAAAAATATAGTTGCACTATCTAAATCGCATAACCGAGGTTTTGCTGAAGCAATCGATCTTATTTTGGCGAAATACTAGCTAGAGCTTCCGACAACAACAACGACATTTGCTGATACTAAATTGGTTTGATTCCAGGCAACAGGAGCGCTGGATGGAAATTGTTGCGACTTCACTGTTTGAGTCATATCTAGATCGTTCAAAATGCCAGGAACAACATTGATTGCCAACTGCTTTGCATCGTTTTCAAAACCTGACTTGTAATAAACAATCGTTCCTTTGTCGATCGAACTGTCGTCACCCGGGGTCAACGTTTTATAATCAAGTTCGCCCAGCGCCTCGGAAACCTTCGTTGCTACACCAGCAGTACCACTCCCATTGAGGACAAGCACTGAAACATCGGATGGTTGAGATGTATTGGCAACTGGCTTAGTTGTTGATGTCGATGATGAACTCGAACTTTTAGACGTAGTCTCTGTATTCGATGCAGCCGTTGTAGTTGTCGTTTGCGTTGTCGATGCCGCAGTTTTTTCGCCATCTTTTTTGTCTTCGTTAACAATCACCACAAGCAAAAGTGCAATAAGAACTGCAATTCCCACTAATGCCAATGCGCGTGTCGATGGTGGAGTTGCAAACGGTGCAGGCGTCGACGAATCTCCGTCTTTATCTGGACCCTGGTTTCCTGTGGACGTTGGCATGGTTCCCCCTAACCTACGCTTTATGTACACGCTTTATGTACGTGGAGCCGGATGTCGGAATCGAACCGACGACCTACTGATTACAAATCAGTTGCTCT